>NZ_DIAX01000012.1:365-21641 GCF_002414845.1 Gordonia sp. UBA5067 | reverse complement strand
CCCGCCCCCCCCCCGCCGATCCCCCCTCGGCGACCAACTGCCCCGGGGTCGTCGCACCGGTGTCGACGAGGTGACGGGCAACGGCGACGAAGTCGTCGAAGGTGTTGCGCTTGTGCACGGTCTTGCCGTCCTCGTACCAGCGCCGCCCCATCTCACCGCCGCCGCGGATGTGCGCGACGACAAAGACCACACCCCGATCGAGCAGCGACAGCCGCGAGACCGAGAACGTCGGATCAATACTCTGTTCATAGGAGCCGTACCCGTACAACAGGGTCGGCGCCGGCGATGCGGTGCTCCGGCGCCGCACGACCGAGATCGGGACCTGCGTCCCGTCGCCGGCTGTGGCCCACTGCCGCGACTGCTCATAGTCGTCGGGGGAATAGCCGCCCAACACGATCTGCCGCTTGAGTAGGGTGCGCCGTCCCGACGCCACGTCGAGGTCGATCAGCTCGGTCGGCTCGATGAAGCTGGTGTAGGCGATCCGCAGCCGCGGGGTGCGCCACTCCGGGTTGGCCGCGGCCCCCGCCGAACACAGCGGCTGATCGAAACGCACCTCGGCGAAGTCGTCGGCGGTGGGCAATCCATCGATCCGGCGCAGGTCGGCGATCGCCACCCGCGGCAGGGCATCGGACCGATAGCTCAGGACCAGGTAGTCGGCGAAGGCCTCGATGTCCTCGATGCGCCGCGACTCGTCGTGCGCGATGAACGTCGTCCGGTTCGCCGGATCGGCTACCGGTGCGATGTCGACGGTGTAGTTCTCGCACTTGGTCCCCCCGACAACACCGTTGTGGGTGAACAGGAAGTAGTCGCGGCCGGCGATGGCGGCGTGATCCACCTCGTACTCGACGCCGGGGATGCGCGGCGCGAGACTGACCAGCTCACCGGTCGGGTTGTCGGTGCGGAGCGCGTAGACCTGCGAGGTGGTCTTCGAGCCGACACCGATGAACAAGTACTCCAGACTGCGACTCGATCCCATTCCGACCCAGAAGCCCTCGTCGGGTTCGTGGAAGACCTCGACATCGGGCGTCGAACCGCCGACCTCGTGCCGCCACACCGTGTCGGGGCGCCACGCGTCGTCGACCGTCTGATAAAAGACGTACCGGGCATCGCGCGACCAGATCGCGCCGCCTGCCGTCCCGGTGATCGTCTCGGCCAACTCCTGCCCGGTGGCGATGTTGCGGAACGCCAGCGTGTAGCGCTCATCGCCGACGATGTCGGTGCTGAACGCCAGCCAGGTGCCGTCCTCGCTCACCGAGAGTCCGCCGAGACTGAAGAAGTCGTGTCCGGCCGCCTCGGCGTTGGTGTCGAGGACGACCTGTTCGCCGGGCAGCTTCTCGTGCGCGTTGATCCTTGGCGGATCCCAATCGTCGGGACCACGCACCGGGCAGCGCACCGATACGCCGTACTGTTTGCCCTCTTCGGTACGGGCGAAGTACCAGTGGTCGCCGGTGCGGGTCGGCACCGACATATCGGTTTCCTGCGTCCGCGCCTTGATCTCGCCGAAGATGGTGTCCTGCAACGCCGTGAGGTGTCCGGTCCGCGCCGTGACGAAGTCGTTCTGGCCCGTCAGGAACGCGATCACCTCCGGATCGGTCTTGTCTGCCATCCACGTGTAATCGTCGACGACGGTGTCGCCGTGGTGAGTCCGCTCGACGGGGACCTTCTTGGCCACGGGCGGGGAGATCGGCTGGTCGGTCACAGTTCCTCCTGCCCGCCGGGCCAGTTGTCGAAGCATAGTTGCGAGAGCCGTTCGTAGGCGTCGATATAGCGCGCCCGGGCCCGGTCGACGATCTCGGGGGGCAGTGCGGGTGGCGGGGCCTCCCCCGTCCGGTCCCACCCCGATTCGGTGCTCGTCAACCAATTGCGGACGATCTGCTTGTCAAAGGACGGCTGCACCCGGCCCGCGACGTAGGTCGAGGCATCCCAGTACCGCGAGGAATCGGGGGTGAGCACCTCGTCGGCCAGCACCAGTGACCCGTCGGCGGCCTGCCCGAACTCGAACTTCGTGTCGGCCAGGATGATTCCGCGTTGCGCGGCCAGCTCCGCGCCTCGGCCATAGCAGTCCAGGGTGGCCGACCTGAGGCGGGCGGCCAGGTCGGCCCCGACAAGATCGACAACCTGCTCGTAGCTGATGTTCTCGTCGTGATCGCCGAGCTCGGCTTTCGACGCCGGGGTGAAGATCGGCGCCGGCAACCCGCTCGCCTCGGCCAGTCCGCCGGGCAGCTCGATGCCGCACACCTGCCCGGTAGCGGCGTAGTCGAGCAGCCCCGACCCGGTCAGGTAGCCGCGCGCGACGCATTCGACGGGAACCATCGGCAGGTCGGCCACCACCATCGACCGGCCGAGTACCGACGCCGGAATCCGGTCGTCATTCGGCCCCCCGGCCAGATGGTTGGGCACGCCCAGGTACTCGAACCAGAAGAAGCTGGTGGCGGTGAGGACCCGCCCCTTGTCCGGGATGGGGGTGGTCAGCACGAAGTCGTACGCGCTGATCCGATCCGAGGTGACCATGAGCAGCGTCTCGTCGTCGATGCGGTAGATATCGCGGACCTTGCCCGACGCGACGTGCGCGTAGGAATCCAGTTCAGGACGCATGGCTTCGAGCGTAGTGCCACCCTCACTCGGGGAACCCTGCTGGTCCGGCTCTCCGGTCGCGGAGTCGGCCGCGGGGCGGGTATCTTCAATTCGTGGGCGCCCCCAAAACACTCGCCGAGATGGTGGGCGGGTATGCCGATGCGCAGATCGCCGTGCTCCTCGACAACGACGGCCCGCTCAACCACGGTCAGCTCGATGCGATTCACCCGACGCGCGTCGCGATCCGACGGTTGCGCTCAACCCTGCACACTTTCGACATCTACCAGCGCACCGCGGCCGACGACCTGGGCGCCGAGTTGCGCTGGTTCGGCGCCATACTGGGCCGGGTGCGCGACCTCGACGTCCAGTCGCGCCGCCTCACCATCGCCCTGCGCGACGTCGAGGACTGGTCCTCGGCCGCCGCCGCGCGCTCCGCTCTCGACGATGTATCCGCGGCACGCGCCCGCGCAGCCTGGGTGCAGGTCGGCGTCGCACTGGGCTCGACCCGGTACGACCGGCTGCGCACGATGCTCGCCGACTGGGCGGCCGACCCGCCCCTGCGCAAACGCGCGCACCGGCCGGCGACCGAGGCAGCCCGCTACGTCGACGACGCCGATCACACCCTGCGCCAGCGCCTCGCGCACGCGATCGCCGCGGCGACGGCGGGTACCGACGACGCGCCGCGGCTCGCGCACGCGGCGCGGCGGGCGGGCAAGCGGCACCGGTACGCGGCCGAACTCGCCCTCCCCGTTCTCGGTGCGGCCGGCACCCGGCTCGTCGAGCAGCGTGCCGAGCTGCAAGATGTGCTGGGCGAACAACAGGACGCCATCGTCGCGCACGACTTCATCGCCGAGGTGGCCGCGACGGCGGCCGACGCGGCGCGGCCCGCCCTCGATGCGGTGCTCCGCCGCGAGGAGCAGATCATTGCCGACGCCGAGCATTTGCTCGCCTCCCTCTGACGAGGGTCGCCCGGAGTCGGATTACAGAATCGGCGCGGGCGTGTAGACCGCCGCATCCGGATGGCGCGCGACAATCTTCTGCACCGCGGCGACGACCTCGTCAACCTGCGCCGTTGCCGCCCCGGTGAATGCGGCCTTGTCGGCCAGCGCCTCGTCGAGGGCAGCCCGATCCAGCGGAATCCGATCATCGGCGGCAAGGCGGTCGAGTAGGTCCGGGGCCGCGCCCCGCTCGCGCATGGCGAGCGCGACGGCGACTGCGTTCTCCTTGATCGCCTCATGGGCCGTCTCCCGGCCAACGCCAGCCCGCACCGCCGCCATCAGCACCTTGGTCGTCGCGAGGAACGGCAGGTAGCGGTCGAGTTCATTGGCGATCACCGCCGGGTATGCGCCGAATTCGGCGAGCACGGTCAGAAAGGTCTCGGTCAGCCCGTCGATGGCGAAGAACGCGTCGGGCAGCGCAACGCGGCGCACCACCGAGCAGAAAACGTCGCCCTCGTTCCACTGGGCCCCGGCCAGCTCGGCGGCCATCGACCCATAGCCGCGCAGGACGACAGCCAGCCCGTTGACCCGCTCACAGCTGCGGGTGTTCATCTTGTGCGGCATCGCCGACGATCCCACCTGCCCCGGTGCGAATCCTTCGGTCACCAGTTCGTGCCCGGCCATCAGTCGGATAGTCATGGCGAGCGACGACGGGGCGGCGGCCAGCTGGACCAAAGCCGACACCACGTCGTGGTCGAGCGAGCGCGGATAGATCTGCCCCACCGACGTCAAGGCCGCCGCAAAGCCGAGGTGGTTTGCGACGAGGCGCTCGAGTCGGGCCAGCTTCTGCGCATCGCCGTCGAGTAGATCGAGCATGTCCTGCGACGTCCCCATCGGCCCTTTGATCCCGCGTAACGGGTAGCGGGCGATGAGTTCCTCGAGGCGCTGCAGCGCGATCATCAGCTCGTCGGCAGCGCTGGCGAAACGCTTGCCCAGCGTCGTCGCCTGCGCCGCGACGTTGTGGCTGCGCCCGGCCATCACCAGGGTCGCGTACTGGGCGGCGCGATCGGTGATCCGCGCCAGCATCGCGACGCCGTGGTCGTGGACGTGGCGCAGCGACTGCAGAATCTGCAGCTGCTCGACGTTCTCGGTGAGGTCGCGGCTGGTCATCCCCTTGTGGATGTGTTCGTGGCCGGCCAGCGCGTTGAATTCCTCGATTCGGGCCTTCACATCGTGGCGCGTGACCCGTTCCCGGTCGGCGATCGACGTCAGGTCGATCTCGTCGACGACGCGGGTGTAGTCGTCGATGACGCCATCGGGGATATCGATTCCCAGTTCGCGCTGGGCGGTCATGACCGCAATCCACAGCCGGCGCTCGGCGGCGATCTTGGTGCGCGGCGACCAGATGTCGGCAAGTTGCGCGGACGCGTAACGACTGGCGAGGACATTGGCGATCTCGGGTTTGGCCACGCCGGTCAGTTTAGTTCCCGGTGGGCCCGGCCATCTGCGGGAGGGCGGGGGCAAGGACGTCGACGACGTCGGCGATGGCGTCGGTGAGCGCGCCAATCGGATCGGTCCACTGGCTCTGATCGACCGAGATCGATCCCAGCAGGGCACCGTTCTCCAATGCGATCAACCTGTGTACCCCCTCGCCGGCGCTGTGCCGCCGCGACTTGGTGAGCACGTCGGCGACGATCTGCTCGACCCGGTCCTGCCGGCGCATGATCATCGCGGTGAGCTCGGGATGGCGGGCAGCCAGCACGAACAGCTCGTAACGGGTCGTGAGCCGGGACGATGAGGCGGCCTCGCCGACGAAGACCTGTGCCAGCGCGGCCGCAGTGTCGCGCGCGCCACGCGACTGGGCCGGCAGGGCTGCGCACCGATCGGTCATCTCGCGCGCGTCGACATCGCAGGTGTACTCGACGGCGGCCGCGAGAAGGTCGGTCAACGAGTTGAAATAGTACGTCGTCGAGGCGAGGGGAAGACCGGCCTGCCGGGCCACCGCCCGGTGCCGGACCGCTTCGTGACCGTGTTCCATCAGCAGCGCGCCGGCCGCCTCGGCGAGCAGTTGGCGGCGTGCCAAGCCTTTGGGAGTCGCGGCAGCCATGCGAGACATCGTGCCAAAGTGACACCGGGTGCCGTGGCCGTTTCGGCCACGGCGTTGCCACTACAGGGCGAAGCAATACCCGCCGGAGCCGTAGCCGCGATGTACTCGTGCGATGGTGTAATTCGACCGTTTGCCGCCCTGCACGGCATAGATCTGCCGGATGCCCTCGCGCTGGGGGACCCAGGTCACCGCGGCGATTGCGCCGACCGCGTCGGCCGAGCCGATGTAGATCGGCGGATTCTCGCCGGGCTTCTTGTCCCAGAAGGTGACCTTGCCCGAGGCGTTCACCGGAACCGTCATCGAATAGCTGCAGCCGGTGCCGTACGCATTCGACGAGAAGCCCACGCCCGGGTCGACTCGCGCACTGGGCACCGCATAGCCGTCGGCGGCGCCGAGCGCGCCGGAGACGAGGACGGCGGCCGCGACAACCGCGACCCTGATCGAGGTGGCGGTGTATCCCACTGGGGAGTCCTTTCGTACCGGGTTGCGCCCAAGGCTAACGCACCGCTGACCGCGGTGCGTTTGGTTGACTCAGAGCTTGGGCGTGGCACGGGAGATCAGCGCCGCGGTGTCGACGCCGCCGGGCAGGGTGCCGAATACCGCACCCCACGAGCCGTCGAGACGGCTGCGGACGTAGGCGTCGGCCACCGCGGGGTGGCCGTAGCGGATCAGGAGCGAGGCGGAGAGCAGTGCCGCCAACCGCCCGACGAGGTGGCGGGCCCGGTATTCGAGCGACTCTGTATCGCCTAGCGAATCCTTGACCGCGGCCACGGCTTCGTCGTATGCGCGATCGGCGCCGACGGCGGAATCGAACTCGTCCAAGAGGGCGGCGAGGGTCTGCGGCTCACGGCCGATCGCGCGCAGCGCGTCCAGCGCGGCAACGTTGCCCGACCCTTCCCAGATCGACATCAGCGGGGATTCCCGGAACAGGCGCGGCATCCGCGAATCCTCGACGTAGCCGTTGCCGCCCAAGCATTCCAGCGCCTCGGCGGCGTGCATGGGGGCGCGCTTGCAGATGAAATACTTGCTGATCGCAAGGCTGATGCGACGCAGCTGGGCGGACTGCTCGTCGACCAGCGCACGGTCGGTGAGATCGGCCAGCCACAATGCGGTCAGGGTCGCCGCTTCGGCCTCGACGTGCAGATCGGCAACCACGTTGCGCATCAGCGGTTGGTCGACGAGCGCGACACCGAAGGCACGGCGGTACGCGACATGGTGCGCCGCGGCGGTGGTGCCGTTGCGCATGAGCGCTGCCGAGGCGGTCGCGCAGTCGAGCCGGGTCATGTTGACCATCTCGATGATGGTTCGCACGCCACGGCCGGGCTCGCCGATCATCCACCCGACGGCCTCGTCGTACTCGACCTCACTGCTGGCGTTGGAATGGTTGCCGAGCTTGTCCTTGAGGCGCTGCAAGAAGATGGCGTTTCGCGATCCGTCGGGCAGGATGCGCGGGACGAAGAAGCACGACAGGCCTTCGTGCGTCTGCGCCAGAACCAACAGCACATCGGAGTTGGGCGCCGAGGTGAACCATTTGTGTCCGGTGATGAGGAAACTGCCGTCGGCCTGACTGCGGGCCACCGTCGTATTCGCGCGCACATCCGAGCCCCCTTGCTTCTCGGTCATCGACATGCCGGCGATCAAGCCGCGCTTCGCGGTGGGCACGATCATTTCGGGCTGATAGTGCAGCGAGGTGAGGCCGGGCTCGTATCGGGCGGCCAGGTCCAAGTTGTGGCGCAAGGCCGGGACGACCGCGTACGTCATCGAGATCGGGCAGCCGTGCCCGGCATCGACCGCCGCCCACACACCGAACTTCGCCGACCGCACCAGGTGTGCATGCGGGTCTCCGGTTGCCCAGGGCCGGCCGGCCAAGCCGTGCGCAACCGCCGCATCCATCAGCCGGTGATAGGCGGGGTCATAGCGCACGAGGTCGATGCGGTTGCCGTAACGATCGTGGGTTTCGAGGATGGGCGGGTGCTCCTCGGCGAGGTCGCCCACGGTGATCCACTCCGGCGACCCCGCCATCCGGCCGAGTTCATGCAGGTCGGGCAGCGCTTCCGCCGCTCCGGCCCGACCGAGGTACTCGGTGATGGCCGGATAGTCGGCCACATCGTAGCCCTCCAGCGGGGGTACTTGGTTGGTGACGGTGTGGTTCGGCTGCACGACGCACCTGGTTTTCATCTGCGGCAATTGGGACGTGAGTCACAGTCTATCCGGGTGTTCTCGCCAGTCCGATGGCGCGCAGCCGGCTCGGTCCCGCCCATCGCACCATCTGTCACTTCTTTCCCGGCGCGGCGCGTACTCACCGTGCTTTCAGCAACCGCACGTATTCTTTGGACTCGATATGACAGCGATCTCCCCCACCCCCGAGCCGCCGGCCGGCGCCACCGCCGATGACGCCGCCTCCGTACGTCTGGTATCGCGGCGCAGTGCCCTGCTGGGCGGACTGGGCGTCGCCGCCCTCGCCGGGATCAGCGCGTGTTCGACGACGGAAACGACCAAACCCGCGGCCGCCGAGCAGGAGCTCGGCGACAAGGGGCAGGCCGACGACGTGCTCCCGACCGAGACACAGGACTCCCGCCCGGTCCCCGGACCGCCCATCATCACCGGCAGCTTCGCGTCCGCCAAGATGCTCGGCCGCCCGACGCGGTGGGCCGTCGCGCGGCCGAACGGCGTGACCGGCAAACTGCCCGTCGTCGTCGTCCTCCACGCGCTCAACACCAATGAGCGGACCATCTTCAACCGCAAACTGCAGATGCAGAACGTCCTGCAGGCCTATGTCGAGGATGGCAATCCACCGTTCGCGCTGGCCGCCGTCGACGGCACCACGAACTACTGGCACCGGCGACTCAACGGCGCCGACGCCGGCGCCATGGTGCTCGACGAGTTCCTGCCGATGCTCGCCGGCAATCCCGAACTCAACCTCTCCACCGAACGCATCGGCTTCTACGGCTGGTCGATGGGTGGATTCGGCGCCCTGCGCCTGGCCGCCCTCGTCGGCGCCCCCCGCGTCGCGGCCGTCTCGGTCAGCTCGCCGGCACTGTGGGCCGACCCCCATGCCTATCCACCCCGGGCGTTTGACTCGTTCGAGGACTATCAGGGCAATTCACTGTTCGGCCAGCAGAATGCATTCGCCAAAATCCCGTTGATGATCACCATCGGCAGCAGCGACCAGTTCTTCACCTACACCCGGCAGTGGGCCGCCAACCTGCATCCACCGGCTGCCTTCGGTTCCGGCGCGGGCGGCCACAGCAACCGCTACTGGCGCAGTGTGATGCCCGACCACGTGATGTTCCTGGGCCGCAATCTGGCCCGCTGAACGAGGATCGCCCGGGCCTCAGACGGAGATGTGGCCCTGCTCGGCGGCCAGCCCGATGTCGTTGCGGAAGTGCCCGCCGGGCAGCTTGATCGCCGTCAACCGCGTGTAGGCCTGCGCACGCGCAGCGGCCAGGTCCGCACCCGTACCGACGACGGCGAGCACCCGCCCGCCCGCGGAGACGATCTGCCCGTCGGCGTCACGTGCCGTACCGGCATGCCGGACCCCGTCGCCCTCCGCGCCGACAATCCGGTCGCCGGTGCGCGGACGTCCCGGATAGTTCTCGGCGGCGAGCACCACCGTCACCGCCGCGCCGTCGGCCCATTCGAGCGGCGGTAGCCTGGCGAGCGTGCCGGTGGCGGTCGCGTACAGCGCCTGCCCGAGCGGGGAGCGCAGCAGCGCCAGCACCGCCTGGGTCTCGGGATCGCCGAACCGCGCGTTGAACTCGACGACCGCCGGACCGTCGGCACCGATCGCCAGTCCCGCGTACAACAGTCCGTTGAACGGAATGCCTCGCGAAACAAGCTCAGCGGCAACGGGTTTCACAATTTGTTCGACAATCTGCTCGGTCGTCTCGGCAGGCAGCCACGGCAACGGGGTGTACGCACCCATGCCACCGGTGTTGGGGCCGGTGTCACCGTTTCCCACCCGTTTGTGATCCTGCGCCGGAATCAGGGGGACCACCGTCTCCCCGTCGACGAGGCAGAACAGGGACACCTCCGGGCCGTCGAGGAAGGACTCGAGCAACACCGGGTGCCCGGACTCCAGGCATTCTGCGGCGTGATCGCGGGCGATCGCACGATCGGTGGTGACGACGACGCCTTTGCCCGCGGCCAACCCGTCGTCTTTGACGACCCAGGTCGGCCCGAACCGGTCCAGGGCGGCGTCGAGGGCGGCCGGGTTGTCGACCACTTCCGCGGTGGCGGTGCGTACCCCCGCCGCGGCCATCACGTCCTTGGCAAACGCCTTCGAGCCCTCGATCCGCGCGGCCGCGGCGCTCGGGCCGAAGGTCGCAATACCGGCTGCGCGCAGGGCGTCCGCGACGCCCAGTACCAGCGGGACCTCGGGGCCGATGACGACGAGATCCACGTCCAGTTCCCGGGCCAGCGCCACCACCGCCACAGCGGAGGCGACGTCGACGGCACGGTTCGTCGCGATCGCCTCGGTCCCGGCGTTGCCGGGGGCGACAAACAGTTCACCGACCGAGGGGTCGGCGACCAATCCGAGGAGCAGGGCATGTTCCCGGCCGCCCGAGCCGATGACGAGTACGCGCACGCGCCACAGCCTAGTCGCTGACGGCCTCCACGACGATCACCGGGAGCACCGGGGTCAGGCAGATGACCACGGCGCATACCAGCACGGGCGCCCCCGCAGCAGCGAGGATCAGACCGGCGACCAGCGGCAGGGCGGCCGCGGCCACCGGCCACCGCCATCGAATGGGCGCGTCTCCCCGCATCAGATAGCTATTCATCGCCACGACCCCGAGGCTGAAGACCCCCACCGGGACCGCCAGACTGGCGACGACTGCCACGTTGGAGATGCGTACCTCCTGCTCGATCCACAGGGCGACGACGTGCAGTCCGGCCCCGACAGCGGCACACGCCATCAGCACCGGGATGCTGCCGTAACCGAAGACGAACGATCGCTCCCGGCGCTTCCACAGCGTCTCACCGTTGGGCATCAGGAAGTAGAGCCACCACATCGCGAAGGTGACCCCCATCGCCGCCAGTCCCAGCACGATGGTGTGCACGCTCCACCCGTTGCGGCCGACCATCGCCTGTAGGAGCGCGACGGTTCCGACCACGCCCTCGCCGAGGGTGATCACGGTCAGGGTCGAGTACCGCTCGGCGATGTGGCTCGAATTCCACGGCGTGCTGAGCACCCTGGTCTCCGCGTATAGCGGTCCCGCCCACTCGATCGCCACGCAGACCGCGGCGGCGATCAGGGTGTCGCGCAGATTCAGCGGGACCAGCGCCACTAGCACCCATCCGACCTGGGCCACGAGGGTGACGCCGGCATAGGTGAAGCAGGTCCGGCGGTACGTCGGCGATTCGATCCCCGCGCGCACCCACTGGGTGACCATGCCGACGCGCATCACCATGTACCCGATCACCAGCACCGTCGTCGCCGGGTGCTCGCCGGCGTCGATCGACGCGAACGCCGGCGGGATGCCGATGGCGATGATCGCGACCCCGACCATCTGGATCAGGACCAGCAACCGAAACAGCCAGTCGTCGGTATCGAAGGCCGATGCGAACCAGGCGAAGTTGATCCACGCCCAGATGGCGGCGAAGGTCGTCAGCGTGTAGGCGATGATCGCGGTGAAGTAGTGCCCGTCGGCCACGAAGTGCGCGAGCTGCGCCGAGGCCACCGAAAACGCCACGACGAAGACGAGGTCGTAGAAGACCTCCAGGCTGCTGCCGGACCGTTCGGCCTCCGCGGGATCGCGGCCGACCATTCGCTGCAGTTGTGATCGCAAGGGCACCGGGCAACTCTAGTCTCGACCGAGGTTTGGCGCCGACCACGCCGGCGCAGCGGGTGTCAGGTGCACTCGATACCGTTGAGGAATGGCACTGGAACCCGGGCAACGCGCTACCGCCGACCGTGTGATCAGGGCCCTCGCAGGTCCGGCGGCGACACTGCGCGACGACCAGCTCACCGCGGTGGAGGCGCTGGTCGAGCCGGGCGCCCGTGTTCTCGTCGTGCAGGCCACGGGGTGGGGGAAGTCGGCGGTCTACTGGGTGAGTACCGCCCTGCGCCGTGCGGCCGGGGCCGGACCGACGCTGGTGGTATCACCGCTGCTCGCACTCATGCGCGACCAGGTGGCGGCCGCCCACCGGGCCGGGTTGCGCGCAGCGACCATCAACTCCTCGAACTTCGACGAGTGGGCGGCGATCGAGGACGCCGTGCGCGCGGGCGCGATCGATGTACTCCTGGTCTCCCCCGAGCGCTTGGCCAATCCGGGTTTCGGCGACCGGGTGCTGGCCGCCCTCGGCGGGCCCGACAGCGCCGGACTGGGTTTGCTCGTCATCGACGAGGCGCACGCCATCTCCGATTGGGGCCACGACTTTCGGCCCGACTATCGCCGCGTCGCCGACGTACTGCGTGAATTGCACCCGGATTCCCCCGTCCTGGCCACCACGGCGACCGCCAACGAACGGGTCACCGCCGACGTCGCCCGCCAGCTCGGCTCCGGTACAACCGTCCTGCGCGGGCCCCTTGCGCGAAAGTCTTTGCACCTCAACGTGATCGACGGCCTTTCCCCCATCGGACGGTATGCCTGGGTCACCGACACCATTGACTCGCTACCCGGGTCGGGCATCATCTACGCACTCACCGTCGCCGACACCGATCGCCTCGTCGCCGCGATCAGATCTGTCCGCGGGGCGGACTATCCGGTCGCCGCCTACACCGGGCAACTCGATGCCGGGGCCAGGCACCGCCTGGAGGATGCGCTGCGGCGCAACGAGATCAAAGCCCTGATTGCCACCTCCGCACTGGGGATGGGCTATGACAAGCCCGACCTGGGCTTTGTGGTTCACCTCGGATCGCCGCCGTCACCGGTGTCTTACTACCAGCAGGTCGGCCGCGCCGGCCGTGCACTCGACGCAGCAGTCGTCATGCTCCTCGCCTCGGGCACCGACGATCGCATCTGGGAGTACTTCGCCACCGCCTCGATCCCTGATCCGCAGCAGATGACGGCACTGCTCGACGCGCTGCCCGACGAGTCCGCACCCACCTCGGTGGTGCAGTTGGAGGTGAACACCGGGCTGCGCCGCACCAAGATCGACTTGATGCTCAAGCAACTCGCCGTCGACGGTGCCGCGCAGCGGTCCACGGCCGGGTGGTTCGGAACCGGCGCCCCCTGGCAGTACGACGCACCCCACTACGACGCCATTCGTGCACTCCGCCGTCGGGAAGCCGACATCATGCGCTCCTATGTCCGCAGCGAGCGCTGTCTGATGCAGTTGCTCACCGCTTCCCTCGACGACCCGCTCACCGCGCCCTGCGGTCGGTGCAGCGTCTGCCTCGCCGGCCGGGCCGGGTGGAATGCCGACGTCGACGAGGCCACCGTCCGAACCATCACTCGGGCGCTGCGGGGGGCGGCGACGGTCCTAGAACCGCGAAAGATGTGGCCGGGCGGGGCGTTCGGCACCCGCGGGCGAATCAGCCGCGATCAGTCGGCCGAGCCCGGCCGAGTACTCGCCCACGCCGATGCCCCCGAATGGCACGACGTGCTCGCCGCCGCCCGCAGCGGCGATCCCGGCGCACTCGACGAACTGACCCAGGCGGCCGTCGCGACCCTCGGCCCGTGGGGCCGCGAGTCGGGAATCCGTCCCAATGAGATCTGGTCGCTGGGTTTGACCGGGTCCACGCTCGCCGACGATCTCGCCGGCGAACTCCGTCGCATAGGCCGGCGCGGCGGCGGCACCTTCTCGGTACGTCCGGGCAGTCCGGCCGGTGACGCCAACTCCGCGGCCGAGGCCGCCCATTGGCGCGATGCCATCGACTCGCCCGGCTCGCCGTCGGGAGCGGTACTCCTGGTCGTCGACGAAACGCGGACGGGCTGGCCGGTCACCATCGCGGCGCAGCAGTTGCGCGCGGCCGGCGCGTCCGCCGTTCTGCCGCTGGTGATTCACCGCAGCGTCTGACCGGTGCAAATTCATCGTCCGGGCGACGTGCCGCGGACGCTAGCACCATCGCACCGTCCGGCGGCGATGAGATTCGCCGCCGCGGATCCAGTGGCCGCTCCCGTGCGTCTAATCGGTATGGACACCGGTGTGTATACCCGCAAACAACTCCTCCAGGCCGGGGACTCCGACCGGACGATCCGGCTCGCCGTCGCCAACGGCGGCCTGCGACGATTGCGCCACGGCTGGTACGCCACCGGCGCCGCAAGCAGCCAGGCGATCGAGGCGGTGCTCCGCGGGGGCGCGATGAGTTGCGTGAGCGCACTGCGCCAGCAGGGCTTCTGGATCGCCCCGGGCTACGAATCGTTCCACGTCCGGGGGTCAAAGCACCTCCAGCGGGCAGAATTCTGCCGTCCTGCGGGCGGGCCACTGCCGGTGACTGCTGCGGTGGACTCGCCGGAGTTGGCACTGGCCTGCGCCGCATACTGCATGAGCGACGAGGACTGGATCGCCGTGGCCGACTCGTACCTCAACCGAACCGGGCGGTCGGTGCGCCAGTTGCGAGAAATGCTGGGCGAAACCCTCAGCCCACCCAAGCGGCGCCTGCTCCGTCGGTGCGACCGACGGTCCCAGTCGGGCACTGAATCGATCGTGCGACTCCGTCTGCGATCGCTGGGATACACCGTGGTCGTGCAGCCCCAGATCCCCGGCGTCGGCCGCGTCGACCTGCGGATCGGCCGACTGCTCATCGAATGCGACAGCAAGCAGCACCACATGAGTCTGCACAACTACCGAAACGATCGCCGTCGTGACCGAAGCGCTCTCGTCAACGGCTGGCTGACGATGCGCCTGACCTATGACGACATCCTCTTTGACTGGCCCGCCGTTCTCGCCGACATTCGGCGCATCACCGGTCCTCGGCGCCATCGGATCCGTTAGAAACGCGAAAATTGTCGTCACGGTGGCGGCCGGTGGACGCGATGTCCACGGTGCCGCGCCCAGACGACGACATTGACCCGAACTCAGCCTTCCGGGACGAACTCCCGGTGGCCCATCTCGCGCAACGTCGCCCGGATCGTCCGCGCCGCCACGTCCAACTCGGCCGGATCGGGATCGGGATCGGCGGCGGCGAAGGAGAAGTCCTCCAACCTGAACGCCGGGAACACGTGCAGATGCAGGTGCGGCACCTCCAGACCGGCAATCATCAGACCCGCCCGTGGCGCGTCGAACCCCCGCTTGACCGCCTGGCCGAGGGTGCGCGCAACGCCGGTGAGATGGTCGAACAAGCCGGATTCAACAGCCTCCCAGTGATCGACCTCCTCGATCGGCACCACCAACACGTGCCCCGGGGTCACCGGGTTGATGGTCAGAAAGACCACGACGCGGTCGTCTCGCCAGACGAAACGTCCGGGTAGATCGCCGTTGATGATCATCGAGAACACAGAAGTCATGGCCCCATGCCAACCGAGAATGCCGTCGTTGTCAATCGAACCCGACCACTGGCTGGAAACCGTTGTACGTGGTGTTGAGGCGGCGCACACTGGGAAGATGAAGACGAAAGCAGCGATACTGCACGGCGTGAACGAGGAGGCAGGTCGAGGACGTGGAACTCGGCGACCCAGTAGACGGTGAGGTACAGGTCCGTCTGGCGAGTTCGGGCCTGTGCCACTCCGATCACCACCTGCGCACCGGGCAGAGTCCGGTCCCGATGCCCGTCGTCGGGGGCCACGAGGGCGCCGGCACCGTTGTGAAGGTCGGACCGGGGGTGACCCGCTTCGCCGAGGGCGACCACGTGATCACCGCTTTCATCCCGGCATGTGGCGTATGCGGCCCATGCTCGCGGGGCGCTCAGAACATCTGCGACGAGGGCGCCGGCCTGCTCAGCGGCCTGTCGATAGCGGACAAGACCCACCGGGTCACGATGAACGGGATCGGGCTCACGCAGATGTGTCTGTTGGGCACGTTCTCGCCATACATCACGGTCAATCAGGCATCGCTCGTCAAGATCGAAGACGATATTCCACTCAAGGAAGCCGCACTACTGGGTTGCGGTATCGCGACCGGATGGGGTTCGGCAACCGAAATCGGCGGCACCCGTCCCGGCGACACCGTGGTGATCGTTGGGATCGGCGGCGTGGGCATCAACTCCGTTCAAGGGGCGAAGGCGGCCGGCGCGCGGCACGTCATCGCCGTCGACCCGGTGAAGTTCAAGCGCGACATGGCCGAGAAACTCGGTGCGACGCACACCTTCGAGAGCATGGACGACGCCCTGCCCGCCGTCGGCGAGATGACCTGGGGCCAGATGGCCAACACGGTCATTCTCACCGTCGGCGAGATGAAGGGCGAGTATGTCGCCCCGGCGATGGCGATGGTCGCCAAAGGCGGCCAGGCGATCATCGTCGGGATGGGCGACTTCCAGGCGATGGACACCAAACTCAATCTGTTCGACCTGACCCTCATGCAGAAACGGGTTCAGGGTGCGATCTTCGGCGGAGCCGGCCCGCGCACCCAGGTCCCCAAACTCCTCAACGAATACCGCGCAGGGGCGCTCAACCTCGCTGACCTGGTCACCCAGACCTATCGCCTCGAGGACATCAACCGCGCGTACGACGACATGCTTGCGGGCAACAACATTCGCGGCATGATTGTCTTCGACGAGTCCGACTGGTAGTCCTAGACCGCGCGCCCCGCCGCCGCCGGGATGTCGACCCAGAAGGTCGCGCCCTGCCCCGGAACCGAGTCGACGCCGACGTCGCCGCCGTGCGCGGCGACCAAGGCCGACACGATCGAAAGACCAAGTCCACTTCCGCCGCCAGCGGCTCCGCGGTGCCGCGAACTGTCACCGCGGTAGAACCGGTCGAACACCCGCCCGGCCTCCTGCGGCGTCAGCCCCGGACCGGTGTCGCCGACCGCCATCCGGACCGTTGAGTTCGTCTCGGAGACCCGGACGCTGATGCTCGCCGACGGCGGCGTGTGCGCTACCGCGTTGTTGATGAGGTTGCGCAACACCTGCATCAACCGCGGATGATCGCCGATGACCATCGGGGACGGCCCCGCGGGCAGGTCGAGGCCGATGCTCCGATCCGGCGCGGCCGCCTGTGCGGCGTGGACCGCCTCGATGGCGAGGGCGTCCACGAGCACCGGCGCCTTCTCGACGGGACGCGCAGCGTCGAGGTGCGCCAGCATCAACAGGTCGGAGACCAACAGGCTCATCCGCGTCGCCTCGTCGTTGACGCGGCGAAACGCGTCGTCCGCATCGGTAACCGCCCCCTGCTGATAGAGCTCGGCGAAACCCTTGATCGACGTCAGCGGAGTCCGCAACTCGTGCCCGGCGTCGGCGATGAACCGGCGCATCTTCTGCTCGGAGGCGCGGGCCTGCTGTTCGGATGCCTCCGTCGAGTCGAACGCGTGCTGGATCTGCGCGAGCATCTTGTTGAGCGAGGCGGCCAGGCTCCCCACCTCGGTCCGCGGCGGCGACTGGGGAACACGCTCATCGAGATGGCCGTCGGCAATGGCGTGCGCAGTCTCCTCGACCCGTCGCAACGGGCGCAGACTGGTACGCACCAGTAGGTAGCTGAGAACGCCGATCACCAGCACCACCACGGCGCCCACCCCGGCCTGGAGCAGCCGCAACCGGGTGAGCGTTGCATGGAGCATTGTCAACGGCACGGCGACGATCGACTCGCCGTCTGGATTGCTCGACTTGATGACCCGCCAGTCCGGCCCCTTCGGATCCACCGATGGCACGGTGACCGGACCGAAGTGCTCGGCGGCGTTGTCCTCGACCATCGACACGTCCGGTTCGAAACCGGAGTCGTTGTTGCGCACCATCACCCCGTCGCCGAGTGCGATGCGCACATAGAAGGTCGACGGCGGGCGGCGGGCGCTCGCCGGCCCCTGCTGGTCGACGACGTTCGGGTCGTGCGGACGCGCCCAGGTTTCGACGGCCTGCTGCAACTGCCCGTCCACCCGGCGGTACAGGTCGTCGCTCATCGCTCCGCTCACCAAGACCCCGGAGAACGTGAGCCCGATGGCCACCAGCAGCGTCGACAGGGCCACCAGCGATACGCGCAGCGGGAATCGGGACACGACGGCGCTAGCGCGGCTCGCGCATGACGTAGCCGACGCCGCGCAACGTGTGGATGAGGTGCTTGTCGCCCGTATCAATCTTTCGGCGCAAGTAGGAGACGTACGACTCGACGACGTTGACGTCGCCGCCGAAGTCGTAGTTCCAGACGTGGTCGAGGATCCGCGGCTTGGACAACACCGTGCCCGCGTTGACCATGAAGTATCGCAGCAGCGTGAACTCGGTCGGCGACAGCGCTACCAACTCCCCGTCCTTCCACACCTCGTGGGTCTCGTCGTCAAGCTCAATATCGGCGAAGACTATGCGCGTGGGCCGCTGCGCGGGGTCGACGAAGCCGGACCGCCGCAGCATCACCTCCAACCGTGCCACCACCTCCTCGAGGCTGAACGGTTTGGTGACGTAATCGTCGCCGCCGATGGTGAGCCCGTTGACCTTGTCGGCCACCGAGTCGCGTGCCGAAAGGAACAGGGCCGGCGCAACAATCCCATCGTCGCGCAGGCGCTTGAGCAGGCCGAAGCCGTCCATGCCGGGCATCATCACATCGAGCACCAGCAGGTCCGGCCTCCTCGTCCGGCAGATGTCGAGCGCTTCGGGCCCGTTCGCCGCAGTGACCACGTCATAGCCCTGGAACTTCAGCGACACACTCAACAGCTCACGAATGTTTTCCTCGTCGTCGACGACGAGGACGCGCGCGTCCTTGGCAGATGTCATGGGACCAGTGTGACCCGCCGTTACGCGCAACGCCTGCCAGTTGGCTGGGAGAACCCTGGGAACAGGACGGCGCTAACGATTCTGGTGCCCGGCCGCCTTCTGTGCCGGCCCGAGGTACAGGCCGCGGGGCACCGGTGCGGGCGCACACCATCGGGCGAGTTCGTCGCCGCGCGCGCGCAGCGCCCGCTCGACGCGGGCCGGGACCTTGTCGCACAGCACCAGTTCGATCCCCGGTCCACGGGCGTCGCCGGCCGGCCGCGGCAACCAGCCCCCCACGACCTGGCCGCGCCACCAGGCCGTCGTGCCGCCGTTGCCGTTGCGGTCGAATAGCAGCTTCTCGGTCTCACCCAGGAAGAATCCCCGCTGCTTGTGGCCCATCGTCGTCGGGTCCAGCTCGGGCAGAAGTGTCACCGCATCGTCATCGGGCGCTGGATCGGCGGTCTCGGCGTCGTCGGGCAAGACGTATCCGGTCTGGCCGTCGTCGAGATCAACCTCGACGACCTGCAGCTGGGCCAATGTCCGTCGCACGGCTGTCTTGGTGGAGCCGAGCCACCATGCGATATCGGTCTCGGTGCCCGGGCCGAAGACGCGCAACCAGCGCTCGATCAGCCCGAGATGACCCTGGTCGAGGGATAGGCCCGCAGGCTCGCGACCGAGCCACCGGGCCATCGGCCCCCACGTGATGCGCGAGGTGTACCACGGCCCGTCGTCGGGCCCGCGCACAATCTGTCCCGACGCGGCCAGGTAGTTCAGGATCCGCGAACCCATCTGCATGGGTCCGCCCCACGACGAGTCCGCCGGGCCCTCGATGCGCTGCGCGAGGATCGGGACGGCGGCGCGCAGCTGCCTGGTCGGCTGGGGGCCGCCGGCATCGAGCGCCGCCAGCGCCGCGGCGCACGCGGTGTCGATCCAGGTGTCGGGGTCGTCGATGTCGGGGCTGCGCCGCAGGTCGCGCAGCATGTTTGTCCGCTCCGACGCCGCCACCCGCGCACTGACCGCACCGAGCACCTCGTCGAGGACGTCCTGACTGGTGACGAACAAGGTGCGGCGCATCCCCAGGTGCTTGACGACGCTGCGGTGTTCGTACAGCGCGGCGTCGACATCGCCGACCGTCAACTGCGGCGCACGCGCCCACGTCGACAGGTAGACGGTCGACGCCGTGGTGGCGTGCAGCGCGACGAGCCGGTCGGCGACGGCGGCGACGGTCGGGGGAGCCTCGTGGCGGTCGAGCAGCTGACGGTGCCACTGACGCGCGCGACGCTGCTCGTCGGTAATCCTCGGTCTGACCGCCACGCGCTCAGGTCAACTCAGCGCGGCGACGGCTTCGATCTCGACGACCTGATCGTCGAGCGGAAGTACCGTTACCCCGACCACACTCGCGGGTGGGACGTTCTCCCCGAAGGCTTCGACGACGGCTTCCCAGGCGACCGCCAGATCGACGTGCATCCGCTCGGCGACGTAAACGGTCAGCTTCGCCACATCACCGAGCCCCGCGCCGCGCTCGCGCAGCACCGCCGCCAGATTGTCCAGGCACTGCCCGGTCTGCCCGACGACATCGCCCGGCGGGGTGATGGCCCCGTCTGTGCCGATGGGCGCGATCCCCGTCGTGAACAACAAGGACCCGGCGGTCACGATGGCCGTGTGCGGGAAGCCCTGATCGGGCAGGGACTCGGAGCGATCTCGGCGTACCGGCATGACCCGAGTCTATGGGAGAAACGCGCGCATGCCCGGCCCGGTTCACTCCTTGCGTAAACGCCGAACAATGCCCGCCCCACCGGGTGGAGCGCCTCACCCCGAGTGGGTGAATGCCGCCGCAGGCACGGCGACACCGGTGGGATCGTCAGGACAGCGACCGAAGAATCGTCCCCGAGGAGCCGGAACAATGTCCCAACCGTTCAGCGGAGTCATCAAACTCGACGTGCGCGACTCGGTCCCTGATTGGGATCCTTACAAGCTCAAGGAGGCGCCGGCGGGTGCCCCGAACGTTCTGGTGATCCTGTACGACGACACCGGACTGGCCGCATGGTCTCCCTATGGCGGCCGAATCGAGATGCCGACGATGCAGCGCCTCGCCGACAACGGTCTGACGTACACCCAGTGGCACACGGCGGCATTGTGCTCGCCGACCCGATCGATGCTCCTGACCGGCCGGAACCACCACCAGAACCGGTGCGCCTCCATCACCGAGGGCACCACCGGCTTCCCCGGTTCGGCCGGCCGCCTCCCCGCCGAGTGTGCGACCATCGGCCAGGTTTTGCAGGACAACGGCTACAGCACGTTCTGGGTCGGCAAGAATCACAACGTCCCCGAGGAAGACGTCTGCTCCGGCGGATCCCGAAGCGAGTGGCCGCTGGCCAAGGGCTTCGACCGCTTCTACGGCTTCATCGGCGGCGAGACCAACCAGTGGTACCCCGACCTGGTCGAGGACAACCGGTTCATCGAGCAGCCCTACGGCCCCGAAGACGGGTATCACCTGTCCAAAGATCTTGCCGACCAGGCCATCCGCATGCTGCGCGACCAGAACTCTTCCAACCCCTCCAAGCCCTGGTACCTGTGGTGGTGCCCGGGGGCCAATCATGCACCGCACCACGCCCCGCAGGACTACATCGACAAGTACCGGGGCAGGTTCGACGACGGCTACGAGGCCTACCGCGAATGGGTGCTGGCCGAGATGGTGACGAAGGGCATCGTCCCCGAGGGCACCGCACTGACACCGCTGAACCCGATGCCCGAGGAGGTGGCGAACCCCGGCGACCAGGTGCGCCCGTGGGACACCCTGAACGACGACGAGAAGAAGCTGTTCGCCCGGATGGCCGAGGTATTCGCAGCGTTCTCCGAGTACACCGATGCCCAGGCCGGACGGATCATCGACTACTTGGAGAAGTCCGGCCAGCTCGACAACACGCTGATCATCT
>NZ_DIAX01000012.1:0-296 GCF_002414845.1 Gordonia sp. UBA5067 | reverse complement strand
CTCGACAACACGCTGATCATCTATGCCGCCGACAACGGCGCGTCGGGTGAAGGCTCCCCCAACGGCTCGGTCAACGAAAACAAGTTCTTCAACGGCTACCCCGACTCGCTCGAGGCGAACATGCGTCATCTGAACGATTTGGGCAGCACCCACACGTACAACCACTACCCGACCGGCTGGGCGGTAGCGTTCTCCACTCCGTTCCAGATGTTCAAGCGGTACTCGCAGTTCTCCGGCGGCACCTGCGACCCGCTGGTCATCAGCTGGCCCAAGGGGATCACCGCGAAGGGCACGGT
>NZ_DIAX01000031.1:30451-30721 GCF_002414845.1 Gordonia sp. UBA5067 | reverse complement strand
GGTGTAGAAGAACATCGCCTCTTTCGCCTCGGTGTAGGCGTCCCACTTGTCCAGCGAGGCGAGGTCGGTCGGCGAGAGCTTCCACTGCTTGACCTTGTCGTTGGAGCGGGACACAAAGCGCGAGTGCTGCTCGGCGCGACCGACGGAGAACCAGAACTTGATCAGACGGGTGCCCGAGTTGACGAGCATCTGCTCGAACTCCGGTGCAGAACGGGTGAACTCGAGGTACTGCTGCGGCGTGCAGTAGCCCATGACGCGCTCGACGCCGGC
>NZ_DIAX01000031.1:8530-30265 GCF_002414845.1 Gordonia sp. UBA5067 | reverse complement strand
ACGCCGGCGCGGTTGTACCAGGACCGGTCGAACATGACGATCTCACCGGCCGCAGGAAGATGCTCCACGTAGCGCTGGAAGTACCACTGGGTCAGTTCACGCTCGGTCGGCTTCTCCAGCGCCACGACGCGCGCGCCACGCGGGTTCAAATGCTCGGTGAACCGCTTGATCGAACCGCCCTTGCCCGCCGCGTCCCGACCCTCGAAGACGATCACGATCTTCTGACCGGACTCCTTGACCCACGCCTGCAGCTTCAGCAACTCGATCTGCAGCCGGCGCTTCTGACGCTCGTAAGTGCGGCGCGTCATCTTCTTGTCGTACGGGTAGCCGTGCCGCCATGGCGCATCGGGATCATCGGCCGAGGGCTGCCGTTTCGCCGCGCGCTGCAACTCCGCAATCTCGTCGATCTCCGGCGTCACATCGATCTGATCGGCCTCGGCCATCTCGTAGTCCTCGTCGAATGACGCCGAGTGTCCGATACTGCCGGTTTGAGGGTCTGTCGTCATGACGATCAGTGTAGAGCGGTCCTCCCCGTCTCTCTCGACAACGGTACAGCCGTCGTCTGGGACCCGAATCCCATCGCGCCTACCAGAAACCGCACGCATACCAGAACCTCGGCGCAGACGTGATTCTGGCCACAGGTGAGTAGAATCAAGAATGCCCATCCGGTCTACCAAGGAGGTCATCATGGCCACCACCCACGTGGTGCATCATCACGAATCCCACGGAAACCACCCCATGAGCTACGTCGCCTTCTGCGCGACGCTGAGCGGCATCGCCTGTGCCGGCGTCTGGCTCGTGCTCCTGGCGACCGGCCACTCGGCGTCGATGGGATTCGGCATCGCCGCACTGCTCCTGCTCGTCGGCGCCGCCATCGCGTTTCGCCTGGTGGCCAACCGTGCACACCACGGGCCGATGCAGCCGGAGAACACCGACGTCGAGTCGACGCGCTACCTAGACGAGTATCGCTCGGTCTGATCGCGTCGCGATCGACGCTACTTCGGTAGTGCCTCGTAGCGCTCGACCGCGGCCTTCAGCCGGTCCAATGCCTCGCCGTAGGCCTTGAAGTTGCCGGACTGCTGCGCCGTGCGCATCGTCTCCAGTGCTTCACCCATCGCCTTCACCGCGGCATCCCGCTCAGCGTTGGGCGCCGGACTTGCTGCCGCCTGCGGTGGCTGAGTCGCTGCGGCGGCCGGCGCACCCTGGTTCGCGAAGTCGGGCGGGGTCACCGCCGCGGAGTTGATGCCGACCTGCCGCAAGGCGTCGGCCAACGTGGTCGCATATCCCACGTTGCCGTTGTAGTAGACCATCACCCGGTAGAGCTTCGGCACGGCCGAATCGGCGTTCTTGGCCTGCGCATAGATCGGCTCGACGTAGAGGATTCCCTCCTTGCCGACCGGCACGGTCAGCAAGTTGCCGTAGATGAGGGTGGTGGTGCCCTCCATCAGCTTGCGGTCCTGCGCGACGGGCCGGGCGCTCATCATGTTCTCCTGCGCCTGGCGCGGGCCGACGAATTGCTTGTTGACCGGCAGCATCTTGACCGTGAGCCGGCCGAACGTATCCGGATTCGAGGACGCCGTGACGTACGCGGCGAGGTACGGGTTGTTCAACACCGTGAGCACAGTGGTCAACTGGAACTGCGCCACGTTTTTGTCCCCGGGCGCAGCCGCGGTGAAGTAGTACGGCGCCTGCTGACCGGTTCGCGGATCAGGCACATCGCTGGTGCCCTCACGCGGTGTCGGATCGCCCGGAATCGACCAGAAGTCACTGCCGCGGAAGAACGTGCCCGGATCACTGACGTGATAGCGCGACAACAGCGCCCGTTGAATCTTGAAGATGTCCTCCGGATAGCGCACGTGCTGCACCAAGTCCTGATGCTTGTCGAATTCCGAACGCGGCGCCACCGTACCGGGGAAGACCTTCATCCACGTTCGCAGCACCGGGTCGGCCGTGTCGAACTGATAGAGCTTGACCTCGCCGGTGTAGGCGTCGACGGTGGCCTTCACCGAGTTGCGAACGTAGGCGACCTTACGATCGGTCTGCACACGGGCGGTCTGGCCAGCGGTGAGCGTCCGGACGTCGGCGGTGGCGTTCTGTAGTGACGTGGGCTCGGAGTACGGGTAACGGTCGAGCGTGGTGTATCCGTCGACGATCCATTTGATCGAGCCGTCGGCCAAGACGGCCGGATAGGTCTTGGAGTCGACGGTGAGCCACGGGGCGACGCTCTTGACCCGGTCCCGCGGGTCGCGGTTGTAAAGGATCTTCGAATTCTCGTTGATCACCGACGACAGCAAGATGTTGCGCTCGGCATACTTGATCGAATACAGCGTCCGGTTGAACCAGTTGCCCAGCGAGACGCCCGATCCACCGGTGTACGTGTAGTTCTTGCCGTCCTCGTCGTACTCCTTCGGCCCGCCGTTCGAACCAACGATGGCGTAGTCGGGACGTTGCTTCGCGATCAACTCGCCGAAGTAGATGCGCGGCTGTTTTACCCGAATCGGCGCGGACGCAGCGTACTCCTGTGACTTGATGGTCTCCAGGTCGCTGATCTGGAACACCGGCAGCCCGCCACGGTCGCTGTCCACGCTCGCCGCCGCCTCATCAACGGTGTTGGCCTGGGCGGCGATGAAGCCGTTTCCGTGGGTGTACACGGTGTGCTTGTTGATCCAGTCGCGCTGGTTCGCCGACAGCCTGGCCGGGTCCAGCTCGCGGGCGGCGACGATGAAGTCACGCATCTGACCGTCCACCTGATAGCGGTCGATGGCCAGGTCGTTGGGGAAGCCGTAGAAGTTCTTCAAACGCTGCCGCTGCGCGAAGGCCGGCTCAACGACGTTGGGATCGAGCAAGCGGATGTTGGACAACGTCTTCACATCGGCGTTGACGAGCTCCGGTGCCGGCGGCTTGGCCGCCCAGTTCTCGACATAGTCGACATCGGTCTTGTCGAGGCCGTACGCGGTGCGAGTCGCCGCTATGTTGCGCCCGATGAACTCGGCCTCCTTCTGCGCCGCGTTCGGCTTCACCGAGAACTGCTCCATCACCGCCGGCCACCCGACCCCGACCAGCAGCGAGGACAGCAGCATCAGCGCCGTGGCGAGGGCCGGGATCCGCAGGTCCCGCAGCACTGCACCGGCGAAGAAAGCGGCGGCGCAGATCACCGCGATTGCCATCAGAATCAGTTTCGACGGCAGCACCGCGTTGATGTCGGTGTAGCCGGCGCCGGAGAAGATCTCGGCGCGCCGATCACTGGAGAGCAGGCTGTAGCGGTCCAGCCAATATCCGGCCGCTTTGAGAAGCAGGAACGAACCCGCGATCACCGCGAGCTGGATGCGCGCGGCCGACGTCAATCCGCCCTTCACTCCGTTGCCGCCGAGGCGGATACCACCGAAGACGTAGTGCGTTACCAGACTGGCCAGGAAAGCGACGATCACCGTCATGGTCAAGATGGACAGCGCCATCCGGTAGAAGCCCAGGTCGAACGCATAGAAACCGATGTCCTTGCCGAACTGGGGATCTTTCACCCCAAAGTTCTCCCCCTTCAGGAACATCTGCACCGTCGACCACGATGCCTGCGCAACCAACCCGGCGATCAGGCCGAAGGCCAGCGCGGGAGCCACCGCGAACAGCTTCGGACGCAGCGCGACCGCGGCTCGATAATTGGCCAGCGGATCGGCCGCACCGAGCGAGGTGACCACGATGGACCGGCTGCGGTAGGCGGCGTACACGGCGGCGCCGACAATCCCACTGACGACGAGGGTGACCACGAGGAATACTGCGATTCGCGTCCAGAAGATGGTCGTGTACGTCGATCGATAGCCGAGATCGGTGAACCACAGCCAGTCGGTGGCTACGCCCACGAGGCGCGGGCCGATGAGCAGCAGCGCGAGGACTGCGACCCCGACGCCGATCATGATCCGTCCACGGCGCGTCAACGTCGGCAGGGTTGGGCTAGTCACGAATCGCTCATCTCCGTCTCGTTCACGCCCGAATCCACCACAGACCCCGACGCATGTCCGATTTCACCACACACTGTATCCACGTCCGACTCGGCCCGTCAGTTCCCGGTGGGCAATGATGGAGGAGTGACCGATTCTGACCTGTCATCCGATGCGCTGGGTCGCGCCCTGCGCGACGTGACCGAATTCGTCGACGCCACCGGCTGGGGGCAACCGCCGATGCTGTTCGCGCTGGTCCCCACCAGTGTCCTCGCCCGGACCGACCCCGACCTCGTCGACGAGCATGACGACTCCGAACTCTCACCCATCGCACAGGAGCAGTTGCCGCTGTCGGACGACCAGCAGACGCAGGCCGAAGAACTCGAACATGTGCTGGCCACGACCTCGTGGCCGACCGCCGTCGCCGGCTGCGCGCTGGTCCAGGAGATCATCGTCTTGCCGCCACAGGCCGAGGGTGACCTCGATGAGGCGTTCGCCCCCCTGCTGGCCAATCCCGCGGCCGCCGACGCGGCGGCCCGCGAAACCGCCCGGCACCATCCCGAGCAGCAGCAGGCCCGGCTCATCGTCGGCGCCCTGCGCGATGGCCCACAACTGGCGCTGCTACAACTCCGCGGCCACGACGAGTTCGACGGGGCGGACCGCGCCGGCCGCCTGGAGTTGCTCTCGCACCCCGACCTCGCGCCGGGTCTTCTCGAAGCACTCGCCGCGACACTCGACGCCGAGCACGAGCTATAGCCCGAGAGCTACCGGGTGCAGGTCGGCGCCGGCCGGCCGGCCGCCACCGAATTGAGGGCGTCGATGGCACCGGGCAGCGTATCCACCTTGACCAGCGTCAGCCCTCGGGGAACGTCGGTCAGCGCCTCGCGGCAGTTGTCGGCGGGCACCAAGAACACGGTGGCCCCCTTTTCGCGCGCCCCATCCATCTTGTGGGTGATTCCGCCGATCGGCCCGACCGTCCCCTCGTCGGTGATGGTGCCGGTGCCGGCGATGAACTTGCCGCCGGTGAGGCTGCCCGGGGTGAGCATGTCGACCAGGGCCAGGGACAGCATCAGCCCGGCGGACGGTCCACCGATGTTGCCCACGTTCATGGTGATCTTCATCGCCGGATCGGCATTGACGACCGCCGGCGTCACCCCGAGATAGGTGGTTGTCGTCGCCGAACCGGTGCGGTCGGTGCCCTCGACCTTGCCCAGCGTCACCGCCAGGCGCAGCGGCGTGCCCGCGCGCACGACGTCGAGGTCGACCCGCTGCCCCGGCTGGTGGGAGCGCACCGCCTGTTGCATCTGTTCGACCGTGGCCACCGGCACGCCGCCGACGGCACGCACCTCGTCATCTTTGCGCAGTACCCCGTTGGCGGGCCCGTCGGATCCGACCGAGGCGATGATCAGCCGCGTCGGCCGGTGCAGCTGCCGCAACGCCGCGGCCTGCGCTGTCAGCTCCGACCCAGACATCTGCGCCGCATTCTGCTGGCGCACGTCGTCATTGGACTTGCCGGGCGGATACTGCGACTCGCGTGGCACGAGCGAGTAACTGCGTGACGCCCATCGACTCACCGCATCGAACAACGACAAGCCATCGGTCACCGACACCGTGGTCAGATTCAGGTGTCCGTTGACCGGATCGGTGGGCACACCCGCAATGTCGACGACGGGCACCGTGCGCTCTTTGGGCGTGCCGTCGGGTGACTTGCCGTCCTCGATCTGCACGGTTCCCAGCGTGTTCACCGTGAGCCCCGGCCCCATCGCCACATACGGCACCTGGACGAAATTGCCGAGGTAGACGAACAACCCAAGCAGCACCGCAGATACCACGAGCGTGAGGATTCGGCGATAGCCGACGGAAGCATTCACCTGCGCCAGGGTAATCGGTCGGTACGGTGGAACCATGAGCGATCTCCCGTTCGGCTTCGCCGGCAACGACCCGGACCGTGACGACGACCAGAACAAGCCCGGCGAACCCGACCGGCCCGCCGGCGCGAACCCCTTCGGGTTCAACGTCGACCCATCGGCATTCGACCCGTCGCAGTTCGGCGCGCTCGGCGCGGACTTCGATCCCAACAAACTCAGCCCGGAGATGATCGGGCAAATGTTCTCCCAGCTCGGAACCATGTTCAGCGCGATGGGCACCGGTCCGGTCGGCGCCTCGGCACCGCCGGTGAACTACGAATTGGCCAAGCAGATCGCGCGCCAGGAAATCGGCGACTTCACCCCGGTGCTCGCCAAGGAGACCTCCGCCGTCGCCGATGCGGTGCACCTCGCCGAGACGTGGCTCGACGATGCCAGCGCACTACCCAGCGGGGTGACGACCTCGGTCGCGTGGACGCCGGTGCAGTGGCTCGAGGAATCGCTGCCGACGTGGGCCACCCTGTGCGACCCGCTGGCCCGCCAGTTGTCCCAGGCCTGGTCCCTGGGGCTGCCGGCGGAGGCCGCCGCGCTGGCGGGCCCCATGATGGGCATCATGAGCCAGCTCTCGGGCTCGGTGTTCGGCACCCAACTCGGCCAGGGGCTGGGCACCCTCGCCACCGAAGTCCTCACCGGCACCGATATCGGCTTGCCGCTCGCCCCGGCGGGCACCGCGGTACTGCTGCCCGAGGCGATTGCCGCCTTCGCCGACGGCCTCGACCTGCCCGCACAGGAGATCATCGTCTACCTGGCCGCCCGCGAGGCCGCCCACGTGCGCCTGTTCACCCACGTGTCCTGGCTGCGCCAGCGTCTCCTGTCCGCTGTCGAGCAGTACGCATCGGGCATCACCGTCGACCTCAGCGGTCTCACCGACTCACTTGGCGACGGGGTGAACCCCGAGGAGTTGATGGCCAATCCGGGCCGGATCGAGGAGCTACTCGGGTCGGCGACGGCATTCGAGCCGACGACGACCCCGGAGCAGAAGGCCGCCCTGGATCGGCTCGAGACCCTGCTCGCACTCATCGAGGGATGGGTCGAGCACGTTGTGACCCGGGCGCTCGGCGACCGGATCCCGGCAACGGCGGCACTCACCGAGACCATGCGCCGGCGACGCGCCTCCGGCGGTCCCGCCGAGCAGACCTTCGCGACGCTGGTCGGCCTCGAACTGCGGCCCCGCCGAGTCCGCGACGCGACGGCGCTGTGGGACCGGCTGCTCGACGCCACCGACGTGACCGTTCGCGACCGTGTGTGGGATCACCCCGATCTGCTCCCCGACAGCGCGGATCTGGACGCTCCGGCAGCGTTCATCGACCGAATCCTCACCGGCGACGACGTCGATCCTCTTGAGGCCCTGAAGAAGGTGATCGCCGACGAGGACGGAGCCGGCGACGCGGGCATCCACCCGGTCGACGGAGAATCAGACAGGTAGGCGAAATCCCAGGTCACGCCCGAGGCCGACCTGTGGATAACCTGGGTTGACGGCCGGCCTGCCCGCATGGGCGGGCACACACTGGCAGCCATGACCGAACCGGCACGCCCGACCCCGTCCACGGCCCGGACCACCGCGCGCCCGCGATACCGCGCGACGGTGCTCGTCCGCGGCGACCACCAGCTGCAGGTCGGCTGCGATCCGGAGCGCAGCCTGCTCGTCGAACTCCCGCCGACGGTCGGCGCGCAGGCGGTTGCCGAGCTGCTCGACGCCCTCGATGCACGCGACGGCGCGACTCACCTGCGGACCCGGTTGCGCGAAATCGGGCTCGACCACGCCGATTTCATGGCGATCACGCGACTGCTGCACACCGTCGAGACCGTGCCCGCGCCTTCGCCCCAGACCCTTCGCGTCTGCCTGCACGGCACCGGTCCGCTCCGCGACGGCCTCGACGCCGCCTTGACCAGGGCCGGCTACCCTCTCGTCCACAGCAGCGCACGGCGCGCACGACCGTGGCGGGCCCCGCGACACCCGACCCTGGTGGTCCTCACCGACTTCGCCCACCACGATCCACTCGTCGTGGGCGACCTGATGCGCCACCGGGTCCCCCACCTGCCGGTAGTGCTGCGCGACGGGGTCGGCGTTGTCGGGCCGCTGGTCCTGCCGGGACAGACGAGCTGTTTGCGCTGCGCCGACCACCATCGCGCCACCCTCGACCCCCAATGGCCGCTGATGTGCGCCCAACTGGTCAACCGGCCCGGATTCGCCGGCGAAGCGGTCAGCGCACTTACCGTGGGCGTCGCCGTCGACCAGATCGATCAGGTCAGCGCGGGCCTGCGGCAGTGCGCATCAGACGGGTCGGCGGCCCCCACCCGCCCAGATCTCGTCGACCGCACCGTCGAGATTCACCCCTGCCCGGTGCGTTTGCGCCACAAGCACTGGCCGGCCCACCCGCACTGCCACTGCGGAGCCTGCTGGGGCGCGCCTGCTCCGCGAGAAGTCGACTATCCTTGCGGCCATGAGTGAAATCACGCGGGGGGCGGGGCGTCGGAACGCCAAATTGGCGGCACTGCCGATTGGTGTTGCCGGGCGCGCGGTCGGCGGCCTGGGCAAGCGCATCGCCGGCAAAAGCAAGGATGAGGTCAGCCAGGAGCTGATGGAGAAGACCGCCGAGCAGCTGTTCGCCGTCCTCGGCGAGCTCAAGGGCGGCGCGATGAAGGTCGGCCAGGCACTGTCCATCATGGAAGCGGCGATCCCCGAAGAGTTCGGCGAACCGTTCCGCGCGGCCCTGACAAAACTCCAGGCAGACGCACCTCCGCTGCCCGCGGACAAGGTCCACGCTGTACTCGACCAGCAACTCGGCACCAAGTGGCGTGAACGCTTCCGCGAGTTCAACGACGACCCGGCCGCTGCGGCGAGCATCGGTCAGGTCCACCGCGCGGTGTGGTCCGACGGCCGCGACGTCGCTGTCAAAGTCCAATACCCTGGCGCCGACCACGCCCTGCGCGCCGATCTGAAGACGCTCGGCCGCATGTCGGGGCTCATCCAGAAGCTCTCCCCCGGCACCGACGTGAAAGCGATGATCGACGAACTGATCGACCGTACCGATGCCGAACTCGACTACCTTGGCGAGGCCGAGCATCAGCGTGTCTTCGCCAAAGCCTTCGATGGCGACCCCGACTTCCTCGTCCCGAAGGTCGTCGCCAGCGCACCCAAGGTCGTCGTCTCGGAGTGGATGAACGGCATCCCGCTGTCGAAACTGATCACCGACGGTACGCAAGCGCAGCGCAACGAGGCTGCCGCCCGGATGGCGCAGTTCGAGATCTCCTCGCCGTACCGCGTCGGGCTGCTGCACGGCGATCCGCATCCAGGCAATTTCTTCATCGCCGACGACGGCCGGTTCGGCGTCCTTGACTTCGGCGCGGTCGGCTTCTACCCCGACGGGCTGCCCGCCGACACCGGGCCGATCCTCAAACTGGCCCGCGACCGCGACTACGACGAGTTGCGCGATCTGCTCGTCGCCACTGATTTCATCCGGCCGAGCCACGCGTCAAAGGTGTCGGCCGAAGACATCGAGGCCTACCTCAAGCCCTTCGTCGACCCGCTCTACACCGATGAGTTCCACTTCACCCGCAAGTGGTTGCAGCGCGCCGCAGGCAACGCCACCGATTTGCGTGGTGACGTGTACAAGACGTCGCGCAATCTCAACGTGCCGAAGAATTACGTGATGGTCTTCCGGGTGTTGCTCGGCTGCGTCGGGATCGCCGCGCAGTTGGAGGCGCATGCGCCCTATCGGGCGATCATGTCCGAGTGGGTGCCCGGCATCGACTGACCGCCGGCGGACAGAATCCGAGCCCGACAAGCTTCTGCCTGCCGGGCTCGGGGTCAGCTTGCGACCTTGCGGGGCCGGCCGCGTGGGCGCTTGCGGGCGACAACCTGACCGCGGTCAAAGATCTCGCCACCCCACACGCCCCATGGCTCAGCACGCTCGATGGCCGTATCGAGGCACTCCCGTTGCAGCGAGCAGCCCTGGCAGAGCGCCTTTGCGGCCTCCAGGTCGGCCGGCGCCTCGGCAAACCACAGGTCCGCCTCGGCCTCCCGGCACGGCAGCCCGAGTGAGTCGAGAGTGCGGGGAGGCGGGGAGCCGTCGATGAAATCAGTTAGACAAGTCATGGGAATCTCCACAGGTTCAGGGGTACGGATCGGGGTGCAAAAAATTCCGGCCACAGCTCTCGCGTTCGCGATTCGCCGTGGCCGGAAGATGTCCGAGGACTAGGTCACATCGGATTGATCCGGTACGGAGAATCGCCACAGCGCTCGCGCGGCTACCGCGGCAATCGACTTGTGCGCTGCATCGACGAAGTCAGTCGTGGTCAGGATGATTTCCCGCCACGGGCGCACGGCGACGACGGAACTGCCGGCGAGCTGATGGCTTGTGTTCACGGTCCGCACTCCTTCCGTCTCAGTCTTGCGCACAACGGGGCCTGTCCCCCGCTGCTTGACTCGAATCAGGCTACGGGGTGCACCAGGACGGCACAACCCATTTTCTACCTGCAGGTTTGGCACTAATCAGCATCGGCGACAATCGCGACGACCGCGTCTCCGTACTGCTCGAGCTTGGCCGGTCCCACGCCGCTCACCCGCATCAGCCGACCTAGGTCGGCGGGTCGGCTGATCGCGATCTCGCGCAGCGTCTTATCCGCAAAGACGGTGAAGGCCGGCTTCTTCTGGCGGTTGGCCTCCGATGCGCGCCACTGTCGGAGGCTGTCGAAGAGTTCGGCGTCGGCCGGACCGAGGGGCAGCGTGGCCGCCCGCCCCGCGGCCCCCGTTCCCGGCGCGCCGGTTCGCGCTGGGCGACCGTCCCCGGAACACGAATCGCACCGCCCGGTACGCAACGCGCGCGAACCCAGCAGGTTCGAGGAACAGCGCTCGCACGTCGGCAGCAGTCCTGCCAGGAACCGTGACTTTCGGCGGCCCCGGCGCCCGCCCTCATTGCGCGCAAGCGCCCACGACAGCCGCAGATGCTCACGGGCCCGCGTGACGCCGACGTAGAACAGTCGCCGTTCCTCCTCGATGGCTTCCGGGGACGTATCAATGGCATGCGAAATCGGCACCGCACCATCGGTGAGGCCGACGAGGAACACCGCATCCCACTCCAGGCCTTTTGCCGCGTGCAGCGAGGACAGCGTGACACCGCGCATCGTCGGCGGGTGCCCGGCCTGCGAGCGCGACGTCAGCTCGGTCGCCAGCTCGCCCATGCCCAGCGCCGGATTGTGCGCCAGGAGTTCGTCGGCCAACTCGACCAGTGCGGTCAGCGATGCCCACCGCGACTTGGCCTCCGCGCCCGAGGGCTCCTGCGGTGTCAGCCCGAGCGGGAAGAGCAGCAGCCGAACCGCGTCGACGAGCCCGTCGCCCGCGGCGACCTCGGCTGCGCGCGACGCCTTGACGATCTCCCGCAGGGCCTGGCGGATCTCGGTTCGCGCGAAGAAGGCGTCGCCGCCGCGAACCTGATAGGGAATCTGCGCCTCGGTGAGCGCCTGCTCATAGACCTGCGACTGCGCGTTGATGCGGTAGAGCACGGCGATCTCCGATGCCGGCACCCCGTCATCGATGAGTGTGACGATCTCGCCGACGGTCGCGGCCGCCTCCGCGGGTTCGTCGGGGTGCTCGGTGAATCGCGGCGCCGGGCCCGGTGGGCGCTGCCCGATGAGTTCGAGCCGGGTCCCCGCTGCCCGGCCACGTGCGCCGCCGATAACACGGTTGGCGAGTTCGACGATTTCCGGCGTTGAGCGGTAATCGCGCACCAGACGCACCACCTGCGCATCGGGGTAGTCGCGGGAGAAGTTCAGCAGATACTCCGCCCGCGCGCCGGCGAAGGTGTAAATGGTCTGATTCGCATCGCCGACGACGGTCAGGTCGTCGCGGTCGCCGAGCCAGGCCTTGAGCAGCCCGTGCTGTACGGGTGTGACGTCCTGATACTCGTCGACGACGAAGCACCGGTACCGCGACCGGAACTCCTCGGCGAGTCCGGGGTCGTCGGCCAGGATCTGGGTGGTGAAGATCAACAGGTCGTCGAAGTCGAGGAGCCGGTCCCCATTGGCATCGATCTTCGCAGCCTCGTACGCCGCGAACACCTGCGCAACCTGTTCGGCGGGCGCGGGCGGTTCACGATCGGCCCGGATCACCGCCTGCTCGTATCCGCTCGGACCGATCAGACTCGCCTTGGCCCATTCAATCTCCGACGCGAGGTCGCGAAGCATTTCGGTCGATGTCGCCAATTGGGCCCGGCGCGCCGCCCGTCCGACGATCGGCAATTTGGAATCGAGCAACTCCCATCGGGTGTCTCCGATGGCGCGGGGCCAGAAGTACCGCAGCTGTCGCAATGCTGCGGCATGAAAGGTCTGGGCTTGGACCCCGGCGGCAGATCCGGCGCTGCCGATACCGAGATCCCGCAGCCGCGAGCGCATTTCTCCGGCCGCCCGGGCGGTGAAGGTGACGGCGAGGACTTGGTCGGGATTCACCTGTCCGCGGTCGATGAGATGGGCGATTCGGCGCGTGATCGTGCGCGTCTTGCCCGTGCCGGCGCCGGCGAGCACGCAAACCGGGCCGCGCGGCGCGGTCACCGCGGCAAGCTGCTCCGGATCGAGATCGGCGAGATGGTCCCCCACGCCGACCACTATGTCACCCGCCCCGGACAGGGCGCGCCTCACCTTCGCGTCGAGTGTGCCCAGAATCTCGCCGGACGTGCCCGACGATCAGCGGCCGAGCTTCTTGCGCACGTCGGCGATCGATGGGTTTGTCGCAGTGGTGCCGTCAGCGTACTTGAGCGTCGGGACGACGTGATTGCCGTTATTGACGCTTCCGACGAAGTCGGCGGCGGCAGGGTCCTCCTCGATGTTCACCTCGTCCCAGGTCACACCGAGACTCTTCAGTCCCACCTTGAGGCGGTTGCAGTATCCGCACCACGTGGTCGTGTACATGGTCAAGGCGGGAGCGTCGGTACTCATGCCCTGAATAACACCACACGCGCCGGCCCTTGTTCCCGCCCCGGGCACACTCGGCGCGAAGCAGGGCACGGTCGGCGGTGGCTCAGGGCGCGGCGGCCCACGCCTCGATCATCGCCCTCGCGATGGAGACCGACCCCGGCAGGCGCAGCACTCCCGACGGCACGCCGTCATCGGTATCGGGATCGGTCCACTCGGCCGCCCCCAGCGCTTCGCGCACCTGATCGCGCGTGAACCAGGCGGCGTCGGCGATCTCGCCGTCCAGAAACTCCAGCGGGTCATCAGGATCACCGAGCGCGGCGAACCCGATCATCAGCGAGCGGGGGAACGGCCACGGCTGGCTACCCAGGTAGCGCGGCTCGACGACGGTGATCCCCACTTCCTCGCGCACCTCGCGAACGACACACTGCTCCAACGACTCACCCGGCTCGACGAAGCCGGCCAGCGTCGAAAACCACTTCTCCGGCCACCTCGCCTGACGGCCGAGCAGGATCCGGTCGCCGCCATCGTGGACGACGGTGATGATCGCGGGATCGGTTCGCGGAAACTCGTCACGGCCGCACGATCGGTCTCGCCGCACCCAGCCGCTCTTCTCGACCATCGTCGGGGCGCCCGTCGTCGGCGAAAACCCCGCATGGTCATGCCAATTGAGCAGTCCCAGCGCGGTGACCAGCAGACCGGCATCGTCGCCGCCCAGCTGGTGCCCGGCCGTGCGGGCGTCACCGACCGGCTCATCGACCTCGTCGACACGGCACGCCCACAGGAACGCAGCACCGTCGACGCCGAGTAAGACGAGGTCGCTGGTTGGTCCCGCCGCCGTTTCCGGTCCGGTCGCCCAGCGCAGCCCGCCGTCGCCGCCGATTCCAAAGCGGCCGCGGCGATCGATCAGCAGCACCCGGGCGTTCTCCCAGCCCACGACTGCCGCACCGTGGTTGCCCCGGAATTCGCCGCCCCGGTCGATCGAGGATCGGGCGAACAGTGGCGGATGCGGCAGCGCGAACGCCATGCTCAGCGGTCCTTGTCCGCCGGTCCCCGGCGCACGTAGAGCAGGTGGTCGCCGAGTTCGATCGACTCCACCTCCGGCTCACCCACCCGGTGGAACTGGCCGTCGCGCACCACCCCCAGAACGATGTCGGTGGTGTGGGCCGGCGAACCGCCCACTTCGCCCGGTTCGACGGCCCGCTCGGCGATCGCGTACCCCTCATCGGGGGTGAGGAGGTCCTCGAAAACCTCGACGACGCTAGGGGTTTGGGTCGCGATACCCAGCAACCTGCCGGCGGTCTCGGAGGTGACGACCACCGAGTTCGCCCCCGACTGCTTCATCACGTGGGAGTTCTCCGATTCGCGGATCGACGCGACGATCGTGGCAGTCTTGTTCATCTCCCGCGCCGACAGCGTGGTCAACACGGCGGTGTCGTCGCGACTCGTCGCAATGATGATGCTGGCCGCGTGTGCCGCGCCCGCCAGACGCAGGACGTCGGACTTGGTCGCATCACCGCGCACCGTGACCAGACCGTGCGCCTCGGCGGTGTCGAGGGCGGCCTGCGACGGGTCGACGACGACGATCTCCGACGGCCGCACCCCGTCGCCGAGCATCGCATCGACCGCGGTCTGACCTTTTGTGCCGTAACCGACGACAACTGTGTGGTTGCGCAACGTAGCCCTCCATCGTTGAATCCTCAGTGCCTGCCGCGATCGCTCCGTCAGCACTTCCAGGGTGGTACCGATCAGAACGATCAGGAACAACACGCGCAGCGGGGTGATGACGACGATGTTCACCAGTCGCGCCTCCGGCGTGACCGGGGTGATGTCGCCGTAGCCGGTGGTGGACAGCGTCACCGCCGAGTAGTAGACGGAGTCGAGAAACGACAGCGTGCCACCCTGAACGTCGCGGTAGCCGCTCCGATCGATGTACACGACCAGCGACGTGAACAGCAGCGCGATCAGCGCGAAGAGCACGCGCCGGCCGATCGCCCGCGCCGGACTTCCCTGCGAATCAGGGATGCGCACGATGTTGACGAGCGCGTACTCCGGCTCGGCCGACAACGCGCCGGGGCGCCCGCGGCGCCGCAGTCGGGCCTTCACCGGCGCCTCGTGATCATCACGTCTGGGAATCTAGCACCGCTACCGGGCGAGCAATGCCGCCAAGGCCCTCGCGTCGGGGAGATCATCGGGTTCGAAGGTGTAGCCCGACCGCACATAGTGGAACGCGGCGCGAACCTGATCGACTCGGGCGCCGACGAGCTTCGCCCACGCGATGCGGTAGGCGGCGAGCTGGATGTTCAGCGACGCGCGCTTCGCCGGGTCGGGCACGGCGCCGGTCTTCCAATCGACGACGATCCACCGCGGCTCCCCATCGCCGTTGGCCTGCTCGGCGAACACTGCGTCGATCCGGCCGCGTATCACCGTCGATCCGATGACCGTCTCGAACGGCACCTCGACTTCGCTGGGCATGCGGTTGGCCCAGCGCGACGACTCGAACCGCGCGATCAGTTCGGCCAGATCCTCGTCTGGTACCGCGGTGTCGTCGGCCGCACCGGGGAGCTCGTCGATGTCGAGCAGGCGCGTCGCCCCGAAGCGTCGCTCCACCCAGGCGTGAAAAGCCGTACCGCGCCGCGCGAGTGGATTCGGTTTGAACGGGACCGGGCGGCGCAATCGCTGGGCGAACGTCGCCTCATCGGTGTCTAGCTCGACGAGCTGACTGACCGACAGATGGGTCGGCAATGCGACGTCGACACCGGCGCGATTCGCCTCGGCGTACTCGTGCAACAGCGCATCGACCTCCGCTCGCCATTGTGCGACGTCGTCATCGACCGGCGGCGCGGCCGCCGGCTCGGTCACCCCCCGGTCAAACAGGGACGGCTGCGCCCGCGCCGTCAGACGGCCCAGCACCAGCGCTGCGGCACGATCGGCGGCCGTGCGGCGGGTGCCGAGACGATCGCCCGGCCACGACGCGCTGGCGATGTGGGCGGCAAGCGGGTTTTGGGCCTGCGGATCGGGCTCGGGCACCGTGATCTCGATCGACATGCCAGTGGAATCGACGCCCGGGTCATCGATGGCACCGGCCACCACATCGGTCAGTTCGCTGTAGAACTCGGACACGCCGCGGGGGTTGGCGGCACCGACCGCCCAATGGTGGGCGGAGATGAGCAACGACTCCTTCGCCCGGGTAACGGCAACGTAGAGCAGGCGGCGATCTTCTTCGAGGCGCCGCTGGGCAATGGCCTCCTTGTGCTCGTCGAGGGCCACCTCAAGCTCTTTGCGATCGGCGACGCCGTCGAGGTCGAGCCGCGGGAAGCCCTCACCGGCGCCGTCGGCCCGACCCGGCTCGGCGAGATCGCCGCGCAACTCCGCCGGCACCTCGCGCACACTGCCCAGCCATGTTCCGTCCGACCGGCCGCTGGGGAAGATGCCGCCGCACACGTGTGGAATGGCGACGACATCCCATTCGAGGCCCTTCGCAGCGTGCACGGTGAGGATCTGGACACGCTGTTCGGCCACCTCCACACGCCCCGGCTCCAGACCTTTCTCGATGGTTTCGGCGGTGTCCAGAAAGGCCAGTAGACCGGGCAGGGTGGCCCCCGGCTTGTCCGCATACGCGGCGACGTAGCCGGCGAAGGCGTCGAGGTGCTCACGCCCGGTCGTCGCACCGCGCATCCGGCGCGCACGGATCTGCGCCTCCACCGCGACCCCGATGGTCTGCTCGACGTCGGCGACCAGTTCGGGCAGCGGTTGACCAATGCGGCGGCGCAACTGGTCGAGCTGGCTGCCGAGGCGGCGGACCCGGGCGAAGCCCTCGGTGCTGTAGCGCGACGCGTCGCCGGGGTCGACGAGCGCATCGGCGATGCCGGCGTCGTCGACCAGCTCGTCGGGCACTGACGCCGCCAGCGCCGCGGTCAACTGGTCGGGGGTGTCCAGCGGCATCTGCGCCACCCGCGTGCCGGCCGCGAGCTCGCGGGCCCGCCGCCACAGGGCGGCGAGGTCGCCGGCGCCGAGCTGCCAGCGCGCCCCGGTGAGCAACCGCATGGCGGCGCTGCCGGCCATCGGGTCGGCCATGAGCCGCAGCGTCGCGATCACGTCCTCGACCTCCGGCACGTGCAGCAATCCCCCGATGCCCACGACTTCGGCGGGGATCCCCAGTGCTTCCAGCTCGGCGGCCAGCGGCGCGGAATCCTCGTTGCGCCGCACGAGGATCGCCGTCGTCGGCGGCACCACCCCCTCCTCGGCCGCCGCGAAATACAACTCGGCGATCCGGCGCGCGATCCACCTGCGCTCGTCGAGCACCGTCTCGGTCAACGCCATGGCCACCGTGCCCAGCGGCGCTTCGGGCCGGGGCCGCAGCACCGACACGGGTACCCCGCGACGGCGGAGTTCATCAGACGCGGCGTTGGCGAGCTGCAGGGCATGGGCGGCATTGCGCCAGCTGGTGAGCAATTCCAGCCGCCTGGCCGGGGTTCGGTCGGGCCGCGGGAAGTCGGTCGAGAAGCGCGGCAGATTGGCCGCCGACGCCCCCCGCCAGCCGTAGATCGACTGGATCGGGTCGCCGACGGCGGTAACCGCCACCGGCGCACTGCCGGCTCCGCCGAACAGTGCCCGCAGCAGGATGCGCTGGGAGTGTCCGGTGTCCTGGTACTCGTCGAGCAGCACCGCGCGCACCGATGAGCGCTCGGCCGCAACCACCTCCCGATGCCCGGTCACGAGCCGGGCGGCGAGGGACATCTGTGAGCCGAAGTCCAGGGCACCTTGCTCACGCATCCGCCTCGACAGCTCGGCGACCAGCGGAAGCAGTGCTCGCCGCTCGTCGATGACGCCCTGGATGTCGCGCAGTTTGCGCGACGGCGCGTCCCGTTGCCGGAGCCCTTTGGGCAGTGTGTCGATGAGGTCGTAAAGGTCCTGCCCCGCCGCGGCGAGGTCGTCGAGTCCGACGAGGTGCTCGGCCGAGTCGGAGTAGAGCTGCAGCACGGCCTCGGTCACCCCGACGGGGACCTTGCGCGTGTCGAGATCGCCCGGGTGGTTCGCCACCACCGAGAAGGCGAGCTGCCACAGCTCGGTCGCACTCAGCAACGTCGAGGACGGCTCCACCGGGAGCAACAGCCCGTAGTCGGCGATCAACCGGCCCGCATACGCGTGGTAGGTGCTTATCTCGGGGTCGGCGCCGGCCAGCCGCGCGCGCAGGGTTCCATCGGGGTCCCATTGCGCCAGGACTGGCGCACCCGACAGCGCCGAGAGTCGGCGGCGGATCCGCACCCCCAGTTCACTGGCCGCCTTGCGCGTGAAGGTCAGGCCGAGAATCTCCTCGGGTCCGGCAAAGCGGTTGACGACCAGCCAGACGACCCGGGCCGCCATCGTCTCGGTCTTTCCCGCGCCGGCTCCCGCGACGACGAGGATCGGTTCGAGGGGTGCCTCGATGACCGCGATCTGTTCGGGCGTCGGGCGCGGCAACCCCAGGGCCGCTGCGATGCTGGTGGCCGCGATCAGCTCAGTCATCGACGACGCTCCGCCCGGTCAGCTGCGCCGGGCACGACGTGTGCACGCCGCAGTGCCCGCAGCCGTCGTTCTGCGTGGCGGTGAACACCGGGCCGATGCTGGCTCCGGCCGCGGCGCGCAGGATGAGCGTCCACTCGGCGATCAACTCGGGGGTGAGCCCGGGCTGTTCGCGCACCGCCGCCCCCGTCTTCTGATGGGGACTGGCCACGTAGACCAGCTCGCCCCCGCCCGGCTCGGTGCCCGCCGGGAACCCGTCCACCCCCCCAAGGTGCAGCGCGAGCTGGTAGGCCGCCAGCTGCGGATGTTCTCGGGCCACCTCTTTCGTCGGAGGGGTCTTTCCGGTCTTCACGTCGACAACGACGGGCCGGCCGTCATGATCCGATTCCAGCCGGTCGATCCGGCCGACGATCCGCACGGGCACCGCCGCCCCCGGCGATGCCGCACCGATGTCCGGCGCGAGCTGGGCGTCCACGGCGACCTCGGTACCCACCTCGGCCAACGATCCGCGCGACGCGATCAGCCAACTCCGGAAATTGTCGAGCATCTGCTCGGCGCGCTCGAGTTCGCGCCGGGAGAACCAGTCGGCGCCGGTGTCGACGCGATCCCAGATCCCGCGCAGCGCAGCGGTCGCCTCGTCGGGGCTGATCTGCCCGGCCAGCGCCTGCACCAGGGTGTGGACGAGGGTGCCGGTGACCGCGGGGGTCTCATCGCCGTCCCGGCCGCCGTGGCCTTCAAGCACCCACCGCAGCGAGCAGCGGGTCAGCGACTCGATATTCGACGGCGACAGGCGCCGCGGTCCGTCGGCCGGCACCCACAGCGGTTCGTCGGTGCTGGCCTGCGCGAGACCGAACCAGTCGCGCGGATGCGCACCGGGGATGTCGAGATCGGCCAGTCGAGCGAGTAGTTCGGCGGCCGCCTGCGCCCGTGGCGTGGGCGCCCCCCCGTTCTGGTCGCTACCGTTCTGGTCGCTACCGTTCTGGTCGCTACCGTTCTGGTCGCTACCGTTCTGGTCGCTACCGCCGACACCGGCCAGCACCTCGGCGCGCAACGCGGCGACGAGTGAAGGCAACGACAGCACCCGGTCCACCCCGGGGTCGACCGGAACCGGCTCGGGCGCTTCCGCTGCGGCACCGACCGCGCCGAGGGCCGCGGCGATCTCACCGATGAACCGGGACGGAGCGGCCTCTCCGCTGCCGTCCTCGACGGCACTGACCATCAACCTGCGCCGAGCCCGTGTGCACGCGACCAGCAGCAGTCGCCGTTCGTCGGCGAGCGCGACGGTACTGCGCGCGACGGTGTCGACGGCGTCCGGGGCAATCCCGTCGAGCAGGTCGACGAGCGCGCCGGTGCCCAGCACACTGCCGCGTGAACGCAGCGACGGCCACAGCCCGTCAAGGACGCCCGGAACGGCGACCACCTCCCATTCGCGACCTGCGGCCGCGTGAGCGGAGCAGATGGTGACGGCTTCGTCGCGCACGGCCGGCGCCCGCGACTCGCGCGGAATCTGCAGGGCCACCACGTGGTCGACGAAGGCGCCGATGCCGGCACTCGGCAGGTTATCGCCGAAGGACTCGGCCGCCTCGAACAGCGCGAGCATCGCATCGAGATCACGATCGGCCTGCTCCCCGGCCGGGCCCCCGCGCAACGCGGCCGGCGCCCACCGCCGTTCCAGGCCCGACGCCTGCCATGCCTCCCACAGGACCTCTTCGACCGAGCGGTGCGCCGTAATCGCCGCCCGCGCAGCGGTCACGACCGTCCGGGCGCGCTCGAGTGGGCGGGCCTCGGCGTCGCTGAGTTCGCTGCAGTAGCGGTGCGCGGCCTCGTCGTCGATGATCGCGCCGCCCAGCGCGACGATCGAGTCGACGGACTCAGCAGTGCGGCGCACCCCGCGGCGCAGACGGCGCAGCGCCGCCGGATCGGCCGATCCGATGGGCCCGGTGAGCAGGGTGAGGACCGATTCGGGCTCCAGGTCGGAGCCATCGGCGGCGCGCAGTGCCACGAGGAAGGCGGCCACCGCCCGCTGCCGATGCAGCGGCAGGTCCGACGCGGGGGTGACGACGGGGACTCCGGCCGAGCGGAACGCGCGGCGCAGCGCGGGCAGGACGCGCGGCACCGATCGGACGATAACCGCCATCTGTGACCACGGCACCTCTTCGAACAGGTGGGCGCGGCGCAGCAGGTCCGCGACGGCGGTCGCCTCCTTCGCTGCGGAGGCGAAAACCTTCACCGTCGCCGCCGCAGCTTGCTGGCCGCCGGGGTCGTCGGCCGGGACCGGGTACGGGTGGCCCCGGAACCCGGGCAGACGGGCCGCCAGTGCGGCCCCGACGGCGTTGATCGGGCCACGAGCGCGATGGTCGCGCGTCAACACGAGGTCCTGCGGCGTCCCGGCCTCTGCGAGTTCTGCGGAGAACCGGGGCGATGCGCCGCGGAACCCGAAGATCGACTGGTCGGCGTCCGTGGCGATGATCGTTGAATCAGCACCGGTCCCGATCAGCCGGACCAGTTGGGCCGCCTGCGGATCAAGGTGCTGGGCGTCGTCGACGAGCAAGTGCCGGATCCGGGAGCGCTGTGCACTGAGCAGATCGGGGTCCGTCGCGAAGGCCGACAGCGCCGAGCCGACGAGTTCGGCAGCGTCGACGGCCGGTGCGCTGGCCTGCGGGGAGCCGACCCCGACCGATCCCCGCAGGAGCATCGTCTGCTCGTACTGGGCGAACATCACCCCGGCGGCAACCCACTCCGGCCGGCGGTGACGGCGGCCGAGACGCACCAACTCCTCGGGGCCGGCGCCGCGCTCGGCCGCGCGCATCAGTAGGTCGCGCAACGCCTGGGCGAAGCCGTCGGTGAGCAGCGCCGGGCGCAGCGAATCGGGCCACGCCGCCGCCCCGTCGGCGACGTCGCCCGCCAACAGTTCGCGCAGCACGACGTCCTGCTCGGATCCGGTGATCAGCCGGGGCGGCGGATTGTCGTGGACCTGGGCCTGCAACCGCAGGATGGCGAAGGCATACGAATGAACCGTCCGGACCAGGGGTTCCCGGGCTGCGCCGGTGGGCGAACCGCCCGTGGCCAGGACCGCGCGGGTGATCTGTTCGCGCAGCGCGGCGCCGGCGCGCCGACTCGCCGCGAGCACTAGAACCGACTCGGGGTCGACGGCGGGATCGGTGAGGCGCGCCACCGCGGCATCGACGATCACCGAGGTCTTGCCGCTGCCCGGTCCACCGTGGACGCGGTGGGGCAGCCAAGCCCGCTCCGGGTCGGCCAGTACCGGCGTTCTGATCAGTCGCAATACCGGATCCGGCCAGTCGCGCGCGGTATCGGGGTGTGGCCGCGCACCGACCAGCGTCGTGCGCACCAGGGGGCGCTGTGCTGCACTGCGGACCATCTGCCTATCGAATCACGACCGGCGGACACCGCCGCAGCCGACAAGGGCCCAGTCGGACCGAACCCCAGTCGGATCGAACCCC
>NZ_DIAX01000031.1:0-8249 GCF_002414845.1 Gordonia sp. UBA5067 | reverse complement strand
CGGATCGAACCCCAGTCGGATCGAGCCCCGGTCGGCTAGGGTCCCGGTCGGCTAGGGTCCCGGTCGGCTAGGGTCGGAGCAACCATGAGTGCGCTCCACGTCGAAACCTACGGCCCCGACTCGTCCGGTGCGCCGCTTGTCCTCGCGCTGCACGGCCTCACCGGGCACGGCAGGCGCTGGTCGCGCCTGGCCGCCGATCTGCCCGGCCACCGGATAGTCGCCCCGGACCTGCTCGGGCACGGCGAGTCGTCGTGGGAGCCGCCGTGGTCCTACGACGCACATTTGCGCGCACTGGACGCGGTTGTCGGCACCTTCGATGCACCGTTCACGGTGGTCGGCCATTCCTTCGGCGGGGCCCTGGCGATCCGGTTGGCGCAGCGCCATCCCGGGCGGGCGAACGCCCTTGTCCTGCTCGACCCGGCACAGGGACTCGACCCGCGCCGCGCCCTCGACGTTGCGACGGCTGGCATGGCGCACTGGACGTATGGGTCGGCGGCCGCGGCGCGCGCGGCCAAATGTGCCGAAGGGTGGGCGGCGGTGCCGGCCGAGATCCTCGACGAGGAGATCGGCATCCACCTGCGCCCCTCCGAGCAAATCGGACTGCCGGCCGGGCGCTTCGGCTGGCGCGTGAGCCAGCCGGCGACTGCCACGGCGTGGAGTGAGATGGCCGCGGGCCTCGAACTCCCGCCGCCCGGCCTGCCGACCGACGTCGTCGTCGCCGATCGAGTCGACCCCCCACTGGTCGGCGCGGCCTTCCTCGACGCCTGCCGGACGGAGCGCGCCGATTCGGTGTGCATCCACCATGCCGACTGCGAGCACATGGTCCCCTTCCTCGAGCCCGGGCTGGTCGCCCGCTTGGTGGCCACGGCGGCGGGCCGCCCATGAGGACGGCGGCGGGCCGCCCATGAGGACCGCGGCGGGCCGCCCATGAAGTCACCGCGGCGAGCCGCCCATGAAGTCACCGCTGCGAGCCGCCCATCAACACCTACGGCGTGCCGCCCGTGAGCGCGATCACCGACGCCGACGTGGAACGCGTACGCAGGTTGGTCGCAGCCATTCCGCCGGGTCGGGTCACCACCTACGGCGACCTGGCCGCGGCGGCCGGACTGGCCGGCCCGCGGGTCGCCGGCACGATCATGCGGATCGATTCCGCCGACCTGCCGTGGCATCGCGTGATCGCGGCGAGTGGCCGTCCCCCGGCCCACCTCGCGGCACGGCAGCTCACCCGCCTGGCCAGCGAAGGCGTACCGGTCGTCAACGGGCGCGTTGTGATCACGGAGTGCCGCTGGTCACCGGAGGTGAATTGACTGTGCGGTCGCGGTGTCGCTGCACCGAATCGCGTGGCCAGCTGGGTAATCTTGGCTCCGTGACGAGCCCTGTCGAACCACCCGAGCATGTGCGGCAAACGTTCGGGCTGACCGCGCACCCGCCGATTGCGATGGGTGACCAGTGGGTGGGCGGCTGGCGGGTGGGCGAAGTCGTGCTGTCGATGGTGCCCGATCATGCACGAGCCGCCTGGTCGGCGGCGACCCGCGAGAATCTGTACATCGCAGGTTTGCGAATCGCCCGGCCGTTCCGGTCGACCGATGGCCGCTACGTCGTCTCCGGGTGGCGCGCCGACACTTATATCGCCGGTTCCCCCGAACCGCGGTACGACGAGGTGCTGCAAGTCGCCGAACGCCTGCACAGCGCCCTTACGAAGCTGGAGCGGCCACGATTCCTGCTCCAGCCGCCGGCCCCGCCGTATACCGATGTCGACGTGTTCGCCGCCGCCGACCGGGCGGCTTGGGAGGACCAGCCGATGCGGACCGCACGCGCCGCCGGCATGACCGAGCCGATGACCGACGATGGCAGGACCAGTCTTGATGCCGTCAAGACGCTCGCGGGACTGCGCCGGCCGGTCACCTCCCCGTCGCAGATCGTGCACGGCGATCTCTTCGGCACCGTCCTGTTCGCCGGTGCCGCTGCTCCCGGCATCACCGACCTGGTCCCCTATTGGCGTCCCGCGTCGTGGGCCGCCGCCGTCGTCGCCGTCGACTCTCTGGCATGGGGCGGGGCCGACGAGAATCTGCTCGACCGCTGGTCTGATCAGCCGGAGTGGGGGCAGATGCTGTTGCGCGCCACCATGTTCCGGCTCGCCGTCCACGCGCTGCACCCCCGGTCGACGGCGGGTGCCCTACCCGGATTGTTGCGGGTCGTCGACTTGGTGCGCCTACGCGTCTAGTCTGCTGAAAACCGCACCTGGACGACGCGTCGACGTGATTATCACGCCGGACTCGCGCTGACGACCAGATCTCCGCAGCGGTCAGTACACCGGCATCGTCGGGTCGAGCTGGCGCGCCCATGCGGTAATGCCGCCCTGCAGGTGCGTCGCATCGGCGAATCCAGCGCTTTTGAGCATGACCAGCACCTCCGCCGAGCGGACCCCGGTGCGGCAGTACACGACGACGGGACGGTCCTGCGGGACCTGTCCGAGCCCCTCCCCCGACTCGAAGACCCCCGTGGGGATCAACGTCGCCCCCGGCAGGTGGACGATGTCCCACTCGACCGGCTCACGCACATCGATCAGTGCGAGGCGATCGCCGGCATCGATGCGGGCCTTGAGCTCGCTGGGGGTGAGCGTCGACCCGGCCGCCGCTGCCTGCGCCGCGTCGGAGACGACGCCGCAGAAGTCGTCGTAGTCGATGAGGCCGGTGACCTTCTCGCCGGCCGGGTCCGTGCGGATCCGCACGGTCCGGAACGTCATCTCCAGCGCGTCGTAAACCATCAGCCGGCCAAGCAGGGTCTCACCGATTCCGCAGATCAGCTTGATCGCCTCGGTTCCCATGATCGAGCCGATCGTCGCGCACAGAATGCCCAGAACGCCACCCTCGGCGCAGGACGGGACCATTCCCGGCGGCGGTGCCTGCGGATACAGATCGCGGTAGTTGATGCCGAGCCCGTCGGGGGCATCCGCCCAGAACACCGACACCTGACCCTCGAACCGGTAGATCGAGCCCCACACATACGGCTTGCCCGCAAGGATCGCCGCGTCGTTGACCAGATAGCGAGTGGCGAAGTTGTCCGCACCGTCGAGGATCAGGTCGTACCGGGCGAACAACTCGACGGCGTTCTCGTTGGTCAACGCGAACTCGTGGGTGTTGACGGTGATGAGCGGGTTGATCTCCAGCATCGAGTTCTTGGCTGATTGTGCCTTGGCGATGCCGATGTCGGATTGTCCGTGGATCACCTGACGCTGCAGGTTGGACTCGTCGACGACGTCGAAGTCGACTATCCCGATCGTGCCGACCCCCGCTGCGGCGAGATACATCAGGGTCGGCGAGCCCAACCCCCCCGCCCCGATGACCAGCACCCGCGCGTTCTTCAGTCGCTTCTGCCCCGCCATCCCGACGTCGGGAATGATCAGGTGCCGGCTGTAGCGGGCCACCTCGTCGCGACTCAGGTCCCCGGCCGGATCGACCAGCGGGGGAAGGGTCACGGGAAGGGCCAGGGGTTCGGCCGACAGCTCAAGGCGCGGTTGGCGTTCATATCGGGGTCGAGTCCCATGATGTCCTTGTTACTGGTCCCGAATGTTTGCTGCATCATGATCGGCGCGAGCGCACCATCCTGTTTGCACGGCTCATGTGCCTCGTACCCGATGCCGTGCCCCACCTCGTGGTTGATCTGGTACTGCCGGTAACTGTGCGTGTCGCCGGCGAAGGAAATCGCCCCACGAACCCAGCGCGCCTCGTTGAGCAGAACCTGATGCGTCGGCGGGTAGAAGCACGAGCTCTCCAGTTTGATCTGGTACCCACACAACTCTCGTGCCGTATTCGTCGACGTCAGCGAGATCCGCAGGTCCGGGCTCTGGTCGCCGTTGACCCGTTTGAACGAGACCTTGCCGCCACCGATCCAGCTCTTCTTGTTGGCCAGCGTCGCATCCACCATCGACGCGAATGCCTTATCCCCGGAGTAGTCGACGGGCACGAGACCATTCTCCACCTCGACCGCGTACGTGTAGACCTGCGCGCCGGTGCCGATCTTCGTCGATGCCCTCGTGGGCACCACCCGGAATGTCTTCTTACCGTCCCGGGTGAAGTGGTCGCCGGGCGGAAGTGCACCGGCGGGCAGCGCCGAGGCGGCGATCGTCCCGGTTGGCGCACCGACCGGTGCCGACTCCTTCACGACGTCCGTATTTCGCCCGCTGTCGGGTGAGGCGTGGCTACCGGCCCTGTCGACGGCGGCGCCGCGCACCGTCATCACGAGGAGGACGACGGTGAGCACCGCGAGCACGGGAATGGCATATGCGCGCCAGCCGTAGGTGGCGATGAACCGGGAGACCGGATTGCCGCCGACGGTGTCGTCGCGATCGGAATGGGCCGGTGGATCCCAGGTCGCGCTCAGCGGCTGCCCCGGCCCCGGTCGAGGCGTCGGCGGCGCCGACGGGTACTGGCCGGTGCGGGCACGCGGTCGGGGCGCCTCGCCCGCACGGGGTCGAGGCGCGCCGAACTGGCCGTCCTCGGATCGGTTCACGCGTTAACTTTCTCACACGCCGCACCTGGTTCCACGCAGGCTCCGCCGATATCGGCCCGGTTTGGCGAAAAGTGTCGACCCCTCCCGGGGGTAGGCTTGCCCCCATGACCACGTCCAGCACGAGCCCGGGGGGCCGCAACGGAACACGGCTGCCCCGCAGCGCGCGCCGCCTCCAACTCCTTGACGCGGCCAGCGAGATCTTTGTCGAGCGCGGCTACCACTCGGCGGGCATGGACGAGATCGCCATCCACGCCGGGGTATCCAAACCGGTTCTGTATCAACACTTTCCGTCGAAGCTCGACCTGTACATCGCGGTCGTCGACTCCCACGCGGAGAAATTGGTGACGGCGATCAACAACGCACTGCGCACCAGCACCGACAACCGCCAGCGGGTCCGCGCCGCCGTCGAGGCCTTCTTCGATTTCATTGACCTCGACAACTCGGGCTACCGGTTGATCTTCACCTCCGACGCCAAAGACCCGGCCGTCACCAAGCGCGTGGAAGGCGCCATGGAGGCGTGTGTGGACGCCGTCTACGAGCTCATCATGCACGACTCCGGGTTCGACCCGTACCGTTCGCGGATGCTGGCGGCCGGATTGGTCGGTGCAAGCCAGGTCAATGCCCGCTACTGGATCGATGCCCACCGGCCGGTCGAGAAGGAGATCGCGGTCGAGACGACCGCCGCCCTGCTGTGGGGCGGCCTTTCCCACGTGCCGAATCAGAACGTGGGCAAGACCCGCTAGCTATTTGGAACCGAAGCCCACGCGACGGACTTCGGCGTTGCCGACCTCGGCATAGGCGATCTTCGCCGACGGGATGAGGAAGCGCGAACCACGGTCGTCGACGAGGGTGAGCAGTTCACTCTTCCCGCTCAGTGCCGCCGCTACCGCGTCGAAGGTCTTCTCACTGTCGTCGGCCACCTGCACGGCCAATTCACGGGGGCTGTCGACGATGCCGATCTTCACTTCCACGGTCATGGACTCGAGCCTAGCCCAGACCCAAGTCGGCCATGCGCTGCGCGTGGAGCGAGGTGACCGAGTCGAAGAACCTGGACACGGCGGCGAGATCGGTTGACGCGCCGGCGAACAGCAAATCTGCGACGTCGTCCTCGGCGGCGAGAACCCACTGTGCATGGGTGATGGCCTCGCCCAGCAACCGCCGGCCCCACAGCGTCAACGGCCAGCGCAGTTCGGGCCGGCCGGCGACTCGGGCGCGCACCCAATCGCGGGCGAAGGCGGAGTTGCCCGTCTCCGCCATCACCGTCGACACCACGTTCTGCGCCTCCGCGGGCAGCGCGCCGGCCAATTCGCGATAGAAGTCGGCCGCCAACCCGTCGCCGACGTACGCCTTCACCATGACCTCGTCCCACGTCTTAGGGTTCGTCGTGCCGTGGTAGCGGTCGAAGATGTCCAGGTGGCCCACCACCGCCGCCAGTGGGTCGATCCCCCGCTGGACCAGCTGCGCGGCCAGCTCGTCGAAGTGAGCCATCTCCGAGGCCGCCATCCGGCCGATCGCTATCCGGCTCGCGACGTCGGGCGCCATGGCCGACTCGGTGATCAGCCGATTGTGGGCGGCGTACTCACCGGCCGCCAGGACCGCGAACAGCTTGGCAACGCCCGGGTTTTCGTCCATGGCACCGATGGTAGGCGGGCCTGGTACGGCCGACCAAGTACACTGTAGGGCGGTGCCGCAGCCGGGGACTCCCGCAAGTGGCACCGATGATATGTGCGCGCATCGCTCCACACGCGCCCCCACACGGGGAGCCGCGACTCACTTGGAGCTGGCCAGGCCACCGGTGCGCGCGAGGCAATCCGAGAGGCTTTGGACAAAATTATATGAGCACTGCAGAGGCGGGCACCGACGAGTCGGTGCAGACCACCATCATCGAAGAGGAGCATTCGGCTCCCACCTTCGCCGAACTCGGCGTGCACGACGACATCGTCGCCGCGCTCACCGCAGACGGTAAGACCCATACGTTCGCGATCCAGGAGTTGACCCTGCCGCTGGCGCTGGCCGGGGACGACCTGATCGGCCAGGCCCGCACCGGCATGGGCAAGACCTTCGGTTTCGGCGTGCCCATGCTGCACCGCCTGGTGACCGCACCAGATTCGGGCGTGCGGGCCCTCGACAACACTCCGCGCGCGTTGGTGATCGTGCCGACCCGTGAGCTGTGCCTTCAGGTCACCGGAGATCTCGAGGTCGCCGGCAAGGGGGTCGGCGTCACCCTCGCCGACGGCACCGAGCGCCCGGTGAAGGTCACCGCCATCTACGGCGGTCGCCCCTACGAATCACAGATCGCCGAGTTGCAGTCCGGCGTCGACATCGTCGTCGGCACCCCCGGCCGCCTGCTCGACCTCGCACGGCAGGGCCACCTGGTTCTCGGGAAGGTCGAGATCCTCGTCCTCGACGAGGCCGACGAGATGCTCGACCTCGGTTTCCTGCCCGATATCGAGCGCATCCTCTCGGCCGTGCCCGCGCAGCGCCAGACAATGCTGTTCTCGGCGACCATGCCCGGCCCGATCGTCACGCTGGCACGCACCTTCCTCAGCCGCCCGACGCATATCCGCGCCGAGCACGCCAACGACTCTGCCGTGCACGAACGCACCACCCAGTACATCTACCGGGCCCACGCCCTGGACAAGGCCGAGCTGGTTGCGCGCGTGTTGCAGGCCGACGGGCGCGGCGCAACGATGATCTTCACCCGCACCAAGCGCACCGCACAGAAGGTGGCCGACGATCTCGCCGAACGCGGCTTCGCGGTCGGCGCCGTCCACGGCGACCTCGGCCAGGGCGCCCGCGAGAAGGCCTTGTCAGCGTTCCGCGAGGGCAAGGTCGACGTCCTCGTCGCCACCGACGTCGCGGCGCGTGGTATCGACATCGATGATGTCACCCACGTGATCAACTACCAGTGCCCCGAGGACGACAAGACCTACGTGCACCGCATCGGGCGCACCGGTCGCGCCGGGCGCACCGGCATCGCCATCACCCTCGTCGACTGGGACGAGATGCACCGCTGGGAGCTGATCAACTCGGCTCTGGGCATTGGCGTGCCGGAGCCGGTGGAAACCTATTCGAGCTCCGAGCATCTGCACGAGGAGCTGAGCATCCCCGATTCGGCCACCGGCCGCGTCGGTGCGGCAAAGACGGCGACCGGTACCCGCACCGGGCGCGACAATCAGACCCGCGACAAGCACACTCGCGTCGAGCGTCCGGAGCGCACCAGGTCGCCGCGGTCGCGCCAGCGCACCCGTGGTGGAAAGGCGGGCGACACCGAGACGACGCCCACCGCCGAAAGTGCCACCGGCAGTGCCGCTGAGCCGAGCTCGACCGGCGAGAGTGACGCCCCCAAGCGCCGCCGCCGCCGCGGTGGCCGCGGCCGGGGCACGGGCACCTCGGCGGCGCCGGCCGCCGCGCCCGCCGAGTAGGGCTCGCACGCTGATGGGACCGCTGCGGCGCCGGCCCGTCGACCTGATCGTTTCGGCGCTGATTGTCGTCGCGCTCGTTATTGCGGGCGCCGCCGTGTGGTATTTCAGTTCCGCACGGCGCACCACGCTGGTCCCGGCCACCGTCTCGCCGGTTGCACCGCCCTACCCCGTCGACGTGCCGGCCCGGCTGATCCATCGGTGGACGGCAGAGTCCGAGGCGACCCGGTCGCCGCAGGTCACCGATACGGCCGTCCTTACCGGTCATGATGGGGCCGTGCGGGCCCGCGATCCGCGCACCGGCCGTGCCATCTG
>NZ_DIAX01000037.1 GCF_002414845.1 Gordonia sp. UBA5067 | reverse complement strand
GGGGTTGAGGTGCCCACTCGGCGGTCAGCGGGGGGAGCGATAGGGAGCGGACTCGGCGACGTTGTCGTCGACGATGATGGGCCGCCCCAACTGTGGAAAGGCGCGCTGCGCACAATCGGGTCGGTCGCAGACTTTGCAACCGGCGCCGATGGGCACGATACGGCGGGGATCGTCGAGGTCGACGCCGGTGGAGTAGACGAGTCGGTCGGCATAGGCGAGATCGCAGCCGAGGCCGATGGCGAAGCTGCTCCGAGTGCCGAGGTATCCCTGCATCGGCTCGTCGGTGGTGCGGCCGAGCCAGAAGTACGACCGGCCGTCGGGCATGGCCGACACCTGGGTGACGATCCGGCCGGGAGTGGTGAAGGCGTCGTGGACGACCCACAGCGGACAGCTGCCGCCGACCCGGGAGAAGTGGAACGCCGTCGCCGATTGCCGCTTGGAGATGTTTCCGGCGCGGTCGGTGCGGACGAAGATGAACGGCACCCCGCGTTGGCGGGGCCGCTGCAGCGTGGACAGGCGGTGGCAGATCGTCTCGAATCCGACTTCGAAGCGCAATCCCAGCAATTCGATGTCGTAGCGTGCGGCCTCGGCCTCGTCGTGGAACCGCGTGTACGGCAGGACCAGCGCCCCGGCGAAATAGTTCGCCAGGCCGACCCGCGCAACCGGCGCGGACTCCCCGGTCAGGCCGGCTTCGGCAACGATAGTGTCGAGTTGTGGCCGCTGGGTGAGAAAGGCGAGCTGGGTGGCGAGCTGGAAGGCGCGCTGACCCGGACGGAGCTGGCGGGCGAGAGTGATGACTTGGGCCTCGGGATCAAAGGCGCGTTTGCGTGAGGCGTGCGACGCCGGGTCGGCCAGTACGACGCGGACCCCGTGATTGCGATCGAGCACGCCGGCGAGTTGCTCGTCGAGGCCGCCGATGCGCAGGTCGAGATCGGCGAACATCTCCTCGGCGGCGAGGTCGAGGGGGTGGATGTAGTTCTTGCGGTCATAGAAGAAGTCGCGGACCTCTTCGAACGGTGTCGACGCGCGAGGCGCTTCGACTTCGTCGCGGGTGACCGACGCCCGATAGGTCTCCAACTCGCCGGTCATCGCAACGAGGCGCCGGTGCATCCCGACCATCGCCTTGCCGACGGCGGGCATCCGGGCGACAAGTTCCGCGATCTCTGCCTGGCTGATGCCGTCGAACTCGGTGTGCTGGGCGGCCTCGGTCAGATCACCGACGAGCCGGGCGTCGGCATCGGCGGCGAAGTAGTCGGCCGCCAGGTCGAATTCGCGACTCAGAGCGAGCAGCACGGGGACCGTCAGCGGGCGGTGATCGTTCTCCAATTGGTTGACGTAGCTCGTCGACAGGTCGAGGCGGCGGGCCAGCGCAGCCTGGGAGAGTCCCTGCTCTTCTCGTAGACGCCGCAATCGCGCGCCGGCAAACGCTTTCGCCATGTATGCAGACGATACTCCATGATACCTACACAACATTTACAAACGGGCCGGTGAATGTACACAAAAATACACATCTGCAAGGCCTTTCGCAGGTCATCGCAGTGTGCGTACTGTGCGAATCATGATCAATCACAAGGTTCGGACCCACCGCAGCGCTGAAGACTTCCCGCAAGAAGAACACCTTGCCTACAAGATCGCGCAGATTGCCGTCGACCCGGTTGAGGTGCCGACTGAGACCGCAGAGATGATCATCAACCGCGTCATCGACAATGCCGCGGTGAGCGCCGCGTCGGTCACCCGCCGCCCGGTCACGACCGCCCGCGCGCAGGCGGTGAGTCATCCGTGGGGGGCGAGCGGGATTCCGAGTGGCGCGGGCGCCCAGGTCTTCGGTGTGAATGGCAGCTACTCGCCGGAGTGGGCCGCGTGGGCCAACGGTGTCGCCGTGCGCGAACTCGACTTCCACGACACCTTCCTGGCCGCGGAGTACTCCCACCCCGGCGACAACATCCCGCCGCTGGTCGCGGTGGCCCAGCACAAGGGCGTCTCCGGCCACGACCTGATCCGGGGCCTCGCGACCGCCTACGAGGTCCAGATCGACCTCGTGCGGGGCATCTCGCTGCACAAACACAAGATCGACCACGTCGCTCATCTGGGTCCGTCGGCGGCCGCCGGTATCGGCACGATGCTTGGGCTCGACGTCGAGACGATCTATCAGGCGATCGGCCAGGCGCTGCACCTGACGACCGCCACCCGCCAGTCACGGAAGGGTCAGATCTCCAGCTGGAAGGCCTATGCTCCCGCGCTGGCCGGCAAGGTCGCCATCGAGGCGGTCGATCGCGCCATGCGCGGCGAGGGGGCGCCATCGCCGATCTGGGAGGGCGAGGACGGTGTGATCGCATGGCTGCTCGACGGTCCCGACGCGCAGTACACGGTGCCGCTGCCCGGCCCGGGTGAGCCCAAGCGGGCAATTCTGGACAGCTACACCAAGGAACATTCCGCCGAGTACCAGAGCCAGGCGCCGATCGACCTGGCGCGTCGCATGCGCGCGCGGGTCGGCAACATCGACGACGTCGAGTCGATCGTCCTGCATACCTCCAACCACACGCATGTCGTGATCGGTACCGGCAGCAATGACCCGCAAAAGTTCGATCCGACGGCCAGTCGCGAGACGCTCGACCACTCGGTGATGTACATCTTTGCCGTCGCGTTGCAGGACGGCACCTGGGATCATGTGAAGTCCTATGCCCCCGAACGGGCCTCTCGCCCCGACACGGTCGCACTGTGGAACAAGATCTACACCGTCGAGGATGCCGAGTGGACGCGCCGCTACCACAGCGCGGACCCCGCGGAGAAGGCCTTCGGCGCCCGCGCGGTCATCACTATGAAAGACGGGACCGTCATCGAGGACGAACTCGCCGTTGCCGATGCCCACCCGCTCGGTGCCCGGCCGTTCGCCCGAAAGCAGTACACGAACAAATTCACCACGCTGGCCGACGGGGTCATCACCGCAGCCGAGCAGGAGCGTTTCCTCGTCGCGGCCGAGGGGCTCGACGGGATTGCCGCTGGCGGACTCAGTGCACTGAACATCGTCGTCGAGAAGTCCGTCCTCGACGGTGCCCCGAAGATCGGCGGGGGGATCTTCTGATGGACCTCTTCTCATCGGCCACGTCCGACGCCGATAAGCGCACAGCGTTGCGCGCCGGACTGAACTCTGGCGAACTGCAGCGGTGGCCCGGGGCGTTCTCGCCGCTGGTCGCCAAGCTGATCGCCGACCTCGGGTTCGAGGGGGTCTACATCTCCGGCGCGGTCCTCTCCGCTGACCTCGGCTTGCCCGACATCGGCTTGACCACGTTGACCGAGGTTGCCGGGCGCGGCGGGCAGATCGCCCGCGCGTCGAATCTGCCGTCACTGATCGACGCCGACACTGGATTCGGTGAGCCGATGAGTGCCGCGCGCACCATCGCGACCCTGGAGGATGCCGGGCTGTCTGGCTGTCACCTCGAGGACCAGGTCAACCCGAAGCGCTGCGGGCACCTCGACGGCAAGGCCGTCGTTGAAACCGGGGAAATGGTCAAACGGCTGCGGGCGGCGGTCGCGGCACGGCGCGACGACAACTTCGTCATCTGTGCACGCACCGATGCCCGCGCGATCGAGGGGCTCGACGCGGCGATCGATCGGGCCAAAGCCTACGTCGATGCCGGGGCCGACCTCATCTTCACCGAGGCGCTCGCTGATGCTGGTGAGTTCGAGAAGTTCCGGGCCGCCGTCGAGATCCCCCTGTTGGCGAACATGACCGAGTTCGGCAAATCCGAGCTGCTCACGGCGGAGCAGTTGGGCGACCTTGGCTACAACGCGGTCATCTACCCGGTGACCACCCTGCGGATCGCGATGGGCGCGGTCGAGGCCGGGTTGCGCGAGATTTCGGCGACGGGCACCCAGGCCGGCCTTCTCGATGGGATGCAACACCGATCGCGGCTGTATGAACTGCTGCGCTACCCGGAATACAACGAATTTGACACGGCCACTTTCAATTTCACGATTCCAGGAGCGTGAACACCATGATCACTACCGAATCGATCACCGACGAAGCACCTCAGATTCGTAAAGGTCTGGCAGGTGTCGTCGTCGACAACACCGCCATCTCCAAGGTCGTGCCGGAAACCAACTCCCTGACCTATCGGGGCTACGCGGTGCAGGATCTCGCGGCCAACTGCAGCTTCGAGGAGGTGGCCTACCTGCTCTGGTACGGCGAATTGCCGACGGTGGCGCAGTTGGCGCAATTCAGCCAGAAGGAACGCGCGAACCGACGCCTCGACCGGGCGGCGGAGGCAGTGCTGACGCGGATCCCCGACAACTGCCATCCGATGGATGTCTGCCGCACGATGATCAGCTTCCTCGGGACGACCGATCCTGACGAGGATGTGCCAACGGCGCAAGCGAACTTGGCGAAGGCGCAACGGATGTTGGCGGTGCTGCCGACGATTGTGGCCGCCGATATGCGTCGCCGACGGGGACTGGATCCGATCGCTCCGCATCACGGCTACGGCTACGCCGAGAACTTTCTCAACATGTGTTTCGGGCAGGTCCCGGATCCGGAGATCGTGTCGGCTTTTGAGCAGTCGCTGATCCTCTACGCTGAGCACAGCTTCAACGCCTCGACCTTCGCCGCACGGGTGGTGACGTCGACGACGGCGGACATCTACAGCGCCGTCACCGCGGCGATTGGCGCACTCAAGGGCTCGTTGCACGGCGGCGCCAACGAGGCCGTCATGCACGACATGATCGACATCGACCGCCCCGAGCGGGTCACGCTGTGGCTCGACGGTAAGCGGGAGCGCAACGAGAAGATCATGGGCTTCGGCCACCGGGTTTACAAGTTGGGGGATTCGCGCGTCCCGACGATGCACGCGGCGCTGGTGCGGGTGTCCGAACACCTCGGCGAGCCCAAGTGGCTCGCGATCTACGACGAGCTCGCCAAGCAGATGGCCGACCGCACCGGAATCTTGCCCAATCTCGACTTCCCGACCGGTCCGGCGTATCACCTGATGGGCTTCGACATCGGCTCGTTTACCCCGATTTTCGTCATGGCGCGGATTACCGGGTGGACTGCGCATATTATCGAGCAGACTGCAGACAACGCCCTCATCCGTCCGTTGAGCGCGTACAACGGGGTGCCCCAACGCTCGGTTGAGGAGCACTAGCAGGTGTACAAGGTCCTTATCGCCAACCGGTCCGAAATTGCCGTCCGCGCGATTCGTGCGTGCCGCGAGCTTGGCCTGCAGACCGTCGCGATCTATCCCTATGAGGATCGCAATTCGCTCCATCGCAACGCCGCCGACGAGTCGTATCAGATCGGGACGCCCGGGCATCCGGTGCGGGCCTACCTCGACATCGGTGCGATTGTCGACGTGGCGCGCGAGTGCGGTGCCGATGCGGTCTATCCGGGTTACGGGTTTCTCTCGGAGAACCCGAGGCTGGCGCGGGCGTGTGCGGCCGCCGGCCTGACCTTTGTGGGCCCGCCGGCCGAGGTGCTCGACTGGACGGGCAACAAGGCGACGGCGATCGCCACCGCAAAGAAGGCCGGGGTACCGGTGCTCGAATCCACCGAGCCCAGCGCCGACCTCGACGTCCTGGCCGCAGCGGGGGAGCAGATGCGGTTCCCGCTGTTCGTCAAGGCGGTGGCCGGTGGCGGTGGGCGAGGTATGCGGCTGGTCGATGAGCCGGCGAAGCTGCGGGAGTCGCTGGGCTCGGCCTCACGCGAAGCGCAGTCCGCGTTCGGCGACGGAACCGTGTTCATTGAGCAGGCCGTCGCCGCGCCGCGCCACATCGAGGTGCAGATCCTCGGTGACTCGGCCGGCAACGTCGTACACCTCTACGAGCGCGACTGCAGTGTGCAGCGGCGCCACCAGAAGGTCGTCGAGCAGGCGCCCGCGCCCGATCTGGATCCGGCGTTGCGGGCGGCGATGTGTGCCGATGCGGTGGCCTTCGCCAGGGCTATCGGCTACTGCGGTGCCGGGACTGTTGAATTCCTCCTCGCCCCCGACGGGCGCTATGTGTTCATCGAGATGAATCCCCGCATCCAGGTGGAGCACACGGTGACCGAGGAAGTCACCGATGTCGATCTGGTGGCCGCGCAACTGCAGATTGCGTCGGGGGCGACCCTGCCCGATCTCGGCATCACGCAGGAACAGATCGAAATCCATGGGTTCGCGGTGCAGTGCCGCGTCACCACCGAGGATCCGGCCAACCAGTTCCGGCCCGACACGGGGGCGATCACCACGTACCGTTCGCCAGGTGGTGCCGGCGTGCGCATCGACGGCGGCACGTATTTGGGCGCGGAGATTTCCGGCTACTTCGATTCCATGCTGGTCAAGGTGACGTGCCGCGGGAAGACTCGTGCAGCTGCGCTCACCCGCGCGCGACGCTCCCTGACGGAGTTCCGGATCGGTGGCGTCGCCACCAACATCGAGTTCCTGCTATCGCTGCTGTCCAACGAGGAGTTCGCCGCCGGAGCGGTGACGACGGGATTCATCGCCGAGCATCCCGAATTGCTCGTCGCCAACTCCTCGGACGCGCGTTGGGCGCGTCTGCTCGAGTACTTGGCCGATGTCACCATCAACCGGGAGTACGAACGCCCGGCGGCCGTCATCCGGCCGCGAAACAAGCTCGTCGGTTTGGCGCTGCCGCAGCCGCAACCTGGTAGCCGTGATCGGCTCCGCGACCTCGGACCGCACGGGTTCGCCGCGGTCCTGCGCGGTCAGGACGCGGTTGCCGTGACCGATACGACCTTTCGAGACGCCCACCAATCCTTGCTGGCCACGCGGCTGCGCACCAGCGGTCTGGTTCGCGTCGCACCGTATGTGGCCGCCCTCACCCCACAGCTGTGGTCGGTGGAATGCTGGGGCGGCGCCACCTATGACACCGCGTTGCGCTTCTGTAAGGAGGATCCGTGGGATCGGCTTGAGCAGCTGCGCGCAGCACTGCCCAACATCTGCCTGCAGATGTTGCTGCGCGGCGCGAACACGGTCGGCTATACGCCGTATCCGACGATTGTCACCACCTCCTTCGTCGAGGAGGCGGCCCGGACCGGGATCGATATCTTCCGGATCTTCGATGCCCTCAACAGCGTCGACGCGATGCGCCCGGCCATCGACGCGGTACGGGAAGAGGGGCGGACCGTCGCCGAGGTCGCACTCTGTTACACCGGCGACCTAGCCAACCCGGCCGAAGACCTGTACACCCTCGACTACTACCTGCGATTGGCCGAGCAGATCGTCGACGCCGGTGCGCATATCCTCGCGATCAAAGATATGGCCGGCCTGCTGCGTCCACCCGCGGCGTCGACGCTGGTGAGTGCGCTGCGGACGAACTTCGACCTGCCGGTGCACGTCCACACCCACGACACCGCCGGGGGGCAGCTCGCCACCTATCTTGCGGCGGTGCAGGCCGGTGCCGATGCGATCGACGGGGCGAGCGCGCCGCTGTCGGGGTCGACGAGCCAGCCGTCGCTCTCGGCGATCGTCGCCGCCTTCGACGGGACCGCGCAGGCCACCGGTCTCGACCTCGGTGCGGTGTGTGCGCTGGAGCCGTACTGGGAGGCGCTGCGCAAGGTGTACGCACCCTTCGACGTCGGTCAGCACCCGCCGACCGGACGGGTCTACCAGCACGAGATTCCCGGCGGCCAGCTGTCGAACCTGTACCAGCAAGCGGCCGCGCTCGGCCTGGCCGACCAGTTCGAGCTCATCGAGAACGCCTACGCCGGCGCGGATCGCATGCTCGGCCGCCTGGTCAAGGTCACGCCGTCGTCGAAGGTGGTCGGTGACCTTGCCCTGACGCTCGTCGCCAAGGGGATCACGGCCGACGAGTTGCGGCGAACCCGCAGGCGTTTGACATCCCGGAGTCGGTGATCGGCTCTTTCGCGGCGAACTGGGCGAGCCCGCCGCGGGCTGGGTGGAGCCGCTGCGCAGCGAGGTGTTGTCCGGTCGCGGGCAGGCGCCGTCGGCCGAGCCGGTCAGCGACGCCGATCGCGTCGCCCTCGAAGAACCGGGGCCGGTGCGGCGGGATGCGTTGAATCGTCTGCTGTTTCCCGGCCCCACCGCCGATCTGGCGGCACATCGTGACAAATACGGTGACACGGCCCGGCTGTCGGCCAACGCCTTCCTCTACGGTTTGCGCGCGGGTGTCGAAGAACACATCGAACTCGAGCCGGGCGTCGAACGGTCGATTGGACTGGCCGCGGTCAGCGACGTCGATGAGAAGGGCGAGCGCACGGTGATGTGCACCGTGAACGGCCAACTGCGGTCGGTGGTGGTGCGCGACAAGTCGGTCGCCGACGCGCCAGTTGCCGCGGCGAAGGCCGATCCGGGCAATCCCCGCCATCTCGGTGCGCCGTTCGACGGAGTGGTGTCGATCAGGGTCAGTGTCGGGGACAAGGTGGCCGCCGGCGATCGGGTCGGCACGATCGAGGCGATGAAGATGGAGTCCACCATCACGGCGCCGCGGGCCGGCACGATTTCCGCACTGCCGTTGGGTTCGCAGGCCGACGTCCACGGTGGTGATCTGATCGTCGAACTGGGTTAGGTTGGCAGGCGGGGCCCGACGACCGAGGACTGTTCCATGACCGACACGATCACCGCACTCGACCTGCCTGCCGCCGAATTGAGCGCGCAGACGCAAAAGTACTTTGACGTCTGCCGGGAGCGGCTCGGCATGGTCCCCAACGTGCTGCAGGCGTACACGTTCGACGAGGCGAAGCTGACTGCCTTCACCGCCATGTACAACGACCTCATGCTTGCCGACTCGGGCCTGTCGAAGCTGGAGCGGGAGATGATCGCGGTGGTCGTATCGTCGATCAACAAGTGCTACTACTGCCTCACCGCGCACGGTGCGGCTGTCCGGCAGCTTTCCGGTGACCCGGAGCTCGGGGAGCTGCTGGTGATGAATTTCCGGTCTGCCGGCCTCTCCGGTCGGCAGCGCGCCATGCTGCTGTTCGCCGAGAAGATGACCGAGCAGCCGGCGAAGATCGAGGAAGCGGACCGGCAGGCGTTGCGTGCTGCCGGCTTCACCGACCGAGACATCTTCGACATCGCGTCGACAACCGGGTTCTTCAACATGACCAACCGAGTGGCCACCGGCATCGACATGCGCCCGAATCCGGAGTATTCGTCGCAGGCACGTTAGGTCGTCAGGCGAATGCGCCGGTCAGTCCGCGGCGTCTGCGCCTACCAGAGTGGTGGTGATCGGAGGTAGCGCAAGCGCGCACCCCACCGACACCGCGCAGGCGAGTAGCGAGATGGTCGTGGCAATCAGGTAGCCGGTGTTCGATGGAAAGGCGAGGTCCCGGAGGCCGGTGCCCGCTGGCAGTGACACGGTGACCACGAAGTGCGCCAACACCATCCCGACGATGGCAGAGGCCACTGACATGCCCAGGGAGCGCATCAGTGCGTTAACCCCGTTCGCCTCCCCGGTCTGCCGCAGCGGGACCGACGCCATGATCAACGCCGGCATCGCGGCATAGGCGATTCCGATTCCGGCGGAGATGCAGCAGGTGATGAGCACCAGGTGCCACGGGCCGATGTGCCGGTCGGCCAGCAGGAGCACCAACTGGACCAGGTATCCGATTCCCATCACCGTGGCACCGGCGGCGAGCGAGGTACGCGGGCCGAACTGTCTCGACACGCGTGCGCCGAGGTTGGACGCCACGAACATCACCAGGCCGCCTGGCGCGAGAAACAGGCCGGTGTGCACCATCGAGAGTCCATTCCCGTTGCCCGTCGCGGTCGGCGCCATCAGCAGTTGCACCGGAATCAGCGACATGGCGAAGAGTGCGAATCCCGCGGCGAGCGATGCGCCGTTGGTGAGGGCCACGGTGCGGGTGGCTGTGGTCCGCAGGTCGACCAGTGGGTGCTCGCGGTGCAGTTCATAGGCGAGCCACAGCGCGAATACGGCCACGGATGCGCCGAACAGACCAAGGGTGGTCGAGGATGTCCATCCCCACGCCGCCCCCTTGCTGATCGGGAGAAGCAGCATCGCGAGCGCGGCGGCGAGTCCTATCGCACCCGGATAGTCGAAGCCGGCGGTCCGGTGTACGGGCGACGGCGGTACCACGACAATGACCGCCGCCAGGCAGGCAAGGGTGACGCCGGCCGCGCCCCAGAAAAGGGCGTGCCAGTTGTGCTGGGCGACGAGGGCCGCCACCGGCAGGCCGAGCGCACCGCCGACGCCGAGCGCGACGCGCTCATCGCCGCGACGGCGCCGCCGAGGCGATTGGGCGGCAGGGCATCGCGCAGGATGCTGATCCCCAACGCGATTGCTCCCATACCGAGGCCCTGCAGTCCACGGCCGATGAGGAAGGGGACCAGTGACTCGGCGAGCGCACAGACGACCGAGCCGATGACGACCGCGGTGAGCGTCACCGCGAGGATGAGCCGCTTGCCGTACATGTCGCCGAGCCGCCCGGCGATCGGCGTAGACACCGCCCCGGTCAGCAGCGTCGCGGTAAGGGCCCAGGCCGCGTTGTCGTTGGAGGTGTGCAGGTACTCGGGCAGGCGGGGGATCAGCGGCACGATGATGGTCTGCATCAACGACACCGCGATGCCTGCCGCGCACAGCACGGCGACGATCGTGGCAGGGGTTCGTGTGCTGGTGTCCGGCTCCGAGATGGAAGTGGCGGAGAAAGCGGAGGGCGACACAGAGTTCCCATCGGCGCGGTGAAACCAGGCGACTGCCGGGCCGGCCCAGTGTACGGCCGGCAGATGGCGGTGCCCCGCCCAGGTGAGTCTGAGCGGGGCACCGACCGGGGTGCTGCGACGGGTTAGGCGTTCGCCACCGGCCGGACGGCCTTGGCTGCGGCGACCAGGTTGCGTAGCGAGGCGGCGACCTCGGTGTTCCCGCGAGTCTTCAACCCGCAGTCCGGGTTCACCCACAGGCGCTGGGCGGGCACGGCCTGGAGGGCGGCCCGCAGCGACGCGGTGATTTCCTCGGTCGAGGGAACACGCGGGCTGTGGATGTCGTAGACGCCCGGGCCGACGCCGTTGGCGAAGCCGATCGCGTTGAGGTCGTCGAGGACTTCCATCGCCGACCGCGCCGCCTCGATCGACGTCACGTCGGCATCGAGGTCGGCGATGGCCCCGATGACCTCGCCGAACTCCGAGTAGCACAGGTGCGTGTGGATCTGTGTCGTGTCCTCGACGCCCGCGGTGGACAGCCGGAAGGCGTCGACGGCCCAGCGCAGGTAGGCCGGTTTGTCGGCGTCGCGCAGCGGCAACAGTTCGCGGAGGGCGGGTTCGTCGACCTGGATGATGCCGATTCCGGCGCGCTGCAGGTCAATCGTCTCGTCGCGGATCGCCAGAGCGATCTGGTTGGCCGAGTCCTTCTCCGGTTGGTCATCCCGCACGAAGGACCAGGCCAGGATGGTGACCGGCCCGGTGAGCATGCCTTTGACCGGCTTAGTGGTCGTCGACTGCGCGTAGGTGATCCAGTCGACGGCCATCGGCGTCGGCCGCACGACGTCGCCGAACAGGATCGGCGGGCGCACGCAACGGGTGCCGTACGACTGCACCCAGCCATTCTGGGTGGCGAAGAAGCCGTCGAGTTGCTCGGCGAAGTACTGCACCATGTCGTTGCGCTCGGGTTCGCCGTGTACTAACACGTCCAAGCCCAGATCTTCTTGCAGGGCAATCACATCGTCGATTTCCGACTTCATCCGGCGGGTGTATTCGGCGTCGTCGATCTGGCCGCTGCGCAGTGCCGCACGCGCGTTGCGGATTGCCGAGGTCTGCGGGTAGGAGCCGATCGTCGTTGTCGGTAGTAGCGGCAGGCCCAGCCGTTCCTGCTGGGCGGCGAAGCGCGCACCGCTGTCACCGCGGGTCAGTTGATCGTCGGTCACCGCAGCGAGGCGCTCCCGCACCGCGGCGACGTGCACGCGCGGGTCGGTGCTGCGGGTCGCGAGCGCCGCCGCCGAGGCGGTGAAGGCGTCGGCCACCGCGTCGCGGCTGCCGTTCAGTGCGGTCGCCAACACGGACACCTCGGTGAACTTCTCCGCGGCGAAGGCGAGCCAGCCGCGCAGGTTGTCGTCCAGGTCGGTTTCGGGTGCCAGCGAGTACGGAACGTGCAGCGTGGAGCAGGAGGTGGACACGGCGACCGCTCGGGCCGAGCCGAGCAGGGTGCCGAGCGCGGCCAGCGCCGCGTCGAGGTCGGTGCGCCAGATGTTGCGGCCGTTCACCACCCCTGCGACGAGTAGTTTGGTCGACAGGCCCGGCACCGACGCGACGGTGTCGGCGCTGCCATACACGAGGTCAACGCCAATGGCCTCGACGCCGGTCGCGGCGAGCGCAGCGAGCACGTCGGCGCCCGGGTCGCCGAAGTAGGTGTTGACGAAGATCGCCGGACGTTCGGTGTTGTTGGACAGCCGCTGATAGACCGACCCGGCCACCTCCGCGGTCGTGGACAGCTCAGCGGTGTCGGCGATGATGTCGGTGACGAGCACCGGCTCGTCGATCTGGACCCAGGCCGCACCGGCCTGCGCCAGCGTGGCCAGCAGGTCGTCGTAGACCGAGAGTACGTCGTCGATCCGGTCGAGCGGATTGCTGTCGTCGGTCGACTTGGCCAGGGCCAGGAAGGTGATCGGGCCGATGATGACCGGTCGGGCGTCTACGCCGAGGTTGGCCGCCTCGGCCAGTTCGGCGAGCACCTTCGTCGCGTTGAGTGAGTAGGCGGTCTCGGTGGACAGCTCCGGTACGAGGTAGTGGTAGTTGGTGTCGAACCACTTGGTCATTTCCAGCGGCGTGAGCTCGGCCGTGCCGCGGGCCGCGGCGAAGTAGCGGTCCAGCTCATCGTCGACGGCGCTGAAGCGCGGCGCCAGGGCTCCGAGCATGATCGCCGTGTCGAGCATCTGGTCGTAGTACGAGAACGTGTTGACCGGGATCGAATCGAGACCGGCGTCGCGCAACCCGCGCGCGGTCTCCCCGCGGAGCGACGCGGCGACGGCTTCGAGCGACGCACGGTCGGTCTGGCCCTTCCAATAGCTCTCGATTGCCCGCTTCAGTTCGCGGTTCGCGCCGATGCGGGCGGTGCCGCCAACGGTTGCGAGGAAATCGGGTGCTTGCGCGGTGGTGGTGTCCGAGGACATGTGTTGCTGCTCCTGTGGTGTATTCCAACTGTTCACCGCCCGGCGGAAGCAGGGGAGCAACGTGGTGGCGACGACGCCGAAGACCAGGAGCCGGTGATGCCACATTCGTCGACCCCTGCGCCCAGATCCTCGGGGCGATGAGCCACCGGGCACGGCGTGCCCGGCACAATTGGCAGGTCTTCGGACTCATCGGCACGTGACTGCGTCACACCTACTGACTGTCGCTTCCCAGGCGGTTCGCCCAGTGCGTTGACAGTGGTCGCTTCCGATTCACCGCTGCGGGGTCAGTTCCGGACTTGCACCGGATTCCCTCTTGTCGGCGCGGAACCCGGTGGACTACTCGGCGGGCACCGTCGACGACTCGGCAGATGACTCGCGGGCCAGGGGCTCCTCATACTCGCGGGTCATCGGGACCAATTGCTCCTCCATCGTATCTGAGGCGAGGGCGCGGGCCGAACTGAGTGCGACGAGGAAGCCGAGCAGTGCCCACCAGCCGGTTTCGGTACCGAGGCTCTGCTTGGCCATCAGCAAGATGGCGAGGCCCGCGGCGCACACCAGCACGCCGATCGCCGTCGCGCGACCGCCGCCCGCGGCGATCCGGTCGTCCCACCACCGCAGGCGGCGGTGCTCAAGCGGCAGGAGCAGGACGAATGCCATCGCCATCACGACGGCGAATACCGCTGCGCGCACGATCATCAGCACCCAGAATCCAGGCTGCGCGGGGGAGACGACGTCGATCCCGGCGACGTGAAGCAGCAGGATCGTCGCGACGATCGTCGGAATGTGCCACAGGTAGAGCGTCATCGCGCCGCCGTTGCCGATCGCCACCCAGCGCCAGACGCTCGCCCGCCGGGCCCACCCGCCGATGCGCTCGGCGGCGGCGGCGAACAGCAGGCACATCCACACACAGTGCAGCCCCAGGACGATCGTCGGCGGGGTCACGTTGGACAGGCCCTCGTTGCCGGTGACGACCAGCGCGATTTCGTAGGGGCCGACGGCGACGACAACGATGTTGAGGAGGAACACGGCCGCGGCGATCACCACGGCGGATTTCGGCGTGATGTACCGGCGCGCATAGGCGACACCGATCACGGCCGGGATCAGCCATACGGAGAGGAAGTTCGGCAGGCCCCACGCGAGGTTGTCGAAGCGGATGCGCGCGCAATCGAACGCCGCGGTCAGTGCGAGGAGTGCGACAACCAGCGCGACGAACCCGCGCGCCGAGGAGAGGCGGACCAGGGCCGGGACGCACGCCAGAATGATGAGGTAGACGCCGATGAACCACAGCATCGCGACACACTGCTCGCCGAGGCGGGCGCCGGCGGCGGGACCTGCGAGCATTCTCGTCGCGCCCAGCGCGAGGCTCCAGACGGCGAGGTAGGCGAAGACGGGTCGGCACAGGCGCTGGGCGCGGGTGAACAGCCACACACCCCACGGTGGCGCCTTCCCGGTGGTCTCGCCGGCACGGGAACGGTCGAGTCCGTAGGTGGCCGAGGCGGCGCCGGCGAAGAAGAACAGCGGCATGACCTGCAGCAGCCAGGTCACCGGGCGAAGGGCCGGCAGCTCACCCAGCACGTTGCCGACCCACAGCTGCGAGGATGCGGTGATGGTGGCCAGGACGAGGAAGCAATGGCCGAACATGACGACCAGCAGACTGGCGATCCGGGCGACGTCGACAGCGCGGTCGCGTTCGGCGGGTGTGCTCGCGGCGACGCGCGACGCGGAGGGAAAGACAGCGAGGTTCATGCTCTCCATCCTGCGGATTCGGGGGGCCGGCGAGACGTGTGGTTCTACTCAGGTGTGGTGGGGGTTGCAACCGTTTGGCGATCTGCTGCGTCCAAGACATATGACGACAATTCCAATCGATGCCGATGGCGCGGTTCGCCGGCGCTCGATGGTGGCGCGAGGATTACCGGTCACCATGTTGTACCGTGCCGTGGCGGCCGGTGACCTGGACCGCATCGGTTCGGGTCTCTATGTCCCGGCCGGCGCACAGTCCCCCGATGCGCGCCACCGGCTGATGATCGGAGAGGTTAAGACTTCTCTCCGGGTGGTGGTGAGCCACGCCTCCGCGGCGGTGCTGCACGGACTGCCGATGCTGCGACCGGAGTTCGGCGACGTCCATGTGACGGTCCCGTCGGAGTCGGTGCGGGTGCGTTCGGAATTCCGGCGGATTCACGTCGCCATCCTTTACCCGGGGGACGTGGTCGACCTCGGCGGCCAGTGCGCTACGTCTCTCGAGCGCACCGCGGTCGATGTCGCGGCCGCCTCCCCGATGGGATTCGCCGGCGCGCTGGCGGTGTTCGACGCGGCGCTGCGTCGTGGAGCGCACCCCGGTGTGCTGGCCGATCTGGTTCGCCGGCGCGGCGCCACCGGCACGGTTCGGCTCGCGCTGCGCCACTCCTCACCCTGCGCCGACGGCGTTGGCGAGTCGTGGTGCCGAGCGCAATTGCTCGCCGCACGACTACCCCGGCCACGCCTCAAGCATCCGCTGCTGGACGTATGCGGCGAGGTGCTCGCCGAGCCTGATATGGATTGGGATGGCAGCATCCTCGGCGAGTTTGACGGGGCGGCCCGCTTCGGCCGGGTCCGGGTGCCCGGTGATTCACCCCTGTCGGCGGCGTGGCGCGCAATCGCGCGAGACGACCGGCTCGGTCGGATGGGGATTAGGGTGCTGCGCTTCACCTGGACCGACCTCGAACGGCGCGACGTCGCGCTGCCCTGCCGGTACTGGCTGCGCCGGGTGGGTTTGCTCGGATAGGGTCGCCCGGCTGTGTGCCACCCGACACCGACCCCGACGTCCTAGCGGAACTCCAGCGACAACAGGAAGCGCGTGACGACCTGACGTACCTCGTCGAGGCTCGACTGTTGCCCGTCGCGGGCCATGCCGTCGGGCCGACCTCCCGGATCGGCGGTGATCAGCGACATCAACTCGCCGGTTGTCGGCTCGCACACGGCCCAGGTGAACCGGGTTTCGTCGGCCCAGCCGGCGTCAGCGGCAACGACGAAGGCGGCGGGGTCGGCGATCCCGAGGTCGCTGAGCGCCGGAACGTCACTGAGCCGGTCGTCATCGCGCAGGGCGCGCAGGTACCACGACCCCGCATTGATCTCGACGGCTTCCATCAGCGCACGGTGCGAATTGCGGCTACTTGATCTCGAGTAGCACGGCACCCTGGGTGACGGAATCGCCTGCTGCGACCGACAGGTCGGTTACGGTGCCAGCCTTGTGGGCGGTCACCGGATTTTCCATCTTCATGGCCTCGAGGACGACGACGAGCTCGCCCTCGGCGACCTCCTGGCCCTCCTGGACGGCGACCTTCACCACGGTGCCCTGCATCGGTGCGGCAATCGCGTCACCGGACGCGGCCGAAGCGCCGGCCTTCGCGCGGGTGCGCGCCTTGGGCTTGCGGCGAACGGCGCCGCCGCGCACCCCGTTCTCGCCGAAGGCGAGGTCGCCGGGCAGGGACACCTCGACCCGGCGGCCGTCGATCTCGACGACGACCTTCTGACGCGGCGCGGCCGCGTCCTCGTCAAGGGGATCGCCGCCGCCGAACGGCTCGAGCTGATTGTCCCAATCGTTCTCAATCCACTTGGTGTAGACATCGAACTTCTCGACGCCGTTCTCGTCGATCCCGCCGATGAAGGCCGGGTTGCTGACGATGTGGCGGTGGAAGGGGATGACCGTGGCCAGGCCGTCGACCTCGAATTCGTCGAGAGCGCGACGCGCCCGTTCGAGAGCCTGCTGGCGCGTCTCGCCGGTGACGATGAGCTTGGCGAGCATCGAGTCGAACTGGCCGCCGATGACGTCGCCCTGGCGGACGCCGGAGTCGACGCGGACTCCGGGCCCGGCGGGTTCGCGGTAGACGCGGATCGGACCGGGGGCGGGCAGGAAGCCGCGGCCGGCGTCCTCGCCGTTGATGCGGAACTCGAACGAGTGCCCACGGGGTGTCGGATCCTCGGTGACGGTCAGCTGCTCGCCCTGCGCGATGCGGAACTGCTGACGGACGAGGTCGAGGCCCGCGGTCTCTTCGGTCACCGGGTGCTCGACCTGCAACCGGGTGTTGACCTCGAGGAAGGAGACGGTGTCGCCCTGTACGAGGTATTCGACGGTGCCGGCACCGTAGTAGCCCGCTTCGCGGCAGATGGCCTTGGCCGAGGAGTGGATCCGATCGCGCTGATCGTCGGTGAGGAAGGGGGCCGGAGCCTCTTCCACGAGCTTCTGGAAGCGGCGCTGCAGCGAACAGTCGCGGGTACCGGCGACGACCACGTTGCCGTGCTGGTCGGCGATGACCTGGGCCTCCACGTGGCGGGCCTTGTCCAGATACTGCTCGACGAAGCACTCGCCGCGGCCGAACGCGGCCACCGCCTCCCGGGTGGCGGACTCGAACAGCTCGGGGATCTCATCGATGGTGTGCGCGACCTTCATGCCGCGACCGCCGCCGCCGAATGCCGCCTTGATGGCGACCGGCACCCCGTACTCCTTGGCGAAGGCGACGACCTCGTCGGCATTCTGCACCGGGTCCTTGGTTCCCGCGGCCATCGGCGCCCTGGCACGCTCGGCGATATGACGCGCGGTGACTTTGTCGCCGAGGTCGCGGATCGACTGCGGTGACGGTCCGATCCAGATCAGCCCGGCGTCGAGTACGGCCTGGGCGAAGTCGGCGTTCTCCGAGAGGAAGCCGTACCCGGGGTGGATCGCGTCGGCGCCGGACTTGCGGGCGGCCTCGAGGATCTTGTCGAACACCAAATAGGATTCGGCCGAGGTCTGGCCGCCCAGCGCGAACGCTTCGTCGGCGAGTTGGACGAACATCGCATCGGCATCCGGCTCGGCGTACACGGCAACACTGGTGATACCGGCGTCGCGCGCTGCGCGGATGACTCGGACGGCGATCTCACCACGGTTGGCAATGAGAACTTTGGTGATCGTGGCGTTGGTGGGCACGTAGTCTCCTGTAGCTGCGGACGCGGGGTATGGCGCTCATCGGATTCTAGAGGGGAGCGTATCGCACCTCACACTAGGCCCTGGGCTGCCAGGAACTGCGCGTGGACACCTCGGCGACGACGTCGGTGACCGTGTGGGCGAATCCGCGTACATCCGTGTCGAGGATCCCGGGATAGCGCGCGGACAGCCGCAGCCCGCCCGGCGTCCGATTAATCCACAGGTACACCTCGTCGTCGGCATAGCGGTGGCTGCGCAGGACGCGTGCCGCGCCGCCGTCGTCGGTGTCGGCCCCGGGCGAGGCCCGGGTGTCGAGGAAGGAGATGACGAACCGTGGCGAGTCCGTCGCCCCGAGGACCGCGGCCACGTGCAGGAGGGGCAGGGACGCGCCGACTCTTCCGCGACGCAATTCGGCCGACGCCCGGACCGCCAACTCGGGGAAGGTGGTCACCCCGGTGAGATCCAGTTCAAAGGGGGACAGCGACACGAACCAGCCCAGTGCGGCCTGCCATTGCGGCTGATGCCGGGTGTGTCGGGGCAGGACGGCACGAAAGCGGGTCGAGCCGGTGCGTTCGTACGACGCCCACGCCAGCGCGGCCATCACGCCGGCGAACAACGTCGTGCCGGCACCGGAGCAGACGGCGGTGAAGCGGTTGGTCGTATCGTCGTCGGCCAGCAGCGCGTACAGCGACTGTTGCGGCCGGGTGGCGGCGGCGGTCGCCGCGCCTTCCGCGTAGCCCCCCACGGCGAACCCGTGCGCCTGCTCCGGTCTGTCACCGGCGATCGCCGAATCCGCTGGAGCACATCTGGGCAAAGTCGGGTAGCGCGGCATTCCCTCGGCCAGGAACGACGCCCACGCGGCCACGGCGGGGTGGTCGGCGGTGGATCGATCGGCGTCGTCGCGCTCAGCAGCGCTGAAGTCCACATAGCTGCCGATGGTGTCGGCGGGTGCCGCCGGCCGGGGGGCCGGCCGATGGGGCGTGCGCTCCGACCCGGCGGTGGCGTCGTGGTAGAGCGTGCGCAATTCGGGCACCATCATGATCAGGGAGTAGCCGTCGAGCAGTGAATGATCGCCGGCGAACAGCAGCGTGAAGGAATCCTGTCGGCCGACCGTGGCGAAGCAGTATGCCGGCCAGCGGATCGGGGCCGTACTGCGGTCGAACCAGCCGGCTACCTGCTCGATCAGTGGCCCCGAATCGTGGTACCAGCCGATCCGGCTCATCGTCAACGACACCGACCCCGGTCCGGCCGAGTAGCGGCGCAACCGGCCGACGCCGACCGAGCCGTTGTCGCCGCGCTCGAAGACGACGTGGGAGCGCAGGACCTCGTGACGGTCGATCCACGCGGTGAGAGCGGCGCGGATCGCGGGGATGGACAGCGGCTCGTCGAACTCGATCGCCACGCCGAGCCACGACTCGCGGCCGCCGGTGTACCCGGTTTGTTCCTGGTAGGCGAGCGCCTCACGCAAGTGCCGCTCGTGATTGTGCGAGGTCGGACGTGGGTCGCTGCGCAGCGCTGTGGCGCCGTCGCCGAGCGTCGGGGTCCACTCCACGAGTCCGCCCGGTTGCACGGGTAGATCGAGGATTTGCAGGAAATCCATCGCCCCGCCGCTACCCGGCGCGCGCGATCGCGGCCTTGATCCGTGCCAGCATGCCCGCAAGGCCGCGCAGCCGCAGTGGTGACACGACCGATGCAAGGCCGAGGTCGTAGCCGAAGTCGGCGGGCACCGCGGCGATCACGCCGGCGGGCTGCCCGTCGAGGCCCTGATGAAGGATGGCGGCGAACCCCCGGGTCGTCGGGGCTTCCCGTGGCGCGCTGAAAAACAGGCGAACCGCTGTCGGGTCGGACGCGTCGACGGACAGAAAGATCGGCGACTGGCACTCGGGAACCGGTTCCATTGCGGCCGGCTCGAGGTGCGCCGGCAGCGCTGGCAATTCGTCGGCGAACTCGATGAGCAGTGTCGCGCGATCGGACTCCGACAGCGCGGTGAAGTCGTCGACGATCTCGGCGAGTGGGGCGGGCAGGTCACTCACGAACGGCGGGCCCGCCCACGGTGCCGGGCTCCTCGCCGACGACGATCGGCACGCGCACCCGGTTGCCCCACTCGGTCCACGACCCGTCGTAGTTGCGGACGTTGCCGAAGCCGAGGAGGTGGGTGAGCACGAACCACGTGTGGCTGGACCGCTCGCCGATGCGGCAGTACGCGATGGTCGGCGTATCCGGGTTGAACCCGCCGTAGATCTCCTCGAGTTCGGCGCGTGACCGGAACCGGCCGTCGGGGGCGGCGGCCCTGGCCCAGGGGATCGACACCGCGGTAGGGATATGCCCGCCGCGCAGCGCGCCTTCCTCGGGGTAATCGGGCATGTGGGTGCGCTCGCCGGTGTATTCCTGCGGCGAACGCACATCGATGAGGGGCTCGTCGCCCAGTGTGGCCAGCACCTGATCGGCGTAGGCGCGAATCGCCGAGTCGTCGCGCTCCACCACCGGATAGTCGCTGCGAGGGTATTCCGGCACGTCGAAGGACGAGTCCCGGTCCTCGGCGAACCAGGCATCACGGCCGCCGTCGAGCAGCCGGACGTCGGGGTGGCCGAACAAGGTGAAGACCCACAGCGCGTAGGCCGCCCACCAGTTGCTCTTGTCCCCGTAGATGACGACCGTGTCGTCGCGGCTGATGCCCTTCGAGCGCATCAGTTCGGCGAACTGCTCGCCGTCGATGTAGTCGCGGGTGACCGGGTCGTTGAGATGTAGGTGCCAGTCGACCTTCTGAGCAGTCGGGACATGGCCGATGTCGTAGAGCAGCACATCCTCGTCGGACTCGATGACCTTGAGGCCGGGGGTGCCGAGCCGCGAGGCCAGCCAGGCGGTGCTGACCAGCCGTTCGGGGTGGGCGTAGTCGGCGAAGGCCGGGGTCGGGTCGAGTTCAACACCCATGGGTGGGAGCCTTTCGTCGCGAGAGGGGCGGTGGTTGCGAGACTACCGCGCGCGCGTCGACCATAGCGTGGTGACGTCGACGTCGAGGCGGGCCAGGAGGCGGCGGGTGAGCGGGAGGCTGATGCCGATCACCGACGACGGATCGCCGTCGATGCCGTCGACGAACCAGCCGCCGATTCCGTCGAGGGTGAACGAGCCCGCCACCGCGAGCGGTTCGCCGGTGGCGACGTAGGCGTCGATCGTCGCGGTATCGAGCGTGGCGAAGCGGATCTGTGTGGATTGGCAATCGGCGGCCTGTGCGACGGGCGCGCCGTCGACGATCCGGGTGAGGCACTGTCCGGTGAGCAGGTTCGCCGACCGCCCGGACATCTGTGTCCAGCGCTGTCGGGCAACCTCGGGGGTGTGGGGCTTTCCAGCCAGCCCGCCGCCGATATGGAGCATCGAATCGCACGTCAGCAACACGGCGTCGGGCGAGGTGACCCGGGTGAGGAGAGCATCGGCCTTGGCGGTGGCCAGCCGGGTGACGATCTCCGCCGGCGGTGCGGCGGCCAGTTCGGCGGCGAGGGAGTCCTCGTCGATATCGGCGATGAGCACCCGCGGATCCAGCCCGGCCTGCCGGAGCACGCGCAGTCGGGCGGGGGATGCGGAGCCGAGGATGACTTCGGGGTGGGTCACCAAAGTTGCTTGTAGAAGCTGGTCGCCGACGCCCAGTTGGGCCGCAGCTGATCGGTGGGGCGACCCCACTCGTTGCGGGCGCCGTCGCTGGGCTCGCCGCCGGCCGCGGCCGCCTTGGCGGCCACGACCGCGGTGAGGGCCGCCAGTTGTGCCGGCGTCGGGTTCCCCTTGATGACGGTGACGAACGGCGGGGTGGTCGGGGTGGTCTTCGCTGCGTCGCTCATAGCGGAATGTTCCCGTGCTTGCGTGCCGGCGTGATGACCATCTTGCGCTCCAACAGCCGCAGCGCCTTGCCGATCTGCCCGCGGGTGTGACTCGGTGGGATGACCGCGTCGACGTAGCCGCGCTCAGCCGCCACGTACGGATTGACGAGGGTGTCCTCGTACTCCTCCTGGAGCTTGATCATCAGTGCGTCGACGTCCTGACCGTTCTCCCGCGCCTCTTTGATCTCCTTGCGGTAGACGAAGCCGACGGCGCCGGAGGCGCCCATGACCGCGATCTGGGCGGTCGGCCAGGCCAGGTTCACGTCGGCACCCATGTGCTTGGAGCCCATGACGTCGTACGCGCCGCCGTAGGCC
>NZ_DIAX01000006.1 GCF_002414845.1 Gordonia sp. UBA5067 | reverse complement strand
GCGCAGTGTGCACTCCCGAGTTCGCCCACCACTCGCAACTCGGGAGCCCAAACGACCGCCAGACAGCGCTCTGCACTCCCCGCTACCGGACTCCCCGGGCCGGAGGCCGCATGACGGATCTGAGCGTGTTATGAACTCCCTACTGCGGTTTCGTGAACGCGGTGGCCTCAGCCCAGGACACCAAATCGACTCACGTCGGAGGATCAGTGGAGCACGCGCATTTCGGTACCGACGAGAATCGGTGGTTAAGCGGTGAACCTCGAACGCCGGTGACGTCCGACCTCGGAGGCAGCCAAGGCAAAGACGAGCTGGTGGCGATCCGCAAGCGCGTCTACGGCCACGACATGCTGTACGTCTCCCAGCCCGACGGATCCAAGATCGGCCGGATAAACCTCGAGACCGGCCGAATCACGATGGACCGTGCCGAGCTGCGCGACATTTTCGATCGCTTCGTCGCGGGATGGCGGGCCACCCACATGGGTCAGCAACCACCGTCCGACGACGATCGAGACGAAGGCACCCGCCCAACGGGGCCCCACGCCTCGCACGAGTCGAACCCCACGCCTCATGCAGGGTTGCCGACGCCGCAGACGCCGGATCCCCCCTGGCAGCCGCCGGACCCGGCGACACGTGCACCGGACCCGACGTGGCCTGCACCCGAGCCGTTGCCGCAGGTTGCGGAGCCAGCGCCGACACACCGCAACGATCTGCCTCAAGTTGAGCCGATTGCCCCCGTTGCCCCCGTGTCTGCTGACGCTACCGACACCGCCGGCGCATCGGCCCAGAACGAGTATCACCGACGGTCGGAACGCGAGCTGGCCACGAAACATCAGAAGGTGGCCGACGACGCCCAGTGGCGCCAACAGATCAAGGCCGAGCGGCCGGTGATGGGTCGAGTGGCAACCGCGCTCACCGCCAAGCCGCGGATCACCCCGGAGTCGCAGGCGACTGCGGCATGGAAGGTGGGCGCCGAGGGAGAACGGCGCGTCGGCGAGGTACTACAGGGCGTTCGGGGCATCGAGGTGCTGCACGACCGGCTGATTCCCGGCAGCCGGGCCAACATCGACCACCTGGTCGTCGGCCCTTCGGGCGTGTTCGTCATCGACGCCAAGAAGTACACGGGCAAGCTTGAGGTGAGGGACAAGGGCGGGCTGTTCCGCCACGACCCCCACCTCTATGTCAACGGCCGGGATCGCACCAAGACGGCCGACGGTGTGCTCCGCCAGGTCAAAGTGGTTCGTACCGCCCTCGGTGACGACTTCGCCGACGTGCAGATCCGTGGAGTGCTGTGCTTCATCGGCGCCAAGTGGCCGTTGATGAAACACCCCCACCGGGTCAACGGAGTGGTGGTTGTCTGGCCGAAGGGGCTTCCCAAGATCGTCACTGCCCGCGGACCGCTCAACGGTCGGATGGTCGACGTGGCCGAGCAGCTGCGCAGCCGGCTTCGTTCAGCGGGTCACTGACGCGGCACCCATCCAAGACATGAGGTAACGGCACCCAGCCGCAACTCGGGAGCCCAGATGACCGCCAGACCGCAGTGTGCACTCCCCAGTTCCGGTTTTGAGGAGGGTATTGGGACGGTCTCAGGGCACCGGTAGGTTGCTGCGCAGCGCCAGCTCGTCGGCCGGCTGCGGGGCGGGACGGGTCTCGCTGTCGTAGTCCCGCTCGACAGTGGGCTTCACCAGTTGTTGGGCCAGCCGCTCGAAGCGGGTCTGGAACGCGGCGAGCGTCCAGCGGCCGAAGATGGTGTGCCCGCCCTCGTATGCCTGCTCGTCATATTCCTGGTGCGTCGTGACGTAGCCCATGTAGTCGTTGCAGTAGCTCATGAACAGCACGTTGGTGACGCCGTCGGCTTCGAGCACGGGGCGCACGGTGTCGACCACGCGCCGGCCGGACATCGTGGTGAACTCGCCCGGGCAGCACACCAGCGCCAGCGTGCCAATCCGTACGATCTGGATCGGCAGCACCGTGGGCACCAGCGAGCTGCGATCCAGCGCCCCGATCTTCGCTTGGCGCTTCAGCTCGGCAGCTGACGGGTCGGCCCAGTCGGGCACCATCGACTTGGCGATGGGGGTCCCCAACTGCAGCTTGGGCTCGTCCTCCATCAGGATGTCCTTGGGATCCTGCGTTTCGTACAGTCGCCGCATGGCCTCGGCCTCGGCGGCCGGCATGCGGTCGACCCTCCTCAGGCGCCGCCAGCGCAGCAGCCGGGACTGGAGGCGTGCGGCCACGGCGATCGGCTTGGGCATGCCCGGGCCGTCGACCCGCGTGCCGGCGAAGAACGCCACGCCGTGGCATGGCTTGCCGGTGCGGGCGCCGGTCACCCCACCGGCAAACCGGGCGTCGGCCTCGACGTCGGTGAAGTCGATGTACGTGAGCACACCGTCGATCGACCCTTCGATCGACGACCCGGCGTCGCTGAGCGAGCCGTCGGCCCGCGCTGCGGCGATGGCCGCATCCCGCTGCACGGTGCCGTTGCGTTCGGCCTCGACGTACTCGGCCTCGCCCGAGATCCGCTTGCGTCGGGCTACGTCGCCCGGCCCGTGGTAGTGCGGCGACACGTCCCCTGCGGTCGCTTGGGCGAAGATCGCCACCGGGTTGCTCACCCCATCGGCGGCGAGGGTGGCCTCGACACCGGCGGCGGCGTAGCCCTTGTTGTCGCCTCTTATACACATCT
>NZ_DIAX01000078.1:219-46272 GCF_002414845.1 Gordonia sp. UBA5067 | reverse complement strand
CAGTGCTGCGGCACACCCGACGACGGTGCAGGCCATGACGATTCCCCAATGGTAGAAGGCCACATGCTCACCGAGGAGTGGTCCGCGAGTGATCTCGATGTAGTGGTAGAGCGGATTGAGCTCGACCAGCCGGGCCCGGCTGCCGACTTTGTTGCCCACCTCCGGGCCAAGCCGCCAGATGATCGGCGTCATGAAGAAGGCCAACTGAACGACTGTCGCCGTGAGCTGGGAGATGTCGCGGAACCGTGTCGAGAGGATTCCGAAGACGATGGTCACCCAGATCGCATTGAGCACGAATAGCGCTATCGCGGGGAAGAACAACAGCGCCGACCAGGTGATCGGCGGCCGGAAGACCGCTACCACCACCAGGAATATGACGATGTTGTGAGCGAAGATGATGAGTTGGCGCCATACCACGCGGTAGACGTGCACGCTGATCGGCGCGGGCAGCTGTTTGATCAGCCCTTCGTTGGTGGAGAAGACCACCGCGCCCTCGAGGATGGAGTTCTGGATGAAGTTCCAGAAGATTAGGCCGAGGATGACGTAGGGCAGGAACTCTTTGATTGAGAACCCGAACAACGTGCCGTAGAGAAGGCCCATCGCGATGGCGGTGACGCCGGTCGCGACGGTGATCCAGAGTGGTCCGAGCAGGGATCGGCGATAGCGCTGCTTGATGTCCGTCCACCCCAGGTGCAGCCAGAGTTCGGAGCTGTACAGGCCATCTTGGAGGTCGGCGAAGGCCCGTCGGAACGTCCGCGAATCCGACACTTCCGGGGCGGGTGGGATCACCCGCCCATCAGCTGCTATTGACACGGCTACCCAGCATACAAGTGTTAGAGGTATTGACCTGGCCCCGGCGGGTGGGCAGGACCACTGCCGGGACCGGGAAGTGCGCCCTGCCGCATCTGCTCGAGTTGTGCGCGAGCGGCCATCTGCTGGGCGAACAGCGCTGTCTGGATGCCGTGGAACAGTCCTTCGAGCCATCCGACGAGCTGGGCCTGGGCGATGCGCAGCTCGGCATCCGACGGGGTGGCGTCGTCGCTGAACGGCAGGGCCAGCCGCTCGAGCTCCTCCTGGAGTTCGGGGGCCAGACCGTCTTCGAGTTCACGGATCGAGGAGCGGTGGATGTCGCGCAGGCGGTTGCGCGACGCGTCGTCCAGGGGTGCGGACTTCACCTCCTCGAGGAGCTGCTTGATCATCGAGCCGATCCGCATCACCTTCGCCGGCTGCTCGACGAGGTCGGTGATGCCCACTGCTTCGCCGCCCTCCGCCCCGTCGCCGCCGCCGACCACGATGATCTGTCCCGGCGCCTCGTCGCCGGGGAGGGGAATCGGGGTTCCGAAGCCGTGAGTCATGGCGACCATTGTGTCACTGGAGTCTGACCTCGGGTCGGGGGCGACGGCTATCGTGTTCCTATGCCGTTCGACGTCGCCCATGCCCGTGGGTTGTTCCCCACCCTGGGCGACGGCTGGATCAGGCTCGACCCGCAGGCCGGGATGTCGATTCCGGCGTCGGTGGCTTCGGCCGTTTCCTCGGGGTTCCGGCAGCTCGTCTCCGACCCGGGCTCGGCGAACCCCGGGGCCCGGGCCATGGCCGATGCGGTCGTGTCGGCGCGGCGCGCGATTGCGGACCTGGTGAAGGGCGACCCCGCGGGGGTGGTGCTCGGCCCGTCGGCAGCGCACCTGGTGAGTGGCCTGGTCGATGCGTTCGGGACGCAGGCCTGGTGGGGTACCGAGGTCCTGCTCTCTCGTGACAGCGACCTGGCCAACATTGTTCCGTGGGAGCGGCGTGCGCAGGCGTTCGGTGCCCGGATCCGCTGGGCCGAGACCGATATCGAGACGGGGACGATTCCGATCGACCAGTATCTGGGCGCGATCGGCGACGCGACGAAGGTCGTTGCCGCGCCGCTCGCGTCGTCGACGACGGGGGCCGTCACCGACATCTCCGAGATCGCCCCCAGAGTGCGCGACGCCGGTGCGCTGTTCGTCGTCGACGGCACCGCTGCCGCGCCCTACCTGCCACTGGACATCACCGAGCTCGGTGCCGACGTGCTCATCGTCTCGGCGCACCGATGGGGCGGACCACGATTGGCGGCGATGGTGTTCGCCGATCCGGCGCGCATCGATGACCTCGAGTCGATCGCGCTCGACAGCGGCGCTATCGGTCCGGCCCGTCTCGAACTGGTGGCGTCGCCGGGCGGGGGGCTGTTGGCCGGCCTTGGGGCGTCGGTTGAGCATCTCGCCGACCTCGATGAGACGGCGCTGGGTAAGCGGCGCCGCCGGCTGACCACGTCGATGGACGCGCTCTACGAGTACCTGCAGCGACTCGACTACTACCTCGTCAATTCTCTTGAGAGCCTGTCGGCGGTCCGTGTTCTGGGCGTATCCGAGCATCGCGTTCCGATCGCCAGTTTCATGGTCGACGGTGTCCCCGCCGACCGGGTCGTGCAGCGGTTGGCCGACAACGGTATCCGGGCCCTGGCCGGGGTGCCGAGTCCTGCGCTCAAGCAACTCGGCGTCGACGACGAGGGGGGTGCGGTGACCGTCGGCCTGGGTCCGTACTCGACCCCGTACGAGGTTGACCACCTCGTTCGAACGGTGGGGTCGTTGGCTTAGCGGGCGCTGCTGATCTGCGGAGTCGGGCGATCGACTGCGCAGTGTCATTTATAATCCTGGTTTCAGGGAGGTGAATGAGCAGATGACTCGGGTGCAGGACTTTTACGATGAACAATCCGACGACGCGCCGGGTGCGGGAGTCGCCTTCGGGGCGCTGACCCCGGAGCAGCGCAGGTCGTGGCGGGCAGTCCTGGACGGTGGCTGGAAGGTGCTGGCCATGATCAACCAGGGGCTGTCCGACGCGGGCTTCTCTGCACCGTCTGATCTCCGGGTCCTCGAGGTACTCGGCCGCGAGCGGCGCCTCCGCATCTCCGACATCGCTTCGGCGACTCACATTCAGATGAGCACCGTGTCGCGCCAGATCGGGCGGCTCGTCGAGCAGGGGTGGGTCGAGCGGGTCGACGAGGTGCGGGGTGACGATGCGCGCCACCGTTGGGTTCGGCTCACCGCGGCGGGCCGAGAGCACCTGACCCAGATCGTCGAATGCCGGGACGCGCAGGTGCGCGAGCACGTCGTGGCCGTTCTCGGCGAGGACGACTTCTGCACTTTCGGCACGCTGTTCCAGCGTCTGGCGGACGAGGCGGGCGAGGTTCTCGCCGACCCTGCACCAGAGGAAGGCTGACCGCGTTACTCGTCGTCGGCGACGATGAGTAGGACCTTGCCGATGGCGTCGCCGCTTTCGAGCCGAGCATGGGCTTCGGCCGCCGCGGCCAGCGGAAACACCGAATCGACAACCGGTCTGATCGTGCCGTTGGCGAGCAGCGGCAAGGTCAGTTCCAGGGTGGCGGCAACGATTTCAGCCTTGCTTCCGTCGCCGTAAGTGGGCCGGGAGCGGAGCGTGGTGCCCGCGACGGTGGCGCGCTTGGCGAGGAGCTGCCCGATGTCCAGGGTGCCCCTCGACCCGCCCTGCATGCCGATGATGACGAGCCGGCCACCGGTGTTCAATGCGGTGATATTGGCTTCCAGGTAGTTGCCGCCGACGATGTCGAGAATGACATCTGCGCCACCGTGGGCTGCGAGGACGGCGGCGAAGTCCTCGTCGGCGTAGTTGATCGCAAGGTCTGCGCCGAGCTCGCGGCAGGCGGCCAACTTCTCCGGGGTGCGCGCGGTGACCGCGACGCGGGCCCCGAGATGTTTGGCGAGCTGGATGGCGTGCGTGCCGATTCCGCTACTGCCGCCGTGGATGAGGAGGGTCTCGCCGGGCTGTAGGTGCGCGGTCAGGACGAGGTTGGAGACGACGGTGCAAGCGGCTTCGGGAAGTGCTGCGGCGGCGTGCGATTCGATGGCGTTCGGTACCGGGATCACCTGGGCGGCGGGGACGGCCGCGAACTCGGCGTAGCCGCCGCCGGCCAGCAGTGCGCATACGTGGTCGCCGATCCGGAACTCGGTGATGTGCTCGCCGACCTCGACCACGGTGCCCGATACTTCTACGCCGAGGATCTCGCTCGCTCCCGGTGGCGGCGGATAGTTGCCGCGCCGCTGGTGTAGATCGGCGCGGTTGACGCCGGCTGCGGCGACCCGGATGAGGACCTCGTTGTTTGCGATGTCGGGTACGGGGACATCGGTGATGGTCAATTCGTCGTGGTGACAAGCAATGGCACGCATGTCCTCGATGCTGGTCGTACGCCGGTGTTTCGTCAATCCCACCCAGATCGACGTTGCGCCGACGAAACCGCACGGGAGTCCGGTGTGTTGATCATCGGTGCTGGTCGGCTAGCCTTGGAGCCCGAAGGAAGCGTGGCAGAGCGGCCGAATGCACTCGCCTTGAAAGCGAGCGTGGGTAAAACCACCGGGGGTTCAAATCCCTCCGCTTCCGCAGTTGAGTCGCGACCTCTTTTTCGAGGTGTCGGGGCTCGGGGACGCGAAGACCTGCCGTGGTTCAACCTGCCGTGGTTCAACTACGCCGATTCGGGTCATATCGCGCACCGGGTATCATCGGGGCATGCGTATGTCCACAGTCACCGCTACTCTCGCCATGTTCTTGGCGCTGATCGCAGCCGCCGTCTTCGCGGGACCGGTTCACGCGTCACCGCGACCTGCGCCGACCGGGTTCTGCCCCGGAACGTCGTCGACGTATCCCTGGGCGGCGGGGACGATCTGGTACGGCAAGGTGTTCGACGGTAAAGGACGCCTGATCAATCGTACGGTTGCCGGGGAGATCGTTGGCGGAACCGTGCGCAGTGTCGGCCCCCGTCGGTGGCGGATCGACTACAAGGGGCTCCCGGTGACCGATTACATCACCGCGCGGGGACGGGGCTACTACACCGGGGATATCTTCGTCGCCGGGCAGTATGCCGGGGCGTTCGAACTTCGCTGCCCGTACCGCAAGAAACGCGCTCGTTCCGCGGAATCCGCGAAGGCGCCGTCGGTAGAATCCCCGAAGGCGCCGTCGGCAGAATCTCCGACCGCACCGTCGTCCGCGACCGACCGGTAACGACGGTCCCGAGGCGGTGGCGCGCGGCTCGGTCCGACGGTCCCCGAGCAGCGCACATATCACGCTCGTGAGTTCGGGTCGCGCTGCCGCAGCGACGACAACGATGGTCTGAGACGCCTCCACTTCCGCAGCATCCGGCGGGAGGTTCGCGCATTTCCCGATCGGCAGCCGACCCGCTCCGGGTGGGCTGAGCGGCGGCCCGGGGGCGGATGTCCGCTTCGCCGTTTCTCAGGTTGCTCTCACCTTGACACTAGCTACCGTCCAGTAGTAATCTGCGATTCAAGTCACACGGCTTAGGTGCGTGGTGGGGAATCACATGCGCTGACTGCGAACAGCTCATGGGGGTCTCGGATGTATAAGCTTGTCAGCCGACTGGCGACGGTCGTCGTCGCGTCGGCTATTGCGATTGGCGTTGCCCAGGCGCCGCCGGCGCAGGCCACGGCGCTGGGCATCAACCCGCCGCAATTCACCAAGACCTACTTCGGGCCGACGCGCTACGCAGGGATCAGCGCTGCGTCGAGCGTCCCGATCCGGATGTCGGACGGGACCATCCTACGCGCGGATATCTTCCGGCCGGCCGACGCCGCCGGCCGTGCCACCGCTGACAAGAATCCCGTAATCGTCAACTTGACGCCGTATAACAAACTGGTCAGCCGATTGGCGGCAGTGGCCATGAACGTTCCCGGCCTCTCCAAGCCGGTGCTCGACTTTTTTGCCAGCATCAACCTGTCCGGGACTCCTATCTCGGGCATGGAGCAACTGCTCAAGGTGGCCAACGGCGGGTTCGTCAGCTCCTTCGCCTTTGATCCGAACCTGGTGCGCAGCGGGTACACCCAGATGGTCGTCGACGTTCGCGGCACCGGAACGTCCCAGGGCGTCTGGGACGTTTTCGGGCCTCGCGAGCGCCAGGACACCCTCGAGGTGCTCGAGTGGGCACGGACCCGCTCCTACTCCAATGGCGAGCTGGGGATGTCCGGCTATTCGTATTCGGCGGTGAACCAGCTGCAGGCGGCGTCGAAACACCCGCGCGGTCTGAAGGCGCTCTTCCCCGCCGCGCCGATGACCGACATCGTCGCCGACGTCGTTGCGCCGGGATCCGGCTATGGCGCCGGCTTCCTGGCAACGTGGTTGCTGGTGGTGAACTACACGAAGACCATCCCGGACGTGCCCAGTCTGTTCCGGGGCGAGTTCGATCCGATCTGGCTGCGCGACCGGATCAACAACCCGGCCGTCTTCGTTCCCGAGTACCTGCAGGGACTGTTCGCGAAATCAACTGATTCGCTGAGTGGGCGAACCAAACAGATCGTGCAGATGAACTCGGCCTATCGCAACGCACTTACCACCGATGCCGCTGCCGTGCAGGTGCCGACGTTTGTCGTCGGCGGGTGGCAGGACCTGTTTACGAACATGGAATGGCGCACGCTCGACCAGCTCAGCGGACTGCCGCTGAGTCAGAAGAAGATGCTGATGAGCACCGGGCGGCACGTGACCAACGGTTGGGATACCCGGGGCGAGCCCGGCCAGCCGCCGTCCTGGAACATCTTGCAGCGCGCGTGGTTCGACAAGTGGATCAAGGGCATTGACAACCACGTCGACCAGTACGCCCCGGCCACCAGTCATCAGCAAGGCGGGGGCTGGGTGCAGTCCACGTCCTTCCCGCGACCCGATCAGGTGCACCGTCGCCTGTACTTGACGGCGCAGCGCACCGGCACCTCCCCGACGTCGATCGCCGATGGTTCGCTGGCTGCTGGCGCGCCCACGCGCGCCGCGAAGTGGACGGTCGCCCCCGGCATCACGACGCTGTGCTCGAGCGATACCAACCGCGATCAGCTTGGTGCCCTCAGCTGGCTCGACTTCTGCAGCAAGGACAATCGGACCGCCGAACGTGGCGCGTTGACCTTCACCTCGGCGCCGGTGTCGGAGCCGACCTCCATCAACGGAGCGATTAACCTGCACGTGAAGACCCAGGTCGACGCCAAGGACGGGTTCTTCGCCGCCGTGGTCAGCGATGTTGCGCCGGATGGGTCGTCGCAGGCCCTGACCACGGGCTCCCTGACGGTCTCGATCCGCAACCAGATCGACCAGGCGCGCTCGCACTATGCGCCCAACGGAGATGTGGTGGACCCGATCTACTCACTCGACGCGTTCAAGCGCGACACGGTGAAGCCGGGGGCCAAGCAGTTCCTGGACATTGGGCTGCTCGGCACCGACGCGCTACTCAAGAGGGGTCACCGTCTGCGTGTCAGCGTCTACGCGTTCAACGCGCCCCGGGCGGTGTCATTCGGCCCGATCTCGAACGACTCGCGGCTCAAGCCCGAGCACGTGTTGATCGATCCGAGCTCCCCGAGCTGGTTGCAGGTGCCGAGTAACCGGCCGATCGGCTGACCGGATCGGCCGGCTTGCGGCGCTCGGAACGCGGGCCCATTGCCCGCAGGGCGCCGAGGATGGCGATGAGGTCCACGCCCTCCTGTAGCCACGCGCCGATCAGCGCGGGCAGGTAGCCGAACGCGGCGACCAGCATGAGCCCGACGCTGATCGCGATGCCCACCCAAATGCTCTGCAGAGCGATGCGGACGGTGTCCTGTCCGATGCGGACGGCGCGGGGGAGGCCGGAAAGGTTGTCGTAGCGGTTGACCACGTCGGCCGATTCGCTGGCCGCCGTCGAACCGCGGGCACCCATCGCGAAGCCGATGTCGGCTGCGGCGAGAACGGGGGCGTCGTTCAGGCCGTCGCCGGCCATCAGGACCGGCCGCGGTGAAATGTCGCCGACGAGCTGAACCTTGTCCGCCGGGTGGCAGGACGCATGGACCTCATCGATCCCGGCGGCCTCGGCAATCGGCCCGGCGGTGGCGGCGACATCGCCGGTCACGATTACGGTTCGCTCGACGCCGAGTCGTCGCAGGTCGGCGATCGCCTGCGCGGCATCGGGCCGGATCCGGTCGCGCATGATGATGACACCGGCGTATTCGTCGTCGAGGGCGGTGTAGATGGCGAGCTCGCCGGGATTCAGGTCGGCGATCGTCATATCCGGTGCCGATTGGGCGATCCAGGTTGGCTTCCCGACGCGGATCACCCGGGTGGCCGGGGGATCGCCGGGCTCGTGGAACTCGGCCATGACCCCGTTGGTGGCGAGTTCTTCGGCATGCGCGATGTCCAGGAGCGGAAGCGCGTCGGTCGCCTTGGCGACGGTCACCACCGAACTGGCGAGGACGTGGGAGGAGTACACCTCGGCCGATGCGGCGAGCTGGAGAACGCGGTCGGCGGTGAAGCCCGGGGCCGGGAGGATCCGCACCAGTTCGGGGTGTCCGGTGGTCAGGGTCCCGGTCTTGTCGAAGGCGGCGGACCGGACTCGGGCGAGCTGTTCGAGGGTGCCCCCGCCCTTGACGATTAGGCCGCTGTGCGCGGCGCGGCTCATGCCGCCGAGGAAGGCGACCGGGGCGGCAATAAGGAGCGGACAAGGGGTGGCGACGACGAGGACCTCGGCAAAACGAACCGCCTCCCCGCTCACGGCCCAGGCGATGCCGGCGATGAACAGTGACACCACGGTGAATGGCAGGGCGTAACGATCGGCGAGCCGCACCACCGGGGCCTTGCTGTTCGCAGCCTGTTCGACCAACCGCACGATCTGCTGGTACTCGCTGTCGCGCGCCGCGGCGACCGCGCGGACCACCACGGCGGCGGCGCCGTTCACCGCCCCGCTGGAGACCTTCTCCCCAGCCCGGCGCTCGACCGGCAGGCTTTCCCCGGTGAGGGAGGACTCATCGAATACCGCGTGCTCCGCGAGCAACACGGCGTCGACGGGCACCACCTCGCCGGGCCGGACGAGGAGCAGGTCGCCGTGGGCGATCTTGTCGGCGGGCACGACTTCGCTCGCGGCGGCATCGAGGCCTGCCCCGGGGTCGTCGGTGAGCAGTCTCGTGCCCTGTTGCGGTGCCTTGTGCAGCAGCGCGGTCAACTCTCGCTTCGACCGATTCTGCGCGTAGTCCTCCAACGCGGTTCCGCCGGTGAGCATCAACACGACGACGAGCGCCGCCCAGGATTCGCCGACCAGGACGGCGGAGACGATTGCGGTAACGGCGAGCAAATCGAGGCCGGCGTGCCCGCGGATCAGTTGGCGGACCATGCCGACTGCTTCGACGGCGGCAATCGCCAGGGCGTAGCCGCCGACCAGTCTGGCGGCGTAGTCGTGTGCCGGCGTGGCCAGCAGCACTAGACCGGTGACGCCGACCACCACGGTGAGGAATACGAGCGGGTAGTTCGTAATCGCCGCTTTTACCCTTTTCATGGCGCGATCTTCGCAGATCACCGATGCAACCGCATGGAAGGTGAGGCTGGGCTGATTGCCGGCGAAGTGGTGCCGGGGTGCACCGAACCGGACCCAGGCGAACAGGACGCCGGCGCGGGATGGGTGTCAGTGGTGTCCGGGCGGGTCGGTGCGATGCGAGGGCGTGTCGTCGTGATGACTGCGCGCGATCCGCACAAGGTCGGCGGCAGGCCCCGCGAGATCGCGCGGTGGCCGCCAGACCGCTCGAAGATCGCGGGCGACCTGCAGGCCGTCGACCTGGACCAGTCGCGCGGTGCCGGCGCGCACGGCGCCGTCCACGGCGAGTGTACTGAGCACCGCCGGTCCGACGCCGGCGGCGACGGCGGTCGTGATGGCGGCGCTGCTGCCCAGTTCCAGCAGTGGTGCTGCCCGCGCATATCCGTCCAGCGCGGTGTCGAGGGTCTCGCGGGTGCCCGAGCCGGATTCGCGCATCAGCAGGGGGGTGCCGGCGAGTTCGGCGAGGCCCAGCGGGCGATTCCGGCGGGCCCAGGGATGGCCGGCAGGGACGATGACCACCAGCCGGTCGTGTGCGACGACGGCACTGTGCATGCCGGTGGGGATCGTCGGGGATTCCACGAAGCCCACCGCGCACGCGCCCGTGCTGAGTGCGTCGAGCACGTCGGCGGAGTTCTGCACCTGTAGGTGCACGGTGGTGTCGGGGTGTCCGGCACGGAACTCGCCGAGCCACCGCGGCATCAGGTGCTCGGCGACGGTCAGTGAGGCGGCCACCGTCAGCTCGGCGTCCCGCTCCCCGCGCAGAGCATCGGCGACGGTGAGGAACTGGGTTGCCGCGGTCAGTGTCTCCCGCGCCCAGTGGACCAGGATCGTGCCGTGCGCAGTGAGGGTCGACCCGCTCGTCGTGCGCTCGAGCAGAACTACGTCGAGCTGTCGCTCGAGGCGCGCGATCGCCCGGCTCGCATTCGGCTGTGCCATGTGGAGGTCGCGTGCGGCAGCGCTGAGGCTGCCGTGGTCGTCGACGCCGACGAGCAATTCCAGTGCGATGAGGTGCAGTGAGCGGGGGTGCACCGGGGTGAGGTTACCCGTCGACGTGCGGCGGGGTATATCGAAACTGCATGTCCCCATGCCCGGCCGGGGACTACTGCCAGTCGCGCGTCCGCAGCACGCTGGTGGCATGACTCAACAACTCAGCCGCAGCGCACCGGCCCAGCGGCGGACCGCGGCGGCCGTGCCCGGCCTGCTGCTCTGCGGTGCGGCCAGCGCGGCAGCGATGGCGGTGCACGGCGCGGTACCCGTGGTGAGTCCGCTGCTGGTGACGATCGTGGCCGGGGCGGCGGTGGCCAACGTGGCCCCGCTCGGGCCGCGCTACGCACCCGGTCTGGCGGTGGCGGCACGGCCGCTGCTGCGGGTCGGGGTCGCCCTGCTCGGGCTTCAGCTAGTCTTCGGCGACATCGTGGGGCTCGGCGCTCGCGGGATCGTGGTCATCGTCGGTGTCGTGGCATTGAGCCTCGCTGGATCATTGTGGGCCGGAAAGCTCCTCGGGCTCAGTCCGGCTCAGCGGTTGCTGATCGCCTGCGGGACCTCGATCTGCGGCGCGGCCGCGGTGGCCGCCGTCGATGACGTGATCAACGCCGACGACGAGGACGTCGCCACGGCGATCGGCACCGTCGTCGTCTTCGGTACGGCGCTGTTGGGGCTGATCCCGCTCGGGGTGGGGCTGCTTGAGCTGGGTCCGGTGCGCGGCGGGGTATGGGCGGGTGCGTCGATCCACGAGGTTGCGCAGGTCGTAGCGGCCGGCGGGGTCATCGGTTCGGGGGCGCTCGCGGTGGCGGTGGTCGTGAAGCTGGGCCGAGTGCTGATGCTGGCGCCGGTGATGACGGTGATCAGTCTGCGCCGCCGGCGCCAGGCCCGATCGGGGCCGCGGCCGCCGCTGGTGCCGGCGTTCGTGTTCGCCTTCCTGGTCTGTGTCTTGCTGCGCTCGGCCGATGTCGTGCCCGGCCAGGTGCTGGTCGTCGCGGGCCAGGTGCAGGTCGCACTGCTGAGCGCCGCCATGTTCTCCCTCGGCACCGGGGTGCGGATCGCAGCACTGCGCGCCGTCGGCCCGCGGCCCTTTCTGCTGGGTGCCGCGGGCACCATGTGGATCGCCGGACTTGGGCTGATCGGTGCCCTGGTGGTGGCGTGAACCGGTGGAGGCCGGGTCGGCTATCGCCTGGTCAGTGTGCCCAGCGGTGTGGTCAGCAGCCCCGCGGGCGCGATAACAAGGCGGTTGCGGCTGACCTGCACGCCGACCTCGAAGATGTCCTTACCCGCCAGGTGCTGCTTCATGAACCGGCGAAGTTCGGCCGAGTCCGGCGCCCACGGCTCGGCGGCGCGCAGGTCGAGTGCGCCATCCATCGTGCGCAGTTCGTCGTCCAGGCCCGGTCCGCGTGGCAGAAAGCGGAGACCGTCGGTGGTGTACAGCGCAACCTCGTAGTTTCGGCCCGTCGGCGACGTCAGCACCATGGGGTGCTTGGTCTGCGCCCAGTCGAAGTCTGTCGTCGAGAGCCGCCAGCCGGCGGGCAGTGCGCCGGCAAAGTTGACTCCGCTCGGCGGAGCCAGCGTCAGGGCCGACTGGTCGGTCGACGGGTCGGCGTTGAGAACCGGGCGTGCGAGCGCGTCGCCCGTCGTCGTGAACTGCCAGGCCGGGGCGAAGAGTTGCTTGTGCCAGAAGCCGGTCGTCCCGTGCTGGCGGCCCTCGACGCGCAGTTCACGGTCCTCGACGGCTGGTCCCGAGTCGTGGATGGAGATGCGGGAGGTCACTTCGCCCGAGACTTTCGGCTGATGACGCCAGTCCTTTGCGGGCAGTGCCACCGGGGTGTAGGCCGGGTTGAACCGCTCCTCGAGCTGGGAGGGGGCTTGGGCGCCGTTGATGCCGCGCCGCTGCCAGGTGTAGCGCTCCGGGATGTTGTTGGAACCGGCGAAGTCGAGGTCGTACTCGCGGGTGTACATGTCGCCGTGGCGGTTAATCACAAAGGTGACCGAGCCCGACGCCGAGATCGCCTCGGAGCGGAAGCGCCCGCCGAGCGGGCCGCCGATCTCGTAGCTGTAGTCGGCCGGCAACCACGGATCCTGGTACACGATGCGGGAGCCGTCGCCGGTCAGGCTGACCAGCTGGACCAGCCCGGCGGTCAGCGGGTGTGTGTGACCGGCCGCATCGGTGAAGCTGCGGGAGATGCGGTGACTCAGTGACCACGTGCGCGCCTGCCGGGGGTCGGTGGGCACCGTCATCCCGGGCCACAGCCAGATCGGCCCGCCGTGCAGGCGGGTCCAGTTCCACGTCACCGGTGCGGACAGGAGGTTGTCGAGCGAGTAGATCCAGCCGTTGCGGTCCAGGGCCACCAGCATGTTGTTGTTCACCGAGACGCCGACGATCCGCCCATCGAGGCACGGTGGCGTCGGTACCTTGCGCCACGGGCCGGTGGAGTCGCGCTGGCGGGTGTACAGCGAGCCGTGGCGCAGAGCGGTCTCGATGAAGCTGTTGAAGCCGACGACTCCGTCGCGCAGGTGGACCGCGGCGGGGAGTCCGGCGCTGGACCGCGCCGGTGCAAGCACCGTGAACACGGCGGGCCCCTTGTCGCCGGGCAGCGGGGTCGCAATGCCGGGAAGCGGCGGGATCAGCTGGTTGGTGCCGATCAACGGGACGCAGGCCAGTGGCTGTGACGACGGGGTCGGCTGGGCGTGGGCGCCCGGCGCGGCGACCGCGGCCGCCATCAGCACAGCGACGGCTGCGGCACATGAGGTCAAAGCCGAACGGCGGCGCATCAAGAACTCCTACCTGCCGCCTTCGATGGCGGTGCGGGCGTGAATGTGACGCCGATCATTCCACGCGCGATTACGCCGTCGGTCGATAACCCCCCGGTAGCCTCGGTTCATGGGCCCGTTCATTCGCGCCGCCAGTCTCCGGGGCTTCGTGCCGCTGGTCGGTGAACTCGGCGGTGAGCCGCAGGGCCTGCTCGCACGGTTCGGGATCAACCCGGTGACGCTCGCGAGTGACGACGGGCTGATTTCGATCACGGCGCACGACCGCATGCTCGACGCGGCGGCGACCGAACTCGAGCGCCCCGACTTCGGCCTGCTGCTCGCCGAGCGGCAGGATCTGACAATCCTCGGCCCACTGGCCGTGGCGATCGAATCCTCACCCACGCTCGCCGAGGCCCTGCGGTGTTCGTCCCGGTTCATCTTCGTGCACAGTCCGGCGCTGCAGATCGGTGTCGTGCCCGACCCGCGGTCCGCGCGCGGCGTGGTGGCGCTGAGCTATCGCAAAGACCTCCTCATGTCGCCGTATTCGCCGCAGGCGATGGAACTCGGCCTCGGCTTGTTTCACCGGGTGGCCGTGGCGCTGGCCGGTGATGGGCGAGGCATCCGCTCGGTGGAGATCCCGCATTCGCCGCAGTCGCCGGTGCAGCGATACCTCGAATTCTTCGGTTGCGACGTGCAGTTCAACGCCACGATCGGGGCACTTCGAGTGGAGCGCGCGGTCCTCGACCGCAGGTTCGACGGCGCGGACCTGACGATCAGCCGGCTGGCGCTGGCCCATCTGGCGCGCGAGCACCCTGATCTCAATGTCGCGGCGGCGGCGCAGGTCCGGCGGACCATGGCTGAGTTGTTGGCGACCGGGGTGCCGGGGCTGCCGCAGGTGGCCCGACTCTTGGCGCTGCATCCGCGGACCCTGCAGCGGCGGCTGTCAGGCGAAGGCGTGTCTTTCGACGAACTCCTCGACGGCGTCCGGCGCGATGCGGCGCACCGCTACATCACGGCCACCGGCCTGCCGCTGGGGCAAGTCGCCAACCTCGTTGGATTCACCGAACAATCCTCGCTCAGTCATGCGGTGCGGCGCTGGTTCGCCATGTCGCCGCGCGAACTGCGCCGTGTCGGGGCAGCGGTGGCCGAGGATGGCCGGTAGGCAAACTGTCGCCTCAAAGCAAGTTTTGGTAGGCAACTAGTAGAATGCTGGGAGCCATCAGCCCAGCAAGGAGTAGGTCAGTGACGAGTACCAAGCAGCCCACCACCAGCGCCGACGCGGACATCAGTACCGCTCGCCTGGCCGCGATCGGTGCCCGGCCGATCCCCGAATTCGACGGCGTACACGATGTATGGCCCCGCGGCGAACGCCTCGCGGCGGTCCGCGACGCAGCGGCCGCCTACAAGGTCCGGTTCAAGGAACAGGGACAGATCCGGGCGGTGAAGTCCGTCGATGTCGCGGCTGCGCCGTACCCGGTCAAATATGCCTTCCACGATGCGGTGTCGGTGCCGACGCTGCCGCTGATTTCGATGATCAACCGGATGATCGTCGTCCAGTACGACGACTTCAACGGCACCCCGCGCACTCTGGTCTTCGAGCCGACGATGCCCGAGGGCTCGGCGGAGGCGCCGTTCTACCGCGACCTGCAGAAGCTGATCGACAAGATTCCCGGCGGATCGATCGTGCAAAAGGCGGTGTTGCAGTATTACGACGAGCCGGACAGCGTCCTAGACAAGCTGGGCCTGTCACCCGACGACATCGACTTCTGCACCTTCGACCACCTCCATGTTCAGGATCCCCGGATGATCCTCGGCTCCACCGAGGTCATCGACGGCGAGAAGGAGCCCCGCAAGCCGCTGTTCGGCGACGCGAAGATGCTGGTGCACTCGCGGGAACTGGCCACGCTGGAATCCCTGCATCCGATGCAGTGGGCCTGGTACGTCGACGGCGGGCTCGGTGGCGTCGACCCTGACAAGTTCATCGCCTTCGAGGGTGACATCGAACTCGGCCCCGGCATCGCCCTGCTGTGGACGCCCGGCCACACCGACGGCAATCATTCCCTGGTGATCAACACCCCCGACGGTGTCTGGGTCTCGTCGGAGAACGGGATCTCGCTGGACAACTGGCAGCCCGAGTTGTCGAAGATCCCGGGTGTGCGGCACTACCACGAGAAGTTCGGCCGGGAGATCTGCCCGAATGCGAACACGCTCGAGGATTCCCTCGACCAGTACGACTCCATGGTCAAGGAGAAGACGCTGGCCGATCCGTGCAAGGACGATCCGCGGTGGCTGCAGATTCTGCCGTCGACCGAACTGGCACCGTGGAAGCGGTTCTGGCCGGTGGTGCCGACCTACGTGCATGGCGGAATCGAGTACGGCAAGCTGACCGGCAAGGCCTGAGTCAGATAGAGATTCGTCGCTGAGGCAAACCGCCGTGGTCCTGGTGACCACGGCGGCTTGCTAGGACGATGATTGGGCGGGGATCGCCAGCGCCACCAGTGCGGCGGCGACGCAGGCGGCTAGCGAGATGATGGCGGCGGTCAGATAGCCGGCGACGTCGGGCACCCGTGTCGGCTGTCCGTTGGTGCCCAGTACCGTCACCATCGACCAGGTGAGGATCGTGCCGACCAGCGCGGCCGACGTCGAGGTGCCGATGACGCGCATGAGGGCATTGACGCCGTTGGCCTCACCGGTCTGCGCGATCGGCACCGCGCGCATGATCAGCGCCGGCATTGCCGCGTAGGCGGTGCCGAGTCCAGCGCCGCTGATCCCGGAGCTGATCAGCATCAGCCACCAGGTGAACGGGACGTCGGTCGCCAGCGGCAGGAGGAAGACCGCATACCCCAGGCCGAGGCCGCCACCGCCGATGGCCAGCGCTATGCGGGGCCCGTAGCGCTCGGTGAGCCAGGAACTCACCCGAGAGAAGAGGAACATCAGAATGCCGCTCGGCGCGAGAACAAGGGCGGCGACGGCCATCTGATAGCCCAGGCCGAGTTCGCTACTCGTTGGGGCCATCAGCAGCTGGATCGGCATGATCTGCATCGAGTAGAAGGCGAAGCCGGTGGCGATCGAGGCGATGTTGGTCAGCAGGACCGGCCGGCCGGTCGCCAGGCGCAGATCGATCAGGGGCGCGGCCCGGCGCAGTTCGTGTGCGCCCCACGCCACGGCGATCAGAACGAAGGCGATGAGGAGGCCGACGGTCGGCGGTGAACCCCACCCCCAGGTGGCGCCCATCGACAGTGGCAGCAGCAGGCAGGTCAGCACCGCCGCCAGCCCGAGGGCGCCGAGGAAGTCAAAACGCCCACCGGCGCGCTGGGTGCTCTCCGGGACGGTCCGCGCGATTCCGGCGCCTGCCAGCGCGGCGGCGATGGCGCATAGCCAGAACAAGATGTGCCAGCCGATGAACTCGGCGATGACGGCGGCCAACGGCAGTCCCAATGCTCCGCCGATACCGAGGGAGGCACTCATGGCACCCACGGAGGAGCCCAGGCGTCGCGTAGGAACGATGTCGCGCATCGCCGAAATGCCCAGCGCGATCGTGCCGAAGCCCAGGCCCTGCAGGCCGCGGCCGAGCAGAAAGGGCGGCAACGAGCTCGACACCGCGCACACTGCGGAGCCCACGGTAACCGCACCCATGCTGGCCAGGAGCATCCGGCGCTTGCCGTACATGTCGCCGAGACGGCCACCGATCGGGGTGATCACCGCACCCACGAGCAGCGTGATGGTCAATGCCCAGGTGGCGTGCTCGGGACGGGCGTGCAGCAGGTGCGGGAGCTGGGGGATAAGCGGAACGATGACGGTCTGCATCAGCGCCACGACGATCCCGGCCAGCGACAGCACGGCCACCGCTGCGCGGGGATGGTTGTCGTCGGACGGCTCCTCGCGGGGTGTGGACCCCTCTGCAGACACCGGCACTACCTCCGTCGTCACGCTATCGCGTAAGGGCGAGCACAATGCAATCGGCCGACCACCCGGGGATGGAACCGGGTCAGCGACGCAAACCCTTGCCGTGTGCGAAGTCGGCCGAGCGCCCGGCCATCTGCATGGCGTGCCAGCTCTCGCGGTGACGGCACATCGCCTTCTCGTGCCAGCGGGAGAGCGTCGGGGAGACCCGGCGGAGGGTTTCGACGGCGACGACGAGCGGTAGGCGCGCCGCAATCAGCACCAGACCTGGGAGCGGGTTGGGCAGGTCGTACTTGCGACGGGTCCACGGGAACATGTACATGCTCGAGTAGGCGGCATACATGGCGGCGTTGTACCTGCCGCGCAGTTTGCGCAGGCCGGTGGCGTCGCTGGTCGTGAAGGCGGCCGGGAAGGATTCGATGAGTTCGGCGCCGTCGTTGCCGGCGTCGTAGCTGCGGGTCAGGTTGACGAAGGCCAGCAGGCGCAGCGCCTCGCTGATGTTCGCGGGGTACCACTGCGTCCGCACGCCGAGCAGGTGGCCCAGATAGCGTTGGTAGTGCAGCAGTGCCCGGATTTCCTTCGGGGTGGTCTGGATCCCGGTGAGCCAGAGTGCCATGGCCGGCACCACGCTGCCGCCCATCAGGGTCAAGAGCTGGTAGGACTGGCTGATCGGATCACCCCAGCGGTCGCGGTCCCACTCCGGATGCTCGGCGACGGTGCGCCGGACCCACACGTGCATGACCCGCACCCGCATGGCGGTGGCCCGGCCGGCTGATCCGGGGGTGAGCAGGGCGTTGGGCTGCGAGACGTCGATCCAGAAGCGCGCCGTCTCCAGGAAGCGGCGTAGTGCGTTGTCGCCGGCGTATCCACCGGCCAGCGAAAGCGGCTTGGCGACGGCGGCCTCGGTGTACATTTCCAGGGTTTCGCCGCCGGCGACGCTGAACAGGGCGGTGCCCCAGCGGCGCCAGATCCCCTCACCCTGTGCGATGAGATCCGGGTCCACCCAGGCGGGCACGGTCTCGAACTCCGCGAAGAGGTCGGCCATCGCCGGCGGGGGATTGGGGACGCTGTCGATGCCTTCGGTCAGCGCCTGGTCGAGCACGGTGCGCGCTGCCTCGCCGCCGAGAGAGCCGTAGACCTCGGCGACGAAACGTTCGGCTACCGCGTCGGTCTGGAACATCTCTGCGGCGAAGGATGCCAGCTGCTCGGGCTCGGGGAAAAGGTCCGTCCCGGTGAGCTTGCGGGTCAGGGTGCGCGCCCGTCGTACCCACGGGTTGGCGACCGCCTGGTCGTGGGTGACGGCGGACGGGAATCCGGCATTGCCGGCGGTGGACGGGCTGGTTGGCATTTCGTCTCCTCGCTGTTGAGACGAATCGTACAGTTTGTCTCAACAAGAGGCCACCCAGCTATGGGGCCGGAACCTCGGCCAACAGTGCCGCGAAGGTCGTGAGGAAGCGTTCGCCATACCCGGGCAGGGCCCCGCCGTCGTAGACGATGCCGAAGCTGGTGCGGGTGCCCAGGACCAGAATCGTCACCGAGAACGAATAGCCGACCAGCGGCGACAGCGCGGTCAGGTCGTCGATCGGCACCCCGAGCACGGTGCGCACCCGGGTGAAGCCGGGGTTGATCCCGACATGGGCATCGGGGGACATCTGGTTCATCGAGACCCCGGACAGGATGCGAAAGATCGGCCACGGGGCGCGTGGTGCGTCGTCGGCGGCGGCCAGGTGCAACTCGGGGCGGTCGCGCTCGATCCGTGCCAGTTGGTCGCGCACCGACGCCAGTTGCGGCGGGATGGCGGTTTCGTCGCCGGCCAGGTTCAGCAGGGCCACGGACACGGCGTTGCCGGTGTGACGGAACTCGTTGTCCAGCGTCACCGGCAGGGTGACCCGGATATTCGAGGACGAGGTGCCCGCCGGTGGCGCCGTGCTGAGGGTCGCGCCGACCACCGCCAGCAGGTATTCGTGCACCGAGGCGCCGGTGCGGTTTGCCGCCCGCCGCAGGTCGCGGGTGGACACACTGTGCCAGACCGCCTCGCGTCGGCCCGAGCGGCGCAGGCGCGGCCAGTTCCGCCCGGCCCGCCCGGCTGCCCAGATCTCGCCGAAGGCGGCTTTGGCGGTCGCCAGCTCGTCGGGGTCGATACCGCTGAGGTGGAAGCGCTCGCTAGTGGTGAAGCGGTCGAACTCGGCGAGACCGCTGTCGTCGGCGTCGGCCAGCAGTGCCGAGAAGGCCGCCCCGGCGATGCCGTCGGAGAGGCTGTGATGCACCCACAGAAGGAAGAACTGCGCGGCGCCGGACATCGGCTCGGCCGGGGTGAACAGTGTCAGGTGCCAGAACGGCCGGCCGCGATCGAGGTGTGCCCCCATGAGGATGCCCACTTGGGCGTGCAGATCGGCGTCGTCGGTATACGTCGCCGCCCCGACCTGTGCCGGCGCGTCGATCGCCCCGACCTGGACGACGCGGGGCCGTCGCCACCGCCCGCCGATGATCCCCGTGCGGAACAGGGGGTAGCGCCCGGCGCGCTCGGCGACACGGTCCCGGACGGTCGCGATGTCCAATCGGGCTCCCGCGCCCAACTGCAATAGCAGCGCCCAGTGCATCGGACGGCTGGGGGTGTCCAGGTGCAGGTAGGTGTGGTCCTGCGGGCCCAAGGCGATTGCGGCGCCGGTCATCACCGGGTCAGACCGTTGCCAGGCGTGCGCGGACGAGCTGCCGCAGGTCGTCGACCGACTTGGCCGCCAGCATCTCCCGCTCGGTGAGCTTGACCCCGAGGCGTTCCTCGATGGCGACGACGCCGATCGCCAGCGCGACCGAATCGAGTCCGAGGTCCTCGACGAGCCGGGCTGAACCGGACACCTCATCCTCCGACAGGTCGAGGTCCTCGATGAGGATCTCGGTGAGTGTGGCTTCGACATGATCGGACACCAGGTCCTCCTGAGTGGAAATAGCGCGGGAGCACGGCCCGGCGTGGTGGCCGACCGTGGCGAGAGTCACCGCAAACCGTAGTAGACGGCAACCCATCCTGCAAGGTATACCTAACCAACATCTTCTTAGCCTCCCCTTAACTAAGGTGAATGTGGCTGGTGCCGATCGACAACCGTGGAGGTCCTACCCGAATGAGCACCCTCGTCCCCGTGTGGCTGGCCGGTCCGGCGTCGACGATCACCGGGCTGCACAGCGGCGACGATCCGGCACAACTGCGCTTCCGGACCTGGGCGCAAGTCCGCGACGACGCGACGGAACTGGCGGCGGGCCTGGCCCACGCCGGGATCGGGCGGGGGGACGTGGTGGCCGTTCTCGCCGGCGACCCCGGTGACGTCGCCGATCTTGTCCAGGCGATCTGGATGCGCGGCGCGTCGTTCACCATGCTTCACCAGCCGACACCGCGCACCGACCTGCAGGTGTGGCTCGACGAAACCCGCGAGGTCATCGCGATGCTCGGCGCGACTGCGCTCGTCGCGGGCGATCCATTCGCCCAGCCACTCGCCGATGCGGGCATGGACGTGGGCACCCGGTTCATCCCGGTCGCCGCGCTTGCCGGCCACGATGCGGTGCCGCTGGTCGATATCGAAGCGCCGGACACCGCGATCCTGCAACTCACCTCCGGCAGCACCGGAACCCCCAAAGCCGTCGCCATTACCTTCGACAATGTCGCGCACAACCATGCGGCGATGCTCGCCTCGGTCGAACCGACCGGCCGCGACGTCGCGGTCAGCTGGCTGCCGCTGTACCACGACATGGGCCTGATCGGCCTGCTGCTCATGCCGATGCTGGAGCAGGCCGACGCCGTGATCACCACTCCGCTGGCCTTCCTGCGCAAGCCCGAATCGTGGGCCGAGCTGATCACGCGCTTCGGCGGCACCTGCACGGCGGCGCCGAACTTCGCCTATGCGGTACTGGCCAAGCGCCTGCGCCGGGCGCCCGACGGCGCCTACGACCTGTCGTCACTGCGGGTGGCCATCAACGGTGCCGAGCCCATCGACGAGAAGTCGGTGGAGCTGTTCGTGCGCGCGGGGGCGCGATTCGGCCTGCGCCCCGAGGCGATGATGCCCAGTTATGGCATGGCCGAGACCACCCTCGCGGTTTCCTTCGACTCCCAGCACACCCGTTTCGCGGTGGACACGATCGACGCGCACGCCGCCGAGGCCGATGGCTCGGTGGTCCGAGTCGGCGAATCGGTACGCACCCATGTCCGGCTGGGCCGCCCGGTCCCCGGGATCGAGGTCCGGATCGTCGACGACGAGAAGGCCGAGCTGCCCGTCGACCGCATCGGCACGGTGCTGGTGCGCGGGGGAGCGGTCACCTCCCGCTACCTCACCCCGACGGGCTTTTGCAGTGCGGTCGACGAGCGGGGGTGGCTCGACACCGGAGACCTCGGCTACCGCACCGGCGCCGGGGAGATCGTGGTCGCCGGACGCAAGAAGGACATCATCATCGTTTCGGGCCGCAACCTCTCGCCGACCGTGATCGAGCGAGCGGCCGGAACCGTCGAGGGAATCCGCGCGGGCAACGCGGCCGCGATCGCAATCCGGCGACGCGACGGGCGCGAGGGCATTGCGGTCGTCGCCGAATCCGACGTCGCGCACGACTCGGCGCAGGTGAGCCGCATCCACGACGAGGTGGCCCGCGCGGTGTTCGATGTCGTGGGCGTTCCGGTGTCGGCGGTGACGCTGATCGGGCGGGGCGAACTGCCGAAGACGCCCTCGGGCAAGATCCGCCGGCATTGTGCCGCCGACCTCGTCGTCGCGGGCTGAGCAGCGATGACCGCTGCCACCGATACCGACCCGTTCGCCGGGCTGCGCGACGGCTTCACCCCGCATCCGCCGACGGCGATGCAGCGCTATCGCGACGCCGGGCTGTTCGCCGACCGGGCGTTGTGGCAGCTCATCGAGCGGGCGGCGAGGCAAACGCCGGACCGGCCCGCCGTCACCGACGCCTCGACGAGCTGTCCGCAGACCCTGACCTATGCCCAGCTCGGCCGGGCGATGAACGCTCGGGCCGCCGGGTTCGTCGCCGCCGGACTGCGCCCAGGCCAGCGCGTTATCCTGCAGCAACACAACTCCGCGCAGTTTGCCATCACCCTGCTGGGATTGCTGCGTGCGGGCCTGGTGCCCGTCATGGCCTTGCCCGCCCACCGCGTCGCCGAGATCGCCCATCTCGCGGCGGGCGCCGGTGCGGTCGCCTATCTCGCCGAGGACGCCACCCGCGGCTTTGACTACCGGGAACTCGGCCAGGAGCTGATCAGGCGGGTCCCCGGCGTCGCGCACGTCTTCGTAACCGGCGAGACCGGCGACGGCTCCGCCGCGGCCCCGATGCCCGACGCCGATCCCGCCGGGGTCGACCTCCCCGGGCCGGTCGATCCCGACCTGCCCGCGCTCCTGCTGGTCTCCGGCGGAACCACCGGGCTGCCGAAGCTGATCGCGCGCACGCACAACGACTACACCCTCAACGCGCAGTTGTCCGCGGGTGTTGCCGGGCTCACCGGGGACGACGTCTATCTCGCTGCGCTGCCGGCTGCGCACAACTTCGCGCTGTGCTGTCCCGGCATCTTCGGGATCTGGTCGGCCGGCGGGCACGCGGTGTTCCTCGACAACCCGAGCCCGGATGCGGCCTTCGACATTATCGCGGCGCACCGCGTCACGGTGACCGCACTGGTACCCGCGCTCGCCCAGGTGTGGTGCGCGGCCACCGAGTGGGAGAGCGCCGACATCTCGTCGTTGCGGTTGCTGCAGGTCGGCGGATCGAAGCTCGCCCGAGCCGACGCCCAGGCACTCGATGCCGCTCTGGGCCCGATCGTCCAGCAGGTGTTCGGCATGGCGGAGGGACTGATCTGTTCCACCCGGCTCGACGATCCGCGCGATCTGGTGCACGAGGTGCAGGGCCGGCCGATGTCGGAGCTAGACGAGGTGCGGATCGTCGACGATAACGGCACCGACGTCCCCGACGGCGACGAGGGCGAGCTGCTCGTGCGGGGGCCGTACACGATCCGCGCCTACTTCCGGAGCGGTAGCGAGCGGGCCGCCTCGTCGTTCACCGCCGACGGCTTCTACCGGTCTGGCGACCGCGTCCGGCGCCTCGGCTCGGGTCACCTGGTGGTGACCGGGCGCATCAAGGACACCATTCTGCGCGCCGGCGAGAACGTGGCCGCCGACGCTGTCGAGGAGTACCTGATCGCCCATCCGTCGATCCGGCAGGCCGCGGTGATCGGCGCCCCCGATGACAGCCTCAGCGAACGGATCTGCGCGTTGGTGGTGCCCTCCGCCGAACACCTGCCGGGCCACCGACTGGGGCTCGCCGAGATCCGGGAGTTCCTGTCGGGACGCGATGTGGCGGCATTCATGTTGCCCGACGAGGTGCGGACCGTCTCGTCGTTGCCGCTGACGGCCATCGGGAAAGTCGACAAGAAGGCGCTGCGCGCCGAGATCGAAGCGAGGTAGCACCGATGTTGATGGTCAGTTCCGATGCCGTGACCGGGGTGGACGTGCGCGGCGAGGTCGCCGCGATGCTGGGCGTCGAGGCGCAGTCGCTGGCGCCGGACAGCGATCTGGTGATGCACGGGCTGGACTCGCTGCGCATGATGCGGCTGGCCGGGCAGTGGCGCAAACGCGGCCACGACGTGGACTTCGCGCGGCTGGCGGCCGATCCTCGGCTCGACGCCTGGGCCGGCCTGCTCGGCACCGACCGCCTCCCCGACGAGCCGGTTCGGTCCGCTGGTGCCGATCCGGAGTCCAGCTTTCCCCTCGCGCCGATGCAGCACGCCTACTGGTTGGGCCGTTCGAACAGCCACCAGCTGGGCGGTGTGGCCGCGCACCTTTACCTCGAATTCGATGGCGAGATCGTCGACGCCGACCGTTTCGGACGCGCGGTTTCGGCACTGGCGCACCGGCACCCGATGCTGCGGACGCGGATCGAGGCCGATGGAACCCAGCGGCTCGGCGAACCCCACCCGCAGGCGTGCGTGGTTCGCGACCTGCGGTCATCGGCGGTCGTGGCGGTCGATGCGGAGCTAGCGCTCATCCGTGACACCGGTACCCACCGCATGCTGCCGGTCGGCGACGGTGCGATGTTCCGCGCGGAACTGTCGTTGCTCCCGGGTGGTCGGTCCCGGCTGCACCTGGACGTCGATATGCTCGCCGCCGATGCGATGAGCTATCGCGTCCTCGTCGATGACCTCGCGCGGTTGTACCGGGGCGAGGAGCTCGCCCCGATTCGGAGCACGTACGCCGAGCTCAGTGCGGCGCGCGCCGAGTGTCCTGCTCGCGAGGCGGACGCCGCATGGTGGCGCGGCCGGATCGCCGACCTGCCCGGCGCACCGGAACTCCCGGCCGCCGACGGCGGCGCCGATGGGGCGCGCACCGTCCGGTTGCACCACCGCATCGACGCCGAGGAGTGGCGGCGGCTCGACGCGCATGCCCGACAGCGGGGTGTGACGCCGGCGGCGGCGGTGGCCGCCGCTTTCGCCGAGGCGATCGGCACCCACTCCGCGTCGCCGCGCTTTCTGCTTACCGTGCCGATATTCGATCGGGACAGCGCCGACCCACGCGGCGAACACCCCGACCTCGAACGCGTCGTCGGCGACTTCACCTCGTCGATCCTGGTTGCCGTCGACCTGAGCCGGTCCGCCACCATGGCCGACCGGGCGGCACAGTTGCGTCGGGAAATGCACGACGCGGCGGCGCACGGCTCGTTCGGCGGGCTCGACGTGCTGCGCGAGCTGAGCCGTCACCATGGCGAACCGATGCTGTCGCCGGTTGTCTTCACAAGTGCCCTGGGCTTGGGCGAACTGTTCTCGGCCAAGGTCGCCGAGGAGTTCGGCACACCCTCCTGGATCGTGTCGCAGGGGCCGCAGGTCCTGCTCGACGCACAGGTGACCGAGGTGGGTGCGCCCGGCGGTGGCCGCGGACTGCTGCTCAACTGGGACGTGCGGGTCTCGGAGTTGCCGCGCGGCGTCGCCGAGGCGATGTTCGCCTACTACGTCCGGGTGCTCGATCAGCTCATCGCCGGTGACTGGGATAGCCCGGCACCGGATCCCGTCGATGCGCAGATCCGGGCGCACCGGCTGGCCGTCGAGCAACCGCTGCCGGCCGCCAGCGTGTTCGACGGCACGTTGCACGGCCCCGTGATTGCGGCTGCGTCCGGGCGCGCCGCGGCGCCCGCCATCATCACCGATGCGCGCATTTGGACCCATGGTGAGCTGGTCGAGGAGGCGCAGCGGGTCGCCGGCGCGTTGACCGCGGCGGGTGTGGTCCGCGGCCACACCGTCATCGTGAACCTCGCCAAGGGGGGTGCCCAGATTGTTGCGGCGCTGGCCGTCCTGATCGCGGGCGGCGCCTATGTGCCGGTCGCGCCGACCCAGCCGGGCGCGCGGCGCGAGCGGATCCTATCGGCGGCGGGGCCCGCCGCGATCCTCACCGACGCCCCAGGCGACTGGGCCGGGGTCCAAATACCGGTCGTCGACGCGGCGGAAGCGGTTGGCCACGAGCCGATCCGGCCGGTCCCGGTCACCGCCGACGACCTGGCCTACGTGCTGTTCACCTCGGGCTCCACCGGGCTACCCAAAGGCGTCGAGCTACCGCACCGGGCGGCCGTTGCGACGCTCACCGACCTCGTGCAGCGGCTGCGCCTGGGCCCACACGACCGCAGCCTCATGGTGTCCTCCCTCGAGTTCGACCTGTCGGTCTTCGACGTTTTCGCACTGCTCGCGGTGGGGGGCGCGGTCGTGGTGCCCGGTGAGGGCGGCGTCACCAACGCGGATGACTGGGCCCGGCTGACGGCGCAGCACCAGGTCACCGTGCTCAACTGTGTGCCGTCGATCCTGGGCATGATTCTCGACCTGGCCCCGTTGGCGCCGTCGGTGCGCGAAATCATCCTGGGCGGCGACAAGGTCGACGTCGCGCTGATGCGCCGCGTCGCCGAGCAGTCGCCGCACTGCCGGGTCGCCGGGCTCGGCGGCACCACCGAGACCGCGATCCATTCGACCTACTGCGCCGCCGGCGACGTGCCGGCCGGTGCGGCCTTTGTGCCGTACGGTGTCCCGCTGGCGGGTGTGCGCTGCCGCATCGTCGACGAGCGCGGCCGCGACCGGCCCGACCACGTTCCGGGCGAGTTGTGGATCGGGGGGGCCGGCGTCGCCCGGGGGTATCGCGGCGACCCCGAGAAGACCGCCGACCGGTTCGTCGAATCCGGCGGAGAACGCTGGTATCGCACCGGCGATGTCCTGCGCTATCTACCCGGCGGGTTTCTCGACTTCGTGGGCCGCGGCGATCACCTGGTGAAAGTACGCGGGTATCGCGTCGAACTCGGTGAGGTCGAGGCAGCGCTGCTGCGCCAACCGGCGGTGCGCGGCGCGATCACCTGGTCTGATGGTCGTGACCTGCGGGCCGCGGTCGCCCGCGCGCCGGGCGGCGCCAGCACCGGCGATGATCTGCGGGCGGCGCTGAGCGATGAGCTGCCCGAGTACATGATTCCGCGGTCGATCGCCGTTCTGCCCGAGCTGCCGCTCACCGGCAACGGCAAGTACGACCGCACCGCGGTCATCGAGCTCGGTGTTCCCGATGCGGCGCCCGGGGGCACCGCACCGCGCACGCCGGTCGAAGAAGTCTTGGTCGACGTACTCGGCGAGGTGCTGGCCACCCGCCCGATCGGGGTGCACGACGACTTTCTGGCGCTCGGCGGCGACTCGGTTTCGGCGACTCGGTTCGTCGCGGAGGCACGCGAGTGGCTGGCCGTGCCGCGGCTGTCGGTCGCCGACGTGTTCTCCCGGCGCACGGTCGCGGCGCTGGCCCGGCGCATCGTCGAATTTGACGGTGACGGCTCCTGCCTCGAACCCGGGAGCGGCGGCGGGCACGTTGCGGCGGCCGCGGCCGAGTACCTCGCCGTGATGGCCATGCCGGACGACGAGGTGGCCGCCGCACTCCACCCCGCCGAACTCAACCCCGCCGAGCTCAACCCCGCCGAACTCAACCCCGCCGAGCTCAACCCCGCCGAGGGTGCCCAGGGCCGCCTCGCCGACCGGCTGATGGCGGAGCCGATGGACCCGCATGCCCACGCGCCGATCGTTCACCGGTGGCTCACGCACCCGAAGTCGGCGTATTGGGAGATGCTGACCGCGACGGCCGACGAGGTTTCCACGATGATCCGGGCCGCCGCCACCGGTGCGTCATACGGGATGCGCATCGGATTTCTCGACGGGGAACCGCAGTTCCTGTTTGAGCTGTACGACCCGGCGATTGGCGAGCTGTCCGACCCGGCGTCCGGCTACGTCCATCGCGATGGCGACATCGGCATGCACCTGCTGGTGGCACCCAGCGATACGCCGATTTCCGGGTTCACCGGCGAGGTAATGCTGCACATCATGCGGACGGCCTTCGCCCAGCCGGGCGTGCAGCGGGTCGTCGTGGAGCCCGATGTCCGAAACACCGATGTGCAGCGACTCAATGCGGCGGTGGGGTTCACCGTCGCCGGCGACTACCCGGTCGGCGCCAAGACTGCGCGCCTGAGTTACTGCACCCGCGACGATTTCGTCGTGCTCACCGACAACGGGCGGCGCCTGACGGGCCTCGACGATGAGAACGAGGCGTGCGCCGAACGATGACACCGACCAGTACCGAGATCGTCCCGGACCGCGAAGCGTGGGAGGTCTACCGGCTCCGGCTGGTCTGCAAGATCTTGGCGGAACTCTGCCATGAGCAGATCATCATCCCCGAACCGATCCATACCGACGACAGCGCGGGCGCCGGGGGTTCCGTGCACCCATACACCGTGCGCCCATACACCGTGCGCCCATACACCGTGCGCTCGGACGACGGGCGGACCGAATACGCCTTCGACGCGCAGGTGCTCGCCCTCGACTCGTGGAGCATCCCGGCGAGCAGTGTGCGGCGCCACGTCGACGGAGTGGGCCGCCCGCTCGATCCGGTCGCGATCATCGTCGACTTCAGGGTGGCGCTGGGCTTGACCGAACCTCAGGGGGGCGACGACCTTGCGGCTTATCTTGAGGAGTTGATCAACACTCTGGCGCTCGGTGCCGGACGCCGCGGACAGCGGCGCACGTCGGCGGTGTCGTTGGTGTGCGCCGGCGGTGACCGGGTCGCCGCCTTCCAGGCGATCGAGGCCGCGATGACCGAGGGCCACCCCTGCTTCATCGCCAACGCGGGACGCATCGGATTCAGCGTCGACGACCTGACGCGCTACGCGCCCGAATTCGGACCGCGTCTACGGGTGACGTGGCTGGCCGTGTGGGCGGACGACGTCGAGTTCGCCGCCATGGCCGGCGTCGACTACGACACGCTCCTCGACGATGAACTCGGCGTCCTGCAGCGCGCCCGCTTCGACGCGACCCTCGTCGAGCAGGGCCTTGATCCAGCCGACTTCCGGTATCTGCCCGTGCATCCGTGGCAGTGGGCGAACCACGTGGCCCGGCTGTTCGCGCCGGAAATCGGCAGCCGGCGGATCGTCGAACTCGGGCGCTCCGACGACGAGTACCAGCCGCAGCAGTCGATCCGGACACTGTTCAACCGGACCGATCCTGCGCGGCACTACCTCAAGATGTCGTTGTCGATCACCAACATGGGTTTCACCCGCGGAATGTCGGCCGACTACATGAGTGCGACGCCACTCATCAACGACTGGATCCGCAACCGGATCGGCGGCGACGAGTACCTGCGGTCCATCGGATTCGAGGTTCTCTACGAGGTCGCGGCGATCGGCTACCGCAATCCCGCATTCACCTCGGCCACCAATCCGGGTTCGGAGTACCGCAAATCCCTGGCCGCGCTATGGCGGCAATCGCCGGTCCCGCTGCTGCGCGACGAGGAAGCACTCGCCACGATGGCCGCGCTGCTGCACGTCGACCAGGGCGGTGCGCCGATGGTCGGCGCACTCATCCGAGCGTCGGGGCTGCTCGCGCGGGAATGGCTGCGGCGGTATCTCGACGCCTACCTTCAGCCGATCGTGTACCTCCTCTATGCGCACGAGCTGAAGTTCTCCCCACACGGTGAGAACCTGATACTGGTGCTGAAAGACGGTGTGCCGCAACGAGTCATCCTCAAGGACATCGGTGAGGAGGTATTCATCCTCGGGGCGTGCGATGATCTGCCGCCCGAGTGTGCTCGCGCCAGGTCGATCGAGGCCGACGAGTCGCGGAACCTCGGCATCCTCTCCGATGTCTTCGACGACTTCTTCCGCCCGTTCGCCGCCCTGCTGCACGAGCACGGCCTCGTCGACGATGACGACTTCTGGTGGGAGGTGGCCGCAAGCGTCAACGGGTTGTCGGCCCAGCTTCCCGAACTGGTCGAGCGCTTCGCCCGCTGGGACCTTTTTGCCCCGACATTCGGCGCAATCCATCTCAACGAGTTGCAACTGCGTAACCGCCGGCGAATGGCAGATCACGCGGTCCCGTACTCGGCCATGGTCGCCGCGGGACACGAACTGGCCAACCCGATTGCCGGCCGCCGCGCATCGGCGATCCGCGGCGAGCTCTCCACAACGACGGCAGGTGCCTGATGGCCGGTGAATTTGAGCACGAGATCCTGCGCGACGACTGGGGTATTCCACATATCTGGGCTTCGAGCCCGGCGGGAGCCCTATATGGACAGGGCCGCGCATGCGCCCTCGACCGGGCCTGGCAGATCGAGTTCTTGCGGCTGCGCGCAGAGGGCCGCACTGCCGAGGCGTTCGGGTCGTCGGCGGTTGACTGGGACCGATTTGCGCGGCGATCAGGGATGGAGCGATCCGCGCGGACTGTCTACGAGCGGTCCTCGCCACGTACCCGCGAGCTGCTCGACGCGTATGTCGCGGGGGTCAACGGCGCCCTGGATTCGGCGACGGCCCCGGAACTCGACGAACTCGACCACCGGCCCCGACCGTGGCAGCCGTGGACCCCGATTGCCGTCTTCGTGATGCACCACCTGCTGTTCGGCCGATTCACCACCAAGCTGTGGCGCGTGCAGGCGGTGCGCGCCTTCGGTCGCGCCGGACTGACGATGTTCGATCTCGAGGGTCCGTGGTTCGATCTCGAGGGCCCGGGCGAGGGTGCGCACGACCGGCCCGGCGCCGACGACCGGCCGGCCCGGCCCGACGACGACTTCATCGCCGAACTTCTCGCCGAGCGTGCCCAGTTTTCCGCCGAGTGTGCCCAGCCTTCCGCCGGGCGGGCCCCGATCGGTGATGCCATCTCCGGCAGCAACGCCTGGGGCGTGGCACCGGCCCGTACCAGCACCGGCGGCGCACTGATCGCCGGGGATCCGCACCGCTTCCTGGAGCTGCCGGGGATCTACCTCCAGTGCCAGCTGGGCTGCCCCGAATTCGACGTCGTCGGCCTCGCCTTCGCCGGCGTTCCGGCCGTCCCACACTTCGCGCACGCCCAACGGGTTGCCTGGGCGATCACCAACGCGATGGGCGACTACCAGGATGTCTATCGAGAACGGTTGTCGCGCACCGACAACGGGGTGGTCGCGCTGACTCCCGAGGGCGAAGCCGGCGTGCTTTCCTGGACCGAGGCCATCAGGGTGCGTGGCGCCGATGATGTGGCGGTCGAGATCGTCGTCACCGACAACGGTCCGGTCGTTGCGGGTGGAGCCGACGACGGATACGCGCTCAGCCTGCGCAGCCCGTTGCTCGCCGATACAGCCGGGTTCAGCTTCGACGCGGTGCTCGACCTGTTGTTCGCCCGCACCATCGACGACGTCGAGCAGGCACTCGAATCGTGGTCCGAACCGGTCAACCGGATCGTCATCGCCGACTCCGACGGTCATGTGCGCCAACAGGTTGTCGGCGCGATGCCCCGCCGGGCAGCGGAGAATTACTGGCTGCCCGTCCCCGGCTGGGACGGGCGCTATCGGTGGGTGGGCTATCACCCCGCTTCGGTCGCCGATGACGGGTTCGACGGCGAGGTGGGCGATTTCGCCGTCATCGCCAACCAGCGCATCACCGGTTGCCCGTCGTTGCAGCCGGTCACCACCGAGGCGGTGGCGCCGGGGCGGGCTGATCGCATTGCTGCCGTCCTCGGTGAGTGTGCTGAGCTCTCGGTGCAGGATTGCACCGAGATCCACCGTGACGCCCGGCTCGATGAAGCGTCCCTGGTGCAGCAGCGACTGGTGCCGCTGACCGGGCTGTCCGACGGCGCCGGGAAGATCCGTGCCCGCCTAATCAGCTGGGATCGGGTGATGGCCGCCGACAGCGTCGACGCCTATCTGTTTGCCGCGCTGCGGACCCGCCTGGTGGTCCAGCTCGCCGAGCATGAGTGCCTGGCAGAACTCGGTGCGCCACACGGCCTCCCGTCGATTCTGGATCCGTGGTTCGTACCCCAGCCGCGCATTGCGGCGGCGCTGGCGGCGGTCCTGGTCCAGGCCGCCGGACTAGGTGTCGACGTCGACGCTCTCGTCGTGGCGAGCCTGGAGGGTCTGGCCGACACCACCGCGGGCGGCAGGACCGCACCGGCGTGGGGCGCGCATCATCGGTTCGCCCCGATCCACGGCTTCGATCTCATGGGCGCATCGGCGGCGCATCCCGAGATGTCCGCGCTGGTGCGTCCGTTTCGGGCCCCGCTGGGCGGCGATGCCGAATGCGTTTTCGCCAACGCGAGCGCGGTCGGGTTCGACGACCAGTGCCGCGTCGGCTCTGCGGCCCGCTACGTGTGGGATGTCGCCGACCGTGACAGCGGTCGCTGGATCGTGCCCCTGGGGGTCGCCGGCGATCCGGCGTCGCCCCACTTCCAGGATCAACTCCCGATGTGGGCGGCCGGCGAGACGATACCCATTGTCAGCGACTGGACTGTATTGCGCGGCAAGAATTCCGGACGGTTAGCGGCCACCACTGGAGGGCTCTGATGACCGACACCCGCGCCGCGCGCAAAGAACTCCTCCGCCGCCGGCGGGACCAGCACCGGTCGCCGAGTGGGCACCCCACTGCCGCCGAGTGGGCAGCCGAATCGCGCCGAGTGGGCACCCAACTGCCGCCGAGTGGGCAGCTCGGTGTTCCCGAGCGTCGCATGTGGCGCATCCATCAGCTCGACCCGGATTCGGTGTCGCACAACATCACCCTCGCGCTGACCGTGGCCGGGACGAGTGCGGAGCGACTGATTGCCGGAATCGAAAGCGTGGTCGCCAGGGCCGAGGTCCTCGGCTCGGTGATCATCGTCGACGATGAGACGCCGCGGCGGGCAGGTGTTGAGATAGGCGGCCGCTGGGCCGAACCGGGCCGGGTGTGGGTGCTGGGAGGCGAGCCCCTCGGTGCTGGCTGTAGTCCCGCGCAAACTGCCTCGGCGCTGGCCCGCACCCCCTTCGACCTCACCCGTGAAGCACCGGTGCGCGCCCGCGTGTTTCCGGCGGATGCCGACCATCAGGTCGCCGTTGTTCTGAGTTTTCACCACCTTGCCGTCGACGACACCTCATGGCCGCTGCTGCTGGGATCGATCCTGACGGGTGAGTGGCGCGTCGACATGGCGGGTGGAGATTCGCCGGTTCGCCGACATTCGACCGGCGAACAGGACCGTGCCACCAGTGATGACGTGCGCACGGCGCTGGCTGTCGAACATGCCCGTGCGACCTGGGCGGCCGGCGGCGTGCGATTCCCCTTCTCAGGCGAACTGCCGGCGACGACGGCCGAGCAGAGCTGGCTGGCGCCGCTGCACGAAGCGCCGGGACGGCAACTGCGTCGCGACCTGGATTCGGTTGACCTGGCGGCCTTCACCTCGTTCGCGTCCATCGTCGGCGGGACCGGCAACGCGGCACTCGTCGTACTCATCGCGCTGACGGTCACCGCGGTGACCGGCGCCGCCGACCATGTCCTGCTGGTTCCGGCAGACAATCGGCAGCCGGGGCAGCGTCCCGACCGGGTCGGCTACTGCGGCAACATCATTCCGATTCGTTTCACGTTCGACCCGGCCGCCACCGTCGGACAAACGATGCGCGCAGGATTGGCGGCGACCTACGCTGCGATGTCCTACGCCGACGTCGACTTCGGCTCGATACTCACCGCCCTGCGGAACAGTGGTGGCCGCTTTCCCGTCGTCGAAGTCCTGGGATCGGTCCGATCCGCCCCGACTCGGGGCATTCCGGTAGCCGATGGGATGAGTGTCGAATACCGATCGGTTTCCGCGGGCATCGTGCCCTACCCGCTGATGCTGGCCGTGGAACTCGCCGGCGCGACGCGGGCGCACCTCGAAGTCGACTACCAAACCGCTACCGGCGAGGTGCTCGCCGAGCACGCCGCCGCCATCGTCGCCACCCTGCTGCGCCGCATCCCGGCGGCGCCCGACGACCCGTTGGCCATTGTGCTGGCCCAGGCGAAGGCGACTGCGGCGGGCGCGCAATGATGCGCCACCCGTCCACCCCCAGCACCACCCCCACAGTGATGAGGCAGCGCGTGACAGACACGACGGCGACACCCGAGATGCGGTTCGCGCGACCCGGCGACGGCTGGGGCCGCGTCGGGCAGCAGTTGATCGATGCGGCCGCGACGGTGGCCGACCGTCCGGTCCGCGCCCCGCTGCCGATCGGCGCCCCCGGCGAAGTTCTCGCGCGGGTGGCCGCCGAACTCGGTTCGAGTGACCTGCCCGACGCCGGCATTGGTGAACGGGCGGCGCTGAACCGGATGGCCCGGATCGTGCACGAGTACGGGCTGAACCTCACCCACGAGTTGTGCGCCGCGCACTTGCAGCCGCCGCCCCTGTCGGTGGCAGTAGCGGCCGACGCGCTGGCCAGCGCGACCAACGCGTCGCTGGACACGTATGACTCGGGGCCGGCGACCCTGGCCGTCGAAACGTGGGCCGTGCAGGTATTGGCGCGACTTGCCGGCCTGCCGGCGACGTCCGGCGGTGTGTTCGGCCCGGGCGGATCGTATTCGAACCTGTTGGCCCTGCTGATAGCGCGTGACCAGGCGGGCGTCGGCCGGGGCATCGACATCCGCCAGCACGGGGTCGGCGCGTTGCGCGCCCCCGTTGTCCTGTGCAGCGCGGTAGCGCACTTTTCGATTCAACGTGCGTGTGCGGCACTGGGATTGGGGGAGTCGGCCGTCGTCACCGTTGCCTGCGACGAGGAGCACCGAATGCTGCCGTCGGCACTGGCGGCGGCGCTGCGCGCGTCAACCGAGTCGTCGCGCACCCCGATCGCCGTGGTTGCGACTGCGGGCACCACCGACTTCGGCACCGCCGATCCGCTACCCGAGATCGCTGCCATCGCCCACGACCACGGTGTGTGGCTCCACGTCGACGCCGCCTACGGCTTCGGGGCGCTGTTCTCCGATCGTCTAGCCGGTCTGCTGCGCGGCATCGAGGCGGCCGACTCCATCACCCTGGACCTGCACAAGGTCGGTTGGCAGCCCGCGGCCGCCAGCCTGCTGCTACTGGCCGATGCCGAACGGTTTGCCCCCCTTGATCGTTCGGTCGCCTACCTGAATCCCGTGGACGATCTGGAGGCTGGCTTCGGCGGTCAGCTAGGGCTCACCCTGCAGACGACACGGCGCCCGGACGTACTCAAAGTCGCGACCACCCTGCTGGCCTACGGCCGCGGCGGGCTCGGCGAGATGCTTGACGCCTGCCACGACCTGGCCCGCCACGCGCAGGCCCGGATCGAAGCCGAGCCACAATTCGAGCTCGTCTCGGGGGCAACGCTCACCACCGTCGTGTTCCGGTATCGGTGCGACGACCTCGACATCGATCAGGTCAACGCCGAACTGCGCCGGCGCCTGATCAGCTCGGGGACGGCACTCATCGGCCGCACCCAGGTTCCGCTCGCCGACGGCGGCGGGCCCCGCACCTGCCTGAAGCTGACCCTGCTCAATCCGGAGACCTCGCCCGCCGACATCGGCCGGCTGTTCGACGAGATCGCGCGGGTGGCACTGGAAGTCGAATCCGAGGGGCTGACGCCCGCACTGAATGCCGGAGTTGTCCATGACTGACCCGACCACACCCGAAAACGTGGACGTACTGGCCATCGGCGGGGGACCGTTCAACCTTGGTCTGGCCGCGCTCACGTCCACCGTCGACGACGCCGAGGTGCTCGTCGTCGACTCCGCAGATCGGTTCGCCTGGCATTCCGGGCTGATGTTCGACGACGCGAAGCTACAAGTCAGCTTCCTCTCGGACCTGGTGTCGCTGGTAGACCCGACTCACCCACTGTCATTTCTGGCCTATCTCGCCGATGTCGACCGCCTGTACCCGTTTCTGGTGCGCGAGGACTTCTTCCCGACGCGGCGCGAGTACGAGGCCTATCTGCTGTGGGTGATCGACCGCGTGCCGGGCCTGCGTTTTGGCACCACCGTCGAGCAAGTCCACTGGGATGAGGCCGCCGAGCACTTCGAGGTTGTGATGCGCGGTCCCGACGGACCGGCGACGGTGATCGCGCGCCACGTCGTCGTCGGCATCGGCACGGCGCCGGTCGTTCCCGAGGTGCTGCAACTCGCGTCGGTCGCACCGGCGGACTCGGCGTCGGTGATTCACAGTGCCGACTACTTGCCCAACCGGGAGCGGGTGCGGCGGGCCGGGTCGGTGACGGTGGTCGGCTCGGGACAGTCGGGTGCGGAGATCGTGGCCGACTTGTTGGAGGCCAACCTTGCCGGTGGTCCCGCCGTCCGGTGGTGGACGCGCACTGGATGGTTCGCGCCGCTGGACTTCACCAAGCTCTCACTCGAGATGACCACGCCGGCCTATATGGAGTACTTCCACGCGCTGCCCGAAGCGACCCGCGACGAGGTGCGCAAGGGGCACTGGCAGTTCCACAAGGGCGTCTCGGCGGACACCCTCGCGCGAATCCACGATCTGCTGTACCGGCGCGAACTGCACGGCAAACTGCCGGCCGTCCAGTTGCGCAACGGGGTGACGATCGAGGGCATCGAACCCATCGCCGACGGTGGTCTGCGTGTGCGCGGTCGCCATCACGACACTGGAAAGTTGTTGTCGCACAACACAGATCTAGTGATCGCGGCCACCGGCTATGCCGAGCGCAGACCAGATTTTCTAGCGCCGATCAGCGACCGGCTGCGCCGGGACTCGTGCGGGCGGTTCGTCGTCGAGACCAACCACTCCGTCGGCGCGTCAGGGACGCTGGCCAACCGGCTGTTCGTCGCCAACGCCGAACACCATGCGTACGGCGTTTCCGCACCCAATCTCGATATCGGAGCGGTGCGCAACGCGAAGATCCTCAACTCCGTGCTCGGCCGGCAGGAGTACCGCCTGCCGCGGAACACCGCCTTTACCAGCTTTGGCGTCGACGACGATCTGGTCGTCGAATGATGGCGGTCACCAGCGCGACTCTGACAAACCCCGTTTCTGACGTGAAAGGACCGAGCAACATGACTGCGACCGCGACGCTGGTCCGCGAACCGGAGATCTGCGCCACTTGGGCGCGCGCCGGGCTTGCGACGGACTATTTCGTGTATGAGAGCGCCGACGAGTGGGTGTTCGCCGGCGGGGTTCGCCACGAGATCGTGCTGACCACTCGGGAAGTGCGAATCACCGACCACGGCGCCGCCGAGCCCTCGATGCGGGCCACGCCGTACGCGGTGCGTCCCGCGCAGGCGCTGGAAGAGGCGTTGGCCGGCCTGGACTCCGCTGAGTGGCGCGCCTACGGCTGGGTCGGGTTCGACTTCTGTGCGCCCTTCCTCGGTGCGGCCGACCATCTCGCCGATGACGAGGTGCTCGCCCATTTGGTGGTGCCCGAGTTCGAGGCGTTCGTGGGAGCGGTGAGCGGGATCCGATTTGTCGGCGCCGACGAGGATCTGCGAAACCGGATGCTGGAACTGGCCGAACGGCCGATCGACGTCGCCGACGGTGCGCGCCGCCCGTTGTCGGTGGACGACGATCCGAGCGACTTCCGCGGCCGGGTGGCCGCCGCAATCGGCGAGATCCGGTCCGGCCGCTACGAAAAGGTCATCATGTCGCGGGAGGTGACGGTGCCATTTGCGGTGGACATTCCGGCCACCTACCTGACCGGGCGATCGGCCAACACCCCGGCGCGCTCCTTCTTGTTCCGTCTCGGCAGCCTCGAAGCCGCCGGCTTTTCGCCCGAACTGGTGGGGTCGGTTGACGTCGACGGGGTGGTGACCACCGAACCGCTGGCGGGTACGCGCGCCTTCGGCGTATCGCCCCGAGAAGATGCGGCGGCCCGCGCAGAACTGGAGAGCGATGCGAAGGAGATTGTGGAGCATGCGATCTCGGTGCGAACCTCGTATGCCGAAGTGGCGAGCGTCGCGGAACCGGGGACGACGGCGGTCAGCGAATTCATGACCGTGCGCCCACGTGGCAGCGTGCAGCACTTGGCCTCGACCGTGATCGGGCGCCTGGCCCAACCGTATTCGGCATGGGATGCGCTCGAGGTGCTGTTCCCGTCAGTCACGGCGTCAGGGATTCCGAAGGCGCCGGCGGTTGACGCGATCTACCGGCTGGAAGCCACGCGGCGCCGGGTGTATTCCGGTGCGGTGGTGACGGTGTCGTCGGCCGGTGACCTGGAGGCGGCGCTGGTGCTGCGCTCGGTGTACCGCGATGGTGCACGGAGCTGGTTGCGGGCCGGCGCCGGGATTGTCGGGCAGAGCAGTCCGGAGCGCGAGTTCACCGAGACATGCGAGAAGCTGGGCAGCGTCGCGCCCTACCTGGTGGCCCAGGACGGGCAGCAATGAGCGCGGGGCTGAGCGGGGTCCGTGCCTGCACCGAGCCGCTGCCGCTGGCGCAATACCGCGACCTGCTTGACGCGGCTTTCGACGACGAGGTGACCGCGATGGTGCTGGCCGCCGAACGGGCCGAACGATTCCCCCGGGAGCTGCTCGTAAAGCTGGGCGCCGCGGGGGTCTTCCGAGCCAAATGGGCCGGGACCACCAAACCCGATGTGGCGAAGCTGTTCGAGTTGGGCTATCGGCTGGGGCGCACCGCATCGACGGGGATCGGCGTCGGGGTGAGTCTGCACGACTCGGGCATCGCCACGCTGCGTCGATTTGGCAAGAGCGACTATTTGAGAGCGCTCACCGAGCGCGCCATCGATGGTGCCGAGGTGCTGTGCATCGGGGCATCAGAAGAGTCCGGCGGGTCGGATCTGCAGATCGTCGGGACCGAGGTGTCCGCCGAAACCGCCGGTGGAGCAGCAGGATTCCGGGTCCGCGGACGAAAGAAGTTCTGCTCGCTCGCCCCCATCGCGGGGCACATGATCGCCGTCGGGCGCAGCGTCGACGACGGCAGCACGCACGGCAACAACGTGGTCGTGGCGGTACCGATGAACAGTCCCGGCGTTGTGGTTGGGGAGCGGTACCGCAAGCTGTCGGCGGGGCCGCTCGATACCGCGCCCGTCGACATCGACACCTGGGTGCCCGCGCAGGCCCTCATCGCGCGGCCGGGTACCGGGCTCGCGGTGATCAGCTGGGGGTTGGCCCACGAGCGCCTGTCGGTGGCCGCGCAGGTCGCCTCGGCCTGCGACCTGATCCTGGGGATCACGCTGGCTCGGATGATGGATCGGGAGCAGTTCGGCAAGCGGCTCTACGACCACCAGGCGCTGCGGCTGCGGGTCGCCGACCTGCAGGCGCGGGTCGACACGCTGCGGTTCGCGCTCGACGGGATTGCTGCGGCGGGTCCGATGAATCTGCGCACCGCCGCGGCCATCAAGGTGACGGCGGTGCGACTGGCCGAGGAGGTGGCGGGGGAGTGCCTGCACATCTTTGGCGGGTCGGGCTTCCTCACCGACGAGACGCCGCTGGGCCGCTGGTGGAAGGACGTCAAACTCGGTCGGGTGGGCGGCGGGACCGATGAGGTGTTGTGGGAGCTGGTCGCCGCGGCGATGAAGCCCGACACGGAGGCGTACGAGAACTTGTCGGCGCATTTGATCCACTGAGATCCGCACCCCGGTAGACCGCGGATGTGATTATCACGTCCCCGGCCCGTGACGGTGCGGATCTCAGCAGTGCCGTTGGCGGTGCTCAGCCCTGCAGGTCCTTGAAGTACACGAGCTGGTGTGAGGTGGCGAGCAGGACGTCGCCGCCCCACAGTTGGCTGGACTGGTCGAAGTGGCCGTTGCCGAAGCGCCCGGCCTGCGCGGTGCCCAGGACGTGGTCGCTGCCCTGTGTGGCCAACTCCGCAGGAGTCGCATGGAAATAGGTGGTCAGGGTGATCGTGCCGGCGGGCATGTAGGTGCCGTGGCGCAGGAAGACCCGGGGGAAGAAGGCATCGGCCATCGAGGCGAGGGAGGGGTAGTCGAGCGGGCGTTCGGGTAGGTCGCGCAGCCAGAGGGTCGACGTCGAATCGGGGCTCTTGTCGTCGCCGAGCCCCCCGACGACGAATCGCTTCTCGTAGTTGCGCGCCCAGGCGATGAACTCGGGGAAGTCGACGGCGGCAACAGTTTCCGGTGGCGGTGCGCTCGGCTTGACGGCCTCGGTGTCCGACCAGCTCTCGCGGCGGACTCCGAAGACGGCGTTACCGGTGGAGACGACTTCGCCTTCCTGCTCGATCGTGAACGTCCAGTGCTGATTGGTCCGGTTGGTGCGCACGATCGAGGTCCGCAGATCCAAGGTGCCGTTGGCGACGGGCGCGGCATAGTTGATGGTCAGCGCGAGCGGGCCGCCCAGGACGTCGGGGTGCTGCTGGAGGGCATTGACAACGGTCGCGGCGGTGATGCCGCCAAAGGGGCCGACCATGTTGTTATAGGCGTCGTGGGTCACTGCGTGGAAGACACCGTTGGATTGGGCCTGCACGGTGATCGCTTCATCGAAGACGTGGCTCATGCTTCTCGACGATAGGCGCGGGACGCGATGTCGGGACCACCGGGACTTGTGACTCTCGCGGAATTAAGCCAGCCTTCGCTAACATGGGCTCTTAGCCACTAATGCTTCACTTCACCCAGCGAACCGAGATAGCCCATGACCACCCTCAGCGATGTTGAGGTCGGCGCAACCGCCACCGTCCTCGATTTCTCCGCCGAGTGCCCCGAGCGTGTCCGTCAGCGATTGACAAGTCTCGGATTCACCGCCACGTCCCCAGTCACCAAGGTGCGTCGCGCACCGATGGGCGATCCGAGTGTCTACCAGGTGATGGGCTACCAGATCTGCCTGCGCGACCGGGAGGCGAACTACATCCGCTGTGAGGGACCGCAGTGAGTGATTGCTGTGCGCCCGACGGCGACCGCGCCGACGATCCCGGGCGAATCTCCCACGATGCCGGCTGCCACAACAACGGCGGTATCGCCGAACCGGGCCCGACGGATTCGCACCCCCGCGTCGCCCTGATCGGCAGCCCGAACGCGGGCAAGACGTCGGTCTTCAACGCGCTGACCGGCCTGCGCCTCAAGACGGCGAACTACCCGGGCGTCACCGTGTCCCGGTCGGTCGGCCGGGTGCGGATACCCGAGCCCGCGCTTGTCGGTGGACCGGCGCCGAGGCGGTCCACGCACTTCATGTACCTCGAAGATTTGCCTGGCACCTACAGCCTGACCCCGATCTCCCCCGACGAGCAGGTGGTCGCCGATCATCTCGCCGGCCAGCTGCCGGGGGTGCGACGACCTGACGCCGCACTGCTCATCGTCGACTGCACGGTCCTGGAGCGGTCGCTGGCGCTGGTGGCCGAAACCCTCAACCTTGGCATCCCCACCGCCGTCGCCCTGACGATGAGCGACGAGATGGAGCGCCGCGACGGTCACGTGGACGTGACTGGGCTGCAGCGGGCGCTGGGCGTTCCGGTGCGCGCGGTCATCGGCACGCACAGTTCGACGCTGGAACCGGTTCGCGATCTACTGGCCGATGCCTCGGCGTGGCCGGCCCCGATCGTGCCGCCGCCCGCACAGCCGGGGGCCGAACGCAACGACTGGATCGCCACGGTGCTGGCCGAGTCCGCCTATCGGGCGCCGCGCGAGCATTCCCGCACGTCAAAGGTCGACCGGGTGTTGCTGCACCCCATATTCGGCACGCTGGCCTTCCTGGCCATCATGTTCGGCTTCTTCCAGATGATCTTCACCGTCGCCGCACCGCTGCAGGGTTACATCGAGACGTTTTTCGGCTGGTTGGCCAAGCTGGTCGACGAGTACGTGCCCAACGGGGTGCTGGCCGATTTCCTGGGTACCGCGGTCATTGGCGGCGTCGGAGGCATCCTGGTCTTCCTGCCACAGATCATGCTGATGTTCCTGCTGATCGCCCTGCTGGAGAACGTCGGATACATGTCGCGGGCGGCATTCCTCACCGACCGGGTGATGAGCCGCGCGGGACTGGAGGGCCGCGCCTTTGTGGCGATGCTGTCGTCGTTCGCGTGTGCTGTCCCCGGAATCATGGCGACGCGCACCATGCCGTCGTCGCGGGACCGGATCGCGACGGCGATCACTGCGCCACTGATGACCTGTTCGGCGCGTATTCCCGTTTTCGTGCTGCTCATCGGGATGCTGGTGCCCGGCACCGCCCGGTTCGGCCCGTTCAACGCGCAGGGCGCGGTGATGTTCGGCCTGTACCTGCTTGGCGGGCTCTCAGCGCTCGTCGCCGCGGCACTGTTCAAGCGGACCAAATCCCTGCGCAGCGGGCTGATGCCGTTCTACATGGAGATGCCGCCGTACCGGCTGCCGTCGGTCAAGTCGGTGCTGCTGACAATGTGGGATTCGTCGAAACAGTTCCTGCTGAAGGTCGGCAAGATCATCTTCGCGACCGCGATCGTGCTGTGGGCGTTGCTGTCCTTGCCCGCACACACCGAGCAGGCTGACGCGGTGCGCCAGCATGCCGTCGCGACGGCTGTTGCCGCGGGGGAGAGTCGGGCCGATGCGGAGTCGAAAGGTGAGGCCGCGTCCCGCTCGTACGTGATGGACAACAGCTTCGCCGCGTCGATCGGCAAGGCGGTCGAGCCGATATTCGCCCCACTCGGGTTCGATTGGCGCATCGATATCGGCATTGTCGGGTCGTTCGCCGCGCGCGAGGTCGTGGTGTCCACGTTGGGGCAGATCGCCGCGGCCGAAGATCCCGAGGCCCCCGACGAGGCACTGGCCGCGATGCGGCACACTCACGGGCCCAAACAGGGACAGTTGGTGTTCACGACACCGACGATGGTCGCCCTGCTGCTGTTCTTCGTCTACGCGCTGCAGTGCATGTCGACGGTCGGTGCGCTTCGCCGCGAGACCAACTCGTGGCGTTGGCCGGTCGTGGCATGGGTTTACATGTTCGTCCTGGCGTGGGGGGCGGCCTTCATCGGCCATCAGATCGCCGCTGCGATCGGCGGATGATTCGATGGCCGTGCATCTGATTCCCGAATCGGCCAGTGCCGACGCGATTTGCTGGCGGGTCGGTCCCGGCTTGATCCGGCACTCCGAAACGGTCGGCGCCGTCGATGCGCCCACGCCGCTGCGGGCCCTATTCGACGCCGGGGTGCTCGTCGGCGTCGCAGTCGAGCCGGGGCGGATCGTCACATATTTGGGCAGCGAACGGACGGCGGCGGCCGATGGTCCGGCGATTCGTACGGCGCTTTTCGACGTCTTGTCCGCCGATGGCGGCTGGCCCGCTCCGGACGACGGGGTGTCGGTCGCGCAGGCGGCAGATGCGGAGGTCGCGGCTGCGGTCGGCGCCGTGTTGGCCGGCGAATTCGGTGCGTACACCGCGACGCATGGTGGGCGGGTCGAACTACTTGGCGTTGAGGACGGGCAGGTTCGTGTTGCGCTCGCCGGCCAGTGCCACGGGTGCGCAGCCGCCGATGCGACGGTCAAACAGAATCTAGCTGCCCGGCTGGCGACCATTCCGGGGTTCCGGGGCATTGTTGTCGCAGGTGAGGAGCCTTGTCCCGCTGGCGAGTCTCGCCGATCATTGCTTCCGCTGCTGGGATTCGGCTCCTCATGAGCGATCGGCGTGATTATCACGTCGATGGCTCGGTATCGTGTGGATCTCCGCAGCATTCCCGCCGTAGCGATGCCGCGCGGCCCGGGTGAACGCCTGAATGTCGTCCAGCGCTCTGTCCCAGTTGTAGATAATCGTGCTGTAGGTCAGCCGCATGGTCGCGTAGCCGGCAAGAAGGGTCTCGCGGTCGCGCTGCCGGTCGAGTTCGTAGTTCGCCGGGCTTGTGTGGTGGGCCTTGCTGTCGCACTCGATGATGAGGCGGCCGATTCTCAGGTCACGCCTGCGCCCGCAGATCCGCGGCTGCACCTCCACCGCGTATCCACTGGCGCGCAGGCGTACCCGGGCCAGCGACTCGGTGCCCGACTCCGACCGGGGGTCGCACTTGTCGAGCAGTCGGTGACCGGTGGAGTGATGAGCCCTTCGAGTGCTTGGCGGAGGTCTTCGGTCTCCATTCCCTTCTTGTTCAGCACCGAGTCGGCGGCCGCGATCCAGTCTTCGCCGCGCATGCAGTCGGCGGCGCAGGCCAGCGCGGTCGCGATCGAGTCGACTGCCGCGCGGGTCGGTAGCGGCCGGCCCCGATGCCGACAGAATCCGGCGTGCCGATTGTCGCGGAGTCCGCGGACGTGGACGTTCGGATATCCCGGTGCCACCCAGAAGCCATGGACTACCAGGGCTGATACGCACGAGAGCACACCGCCACGACGGACCGCCTCGACTGCGGCGGGGTTGGCGGTGCCCGTGGCATACCAGCCTGCCCGCAGTCGGCTGAGCCTTCCTTCTCGGACGTATCGGCGCAGTGAGCTGTCGGTCTCACCGGTGCGGAGCAACTCGGCGCGGGTGAATACTCCAACGTTCATATCCCTTAGACGCACCCCAGCGTTCAACGGCTCCATGTGCTGCGGAGATCCGCACACCGGGGAGTGATGCGCGTGATTATCACGCCGGTGTCCTCCCGCGGCGCGGATCTCAGCAGGAGCCCCGGCTTCAAAGCAGGAGATCGCCCAAGAAGTACGAGGCGGTGATCGTGATCAGCCCGATGACCAACGATCGGCCGATCGTTGCGCGGATGTTGGAGTGGCCGCGGTGGGCGAGCACGAATGAGGTGATCACCAGGGAGAGCGACGCGACGACGGCTATCCCGATGACGTGGGAGTTCCCGGGAATCAGCAGCGTCGCGAGCATCGGCACGGCAGCCCCGATGAGAAACGCGAGACCCGCTTGTAGTGCATCGATCCAGGCTAGGAAGGTGGTTGTGCGCTCCTTGAGGCCGTACTCAATGAGCAACTGCGCATCTAGCGCGTTTCCTTCGCCGAGTTCGTCGGCGACGGTGCGAGCGGTCGCCGGCGTGACGCCGTGCGACTGGAACCACTCGATGAGATCTGACTTCTCTGCCTCGGGGGTCAGGGCGAACTTCGTGGATTGCCGGCGGGCGAGGTCTTCCTCGGCCTCGCGATCGGCGTAGCGCTCACCGAGTTTCACCCCGAAGGAGGTGAGTGCTCCGATGAGCGCATTGATGCAGACCACCGCATACGCGGTTCGCAGCGAGACTTCGGCGCCGGCCAACCCGAGGCCCATTCCGGCGACGGCAATGATGCCGTCGTTCACCTCGGTGATCCAGCTGCGGACCTCCTCGGGCTCAGAATCCCGCCAGCGATCTGCGGTGAAGCGCATGCGTCGAAGTGGATTCACGGCAACCGAGTGCTGCGTTCGACGGCCGGTTGGATGGTCGTGCCGGTTGGAGAGGTCGCTCGCGGAATCATGGGTGCCCTCCTGTAGTTCGGGTCGATTCGACGCTACCGCTTCGCGGGTATCGACTCAGCCGGGTGACTTGAAGCCGTCAGTCTGAGACGGTTCCCTCGACGTAGAGCCACCGGCCGTCCTCACGGATGAAGCGAGACCGCTCGTGCAACACACCGATGCTGCCTTCCGGGTTGAGGTAGGTGGCGCGAAACTCGACGATGCCAGCGGCATGGTCGGGGCCGCCATCAACGACGTCGACGATCTGCAGTCGGCGCCAGGTGGGGTTGTCAGTGAGGTCGAGCGAGTCTGGACGGGTGGAGGGATGCCAGGTGGCCAGTAGCGAGTCGGTGTCGCCATCGCGGAACGCCGCGAATCGTGCGCGCATGAGGTCTTCTGCGGTGGTTGGGCTGCTGGTCACGTCGGGCAGGTTACCCGTGACCGATCGCCCGCCGAAGGGGCACCTCCCCGACGCCGAGTGGGCAGTTGCACTTCGCCGAGTGGGCACGTCCCCGACGCCGAGTGGGCATAGGCGCTTCGCCGAGTGGGCACGTCCCCAACGCAGAGTGGGCATAGGCGCTGTGATCGACAACGGGTACAGCGCTGGTGCCTGACTGGGCGCGCTGCCTCGTGTCTCGCCGAGTCGAGCGCGGCTGAGCCTGAGTTGGCGAGGCGTGGTCAGGTTGATATGTGCGCGTCGGTGACCGCGGAACGATTCGGCCGGAGCGTATGTAGCTAGAGCAGAAGGTCGCCCAGAAAGTAGGAGATTGTGATGGTGCTCAGGCCGACGATCAGCGAGCGCGCGATCGTAGCGCGCGTGTTGGAGTGACCGCGCCGCGACAGAATGAATGACGTTGTGGTCAGCGAGGTGGCGGCGACCGCCACGGTCCAGATGACGTGCGTGTCCCAGGGGGTGAGGATGGTCGCGAGAACCGGTAGCGCCGCGCCGAGAAGGAAAGCGACTCCGGCCTGGACCGATTCGTGCCAGGCGATGTCTGGCGTCGTGCGCTTCTTGAGCCCGTACTCGATGAGTAGTTGCGCGCCGAGTGCGTCGCCGGCGGCCAGTTCGTCGGCGACACCGCGGGCGGTCGATGGGCAGACGCCACGTTCTTCGAACCACGCGATGAGTTCGGCCTTCTCATCGTCGGGCGAGAGCGCCAGTCGGTCCGACTCTTGGCGGATGAGGTCGGCTTCGGCCTCGCGGTCGGCGTAGCGTTCGCCGAGTTTCACCCCGAAGACTGCTAAGGCCCCGACGAGTGCGTTGATGCTGATCACCGCGTACGCGGTCTGCTGCGGTACTTGAGCGCCGACCAATCCGAGTTCCATGCCGGCGACGGTGATGATGCCGTCGTTGATGTCGGTGATCCAAGTACGGACTTCCCCGGGGGCGGCATTGCGCCAGTGCGGGACGGGAAAGCGCATGTCAGGACTTGGGGGTGACCAACTTGTCGGAGACCTCCATCGCCATCGACATGATGTCGTCGGCGGAATAATTGCGTCCCGGGTGCTCGGCGGCCAAGTGTGCGTGGACG
>NZ_DIAX01000078.1:0-166 GCF_002414845.1 Gordonia sp. UBA5067 | reverse complement strand
TCGGCGGCCAAGTGTGCGTGGACGTCGTCGACGAAGACGTCGTTGAGAGAGGTGATGTTGGTGCCGCACGGGCAGATCAGCTGGTACGCCATGGTGGTTCCTTTGCTCCTGGTCAGGATGATTCGACGGTACCGCGTGGATGGGTGGCGGGGCGGTTACCTGGTCC
>NZ_DIAX01000019.1 GCF_002414845.1 Gordonia sp. UBA5067 | reverse complement strand
GGATCACGGGGCGACTGGACCAGCGAGAACGACGCGGGTCGACCTGAGGCTGCGACCATCGCTCGCAGCGTCGCGAACTCATCCTCGACATCGATGAAGTCGGATACGAGTTGCAGCACTCCGGTTCCCTCGCGGCCGACACCGATCGCGATCCCGACGAGCTCGTCTCGGGATGCCCTGAGCGTGGGGGTCGGGTCGCCCCGACTGGTGCGGTGATTCAGTGTGCGTGAGGTCGTGAAGCCGAGCGCGCCGGCACGTATCGCCTCACCGGCGAGCAGTCCCATCTGTTCGATCTCATCGGGGGTTGCGCTCTCGCCGGCGGCGCCGCGGTCGCCCATGACGAACAGCCGAAGCGCTCCGTGCGGGAGCTGCGCGGCGAGATCGATGTCGTGCGGAATCGCATCCAGCGCGTCGAGGTACTCGCCGAAGCTGTTCCATCCCCACGGCAGGCCCTCGTGCAGCGCCGCGCCGGGGATGTCCTCGACTCCCTCCATCAGCTCGATCAACCGCTGATGGTCGCTGTCGTGCACCGGGGCGAACCCGACGCCGCAGTTCCCCATCACCACCGTCGTCACCCCGTGCACCGACGAGGGCGCGAGACGTTGATCCCATGTCGCCTGTCCGTCGTAATGAGTGTGCACATCGACCCAGCCCGGCGTCACCAGCGCCCCGTCAGCGGCGATCTCCCGTCGACCCGTCAGGTCGACATCTCCCACGGCGACGATTCGGTCGCCGACGATTGCGACGTCAGCTCGGCGTTCGCCGGCACCGGTGCCGTCGACGACGGTGCCGTCGCGGATCACCAGATCAGGCCTCGCTCCGGACACGGCGTCACCCAGCCGTGGGCTGCAGTGCGGTGACGTCGATGCCGTACAGGTCGGCGACGTTGCCCGACAGGATCGCCCGCGTCTGCTCCGCGGTCAGCTGCGCCGTCTGTTCGGCGAGCATGCCCTGCGACCACGGCCAGGTCGAGTCGGAGTGCGGGAAGTCGTTGGCCCACATCAACCGTCGCCAGTTCATGTCGTTGGCGTGCGAGAAGGCCGTCCAGTCGTCCTGGAAGGTGACGAAGATGTGCTCCGCGAAGTACTCCGACGGCAACCTGCTGAGGGCCACCCCGGGCTGGAGCCAGTTGCGGTGCCGCTTGTAGGCGTGGTCCATCCGATACATGTAGTGAGGCACCCAGCCGGCATCGGCCTCGACGCAGACGACCCGAAGATCGGGATGACGCTCGAACACGCCGCCGAACACCAGGGTGCCCATGATGTCCTGGATGCTACGGATGATCGACAGGAAGCTGTTCAACCGGGGCCCTCGCCAACCACCCCCACGGGCGGTGAGGATGTGGAAACTGAGCGGCAACCCAAGCGACACCGCCGCCTCCCAGAACGGGTCCCACATCGGGTCGTCGTAGTCCGCCTCCGTGCCGGGATTCCCCGGCATCATCACGCCACGAAGGCCGGCCGCCTTGATCGCCTCGAGATCGGTGATCCCTTCCTCGACGGTGCGCAGCGCGGTCTGACCGCACCCGAGGAGCCGATCCGGAGCTTCGGCGCAGTACTCGGTGATCCACCGGTTGTAGGCGTTGAAGCACGCTCGCTTGTAGTCGACGTCCGGGTGGCCGCACAGCACCATCCCCACCGTCGGGTACAGGATCTCCGCGGCGACCCCGTCGCGGTCCTGGTCGGCGAGCCGCACGGTCGCGTCGTAACCGGACTTGTGGAGCTCGTCGAACTTGACACCCTCCTGGGTCAGTTCCCCTGCCGGCTTGCCGGCGGCGGCGACCAGCCCCATCGGCACCGTCGACTTCATGCCGGGCACCACGAACACGTCGCCTCGTACAGGATCCTCGACCATGTTCGGCGCTGTGTCGCGGTACGCCGGGTCGATGTGAGCCGAGTAGCAGTCAGGTGGTTCCGTGATGTGCGAGTCAGCGCTGATCACGGGAAAGTCGAACGACATGCAGATCCCCTCTCGTCTGCACCGACACTACTCCAGCCCCATATACGACACAATGACCAATTCGTCTCATTCCAGCTTCTTCGGCCGAAGGGTCACGTGCCGGTGAAATGCGGGCTGCGCTTCTCGATGAACGCACGCGGACCCTCCATGGCGTCGGCCGACGCCATCACGACCCCGGCTGCACGCGACTCGATGCGATACGCCTCGTCGAAGGGCAGGCCATTCGACGAGACCATCACCTCCTTCGCCTTGCGCATCGCCAACGGCCCGTTGCGGGCCATTCGCCGGGCGAGTTGCATCGCCTCGTCCAGCACGTGCACGGATGGCACCAGCCGGTTGACGAGACCCATCTCCGCGGCCGACTGCGCGCTGATCCGGTCACCCACGAGCACGATCTCCGCTGCTTTGGCCCATGGCACCTGACGTGCCAGCCTCGCCAGCCCACCGCCGGCGGGGATGATCCCGCGTGTCACCTCTGTGAGTCCGAACTCGCTGTCCTCGGCTGCGATCCGCAAGTCCGTGCCGAGCAGCAGTTCCATGCCGCCGGCGAGCGCGAACCCGCGGACGGCGGCGATCACCGGCACCGTGTAGTCGGTACGGCGCAGCAGTGCCTTGTCGAGCAGTCGGGGATCGGCCTGCAGTCGCTGGTCCCACTCATCCTGCGCTGGTCGCGCACCGGTGAACAACGGGATCAGCCGCCCGAGGTCCGCACCGGTGCAGAACGCCCGGTCTCCTGCACCGGTCACGATCACCACCCGAACAGCGGGATCGGCTGCCATCTGCTCCCATGCGTCGGCGAGTCTGCAGACGAGTTCGGGATCGAGGGAGTTGAGCTTTGCCGGACGATTGAGCGTGAGGGTCGCGATGCCCTCGTCCATCTGGACACGCAGCACCGGCTCCTGTACTCCTACGGGTGGCGTTGTCGGGTGTGGCATTCGGGGAACCTCCGCG
>NZ_DIAX01000072.1 GCF_002414845.1 Gordonia sp. UBA5067 | reverse complement strand
TCGTCGCCGGACGTGCGGGCCGCTGCTGGATCGGTGAGTGCGAGGGCGCATTCGCGCAGGCGGGTGCGGGTGCGGTCGCGCAACTCGGTCGACGCGGCGTTGGAGAAGGTCGCCATCAGCAGGCGCGAGACCGGGATCCCCTCGGCGATGAAGCGCACGGCCAGGGCCGTGATCGCGTAGGTCTTGCCGGTCCCGGCGCTCGCCTCGAGGACGAGGGTGCCGGTGGGCAGTGCATCGGTCAGGGTGAACGGAGTGGACGTCATTTCTGCGACTCCTGTTGGCGCAGCGGGGCGAAGAGGAGCAGCGCGGCCTGCAGGAAGCCGGACAGTCCATGATGCACCCAGGGGGCGGGGATGCCGAGGTCGGCGGGTACCGAGTCGGCACACTCATCGAAGGACACTGGGGAATCGGGGTCACCGGTGAGCAGCAGCGAGACCGCCTCGTCCTGCACGAACCGGTCGCTGTTAAAGCGTCCGCGGGCGCGATTCGTCGCCTGCTCCGCATTGCCGGTCCGATCGTAGACCTGGGCGGCATGTTCGGCGGCATCCAGCGGCAGCGCAAACGATGAACCGAGCCCGGTATCGCGGAGGGCGACGAGGGCAGCGAGGATGTCCGCGGCATCGTCGACCGGGGTGTAGCGGCGGATGGCGGTGTATGCCCGCTCGCCGCCGATCAGGCAGGCGCCGTTGACCCGCTGCTCACTGCCCGCCGTCAGGGCGAGCAGGGTGATCCAGATTTCCAGCCGCTGCTTGGGTTTGAGGGTGGAATAGGTGACCGTGACGAGCCCGGCGTCATAGATGTTGGGAACGGTCCCGTAGAGGCGACGGCCGCCGGGCAGGTCGACGCGGACGTCGACGGTGCGCGCTGGCCCGCTGCGCTCGGAGGCCGCACGCGCGGCAAGTGCTTCTGCTTTCGCGGCGATGGGGGCGAGAACATCGGCCCCCATCTTGAATGGCGGCAGCGTGCCTCGACGGAGTTCGGCAGCGCGGGCTGCGGCGGGGTCGGCGCCATCGAGCATCGCCGCGAGCAACCGGTCACCAACACCCCAGCGCTCCAGGCCGTCCAGGTCGACGGCGATCTGGTCGGGCACCTCTTCTTCCCGGCGCGGCACCACCATGCCGAGGCGCTGACGGATGAAGCCCTCGGCCGGATTCACGATGAACTTGATCAGGTCGGCGAGGTCGACGTCGTCGGTGGGCGCCGGTGGATACTGCCCGGCCATCGTCGGCCAGGCGATCCCTGGGCTGCGGGTTGCGGTCAACTCGGCGAGGCTGCGGGCACCGGCGAGCAGCGAACGGTCGAAGGAGAACGGGCGCGGCGCGCGGAAGTTCTGACCGTCGAAGGCGTGCAGCGTGTGCTTGCTGATCACGGCCTGGGCGACCCCCTGGCCGGCGACTTGCTCAATCGCGTCGAGGAGTTCGCTCACCACGACCGACGGTGGGACGGCGACCCCGTTGATCGGGTCGGCGCCGGTATAGAAGACGAGGAGGTGATCCTTCGCCGCGACGATGGCGTCAAGGAATGCCTGACGATCCTCGTCGCGCGGCGATCGCTCCCCGACGAGCGGGTCGAGGGCGAGGATGTCGTCCCCGTCGACCGATTGTGTTCGCGGGAAGGCCTCGCCATCCATGCCGAGCAGGATGATCGCGCGGTGCGGGACCGACCGCATCGGCACCATCGAACAGACGGTGAGCTCACCGGTGCAGAAGTTCGACCGGGTCGGAGTCGCTGCAACGAGGTCTTCGATGAGGTCGCGCACATCCGACGGGGCTAGTTCAAGGTCGCCGTTCAGCGAGTCGCGGATCAGCCGAATTGCTTGTGCACGTTGCCATTCCGTCTCGCGATCGGCGGCGGTGAGGTGCTCGACGAGCTCGGTGAGCAACTCTGCCCACGACGAGGCCGAGCGTGGGTCGGCAATTCGCGCGAGCAGCGTGCCAACACGGTCGACAAACTCGGCGAAGCGCCCGACGGCCTCGGTGTCGCTGGAGTCGATGCCGCCCATCGGCAGCGAGGTGCCGAGCCACTGGCCGTCGGCCTCGTCGGCCGCAACCGACAGCAGCAGTCGACTGACCCCGGCCTCGGCGGTGCCCTGCGGGAAGCCGGCCAGGCCGTATCGTGCGCGCTGCGTGGCGTCGATGCCCCAGCGGATATTGGCCCGAACCGCCCACGCGGCAAGATTGTCCAGCTCATCATCGGAGAAATTGAAGCGCCGCCGAACCGGGTCGGCCGCGGCGAGGTCGAGCAGTTCGCTGACCGTCACCCGCCCGACGCCGAGCGCGACCACGCGCAACACCACGTCGAGGACGTCGTTGGTGGCGAGCAGTCCACGGTCAGCGAGGCGCACGCGCAGATCCCCAGCGGGGTGGTCACTGCCGACCCGCCCGAACGCCCCGGTGATCAGTGGCGCGAAGTCTTCGACGTCGGGGCACATGATCAGCACGTCGCGGGGCTCGAGCCCCGGGTTGTCGGCGAAGAGGTGCAGCAGCCGCTCGCGCAGGACCTCGACCTGCCGCTCCCGACCGTGGCAGGCGTGCAGTTCGAGTGAGGTGTCGGCGGTCGGGCCGCCGACGGGATCAGCGAGGTCAGTGCGCAGGGCCGATTGGATCGTGGCGAGAAGGGTCGGCGGTGCCGGGTGGGCCGACGGGCGGTAGTGGTCTTCGCCGATCGTCGCGCCGAGCGATTCCTGTAACTCCTGGACGTCGCGGGACAGGCTCGCCAGCAGCGGATTCGCGACCGGGCGCGGGGTGCGAAGCGCGCGCAGGCGCAGACCGGGGGGCGCCGGATCGGACGCGATCGTCGCCCACAGCGCAGGACTCGGATGCGCTAGGTACAGGCCGACCTCGCGGTTGGCCGCGACGGCGTCGAGTAGTTCGCGCAGCATCTGCGGTATCCGCGTCGGGCCGAAGATCGACAGGCGCAGCGGGAGGTCGATCCGGCCAGGCTCCGCGCGGACCGCGGCGGCGACGTCGTCGAGGATCTCCGCGATGTGCGGCCCCCCGATCTGTTTGCGCACCTCGCGCCACAATCGCGGTTGCCAGGTCTGCGACAACTCGAGCGCGCGCAGCTCGCCGTCGATCAGTGCGCCGCTGGTGTCCTCGCCGCGCGCCCAGCCGGCGATCATCTGTGGGCGCTGCCAGCCGTAGTCGGCGAACAGTCGGGCGATCGTCGACGCGGTGGCCAGTTTGCGGCCGCGCCAGGTGTCATCGCCGGTGGCGTCGATATGGCGGGCGAGCATGGCCAGCGCGGCATCGTCGATGCACTCGTCGAGTGCGGCGAGCACCGGCCAGAGCAGGTTCTCGGCCTGCCACGACTCGGCGTCGACTCCCCGATCAGCGGCGAACGGATCGATCACGCGCCTCAGCAGCTGTGCCGGACTGGGAAAGTCGACATTGGCCGCGATCCCGTCACCTTCCGGTCCCGCTCCCAGCGTGCCCGCGAGTTGCTGCGCCAACCACCGCTCCACGCCGTGCGCGGCGACGGCGACGACTTCGGTGGTCATCGGGTCGGGCAGCGGTGCACTCATCGTCGCGGCGAGCACCTCGACCAGGGTGTCGGCGCACTCGGCGCGGTGGACTGTAAGCATTGCGGCGATCCTATCGGTGGGATCGGACACCACCTCGTTACGCTGCCAGTCATGACCGATGCGCGCGACGAGTTCCCCGTTCACCTGCGCTGGGGCGACATGGATGCGTTGGCCCACATCAACAACGTGCAGATCGCCCGGCTCTTCGAGCAGGCCCGTGTCGAAGCGTTCAACCGCTGGTTCGGCGACGCCCGACGGGGCATTCACCTGTTGGTGGCCCGCCAGGAGATCGAGTACTGCGCGATCCTGCACTACTCCACCGAGCCGGTCCGGATCCGGTGCGCGATCAGTGCGATCGGCCGCGCCTCCTTCGAGTTCGGCTACGAGTTGCTCGACCGGGCCGGAACGGTGTGTGCGATCGCCGAGACCACCGTCGTGACGACGACGCGGGAGGGCGCCACCACCGCCATCCCCGACGAGGTGCGCATGATTCTCGACCAGCACCGGGGCGAACCGGCTCCGTTCCGCCGGCGCCGGAGTGGCACGGCCGGATAAGCGGTGCGCCGCACTGGCCCAAGCACCTCCATCGCGGTCATCGCACACCGAGACACCAGTTCAAAGCGCTCGGCGTCGTCGCGATCGGCCCACTCCTCGGGGTTCTTCATCGGCAGCGTGCGGATGAAGGCCCTAACGCAGTCCGCGGCGCGTTCGATCTTGGTGATGAACCGCGTCCCGCGGAGTTGTCTGGGGTATACCGCCACGACGGCAGTTGCACACCGTGCGACTAATCTAGAGTGGGTGGGTGATCGTCGATACCCCGAGGCTGTGGTTGCGCCCAGTCTTGCCCGACGACGCAGACAACTTCGTCTCCCTCGATTCTGATCCGCTGGTCATGCGCTATGTGAGCGACGGTGAGCCCACGCCGCGCGCACAGATCGTCGACTGGACCATCCCGCGGGCCCGTGCCGAGTACGCCGCACACGGCACCGGGATCTGGACGCTGATCCTCAAGCCGTCGCTGGAGTTCGCCGGCTGGGTCGCGCTTCGCCGCCCGCGTCACGGCGGGCAGCGCCGCGAGTTGGAGTTGTCCTACCGATTGCCCCGCGAGGTGTGGGGACAGGGCTTGGCCACCGAGGCGGCCCGCGCGATGCTCGCCGCGGCGTTCGCCGGCGTGCCCCCTGAACGCGTCTTCGCCGGGGCTGCACCGGACAACGTCGCGTCATTGCGCGTGTTGCGCAAGATCGGCATGCGCATCACGCCTGCGCTCACCGACGAGAGTGCCGGTGGCGATATCGAATTCGAGATCCTGCGCCACCATTGGCTCATGCGCTCCGGCGGTGGCTATGCCCCCGAGCGCCACCATGGGCGGCATCGCCTGCCCGACGCGCTGCCCGGGGCCTGAGACGATAAGGTTGGCGGGTGACCACGAGTGACATCCCAACCAGCCCCGCTCGGCACCACGTCGTTATCATCGGCTCCGGATTCGGCGGCCTGTTCGCCGCCCAGCGTCTCAAACGCGCCGATGTCGACATCACGCTGATCGCCCGCACCACCCACCACCTGTTCCAGCCGATGTTGTACCAGGTCGCCACCGGCATTGTGTCCGAGGGCGAAATCGCGCCGGCGACTCGCATCATCCTGCGCGACCAGAAGAACGTGACCGTGCTCCTCGGGGACGTCTTCGACCTGGACGTCGATGCCCGAACCGTGACGTCGCGCCTGCTGGAACGGGTGACCGTAACGCCATACGACAGTCTGATCATTGCCGCCGGCGCCGATCAGTCCTACTTCGGGAATGATCAGTTCGCCGAGTACGCCCCCGGCATGAAGACCATCGACCACGCGCTCGAGTTGCGCGGCCGAATCCTCGGCGCCTTCGAACAGGCCGAACTATCCGACGACCCGGTCGAGCGCGAGAAGCTGCTCACCTTCGTCGTCATCGGCGCAGGCCCGACCGGGGTCGAAATGGCGGGGCAAATCGCGGAAATGGCCGAACGAACCCTCAAGGGCTCATTCCGCCACATCGATCCGACGAAGGCGCGTGTCATCTTGCTCGACGCCGCGCCCGCGGTGCTCACGCCATTCGGCCCGAAACTGAGCGCGAAAGCTCAGAAGCGCCTAGAGAAGCTCGGCGTTGAGATCCAGCTCAACGCCATGGTCACCAACCTCGACTACGACGGCATCGAGGTGAAGGACTCCGACGGCACCGTCCGCCGGATCGAGGCGCAGTGCAAGGTGTGGTCCGCCGGGGTCCAGGCGAGTTCGTTGGGCAAGGTCCTCGCCGAGGAGACCGGCGTCGAACTCGACCGTGCCGGACGTGTGAAGGTCGGGCCCGATCTGACGGTGCCCGGTCACACGAATGTCTTCGTGGCCGGCGACATGATGGCGGTCGACGGTGTTCCCGGCGTTGCGCAGGGCGCGATCCAGGGCGGTCGCTACGCCGCGGATGCGATCACGGCCGGGCTGCGCGGACAGACTCCAGACCAGCGCAAACCCTTCTCGTACTTCGACAAGGGCTCGATGGCCACGATTTCGCGGTACGCCGCGGTCATGCAGGTTCCGCTCCCGTTTACCAAGAAGAAGTTCGAGACCGAGGGCTACTTCGCCTGGCTCGGCTGGCTTGCGCTGCACCTGGTGTACCTGGTCGGCTTCCGCAACCGATTGAACACCTTCATCAACTGGTTCTTCGCGTTCACCACTCGCGGCCGTACCCAGCTTGCGGTGACCGAGCAACAGGTTTACGCCCGCACGGCGATGGGCGCGCTCTCCGCGCTGGAGCGTCGCGAGGCCGAGGAGATCCAGGAGAAGCTCGCCCGAGCCCAGCGCAGGCAGGGCGCATAGTCCGGTTCGGGACGCACCCCAGCGCCGGCGCTGGCGCCCATGTCTGGGCGCTGGCGTCGGCGCTGGCGTCACCTACGACGGAACAGGCACGTTCTGCAGGCGCACGCGGCCCTGGGCCAGCAACGTGCCGTCGGTCAGTGTCATGTCGACCTGCCAGAGTTGCTGCCGCCTGCCGCGGTGCACCGGCGTCGAGCGGGCCACGATCGTGCCTTCGGACACCGACTTGAGGAAGTCGGTGCTGTTGTTCACGCCCACCGCGGTTCCGCCGATCCCCGTCTGCTCAAGCCAGAGGAACCCCGAAACGCTCGCGACGCTCTCCGCCATCGCGCAGTAGACGCCGCCGTGAACGATCCCGAACGGCTGGTGATGAATCGGCGAGATCGCGATCTCGGCAACCAGGCCATCGCCGGTTCCTTCGAGGATGCGCATGCCCAACTGGGCGTCAAGGCCCGTCGCCAAGGAGAGATCAGTACCCGGTGTTGTGTGTTCGCTCATGGGTCTCAGGCTAGCGCGACACCCTCCCCGCGCCGACGACTCCGGCAGGCCCCGCGTTCTCCTACGACGCGGGGCCTGCCGTGCCACGTGGATCGGGGGGTCGCTGCAGCCCTCAGGACGCTCACTCAATCCGCGCTGCCAATAATGTAGGCTAGCCTTACCTTGTTGTCAATCCAATGCACGCGAACGATCGAGAACCCGGGAGCAGCGATGACCGCCACCATGGATGCCCGCACCACACCGATCCGCTCGGACCGCGCGCGAATCGGTAGAATGAGAAAGGTGAATGGGTTGGGCGATCTCGAGCGGGCGGTCATGGACACGCTCTGGGACTCGAACGCCCCCCAGACCGTCCGCCAGGTGCACGAGTCGCTCAATCGCTCTCGCAGCCTCGCCTACACGACGGTCATGACCGTGCTGCAGCGCCTGGCCAAGAAGGGCCTTGTCACCCAGATCCGCGACGATCGTGCGCACACGTATCAAGCCGCACACCAGCGCGAGGATCTCGTGGCGAGCCTGATGGTTGACGTTCTCGACTCCGCCGACGCGCCCGGCTCCCGTGAAGCTGCACTGGTGTCCTTCGTCGGCCAAGTCAGCGCCGACGAAGTCGCGGCCCTGCGGTTCGCGCTCGACGATCTCGCCGCACGCCACGTCGACCATCCCACCGATCCGACGTGACCGCTGTCGCGTTCGGCCTCCTGTGCCTGCTTCTCGTCGGACCGGTGCCCGAGCGACTGTCCCGCGCACAGTGGCCGATGCGCGCTCCGCGTGCCGCCATGACACTGTGGCAGGCCGTCGCCCTCGCCGCCATTCTCTCCGCCTTCAGCGCCGGCATCGCGATCGCGGCCAACCTCGTGCGCCCCGGGGCGGACGGCGCCCCGACGGCGAGCCTGCCGACCGACATCAGCCGGCTCGGCTGGCCGGCGTGGCTGATGTCGGTGGGCGCCCTCGCCGCCACCGCGGTGATAGCGGCACGACTGGCGATCACCACGATCAGGGTCGGCGTGCGGACACGCGCGCGCCGCGCAGCCCACCGCCAGCTCGTCGACCTACTCGCCTCAGCCGACGAGCCACCCGTGGGCGACGGGCATCCGCTGCGCGATCGCCACATCCGTCGGCTGGCCGTCGAGCAGCCACTGGCCTACTGCCTACCCGGACGCCACCGGCGGGTCGTCGTGACCAGTGGCGCGCTCGCCCGCCTCTCCGACGACGAGCTGCGTGCAGTGCTGGCCCACGAGCACGCCCACCTGCGCGCCCGCCACGACCTCGTCCTGGAAGCATTCCTTGCACTGCAGGCTGCCTTTCCGCGGTTCGTGCGCAGCAAGTCGGCACTGGGGTCGGTGCAGCTGCTCGCCGAAGCACTCGCCGACGATCAGGCGGTGCGGACCACCAGCCCGACCACCCTCGCGCGCGCCCTCGTCACCGTCTCCGACTCGACGGCACCGGCCGGCGCGCTGGCCGTCGGCGGTTCGACGACTCTCACGCGCATCACCCGCCTGGCCGCGCCGAACTCGACCCGCGTCGCGCTGGTTGCCTATGGCGCCGCCGCTGCGTTGATCATCGTCCCCACCCTCGCAGTCGCCATCCCGTGGCTGGGCGAATTGTCCCGACTCCTCGACCGTTAGGCTGACTCTCATGACCGCGCCTTCACCCACCGCCCAGATCGGGGTCACCGGCCTCGCCGTGATGGGCTCCAACATCGCCCGCAACTTCGCCCGCAACGGGTACTCGGTGGCGGTGCACAATCGCTCCATCGCCAAGACTGACGCCCTGATCGCCGACCACGGCGGCGAAGGCAATTTCGTACGGGCCGAGACGATGGCCGACTTCGCCGCCGCCCTACAGCGGCCGCGCCGGGCGCTGATCATGGTCCAGGCCGGCGATGCGACTGACGCCGTGATCGAGGAGATCGCCGCGGTGTTCGAGCCGGGCGACATCATCATCGACGGCGGCAATGCGCTCTACACCGACACCATCCGCCGCGAGGCCAGTCTCGCCGAGCGCGGCCTGCTGTTCATCGGTGCCGGCATTTCCGGTGGTGAAGAAGGGGCACTTCTCGGACCGTCAATCATGCCGGGCGGCCCGGCCGAGTCCTACGCGGCCGTCGGACCAATGCTGGAAAAGGTCGCCGCCCAGGTCGACGGTGAGCCCTGCTGCACCCACATCGGCCCGGACGGCAGCGGCCACTTCGTCAAGATGGTGCACAACGGCATCGAGTACGCCGACATGCAACTCATCGGCGAGGCCTACGATCTGATGCGCAAGGCGCTCGACATGCCCGTCGCCGAGATCGGGACGGTCTTCAAAGCCTGGAACGATACCGAGTTGGCCAGCTACCTCATCGAGATCACCGCCGATGTCCTCGCGCAGGTCGACGCCGCCACCGGCAAGCCCCTCGTCGACGTGATCGTCGACGAGGCCGGCCAGAAGGGTACTGGGCGCTGGACCGTGAAGTCGGCCTTGGACCTGGGGATTCCGGTCACCGGGATCGCCGAGGCCGTGTTTGCCCGCGCGTTGTCGAGTTCGCGCACCCAGCGCGACGCCGCCGCCGGACTCGCCGCAGGAACACTGGCCCCCCCACCTGCAGACGCCGCGGCCTTCATCGATGACATCAGGGCCGCGCTCTACGCGTCGAAGGTCATTGCCTATGCGCAGGGCTTCGATCAGATTTCAGCGGGTAGCCGCGAGTACGGGTGGAACGTCAATCCAGGGGCCCTCGCGACGATCTGGCGTGGCGGCTGCATCATCCGCGCACAGTTCCTCAACCGGATCCGCGAGGCTTACCAGGAGCACCCGGAACTGCCGTCATTGCTGCTCGCGCCCTATTTCCGCGATGCCGTCGAGTCGGGCATCGACTCCTGGCGCCGCGTCGTGGCGACGGCGGCAACCATGGGCATCCCGGTGCCCGCGTTCGGATCCTCGCTCGCCTACTACGACGGGTTGCGCGCCGAGCGCCTGCCCGCCGCGCTGACCCAGGGCCTGCGCGACTACTTCGGTGCCCACACCTATCGCCGTATCGACGCCGAGGGCAGCTTCCACACCCTGTGGAGCAGTGACCGCTCCGAGATCACCGCCTGATTCCGGACGACCACGCCGAGCCGCCGATGCGCTTCCACGCAGGGAACCGACCCGACTTCGACCTGACCTACGACGACGTCTTCATCATCCCGAATCGGTCCGATGTCGCGTCGCGCTTCGACGTCGACATGGCCACCGTCGACGGCTCCGGGACGACCATCCCCATCGTGGTGGCAAACATGACCGCCGTGGCGGGACGACGAATGGCCGAAACAGTCGCCCGCCGCGGCGGGCTCGTCGTCCTCCCCCAGGACCTGCCGATTCCCGCGGCGACCGAGCAGATCGCCTACGTCAAATCGCGCGACCTCGTCGCCGATACCCCGGTGATCCTGTCGCCCGAAAACTCGATCGCCGAGGCGCAGGCGCTGCTGACCAAGCGCGCGCATGGCGCCGCCGTCGTCATCGATGACGACTGGCGCCCGCTCGGGCTGATCACCGAGGCATCGTTCGCCGGGGTCGATCGATTTACCCGCGTGCGCGCGGTGCTCGACCCCGACGTCCTCCGACTCGACGCCACGACGGCGCCCCGGACCGTGTTCGACACGCTGGTGGAACGGCATTCCGAGGTGGCGGTGGCAATCTCGGCGACCGGACGGTTGGTCGGCGTGCTGACCAAGGTCGGTGCGTTGCGCGCCGGGATCTATTCCCCCGCCGTCGATGCCGACGGACGTCTGCGCGTCGCGGCCGCCGTCGGGATCAACGGCGACGTCGTCGCGCGCGCCGAACAACTGGCCGCCGCCGGCGCCGACGCCCTGGTGATCGACACCGCGCACGGACACCAGGAGAAGATGATCACTGCCCTGCGGGCGGTCGCCGCGGCGCGCCTCGATGTCCCACTCGTCGCCGGCAACGTCGTGTCCGCCGGGGCCACCCGTGACCTGATCGAGGCGGGTGCCGCCATCGTGAAGGTCGGGGTCGGCCCTGGCGCCATGTGCACTACGCGGATGGTTACCGGCGTTGGCCGGCCACAGTTTTCCGCCGTCGTCGAATGCGCTGCCGCCGCGCGCGAACTCGGCGCGCACGTCTGGGCCGATGGCGGAGTGCGGCACCCTCGCGACGTGGCGCTGGCGATCGCCGCGGGCGCCGCCAACGTGATGATCGGATCGTGGTTCGCCGGCACCTACGAAGCGCCGGGCGAACTCCTCGTCGACGAGCACGGCCCGTACAAGGAGGGCTTCGGGATGGCCTCCAAACGGGCCGTGGCAGCGCGCTCCAGCGACGACAACGCCTATGATCGGGCCCGCAAGTCCTTGTTCGAGGAAGGGATCTCCAGCTCGCGGATTCGTGTCGACCCGGCCCGCCCGGGCGTCGAGGACCTCATCGACCAGATCTGCTCCGGGGTCCGGTCCACGGCCACCTACACCGGCGCGCGCAGCCTGCCCGACCTGCACGAAAAGGTCGTGCTGGGCATTCAGTCGGCAGCGGGATTCGCCGAGGGCCGTCCCCTTCCGGGCGGGTGGTGACACCGCCATGGACTGGGTGGCCATAGCCGCGACGACCGCGGCGGTGATCGGATTCATCGCCCTGACGATGGGGACCGCGGTCTTCGTGGCCGCCGAGTTCTCCCTCACCGCGCTGGAGCGCTCGACAGTAACCGACGACGTCGCCACCCGCGGCGACCGGCGTTCCCGCCAGGTCGAGCGCGCGCACAAGACCCTGTCGTTTCAGCTGTCCGGTGCCCAACTCGGCATCACCATCACGACGCTGATCACCGGCTATCTCGCCGAACCGGTTCTGGCTCAGTTCATCAACCCCGCGTTGAGCACCCTGCGCATTCCGCCGGGATGGCACGGCAGCCTGACGGCGGCGCTGGCACTCGTCCTGGCCACCTCCCTGTCGATGGTGCTCGGCGAACTCATCCCGAAGAATCTCGCCATTGCCCTGCCATTGGCCACCGCACGTCTCACGGCCGCGCCGATGGTGGCATTCTCGGCGGTCTTCCGGTGGGCCATCAGAGGGTTGAACGGTGCGGCGAACTGGCTGGTGCGGCGCCTGGGCATCGAGCCGGCGGAGGAACTCGCCTCCGCACGCTCACCGCAGGAACTCGCGTCACTGGTGCGCAACTCGGCGCGGCACGGCGCCATCGACGCCGACACCGCGGTGCTCGTCGACCGCTCGCTGAGGTTCGGCGAGCTCACCGCCGAGGATTTGATGACCCCGCGCGTCCGGGTCACCACCCTGGGCCCCGACGACACCGTCGACGACCTGGTGCGCGTCGCCGCCGACACCGGGCACAGCCGATTCCCGGTATGCCACGAAGGCGATCTGGACAATCTGATCGGAGTCGTGCACATCAAGCAGGCATTCTCGGTGCCACACGCCGAACTGCGCACCACCCGCCTCGGCACGCTGGTGTGGCCGGCGGCCACCGTCCCGGCCAGCCTCGACGGCGACGCCGTTGTCGAGCAGCTCGCCGTCGGTGGCCTTGAAGTGTGCGTCGTCATCGACGAGTACGGCGGCACCGCCGGGATCGTCACCACCGAGGATGTGATCGAGGAGATCGTCGGCCCGGTCACCGACGAACATGACGACGAGAATGCCGCCGTCGCCCCCGATGGGGACGGCTATCTGTGCTCGGGCCTGCTGCGGCTCGACGAACTCGACACGGCAATCGGGCTGCGCGCCCCCGAGGGGGCCTACGACACGCTGGGCGGACTCGTCATGTTCCACCTCGGACGAATCCCGGCCACCGGCGACGAAGTCACCCTGGTGTCGCTGCCCCGAGGCGGCGATGAGGACGACGAAACCGGCGACGGGGGTGAGCGGTCTACCGTCGACCGGAGTTGGCGCGCCCGCGTCACCGCGATGGACGGTCGCCGTATCGACACGGTGTCGTTGCAGCCACTCGCCACCAGCGGCGAGAGTCTCCGCGATGATGAGGTGCCGACATGAGCGACTGGGTCGGCCTCGCCCTGACAGTGCTGTTGTTGGCCGCCAATGCCTTCTTCGTGGCCGCCGAGTTTTCGTTGATCTCGGCCCGCCGCGACCGCCTCGAAGCCCTCGAGGAGGATGGGTTCTCGCGCGCCCGTACCGTCATCCGCGCCTCTGAGCGTCTCTCGGTGATGCTCGCCGGCGCACAATTAGGCATCACGATCTGTTCCATCCTGCTCGGCCGAATCGGCGAGCCGGCCATCGCCCACCTGTTGGGGCAGCCACTGCAGTGGGCATCAGTACCGGACAGCCTCCTCCACCCGATCAGCTTCACCGTCTCACTGACGCTGGTCGTGATCCTGCACATCCTGCTCGGCGAGATGGTCCCGAAGAACATCGCCCTCGCCGGCCCGGAGCGTTCGGCCATGCTGCTGGTTCCGGTCCACCTGATGTTCGTCCGGCTCGCCCGCCCAGTCATCGCGTTCTACAACCTGCTCGCCAACCTCTCGCTGCGCGCCCTGCGGGTCACCCCACGCGATGAACTTGATTCGACTGTTTCCCAGGCCGAGCTCGCCGTCATGATCAGTGATTCGCGTGACGAGGGTCTCCTCGACGACGAGGAGCACCAGCGACTGACGCGTGCCCTCGCCAGTGTTGGCCGGACTGTCGCCGATGTGATGATTCCGCTGACCCGGCTGCGGTGCGTCGACGCCGCCCCGGGACAAAGCGGACCCACTCTGCGCAGCGTAGAGGATGCGGTCGCCGAAACCGGCTACTCGCGCTTCCCCGTGCGGGGCGACGACGGCACCCTCACCGGATACCTACATCTGAAGGACGTGCTGGGGGCGATCGTGGACGACGCGCGCGGGCCGGAAACGATTATCGGCGCTGAGCAGATCCATCCCCTCCCGCTACTCAGCGCCACCACCATGCTCGACGACGCGATGACCGACATGCGGCGCACCAGCTCACATCTGGCGGCGGTGGTGGACGATGGCCATACCGCCGGTCTGGTCGCCTTGGCCGATCTCGTCGAAGACCTGCTCGGTACCGTCCGCGATGCGACCCACCGGGTCTGAGCCGTGCCACAGTCACCGTCTACCGACCGGCTCAGCGTGCTGTCGGCCGCGCACTGGTCGGCCGCCGCGGCGCGGCACCGTCAGCGGATCGACGCCGTGGTCGGCGACTACCTCACCGACCGTCGGCAGGGCGGCAGCCATCCCGTCGTCGACTTCCTATTCACCTACTATCCCTACCGGCCGGCCCAGTTGCGCCGCTGGCATCCCGGTTACGGGACGCTTCTGGCCGACCCGCCCAGCGGCGCACACCCCTACGCCGGTGCCCGTGGCTACCGCGGGACGCACGGCGGGGTCACCGTCGGTCATGACTACTTGCGCCAGCGCGAACGCACCCTGCGCACGACGGGTGCGCTCCTCGCGGCCACCGCCGGCCGGCCACCGCGCTTCGGGTGCTTCGGCCTACACGAGTGGGCGATGGTGTACCGAACCGATACACCGCGGCACCGGGTGCCGCTAAGGCTGGGTACGGCGGGCACCGATGCCGTCGTCGAGGCCAATCAACTTCTCTGCAGCCACTTCGACGCCTTCCGCTTCTTCGCCGGCGAGGCGCGCGGGCGCAACGCGACCGCGCTCACCCGTGACACCCAACTCGACCACGAACAACCGGGTTGCCTGCACGCGACGATGGATCTCTATCGCGTCGGGGCGAAACTCAGCCCGCTGGTGGACTCGAATCTGGTCGCCGACGCCTTCGACCTCGCGTACCGGGCCCGTGAGGTCGACATGCGGGCCAGCCCCTACGACCTCGCCGACCTCGGCTACCCGCCGATCCCCATCGAGACGGCCGCGGGAAAGGCCATGTATCTGCGCGAGCAGCAAGCGATCGCCGACGCCGGCTCGGGGCTGCGCGACCGGCTGCTCGACACCGTTCGCGGGCTCCTCGACCAGCTCCCTTCGAGCTAGTGCGAAGTAGTAGCATGTACTCGGCGCCGTACACGGATCACCTGCGCTTATGTGCCTCGTTACCCCCTAAGAAAGGCTGACATGTCTGACCGCGTCACCGTCCACGACCTCCAGGTATCACCGGTCCTCTACGACTTCATCAACACCGAAGCGTTGCCCGGCACCGGCGTAGACCCCGACGCGTTCTGGACGGGCGCGGCCGACGTCGTCAACACCTACGCGCCCCGCAACCGCGAACTGCTGACCGTTCGCGACGAGCTGCAGGCCAAGATCGACCAGTGGCACCACGAGCATCCCGCCGTCGACGGCCGGGTCGACTTCGACACCTACAAGCAGTTCCTCACCGATATCGGCTACCTCGTGACCCCGCCGGCGGATTTCGAGATCCAAACGACCGGCGTCGACACCGAGATCTCGCAGACGGCTGGTCCGCAGCTCGTCGTTCCGATCCTGAACGCGCGCTTCGCGCTGAATGCCGCCAATGCGCGCTGGGGCTCGCTCTACGACGCGCTCTACGGCACCGACGTGATCGCGGAGTCCGGCGGCGCCGAGCGGGGCAAGGGATATAACCAGGTCCGCGGCGATAAGGTCATCGCCTACGCCAAACGCTTCCTCGACACCGCGATCCCCCTGGAGGAGGGCAGCCACGCCGACGCGACGCGCTATGTGATCGACGGCAACAAGGTGATCGTCGTCCTCGGCGATGACGAACTGACCACGACTTTCGCCGACCCGACCGTCTTCGTCGGCTATCGCGGCGACGCCCTCGCGCCGACGTCGATCCTGTTGCGCCACAATGGGCTGCACATCGACATCCTCTTCGACGCGACGTCGCCGGTAGGTTCCACCGACAAGGCCGGGATCGCTGATGTCGAAATGGAGTCGGCGATCACCACCATCATGGACTTCGAAGACTCGGTGGCGGCCGTCGACGCCGACGACAAAGTGGTGGGCTACCGCAACTGGCTCGGCCTCAACCGCGGCGATCTCGCCGAGGAGGTCGCCAAGGGTGGCAAGACCTTCACCCGCGTCTTGCACCCGAACCGGGTCTACACCGCACCCGACGGCTCCGACGTGGAACTGCACGGCCGGTCGCTGCTGTTCGTGCGCAACGTCGGGCACCTGATGACCAACCCGGCAATTCTCGACGCGGACGGCAACGAGGTGCCCGAGGGCATCCTCGACGCACTGGTCACCGGACTAATAGGCAAGCACGGGCTGTCCACCGAAGGCCTCCAGAACTCGCGCACCGGGTCGATCTACATTGTGAAGCCAAAGATGCACGGACCCGATGAGGTGGCGTTCACCAGCGACCTGTTCGGCGCCGTCGAAGAGGTCATCGATGTGCCGCGCAATACGCTCAAGGTCGGCATCATGGACGAGGAGCGCCGCACCACGGCGAACCTCAAGGCCGCAATCAAGGCCGCACAGGACCGCGTCGTGTTCATCAACACCGGATTCCTCGACCGCACCGGCGACGAGATCCACACCTCCATGGAGGCCGGCCCGATGATCCGCAAGGGCGACATG
>NZ_DIAX01000070.1:1997-4192 GCF_002414845.1 Gordonia sp. UBA5067 | reverse complement strand
GCTCGCCGGGGTGTTCATCTTCCTACGTCGCCGTTTGCGCGACCCGGGCGCGATGGCCGTGGAACGCTCCGGCGACTTCCTCGCCCTTGCCGGACTGTTCGCGGTCTCGGTCTCTGGTCTGTTCCTGACCGTGTCGAGCATGTGGCTCGAAGGCCGCTTCTACTCGGCGCTGAACACGATCCACGCGTTGACCGTGATCCTCGGGTTGATGTACCTGCCGTTCGGCAAGCTGTTCCACATCTTCCAACGCCCCGGCAACCTCGGCGTCGCCTACTACAAGCGCGCCAACGACGAAGGTGCACCGGCGGTGTGCCGGCGGTGCGGCGAACCGTTCGCCAGCGCCCAGCAGATCGCCGATCTCAAAGAAGTGCTCCCACAGGTCGGGTTCGACTACTCGATCGAGGGTGGCGGCAACTACCAGGACACCTGCCCTCGTTGTCGGCGCGCACATGTCACTCTCGCTCAATCGGCGCGGGTAGGAGGGTTCGGCTGATGGCACGACCACCGATCACCGACGAGGAACTGATCGCCCGTTACGGGCCGCACCTCAACGAAACTCCGCCGGGCGGATGGAACGCCGGGCTGACCATCGACAAGGTCGTCAACACGCACTGCTGCTTCTGCGGTCAGCAGTGCGGTATCAAGTTGAAGGTCCACGACAACGCGGTCGTCGGGTTCGAACCGTGGTACGAGTTCCCGTTCAACGAAGGCAAGCTCTGCCCGAAAGGTGTCAAGCGCTACCTCCAAGGCAGTCACCCGGACCGGTTGCTGCATCCGATGGAACGCGACGCCACCGCACCGGGCGGGTTCCGAAACATCACCTGGGATCAGGCCCTCGACAAGGTCGTGTCCGCGATCAAACGCATCCAGGCCGAGCACGGGGACGACGCGTTCGCGATGCTGTCCGGCGTTTCGCTGACGAACGAGAAGAGCTATCTCGTCGGAAAGTTCGCCCGCCTCGCGTTGCACACCGCGAACTTGGACTACAACGGCCGCTTCTGCATGGTGTCGGCCGGCACCGGGAACAAGAAGGCGCTCGGCGTCGACCGGGCACCGAACCCGTGGAGCGACATCCCGCTCGCCGATGTGGTGTGGATCGCCGGTTCGAACGTCGCCGAGACGTTCCCGATCACCACCAGTTACATCTGGCGGGCACGTGACCGGGGCGCCAAGCTGATCGTCCAAGACCCCCGAGTCGTCCCACTCGCCCGCACAGCGGACCTGTTCCTGCCCGTACGTCCGGGCACCGACTCGGCGCTGTTCGGCGCTGTGCTCCATGTGTTGATCGAACGCGACTGGCTCGACCACGACTTCATCGACAACCACACCGTCAACTTCGACGACGCCGCAGCAGCCGTGGCTGACATGACACCGGCCTGGGCGGCCGGCATCACCGGGGTCCCGGCGGCGCGGATCGAGGAAGCTGCAGAGTTGTGGGGCACGTCCGCGACCGGGATGATGCTGCACGCCCGCGGGATCGAGCAGCACACCAAAGGGGTCGACAACGTCCTCGCCGCGATCAACCTCGGGCTCGCCACCGGCAAGTTCGGCAAACCCGGTTGCGGGGTGTCGACGATCACCGGGCAGGGCAACGGCCAAGGTGGTCGCGAGCACGGCCACAAGTGCGACCAACTGCCCGGCAACCGTGACATCACCAACCCCGAGCACCGTGCCGCGGTGGCAAAGGTGTGGAACTGCGACGAAGCCGACATCCCCGGCAAGGGCCTGCCGGCGGAGGAGCTGATCGAAGCGATCCACGACGGCACCATCAAGGGCTTGTTGTCGATCTGCTTCAACCCGCTCGTGTCGGCGCCCGATTCGAACTTCACCCGCGAGGCGCTCGACAAGCTCGAGTTCTACGCCGTGATCGACTTCTTCCTCTCCGAATCTGCCCATCATGCCGACATCGTCCTACCCGGGTCGTTGCACGAGGAGGACGAGGGCACCTCGACCAGCGGTGAGGGCAGGATCATCAAGATCAACGCCGCCGTCACCCCACCGGGCGAAGCCCGCCTGGACTGGCAGATCCTGCTCGACATCGCCGAACGCCTCGGCAAGAGCGAGTACTTCCCCTACACCAACACCGAACAGATCTTCGACGAGCTCTGCCGGGCCAGCACCGGTGGCACCGCCGACTACACCGGAGCCACCTGGCAACGCATCGAAGACGAGATGGGCCTGTTCTGGCCGATCCC
>NZ_DIAX01000070.1:374-1724 GCF_002414845.1 Gordonia sp. UBA5067 | reverse complement strand
CGCGTCGTGTCGCAATACCTGTCCGGCACCCAGACCCGGCGCATCGCTGCGCTCGTCGCCCAATACCCCGAACCACTGTGCGAGATGCACCCACGCCTCGCCGACAGCATCGGTGTCGCCGACGGCGACCTCGTCACCGTCACCTCCCGGCGCGGCACGATCACCCTTCCCGCGCACGTGGTGAACACGATCCGACCCGACACCGTGTTCATCCCCTATCACTGGCCAGGCGACAAGGCCGCCAACCAGCTCACGAACCGTGCCGTCGACCCGTTGTCCAAGATGCCCGAGTTCAAAGTCGCCGCCGTGCGCGTCGAACGCGCCGGCGGACACACCGCCACGACCGACGCCCGCGACATGGAACTGCACGGAGACCAGCGGTGAGATCCGGGCAGTTCGGCATCGACGACAACCCGGTGTTCGTCATCGACCAGAGCCGCTGCATCGGCTGCGAAGCATGCGTCCAAGCGTGCGCCGAGTGCGGCACCCACCGCGGCCAGTCACTGATCCACCTCGAACGCGTCGACCGCGCCACCACCACCCAGACCGCACCAATGGTGTGCATGCACTGCGAAGACCCCACCTGCGCGCAGGTGTGCCCTGCCGACGCGATCAAACAAACCGAAGAAGGCATCGTCCAATCGGCGCTGAAACCGCGGTGCATCGGCTGCTCCAACTGTGTGCTCGCCTGCCCGTTCGGCGTCCCCAAGTACGTCGCCGACTTCGACCAGATGATGAAGTGCGACATGTGCACAGACCGCACCAGCGAAGGACTCACCCCGATGTGCGCCTCGGTGTGCCCCAGCGAAGCGCTCTGGTACGGCACCATCGAAGAGTTCCGCGACACCCGACGCGGCTCGCTGTTCCGCGACTTCCTGTTCGGCCGCCAACAGGTCCGCACCAAGGTCTACACCGTGATCGACGACGCACTCGCCGGCCCCATCGATGCGCTCGCCGGCGCGACCACAACCTGGCTCGACGACCCCTTCGGACTCGACATGGAGGCACCCTCATGAACGGCGACATCGAACCGGTCCCCGTCGCCCCGCCATGGAAACGTGACTTCCCTTACGAAGCACAATCCGAAGAAGAGGTCACACGCCGCGAGTTCGCTCGCTACCTCGTCCTCGGCGCAGGCACCATGGCCGCAGCCAACGTCGGCATCGCAATCTGGACCCAACTGCGCAGCATCAACACCGGCGAACCACGAGCGATCGTCGACCTCGCCGCCGTCGACATCGGCAGCACCTACCTGTTCCATTACCCGGGGAACGATGACCCGGCGATCCTCGTCCGCCTGACCGACACCGAGGTCGTCGCGTTCAGCCAGAAGTGCACCCACCTCGGCTG
>NZ_DIAX01000070.1:0-178 GCF_002414845.1 Gordonia sp. UBA5067 | reverse complement strand
ATCGACCTCGAGGTCCGCGCCGACGGCACCATCTGGGCACTCGGCAGGCACACATGAGAACCTCCGCCAAAGCACGACGCACCTCCTCGGCCGTCGTGCTCTACGTCATCGTCCTGATCGCGTTCCAGGTGTTCCTGATCACCGTCGCCGTCGAAGCTTTCCAAACCGACACCGAATC
>NZ_DIAX01000020.1 GCF_002414845.1 Gordonia sp. UBA5067 | reverse complement strand
CGTCGACCCGGACCCCGCCGACCATCGTCGCGGCAGCCGATGGCGAGCGTGATCGGGCCAGCCCCGCGCCGACCGCAACCATGAGGACGAGGATCACTGCCGCCAATCCCACCGGCCATCGTCGCGCCCGGCGATGGACGAACCCCGCCCCGGCCGTCGCGACCGGAGGAAGCGGGCGATGAGCGCCGAAGCGCTGCAGTAGCGCTGGGTCCACGGCCACGATCCGCGGAGTGCCGACTGCCGAGACGACCGTGCGCAGTGCGGTACGCGCCCATTGCGGTGGGGCGTCGACGACGACGAGGTCGACTCCCGAGGCTGCGCCCGACAATCGGCCGATCACGGTCGCCCGGTCGCCGCGCAGCACAGTGCTGGCCGATTCCGCAGACGCACCGGCAACGCGATGCGCCACCCACTCGTGCCCGTCGCTCGCGACGACGAGCAGCGCCGACACCCCTGCGTCGGCGTGACTGCGTGCGATCGCCAGCGCCCTGCTCATGACTCGCTCGCCACCTGGATGACCTCGCTGCCGACGCGGGTGACGAATTCCCCCCGCCCAGGAATGCGCCGACACATCCGCGTCTGGCCGACGATGTAGCCCTCGTCGCGATCCCCACTCATCAGCAACGTGTCGGTTGACAGGTCGCGCAGCCGAGCGATCACCGGGTCGAACAGCGCCCGCGACACACCACCGGACCGGCGGGCGAGCACCAGGTGGAAGCCGATATCGCGGGCGCTGGACAACAGGTCGACCAGGACCAGCAGCGGGTTGGCGCTACTCGTCGCGACCATGTCGTAGTCGTCGACGAACAGATAGATGTCCGGGCCGCTCCACCAGGCGCGCGCGGCGAGCTGCGCCGGGGTGACATCGTCCGGCGGCAGCCTGCCCTCCAGGAGCGTCGCGAGCTCGGCCATCATCGGGCCCGCCGACGCCGCCGAGCTCACGTAGCCGGCCCGATGGGAGTCGGGCACGCGGCCCAGCATCGTCCGGCGATAGTCGACGACGACGAGCTTGGCCTGCGTCGGGTCGGCTCCCGCGACCAATCCCGAGGCGAGGGTGGCCAGGACGGTGGTCTTGCCGTGCTCGACATCGGCAAGGACCAGCAAGTGGTGCCGGGCGGTGAAGTCGAGTAGCACCGGGGCCAGGTCCGACTCGCCGACCCCGATCGGGACGACGCCGACGGGGAGGTCCACGCCCGCGGCGGCGAACTGCGCGTTGACGCCGGCCAAATCTAGCTGCGTCGGCAGCAAGGGCACCGGGGGCGCCTGCAGACCCGGATGCTGGTCCACCACGGCCTCGATGAGACCGGCGAGACCGGCATCGGCCGCCAGTCCGGGCAGCGCGACGAGCAGGTGCAGCCCCTCTGCGGTGATCCCCCGTCCGGGCCGGTTGACGGGCACGAGCTCAGCGGCGCGACGACTCATCTCCGAATCGAGCGGGTCGCCGAGGCGCAACTCGATTCGCGACCCGATGAGATCGCGCACCGACGGATGGATCTGCGCCCATCGTGTCGCCGTCACGACGATATGCACGCCGTACGACAGCCCACCCGAGGCGATGGCGGCGAGGTCGGCCGCGAGTTCGTCGAACTCGTCGCGCAGCACCCCCATGCCGTCGAGGACGAGAAACACATCCCCGTGCGGATCGCCGCCGACGGCGCCCGGCTCGTCAATGCACCGTGACCGGAAGGCACGCATCGACTCGACACCCAGCCGGGCGAAAGCCTCTTCGCGCCTGGCCATGATCGACCTGACCTCGGCGAGGGTTCGCCGGATGCGCTCGGGTTCGGCGCGGGTAGCAATCGATCCGACGTGCGGGAGTTCCGCCAGCCCGACGAGCCCGCCGCCGCCGAAATCGAGGCAGTAGAACTGGATTTGCGCGGGCGTGTGCGTCAGCGCGGCCGCGCAGATCAGTGTGCGCAGCGCCGTCGACTTTCCCGATTGTGGACCGCCGACGACGGCTACGTTTCCCGCCGCGCCCGACACGTCGACGATGAGCAGTTCGCGCCGCTGGTCGTAGGGACGGTCGACGATGCCGACGGGCAGGCGCAGGGACCCCGTTATTCCAGCCACTTCCACCGGAAGCGGCGCGGCAAGTTCGCCGAGTAGCGGCGAGTCGTCGAGTGGGGCCAGCCACACCTCGTGCGCGGACGATCCATGGCCGGCCATTCGGTCGACGAGCACGTCCAGCAGCGACGGCCCCGACCGCCGCGCCGCCCGATCGTCGACGGAGGTGGGCACCGTCGGCGGAATCGTCGGCCCAGGCGACGGGGCGGAAGCCGCGGTGAAGTCGAGGACCCATCCGGCCCGCGCCGAATCGCGGCGGGCGGGCGCCGCGCCCACCGCATCCAGCGCCTCGTCGCGGACCGGCCCCGAGACGTAGCTCGTGTTGAACCGGCGGGGCGAGGCGGAATCGCATTTGAGGTACGCCGACCCCGGCACGCTCGGCAGGTGATAGGCATCGGGAACGCCCAACACCGAGCGGGATTCGTTGGCGGAGAACGTCTTCAAGCCGATGCGGTAGGACAGGTGCGAGTCCAGTCCGCGCAGCTTCCCCTCCTCCAGCCGCTGCGAGGCCAGCAAGAGGTGAATGTGCAACGACCGGCCCAGTCGGCCGATCATCACAAACAGCTCCGCAAAATCGGGCTTCTGGGCCAGCAACTCGGAGAACTCGTCGACGACGACGAACAGGGCCGGCAGCGGCGGCAGGCCGGCACCGCTCGCACGTGCCTGCTCGTACTCGGTGACATTCGCGAAGTTCCCCGCGGCGCGCAGCAGTTCTTGGCGCCGGTTCAGCTCGCCGCGCAGCGCATCGCCCATCCGGTCCACCAGCGAGAGCTCCTGCTCAAGGTTGGTGATGACCGCCGCGACATGCCTCGTCCGCTCCAGTCCGAGGAAGGTGGCGCCGCCCTTGAAATCGACGAGTACCAGGTTGAGCTCGTCGGGCGAGTGGGTCGCCACCAGGGCGAGTACCAATGTGCGCAACAGTTCCGACTTACCCGACCCGGTGGCGCCGACACACAGTCCGTGGGGCCCCATTCCGCCGTGCGCACTCTCCTTGAGGTCGAGCTCCACCACCCCACCGTCGGGGGCGTAGCCGATTGGCACGCGCAGCCGCTCCCGCCCGGTTCGGCCGCGCCAGCGCACCCGCGGGTCGAAGGCGCGCGGGTCTCCGACGTCGAGCAACCCGGCCAGTCCCGGATCGCCGGCCGGACCGTCTGCGCCCAGATCGGTCAGCACCGGGAGCATTGTCGACGGCCGGAATGCAGCCATCCGCCGCGCACACGCCGTCGTTTGGGCCAGTGTCAGCCGGTCGGCCACGGCGAATTCCTCGAGCCCGACCGCGGTGCGGGCGGCGAGGACCGGCCCCGCGACCTGCAGTGCGATACCGCGTCGAGCAGCCACCTCGCCCAAGGTGCCGTCGAGCGCGAGAATCGCGACGCCGTCGATGCCGGCGTCACCGGCCAGCCGTTCGTCGCCGCTCACCAGACCGCCGTCGATCACGATCATCACGTGCGGGCGCGCCCCGGTCCCGGGTTCACCCCTGGTGAAGCGGGTGCGTTCGGCGAACTCGGGGGCCAGTGCTGTCTCGATCTCACGCAGCGACGCGCCGAGCAGCGATGCCGCGCCCAATGGTCGTGCCTCGTCGTCACCATCGGCCGGCCGCGCGGAATGCGGCAGCCACTTGATCCAGTCCCAGTGCACCCACCGGTCCGGCGCTGCGGCCACGGCTATCCGCACCTGATCGGGTCCGTGCCACACGGCGAGTTGGACGAGCATCGCGCGCACCAATCCGCGCGCATCGTCGGCCGGACCGTCGACGGCGACCACCGGGAACCCGCGCAACGAGACCGCAATCGGTAGCCGGTGGACGGCGGCGTGCGCGCGCAGGAATCGGCGCAGCGCGACCATGGCGACCGGTTCGAGGTCCTCCGGGGGCGCCATCTCCGGCGGCACGAGTCTGGTGGCGAGTCGTTGGGCGCCGACACCGACGCGCAGATGAGTGAAGTCCCCATCGCCGTGGCGGCGTTCCCACATCCGCCGCGACCCGACCACCCGACTCAACGCGGCTGGCGCCGGATGGCACCACCGCAGCGCGGCCGACTGTTCGTCGACAGTGGCGGCCACCTGGCCGCGCAACTGCGCGAGGTATCGGAAGTAGTCACGACGTTCGGCACCCAACTCCGCCGCCCGCTTGCCACCGCCGCGACCTCCGGTGGCGAACATGCCGACCATCGACATGAGCATCATCATCGGAAACATCAGGAACAGCGGGTTTGCCAAGACGGATCGGCCGCCGGTGACGAACATCAGCGCGATCATGCCGACGACAGCGATAACCATGACCGCGGGCAGCGCCGTGGCCGCCAGACCACCCGGAACCGGGTGTGAAACCTCAGGCGGTGCAACAAGATCCACGTCACCGCCTGGCGCCGGTGGCGGCCCGAGACGGGCCTCCCGCACAAACAGGCGCGTCGAATCAGCCATCGATCCCCCCAGATCTTCGTCGGCCGGTCCCGCGCTCCCCCGAGCACGATCCCGCCCGTGACAGTAGCGCCGACACGGTGGGATCCGCCGCGAATCGCGACAACCGGACTTTTTCCCGTTTCGTCGCCACCGGACCGCACCGGCTGGTAGACCGTCGTCTGAAGGGGAGCTTCATCTGGGGGGATGATTCATGACCGCATGGGCGCGTGTTTCCGTGGCCGGACCAACGTCGAGCATCGACGTCGGGCTGCCATCAGATCTACCGATCACCGACTTCCTCGACGAGCTGGTGCTTCGGCTGGCCGGACCGGCCGACGTCACCGGCCCGACACTGGAGTGGACGCTACGGCCGATCGGCCGGGATGCGCTCGCACCGCAGGAAACCCTGCGCGGCGCGGGAATCGACGACGGAACCTGGCTCGTGCTGCGGGAGGGGCCGGCCGAGGACCCCGCGGTTCTCATCGACGACACTCTCGACGCACTGACCGAGACAACCGGCGACCGGTCGTGGACAGCTGAGGCAGCGCTGCGCCTCGGTGCCGCGGTGGCTGGCTGCGCGACGATCGCCGGTGCTGCCGGGCTGATTGTCACGCGCGCCACCGCGACGGCGCCGGCGCAAGCCGTAGCGGGGGCCGTCGCCATCATCGGGGCGGTGACACTGCTCGTCGCCGCGCTGTACTGCGCACGATTCACTGAGCTGTCCGGCCCCCTCCCGGCGGCCCTCTGCGCTATGGCGGCGGCGCTGTCGGGGGCAGCCGGGTTCATCGCGGTGCCGGGAAACGCAGGTCCCGAACAGGCACTGCTCGCAGTTGTCGCAGCCACCACCTGCGCGGCCATCACGTTGCGCCTGACTCGGGTCGCGCCGATCACGCACCTCGCGGCGATCACCGCGGGCTGCCTCGCCGTTGGCGCCGCCGCGGTTGGTCGCTCCGGAATGGATCGTGCACCGGTGGCGGCGCTGACCGCCGTCGCCGCTCTCCTGCTGGTTCTCGCGGCACCGCGCCTGACTATCCTCCTCGCCAAGATCCCGCTGCCGCCCGTTCCGTCACCGGGTGAGCCGATTGATCCGGTGGAGGTGCCCCCCTTGCCGACGATTGATGCTGTCGACGCGGTATCGCTGAGTGCGCTGCCCGATATCGCCGCGCTGACCCGCCGCGCCGAGCACGCCCGCGGCTGTCTCACCGGGTTGTGCCTGGGAGCCGCGGCCGTCGCGGCCGTCGCGGCGACCACTATCGGTTTCGCTACGCCGGACTGGCGGTTTGCCGTCATTGCCGTGGGCGTCGGTATCGCGCTCGTGCTGCGCGGACGCTCACACACCGACCTGTTGCAGGCCCTCGCACTGGCTGGTGGGGGCGCTGCTGCGCTGGTGGGCTTCCTTGCGGCCGCCATCGTCTCCGCCGCCCTCGGGGAGCATCCGTCTCGGCCGCTGACCGCGGCGCTGGCCGCGCTCGCGGTCGCCGCAATCGCGCTGGCGGTCGGCGGATGGTCCGCGGGTCGCACCTTTTCTCCGCTGCAACGACGCGCCGCCGAATTAGGCGAGTACGCGCTGCTAGTCGTCCTCCTGCCGCTGCTGTTGTGGGCGCTGGACCTCTACCGGATGATCCGGGAGGCGTGGTGAGCCGGCCGGTACTGACCCACGTCGTCGTCTCTGCCTTCGCAACCCTGTGCGGAGCCGCTCCGATTGCGATGATGACTGCCGCATCGGCGGCGGCGGTCCATCCGCCGGCGGCCGCCTCGACGCTTCCGGGCGAGGCCGCGACGCCGGGGCGTGCGGAGCAGCGGACGCGCTGCGCCGTGCCCGTCGTCGTCGCCCACCCCACCGCGGCCACCCGATCGGTGCGGGCCCTACTCGACGTCGACCGGGTACATCGCCTCAGCACCGGCGCCGGCCAGCGGGTAGCGGTCATCGATACCGGCGTGACGCCGCACCCCCGGTTGCCGCGGGTCGAGGATGGCGGCGACTTCGTCACCGGGGTGAGTGGATTGACCGACTGCGATGCCCACGGCACGCTTGTCGCCGGTCTCATCGCCGCCCGTGCCGACGCGGCCGACGGATTCGTCGGCCTCGCCCCCGACGTATCGCTCATCTCGATCCGCCAGTCGAGCACCGCCTTCTCGCCGCCGCGCCCAACCACCGACGATGAGCCAACGGCCACCGTCGGCAGCGGCTACGGGTCGGTGGCCGGGCTTGCGGCCGCGGTGATGCGTGCGGTGCGCCTCGGCGCCACCGTCATCAATATCTCCGAGGCCGCGTG
>NZ_DIAX01000034.1:70531-78427 GCF_002414845.1 Gordonia sp. UBA5067 | reverse complement strand
GGTGAACCTCGGGCATTTCGATCCCGCCGCCGCCGCCAACGAAGCCGCGGCCGCGACGCGACGCCTCGGCGCCGGCCTGCGCGCCATCCAAATCGGCAACGAGCCCAACGTCCACGTCCTCCAAGCGCCGGGTGGCACCCGCCGCCCCTATGACCCGCAGGGCTACATCCGTGACGCCAGGGTCTATCGCCAAGCCATCCGCGCCGCCGCCGGGGCGGTACGTTTCGACGGTCCCAACACCGCGGCCGGCGCGGTGGGAATCCCCGCAATCGACAATCAGCTGTGGCCGTCGATGGTTGCGCCGTGGTTGACCGCCTATGTACAAGCCTTCGGTAAGCAGAGCCGCACCCTCAACCAACACTACTACCCGTTTGTGAACATCACCCGCCTCGGCGTTCCCGTCGCCGCGGCACGCGCGGCCGGCGCGCTGCCCACCGTCGACGGACTGCTGTCCCCCGATACCCGGGCCCGGCAGACGAAATTCCTGAGCCAGTTCACCGCGCTGGCCCACCGTGCCGGGTTGCGGCCGCAGTTGGCGGAAACCAACTCCGTGGCGAGAGAGGGACGTGAGGGCGTCACCAACTCCTTCGGCGCAGCACTATGGACCGTCGACTATTTGATGACGGCGGCCCGCCTCGGAGTCACCGGCGTCAACCTGCACAACCAGGTCGACGACTGCCAGAGCTATCCGGTGTTCTGCTTCGGCAGTCCCGCCGCGAAACGCAGCGACACCGCGCAGGTCAACCCCAACTACTACGGCACCCTGATGGTTCATCAAATGGTGGGCGGCGCAATCCTGCCGGTGACCGTCGACGCCGGTGGTGCCAGCATCACCGCGCATGCGGTGCGGATGGGCGATGGTTCGGTGAAGGTCATCGTCGACAACCTCGACCGCGCCTTCCGCGGCCGCATCGTGGTCAACGTGGCCGGCGGATCCGCCGGCGACGCCGAGGTCGCCCGGCTGACCGCCCCATCACCGGACGCCCTCAGCGGAACGCGGTATGCCGCCGCCACGGTCACCGCGGCCGGCGGCTTCACCCCCCGGGCAACCGAGCGGGCGAATCGGCGCAGCGGCCGCTACCGGCTACCCCTGACCACCCCGTCGGCACTCCTGATGACCGTGCGGTAGCCCGTGAATCACACCTTGGCCGACGTGCTGCCAGCCGTCGCCAGCGCCTTCGGCGGAGTTGCCGAGAACACCCTGGCCGTCGTTCCCGCCCGCGACATCGTCGTGCTCCTGATCGATGGTCTCGGGGGCGAACTGCTCGCCCGCCACCCCGAGGTCGCACCGGCCCTGGCGGCCGGCGTGCGGCGAACCCTCCGCGCCGGGTTTCCCGCCACCACCGCGACCAGCATCACGAGTCTCGCGGTCGGTGCCCCATGCGCCACCCACGGCATCATCGGATACAGCTTCGCGGTCCCGTCCGACGACGGCCTCGCGAACTTCAATGCACTGCGCTGGCGTCTGGGGAGCGCTGCCGGCCCCGACGCCCGCGCCGATCATCCGCCCGAACAGCTGCAGCCGTACCCGAGCACCATCGAGGGGCTGGTGGCCCGGGACATCGAGGTGCACTATGTGGTGCCCGGGTATCAGGCGACCTCCGGCCTGACGCGGGCCGCGTTCCGCACCGCCGGCACGCTCCACGACGCCGACACTCTCGACGCGGTACGCGACGGCATCCTGCGGGTGGCCACTCACTCGGGCACCACGAGACGATTCGCCTACGCCTACCACCCGGCGCTCGACATGACCGGCCACCTCTTCGGCTCCGAGTCTCCCGAGTGGCTCGCCGAGCTCTCCCGAATCGATCAGACGGTGGCCGGCCTGATGACCGACCTGCCCGGCAGTTGCACCCTGTTGATCACCGGCGACCACGGAATGATCAACGCGGGCACCGTGATCGACCTCGACGCCGATCCGCTCTTCCGGCACGACGTGGCACTGATTTCCGGCGAGGCCCGCGTTCGGCACGTGCATGCCGGTCGGCCCGGCGCCGTTCTCGACATCGCTGACCGCTGGACCGGCGGACTTGCCGGCAACGCGCGCATCGCCACCCGGGAACAGGCGCTCGACGAGCACTGGTTCGGCTCGACACCGCCGATCGCGACGATCCGACAACGAATCGGCGACCTCATCGCCGTCGCCGAGGGCGACACCGTTCTCGTGTGCCCGGCAGATGAACCACTCGAATCAGCGATGATCGGGCACCACGGCTCCTGGACCGACGACGAGCAGGCGGTGCCCCTGATCTCGAACCGCTAGTCGGTGTCCACGGATTCGGGCCGGAACCGACTCGGACACGATTCGGCCAATCGCCCCTGGCGACTGAACCCCGGCGATTCCGGCCGCGATAGCGTGACCGGATGCGTAGCACCACCGCGGCTCTCGTCCTCGCCGCAATCGTCGTGACCGTGTCGGCGACGTTGAGCACCCCTCCCGCCGCAACGGCTGCCCCGCCGTGTGGCTCACCGTCGGTCACCGTGCTCAGTACGGCGAAAGTTCCCGTCTTCGCGTGGTCGGAGAACCTCGGGTATGACCAGGGCGGGCGGCTATGGGTGTCGCGGCTGAACCAGGGCGAGGTCGAGCGCCTCTCAGCGCAGGGCCGGCGCACGGCGGTCGTCACCGTCGAGTCTCCCGGTGCCGTGCGCCTCGGCCCGGACGGCCTGATGTACGTGGCGTCCGGGACGACGACGATGAATATGCTGCCCGGCGCGGTCCGCACCGGCCGGGTCCTCCGATTCGATTCCACCGCCGCCCATCCGGTCCCGCACACCTTTGCGCGCGGCCTCGGGATGCCGAACGGGATGGCCTTTGGTGCTGACCGCGCCCTCTACGTCGCCGATGGCGCCCTGGGGGTACTGCGAATCCGCCCGAACGGCTCCGTCGACCGGGCCTGGTCTGCACAGACGGCCAGCGCAATCGCACCGTTGACCAACGGCTTGATAGTCGACGGCATCACGGCCGACGGCAACGACCTGTACGTCACCTTCATCGCGAGCCGGACCGGCCGGGTGCTGCGAATCCCGATCCACCATCCCGCTGCCGCGTCGACCCTCGATCTGACCGGGCCGCGGCCGGGATTTCTCGACGACCTCGCGACGCTTCCCCAGCACCGGCTTGCCGTCGCGACGGCGACCGGCCAGCTGATCACCGTGGACACGAAGACGGGGCGCACCTGCTCATACGACCTCGGGCAGCCGTTGACGGCCGCCGCGGTCGACCCCGTCGATTCGGCTCGATTGACCATCGGCACCGAATCGGGTGATCTTCTCTCCTTGCGCCTGCCCGCGCATTAGCGCTGTCTATGATCGCCGTATGAGTCCCCCACCGGGAAAATCGCGCGCGATCCTCGCCGTGGTCGCAGGTGTCGTTGCCGGTTCACTCCTGACCGGGCCGGGGCCGACGGTGGCCGGACCACAGCGGTGTGTGCCGTTCGGTACCGCCCAGGTTCCACCGGGGCTCCCGTCGACCGGCAACCGCACCGGCTTCGACACCCTTCCGCGCTATCGGGGCGGCGCCGCACCCGCCCGGGTGGATCTGCGCACCGAGCGCACCCAGTTCAACCGGTTCTGGGAGTTCGCGTTGATCGGCCACACCCTCATCGCGCGACCGCGTCACACGACGTCCTGGCGCGTCGTGCCCTTGCCGTCGTGCCTGCGCGGCCAACTCGATGCGATCTCTCTCGACGATGACGAGATGATCGGGATCGACCGCGAGCGGTGGATCTATACGATGGACAACGTCACCCAGTCACCGCTGCTGTGGAACTGGACCTCCGCGTGGGGCGCCATGCTGTGGACCGGCCCCGGTCAAACGCTTCCGCCGAACACGGTGCGCCCGCATGGGTGGGCGCTGTCGGTCACGTCGCCGACCGACAACCGTGCCTATCTCGATATCGCCGGCCGGGTTCACCCGAGCGGGCAAGCCAAGATGACTATGGTTCCGGCGCTCACCGGCGACGGCAGCCGCATCGTCTACGCGGACCCCTGGTTGCCCAACGACCGTTCGTACGAGGTGGGCGGTCCAGTGGGCGGGCGCTTCCAGTCGGTCGCGCTCTCCGCGTCGGCGTCGACGATGTTCGTCGTCAACCGATACGGCGACATGTACACGCGCACTTTCGATTTCGACTCGTCCGGCTCGGACTCGGTGTTCTTCCGCTACAGCTGGTTCCGGCAGGACGGCAAACCCAGCGCGGACAGCCTGGCACGGGAGTACGTCGACCGCTCCACCGCCGCCGTGCAGCTCCCCGCACCGGACTGGCAACGCCAGCCCAAGATTCCCGGCGAGATCACCTCGGCACTCACCGTCGTCTCCCCCGGACCGGGCCCGGAGAATCGCGAGCTGCGCGTCGAAGGACGCCAGAATGGCCGAAACGGCTTCTGGCACAAGAAACTTCACGCCCGGTCCTGGGTGTTCGTACCGACGGGAAGCCCGTTCGCGGGCGCGCTGCTGGCCAACACGCCCGGCGACATGTCATCGGCGACTCTCGCGCCGCCGATGCCGTGGCACCTGACCGCATCGTTGCCCTCGCGAACGGCGCTGGTCGACGGTCAGCTCCTCAACGACATCGGACTCCCCTACAGTGTGGTCGATCCACGGCTCCTCGATCAGGCGGGACTGTCGGCCGCGCCGTCGGGGTACCGGCTGACGGTAGCCAACTTTGATCCCGCCGCCACCACCCGGCCCGCCGTCGTCAGCACGCCGTCGGGCACCCGGATTCCGGTTCTCCTGCACACGGCCGACGGTATGCGCATGGCGCCGAGCAGCCCCGGGCTGACCGCTGTCCCGCGCCATCTCATCGGCGCCATCCAACTGCCCGCCGACGTCTACGCGGCGCGCCATACCGACCCCGCCGTGCGCCGGTTCTACCAGGAGTGGATGCGGGGTAAGCCGATCGCCCCCATCACATTGAGCGCCACTGCCGACGACCTCGTCGTGCGGTAGGTGTAGTACTAACCGGCCCCCTCGCCGCCGACCCCATACCGAGATCGGGGCAAGGCGCGGGCCCACCGTGTCGGCGTCCAGAACGTCCCCGGGACCTAACAGCTAGACCACCCCCCGGCCGGCCGCAGCCGGCAGACCGGTCAGCGCAGGTTCGCTGCTGCCTCTAGCAGTTACTGGGCGCGGGCCGGCCGTCGAACCGGTCCTGCAAAAACGCGAGGGCGGGCAGGATCCCGATCACGGCGGCCGACATGTGGTCGGGCGAGGGAGTCAGCAATGACTGCAGTCGCACTCCGGCGCGGCAGTAGCGGCGGTTCGTGCTGTCGATCGAACTGACCGGGATCAACACATCGGTAGGGCTGTGCCACTCGAAGATCGCGGTCTTGGGCACCCCCGGGTACAGGGCGAGGCTGTTCTCCTCCACCTTGTGGCGACCCGTCGGATCGTCGAAGAGGGCACGTCCACCGACGGCCACCTGCCGAGCGCTGTGTCCGGCTCCGACGCGGAGGATGTCGTTGGTACAGGCGTTGCGCAGTTCGCGGTACATCTGCTGGCCGAGCGGCGTCAGGTAGCGCCGCATCGGCAGGGCCGCCGGGTACTCGCGCGAGAGCCCGATCGCCGCCGCGAACGCCAGGCCAAAGGCCGGGTGCGGGTTGGCGTAGCCGAGCCCCTCAGCCATCTTGATGAGGTTCATCGGGACACCGCCGTACGCGGCGCCGGCGATCTTCAGATCCTTGGCATAGGTCGGCTGCAGCGCCGCGGCCCACGCGGTCGCCATGCCACCGCCCGAATAGCCGGCCAAACCGACGCGACTATGTTGCACGGCGGCCGGCTTGAACTGCTGGACCGCACGAATCCCGTCGAGGGTGATCTGCCCACCCAGCCGGGCAGCGCCGTATGCGCTGCGCGGACCGAGATGGTCGGGGATGGCCACGGTCCAGCCGCGTTGCAGCACAACATTGAGACCCGGCGCCTCGCGAATAGCGAGGTTCGGGTCGGTGGTCCACAGCGCCTGCGACGGAGCGCACTGCAACCCGGTTGCGTTGACGACGTGCTGGAACGACAGGAGCGGCGCGTTGACCATCTTCCGGTTCGGCACCATAACGGTGGTCACCGCGGCGATCGGCTGCCCCAATGAGTCGGAGCTGCGAAAGCTCAGCTGATAGGTGCGGACATCAAAGAACCCCGGGGGGTTGCTTCGCGAACGTGCGGCGAGGATGTCCCCGTTGCGCTTCTTGTCGAGGTTCGCCGGAGCCCGGTAGAAGGGGTCTGGCAGCGGCGTCGGCAACGCGGCGAGACCCGGGGCGAGCGGCGCAGGACGGGGCAGTGCGTGCCCGGACGAGGCCCCCAGGCTGGTCGCTGCCAGCGCTATTGCAATCGCTCCAACCGAAGCGGTGCGGATGCGTGCACGCATCGGTGACATACCCATCAACGTTCCCCGCCCCTGCCTGAAGTAGTCCAGCACAAGGTCCCAGGTTGGGTGGCACCAGTCACAAAAGTCAAATCCGCTGTTCGCGGCGTGTCTACATCAACCGACGGGTGGCATACGCCCCACCTGCACTATCATTGATTTTTGAGTGACCATCCGATAACTCAAGTTCTCAGAGTTACCAAATTGGTATCCAAAACTGCCGTCCTACCGCGGAAAGTCGACGATCACCGCATTCATCGGCAGCTCGTCGCGGCGGGTTTGCGGCGCGCCCAGCCGATCGGCGAAAAAGCGGCCCGTCGCATAGTCGTCCATGTCGCTGATCCGTTGTTGCGGGATGAACCCCAGGTAGCCGAACTCGCCGATCACGTAGGGGATACCGTCGCCGCCGACGAGGGTGGGTCCGTTCATCAGCTGGAAGTGCAGGTGCGGCGCATTGGAGTTCCCGGTGTTGCCCAGCCGGGCGATCACCTGTCCGGCCGTCACCCGCTGACCCGGCCGCACCAGAAGCGAGCCCTTCTGCAAATGCGCATAGGCCGCCCATACGCCGCCGCCGAGGTCCTGGATGATGTTGTTCCCGTCGACGGTCTCGACGGTAATGGTCTTCGCCAGCACCGGGTCGTCGGCCGGCAGGACACCGGGCCGGTTCGGTTCGAGTGTGTCCAGGGTCGAGGTGATCGTCCCGTCGGCGACGGCCCGCACCTCTTGCCCGTACCCGGCATAGCTCTCGTTGCGAATGCGGTCACCGGTCACGAATTCCCCGTCGTCGTTGGTCCGCATCCAGTCGATTGCAAAGCGCTGCGTGTTGGCGAGGCCGCCACTGAACGGGGCCAGCGCCGACACGTGCGCGGTGCCGATGCCGCAGCATCCGTTCATCGCGACCCAGTTCTTTCCGGCGACCGGCGCACCGATCGTGCGCGGGGTTCCCGCTGCCACATTCACCGGCCCGGCCAGGTAGCTGAGCGCCGTCGGCCGGGTCGCCGCCGGGCTGGCCGCCCCGGTGAGCGTCAACCGGTGCAATACGGTGGTCGGCGCGCCATCGAGCGATGGGAGGTCGATGCCGACGAGAACGGCGCGCGATTCCTGCGGACCGATCACCGACGAGTCGGCCGGCGCCGACGGGAGCCGCCGGAGCCGGTTGCAGTCGCCGTACGTGCAGGCCGGATCGACCAACTCCGGCCCCGACAGCGACGCGAGCACCGCGTCGGGCCGGTCGGCCCGGACCACCTCGATCTTTACGATGTTCGCCGGCACGGTGGCCGCGTTGGTCAGCTGGAGGTCATAGGCGATGTGGAACGTGCCGTCGGAGCCCTTGAACGGAAAGGTCGGCGCGCCGAGCTGGCTCACCACGACGGGGGTGTACGCCGGCGGGATCGAGAACGACGGAGCCTGGAGGGGCGCCGACGTCGACGAGCAGGCCGCCACCGTCACCACCGCGCCGATCCCGACGACGGCCCCGAGGACCCGCTGCAGTCTCATCGTCCAAGACTAGGCCCGTTGTCCCCGCCGAGTGGGCACCTCCACC
>NZ_DIAX01000034.1:59796-70365 GCF_002414845.1 Gordonia sp. UBA5067 | reverse complement strand
CCTCCACCCCGCCGAGTGGGCACCAGATCAGATACTTGCAGGTGGAACGAACATCCGACGGGCGGCGTCGACCTCGGCGCGTGTCTTACATTCGTGCTGATGATCGTTGATCAGGCCCATCGCCTGGATGAACGCGTACGCGGTGGTCGGCCCGACAAAGCGCCAGCCGCGCTTCTTCAGGTCCTTCGACAGGGCCACCGAGGTCGCCGATGTGCTCTTGGTCTGGGGCACACCAACCTCGCCGGGGCCGGGTTCGAACCGCCACAGATAGGCGGCCACCGATCCCTCGCCCGCCTCCATCTCGACGGCCCGACGCGCATTGTTGACTGCCGCCTCGATCTTGCCGCGGTGCCGAACGATGCCCGGATCGCCCAGCAACCTGGTCACATCCGCGTCATCGAATTGCGCGACACGATGGAAGTCGAAGCCGGCAAACGCTTTTCGGAAGTTCTCCCGCTTGTTGAGGATGGTGCGCCAACTCAACCCGGACTGGAATCCCTCCAGACAGATCTTCTCGAACAGCCTGATGTCGTCGCTGACCGGAAAGCCCCATTCGGTGTCGTGGTACGCCAAGAACTCGGGCGCACCGCCGGCCCATGCACACCGCAAATCGCCGTCTGGAGCGAGATAGGGTTCCACGGCCGCCAGTCTAGTTTGCCGCCGATGAACCGGGTGCGACACAGTACGCTGGGACGACGATGGTCGAGCAAACACGCGCACGTCGACGGCGCGGCCGCCCTCCCGGACCGCCGGTGGACCCGACACAGCGGCGGGAGCAACTCCTCGACGCCGCCGAAGTGGCGATCCGCGAGTCGGGGCCCGACGTCGGGCTCGCCGAGGTGGCCGCCGCTGCCGGCCTGACCCGCTCGGCGGTCTACGCATCGTTCACCGATCGGACGGCCCTGCTCGATTCGCTCGCCAACCGGCATACCCGACTCATTATCGGGCGACTCGCCCGTATCGCCGGGGGCATCGCCGACCCCGCTGAGCAGACGCGCGCCGCCATCGACATCCTGGCCGGGTGGTTCGAGGACGAGCCGCAACTGGCCCAGGCGCTCTCTGGCCATCTCCTGCCGACCGCGCCGCTTTCGGACACCGCGGTCGTTGCGGCCATCACCGGGATTCTTTCCGAGGGCTTCGCCGCGCGGGGCCGCGACACCGCCCCGGCGCCGACGTGGGCGCATGCCCTCGTCGGCGCGATGTCGTCGACCATCACGTGGTGGTCGGCGACTCGGACCATCAGCCGGGAACAGGTCGTCGACCACCTGTTCCTCTTGGTGTGGTCGGGCTTCTCCGGAATCGACACGCCCCGCTAGGCGCGGCGCTTCCTTGACGCCTCCCAGTACAAAAGACACACTGTCTTTATGATCGGAAGTGTGTCTGCCACGACCGCTGCCACCATCACCGGGGCACAGAACTGGGATGACGTCGCAGCTCGCTATCCCGCGCACGTCGAAGCGATGGCACAGGGGCTGCTCGCGGGTGATCCGCTGGCCGATGCGGTGATCACCGAACTCTTTTCCGGTGGCGGACTCAAGTGGAACGAGATCGTCTCGGCGCTGGATGATCCAGCACTCACCACGGCAACGCTATCCCAGGAGGCGCCGGCCTTCCGCGCCTTCCTCGAGCACGCGGGCACCCCGCCACCCTGGTTCGATCCGGCACTGGCCCGGGCCGGCGCGGACGCCTGGTGGCGCTTCGGATCGCTCCAGTCGAGCACCCTGTACCAATCGTTGATCTACGGCTATCAGGCACGCGGATTCACCCGGCCCCTCGCCGCGACCGGCCGACTCACCGAGGGAACCTGGGACCGCGTCCAGGCCACCGCCCGGTGGGTCACGCTGGCCACCGCGCCCGGGTTGATGGATGTCGGTGCCGGCGGCTGGGTGGAGACACTGCGCATCCGCCTCGTCCACGCGATGGTCCGCCACCACCTGCACGCCAGCGATGGCTGGGACGACAACGCCTGGGGCGTCCCGATCAATCAGACCTATTCCCAACTGACCATCACCGCCGGATTCCTGGCACTGCCACTGCGGATCGCCCGAGACTTCGGCATTCACTACTCGCGGGCCGACCTCGAAGCCATCACCCACCTGTGGCGATGGGTCGGCTGGGTCATGGGGGTCGAAGACCGCCTGTTGCCCACCAGTTACGACGACGCCATGCGTATCTGGCGGATCTCGCAGGAGTTCCAGCTGCGCCCCCACGACGACGCCAAGACACTCGTCCGCGCCCTGCTCGACGACGGCTACCGCGCCGACCTGGGCCTGCCCGGACCGCTCAACGACGCCGTGCACGCCCTGGTGCGGCCACTTCTGCGACCACTCTTCGCGGCGGTGTCCACGCGGTGGGTCGACGCCGACATCGCCGCGGCGATGGGACTGCGCCAAACACCGCTGCACCACGTCGTCGACCTCGCCCGGCCGGTCGTGCGCTCCCGCGAACTGGTCCGCGCCCTCGGCCTACTCGGTTCTGAGCGCACCATCGCCCAGCGCGAACTGCGGCTGGTCACCTGGCGGCTGGGGATCGACCTGGGCGACCCCAAGATCGTCGGCGCCCGCTACCGCGCCGCCGACGAGAACAGGATGGACCCCGTCGCATGACCGCCCAGTTCACGCTGACACGAGTCCTCGACTGCACGCCGGGCACCGCGTGGCACCTGGTCACCGACCCCGAGCAGATGCGCCGGTGGTCGACCGCCCGCGTCGATCTTGCCGACCCTGGCCCCGGTGAACGACCCGACAGCGCCGGCGCCCTGCGAACCATCACCCTGCCTGACGGCAAGCACCGCCTACGCGAAGTCGTCGAACACGCCGACTGGCCGCGCGAGTTCCGTTACCGCGTGTACGACGGCGGCCCGCTACTCCTGAGTCATCAAGGCGTACAGCGATTCTCGCCCACCAACGACGGACGCACCGTCCTCTCGTGGCAGGTATCGATGCGGCTGATCGCCGCGCCGCTATCGCATGCGCTGTGCCGGGTGATCCGCCGGCAGGTCGGCGCGTCGCTGGACAGCCTCGCGGAGGTTGCCCGCCTTGCGGCCGCCGACGACCCAGAGCCGACGCCGAGGCCCGCCCCAAACCAGGTTGTCCCCGGCTCCGGTGAATTCGATCGGCTGCTCGCCGACGCACAGGACTCACTGCGGGCCCAACGCACCCTCGCCGACGAACTCGCCGCGGACGACGACCCCAAACAGTGGTTCGCGCGCGTCTACCAGTACGTGACCGAGGAGATGATCAGCGCGGCCAGCGGCACTGCCCATTCCGGCGGCATCCCACCCGCCGCACCCACCCGGGCCCTGGACCACCCCGACTGGGTACTGGCCCTCATCCCCGTCTTTCACAAGTATTACGAGCGCAACCTCGCGGCCTATTGCGCGGGCGGCGAAGTGGAACCGGCTTGGTCGAAGGCGTGGTCGACCGCTGATTCACCGGACCCCAAGCGCCCCCACCTACCCGTGATGAAGGGTCTGGTCTACGGGGTGTCCGCGCATATCGACGCCGATCTGCCCCGCGCCCTCGTCGACGTGCACACCGCGCATTATCCCGATCGCGACCTGCGCGAGTTCCGGCCCGACTACCTGCGGTTGGCGCCGGTTTTCACCGCCGCATCCGACCGGCTCCTCGCCGATTTGCCGCGCAGCCACAAACCGTGGTGGACGTCGCTGGCCGCGCGCATCGACCCACAATTCCGCGACGCACTGCTGGGCCGCGCCGGCTACGATGTGGGCCGCCACCGGGTTGCCACCTTCGCCGCGGCGGTGGCGACAACCCGGGGAACGCCGAGCGCGCTCACATAGCCGCGTCGCCGGGTCCCGGACTATTAGGATTGGGGCTCCACCTTCGGAAGGGCCCATGCATCGACCTCATGCCAACCACACAGTGTTCGCCGATGGCTTCTACACCGATGCCGGGCGCGACTTCGCGGTCCGCCTACTCTTGGGCTACTGCTCCTCCGGCGGTGCCGACACCGGCGAAGTGCTGGCAACCATCGCCCGTTGCCGGGAGGGCCATGACCTCGAGTGGTCGAACGCGTGGCTCGCTGTGGGCCGACGCCTGGTCGCCGATGGCGACGCCTCGAGCAGCGCCGGCCATCGGGTCAGCGCCGCATCGTCCTACCTGCGTGCGGCCAACTATCTGTCGCAGGCGTTCGATGGGCTCGACGGCCTCACCGACGATGCCAAGCGGATGCCCGTCTTCGCCGAACACCGGGCGGCGTGGGAGGCATTTCTCGATCATGGCGACTTTTCCGTACAGCGGTTGGCGATCCCGTACGAGGACACCACACTGCCCGGCTGGTATCTGACCCCGGCCGGCGGCGGCACCGGGGCGACGCTCGTCACCATCAACGGAAGTGATGGTTCGGTGTCGGCCCTCTGGTCGGCCGCGGCCTTCGCCGCGCTGGCTCGTGGCTACGGCGTCGTGCTCTTCGACGGGCCCGGCCAGCAATCGATGCTGTTCGAGCGCGGCACCGGGTTCCGGCCCGATTGGGAGGCCGTGCAGACCCCGGTCACCGACCATGTCTGCACGCTGCCCGGTGTCGATCCCGATCGCCTTGCGCTCTATGGCATCAGCCAGGCGGGCTACTGGGTGCCCCGCACGCTGGCCTACGAGCACCGCTACGCCGCTGCGATCGCTGATCCTGGTGTCGTCGATGTTCGCGCGTCGTGGCTCACCCACATGCCGAAACACTTGACGAACCAGCTCGCGACCGGCCGGGCCGACGAGTTCGACCGCGATCTCGCGATCGGTTTGACGGTGTCCCCCAAGACCCGCCGGATGTGGGACTGGCGGGCCCGGCCCTACCTTCAGTCGCAGCCACACGCCGGCTACTTCGACACGCTGACCGCCGTCGGCGACTACGTGATCGACCCGGCGATCGCCAGCGCCATCACCACGCCGCTGCTGATCACCGACCCCGACGACGAGCAGTTCTGGCCGGGCCAATCCACCGAACTCGCGGCGCGCTGCGCCGACGGTATCGCGACCCTCGTCCACTTCACCGCCGACGAGGGCGCGAACGGGCATTGTCAGCCGCTGGCGCGCACCCGCACCGATCAGCGCATATTCGACTGGCTCGACGACCGGCTTGCCCGCCGGGACTGAACGACGAGCCCTAGTGCCCGCCGCGGATGAGGGCGGCGATCTCGGCACGATCGGCGACGTCGAGCTTGGCGCAGGCGCGGTAGACGTGTCCCTCGACGGTTCGGACCGAGACGAACAGCCGGTCGGCGATCTCCTTGTTGCTCAGCCCGGCGGCGACGAGGTTCGCGATCTCCCGTTCCCGCGCCGTCAACGGCAAGGGCTGTGCGGCCAGCACCAGCGCCGGGGTGCGTGCGCCACCGCACTCGACGGCCAGTCGATTAGCCAGCGACGCGGCCGCGACCGACGCCGAACGGGAGCCCTGCTCGGCGTAAAGGACGCTGGCCTGGGCCGAGGAGTCTGCGGCAGCGAGTAGGAAGCCCAGCCCGGCAAACTCATCGGCCACCATATCGAGGGCGTGCGGATCGCCGTCGGCCACCGCCCGCGCGTGCCGGGCGTACACCTCGATCAGCGGGCCGTCGAGTTGCTCGGCCAATTCGGCCAGCCGTGCCGCCCCGACGGCGAGGCCGAACCTCGCCGCCAAGTGCCAGGCCTCCCCCTCGATCGTGAACTGGCTGCTCGCTGCGGCGTTGTGCGCGGCGGTCACCGCAAGTTCGGCCGCCCGGTTGAACATCCCGGCACCGGCGGCCTGCCAGGCGACTGCCACATCGAGACTCGGGCCGAATACCGCCACGTGGTCGTTGTAGGCGCTGCGCGCCCGCGCAATGGCCGACTCGGCAGCCCCACCCTGACCGAGCCCGGACAAGGCCATCGCCTGCAGAATAAAGGCCGGGTAGCTCCACGAGGCGGCGGTGCCCTCCTCGCCCAGCGCCGCCAGGGTCTGCTCCAATCGGGCGGTGGCGCCGGGCAGATCGCCGCGCATGACGGCCACCTCGGCGGCCTGGATACCGGACAGGGCCCACCCCAGATAGTGCCCGGCCGACGAGAAGTCGAGGTAGCGCTGCGCGGCCTTCTCCGCGTCATCGAGATGCCCAGGCAGCGTCAGGGCCAGAATCTCGCCGAACCCCGCCGGGAAGCGCAACAGCCCGTCGGTCACCCGCTCGGCCTCGCGAGCCTGTTCGGCGAGCGGGGCGACCTCATCGCCCCGCCCGATCAACGCCCGCGACAAGCTGCCCCCGAATACCGCCCACTCGACCGCCCACGGGGTCGCCAACGGGTTGGCGAGCACCTCGTCGGACAGCGCGATCGCCTCGTCAAGGCGGTTGGTGAACAAGGCGATGGCCGATGTGACCCCCTTGACGATCAGCGCCAAGGCCGGCTCGGTGACCCGCCCGGCGACAAGTTCGAGGACCCCGGTCGCCCGGGTGGCGTCGCCGACCGCCCAGAACAGGTTGCCGATGCGCAGCAAACCCCAGCGGACGAGTTCGACCTGATCGAAGTCATCGGCGTTGAAGCCGGCCAGCGCCGTCTCCGCCTCGTCGGCACGCCCCTGCCACATCAGCGCCCGGGCCAGCGGCTCGACCGCGGCCAAACCACCCCCGGCGTCGACGGCGGCCTGCGCAAAGCGCTGCGCCATCGGAATATTCGCCAAGGTCAAGGCTTCATTTGCCGCGGCGGCCAGATCATCGCCGGCAATCGCCACGTCGCTGTCGAGCCCCAAGTCGGCGATCAGAATGCGATCGGCCGCGGTGCGGGATCCCTGCGCCTGCAGGACCGAGACCAACTTGCCGCGCAGCCGCCGCGCGGTCAATGATCCCAATCGGCGGCGGATCACCTCACCGAAAAGCGGGTGTGTGTACTGCACGCGAAGGGCGCCGCCCTCCCGCACGATCCGGACCAGCTCGAGGGCTTCGGCCCGCTCCACCGCCGTGTCCCCGACGAGCTCCGTCAGCACGTCCAGCGAGGCCGGCTCACACAGACTCAGATACTGCAGAACCGTCAGCACCTCGGCGTCGAGGCGATCGATCCGGCCCTCCAGCAGGGACGCCAGCTCCGAGGTGATGGCGGTTCGTCCGCGCAACTGCCACACCCCGTTTCGCTCGCGCAGGGTACCCGCCTCGACGGCACCGTCGACAAGATGCCGCAGAAACAGCGCATTCCCACCGGAGGCGTCCCACATCAGGTCGGCCGACAGCCCTTCGAGTCTGCCACCGAGGACCGACTCGACGAGTTCCACGCTCTGCTGCTTGCTGAACGGGCTGAGCGTCAGGCGCCGGAGGTGGCGGTCCTTCCACAAGGACGTCACCGCATCGGGCACGGCTTCGCCGCTGCGCACCGTGGCGACGATGTGCACGGAACGGTCGATCGCCAACTGATGCAGCAGCGTCGCCGACAGCTCGTCGAGCAGGTGTGCGTCGTCGACGCCGATGATGGTCTTCCCCTCGGCCAGCAACGAGTGGCGGGCCGCGGAGAGGTAGCCGACCGGGTCGCTCGTCGCCGAGGGTCCGACGAGGTGTGCGAAGACGCCGAGCGGAATCGACCTCGCCGACTCGGTGCCGGCCACCCAGCGCGCCCCACCGAGTTCGGCAGTCACCAGGCGGGCCAGCGTCGTCTTGCCGACACCCGACTCGCCGGTGAGAATGACACCACCGATGTCCGAATTGACCTGTAGCGCATCACGAATCACCTGAAATTCGCTTGCGCGCTCAACTATCGGCCATTCGGTTGGCATAACACGATAGTAGATCGTCGCGCACCGCGATGAGCCCCAACGAGACAAAATTTTGGACACTCGTCCCAGTGCGGCGCGCCTACCGCTCCCATCCAATGTCCTCGACCGGTCCGACAAAGAACATTCCAGCACCAAAATTGGCCAGCTTCTGCTTCACTGCGACCATTGTCGGACCATTGAACAATGGCAAATTCGAATACTGCCGAAACGCCTGGGCCTCGACGGCATTACCCGCCCTGATCTGCTCTGCTGGCACGGGAAAAGCCTGGACTCGGCGAATCTCGGCATCCAGTTGCGGCGACCCCGCACCCGAACGATTCAGCTGGGAATTCGAACACCAGATCTGGCACAAATAGGCCATTCCGAACGGGTCACTCGACGAGAACCCCATCATGAATACGTCGAATTCCTTGCCGACAATCACCGCAGAAAAATCAGCGCTGGGCCGCACCGAGATCGTCAGACCGATCCCGATCTGACGCAGCATCGCCTGCATCGCTCGCGCCAGATTCGCCGTCGTGGCGTCATCGCCGAGAATCGGCAGACTTAACGTCAACCGCTCACCGGATGCTCCGGTCCGCCGCCGCACCCCCGAAGGATCGGCCACCCACCCGGCCTCATCGAGCAGCCGGCGCGCACGCTGCTGGTCGAAGTCCGCCGTGGATCCAAGGTTGTCCCGGTAGCCGGGCTGAAACGGATACATCAGCAAAGAGCCCGGCAACTGCTCGGTGTAACCGAGCCCGGTGAACCGAATGCGGGCGAGCGTCCGCCGGTCGATTCCTCGCAACAGGGCTTCACGGACCCGGATGTCGCGCAGCGCCGGGGTGGCGAGGTTGACGACCAGAAGGGAATTGGCGGGGCTCGCCGACACCCGGACATCGATGCCGCTCATCGTGACGACCTGGGCCCGATAGTCCTTACTGCCAACGCCGGTGGCATCGAGCTCACCGTTGCGGAATGCGTTGATCGCCGCCTGCGGCTCCAACTGACGGAACACCCGCCGATCGAGCTTTCCCGGCTTGCCCCACCACTTCCGATTGCGCCCGAAGACCACGATCCCGGACGTGCGGTCGTAAGACTCGATCGTGTACGGACCGGCCCCAAGATCGGCCCGCGGATTCTGCAGATAGGAACGGTTGAAGTCGTCGGGGCTGACGATCTTCGGGTGCTGCACGGTGTTGAACAACCCATCCGGCCACGCCCAGATGCCACGGAACGTGACGATGGCCTGCCGGTCGTCCGCGCCCCGCCGCACCGAATCAATCTGATCGTAGCCATCGGTGCTGCTGGCCGCGTAACGGACATCGGCGCCACGGTTGAGCCGCCACGTGTTCTCGAACGCGCGCCAGTCCAGCGGCGTACCGTCGTTGTACATCGCACGCGGATTGATCGTGTACGTCACGACGGTCCGGCCATCGACGACGCCCTTCTGCACATCGGTGAGATAGTCGCGGTTGAACGAATACGCGCCATCGGGCGAGAAATAGGCCAATACCGGGTTGTACCAGCGCCACAGCGCCAGCGAATACGCCGTCGCGTCAGCCTGGAAGACGTTCCATTGCGGGGTGATCTCGGTCAGGGCTGTCGTCAGCCCGCCACCATCGCGCAGATTCTCCCGCGGTTGCACGTTCAACTGCGCCTTTCCCGGCTTGTACGTGCTCATTGCGGACAGGTCGACGCCGCATCCGCTGAGCAGTGCGGTGAACGCGAGCAGTGCGACGGCCAGGCGCCCGGGCCAGGGTCGGCGGCGCCTCACGCCCCCGCCTCGATTCGGGCCCGACGCGGGTCCAGCGGCGGAACCGCCGCGATCAACTGACGGGTGTACGGGTGTTGTGGTCGCTCGAAAACGTCGGCGACCGGACCGATCTCGACAAATTCTCCGCCCTGCATGACCGCGACGCGGTGCGCGATCTTGCGTACCACCGCAAGGTCGTGGGCGACGAGCAGATACGCGACGCCCGTCGCGTCTTGGATCTCGCACAGCAACTCGAGGATGTCCGCCTGAATGGACACATCCAGCGCCGACAGTGGTTCGTCCAGCGCTATCACCGACGGCTCGGTGGCCAGCGCGCGGGCGATCGCCAGGCGCTGGCGCTGCCCGCCGGAAAAGGCCCGCGGGAATCGTTGGCCGTGCCCGGCGTCGAGCCCGACCCGGGTGAACAGCTCGGTCACCCGCGCAGCCGCCTCGGCCGGCGCGCGCCCGGCGACGCGCAGCGGCTCGGCCACGATGTCGTGCGCAGTCATCCGCGGATCGAGGGCGCCGGCGGGGTCTTGGAACACCATCGAGATCTCCTGGCGCAGCGCTCGAGCAGTTCGGCCGCGAGTCGTCGCAGGGTCCATGTCGTTCACACTGATCGTGCCGGGCGGCGCGGCGAAGCCCATGATCTCATGCAGCGTCGTCGACTTGCCGCTGCCGGATTCGCCGACGATCGCGAGGGTCTCGCCGGCCGCGAGGTCGAAGGACACGTCGTTGACCGCCCGGACCTCGCCGGTGCGGCGGCGCAGGAGGCGCGACGTGAGACCGTAGGTCTTACTCAGACCGCGCACGGTCAGCACCGGCGGCCGCTGGTCACCGAGTACCGCCCGACGGCGCATCGGGCCGTCGATCCGCGGCACGGCATTGAGGAGTCGGACGGTGTACGGGTCGCGCGGGTCGTCGAAGAGGCCGGCAACCGGGGCCCGCTCGACCGCCCGGCCATCGTGCATGACGATGACGTCGTCGGCGATACGCGCGACGACGCCGAAATCATGGGTGATCAGCAGGAGTCCGGCGTCGGTCTCGCGTTGCAGGGTGGCCAGGAGCGTGAGCACCTGTGCCGCAACAGTCACATCGAGCGCGGTGGTCGGTTCGTC
>NZ_DIAX01000034.1:56821-59665 GCF_002414845.1 Gordonia sp. UBA5067 | reverse complement strand
GTGGTCGGTTCGTCGGCGATGATCAGATCGGGCTCGTTGGCGATGGCCATCGCAATCATCACCCGCTGGCGCTGCCCGCCGGAAAGCTGGTGCGGATAGGCGTGCGCGCGAGTCTGCGGATCGGGGATACCGACGGCGTCGAGGAGTTCGACGGCGCGCACCCGGGCCGCCGCAGCACTGATCGAACGGTGGGCCTGCAGCGCTTCGACGATCTGCGCGCCAACGGTGAATACCGGCGTCAACGAGGACAACGGGTCCTGGAAAATCATCGCGATCTCGTTGCCCCGGATGGCGGAGAGCTCCCTATCGCCGAGGCCGATCAGCTCGCGACCGTTACACCGGGCCGACCCGGTGACCAGGGCCGAATCGGGCAGCAGCCCCATCACGGCGAGAGCCGAAGCCGACTTGCCCGACCCGGATTCGCCGACGATCGCCACCGTCTTGCCGCGTTCGACGGTGACGTCGAGCCCGCGCACCGCGTCGACCCGGCCGGCTTCGGAGCCGAACGCGACCCGCAGGCCGGACACTTCGAGTAGCGGTCCACTCATTGGGTGCCGCCCGACTCGACGGTCAGTGCCGGTTCGGCGACGGTCGGGTTGGCGGCATTGGGGTCGAGAGCGTCGCGCAGCCCGTCGGCCATCAGTGTCATCGAGACCGTCAGCAGCGTGAGCGCTCCCGCGGGGAAGTAGAACAGCCACGGCGAGGCGACGATCGTGCCCACGCCCGCCTGCAGCAGGGACCCCAGCGAGACGTCCGGGATTTTGACGCCCAACCCCAGGAACGAGAGGCCCGTTTCGGTGAGAACCGTGCCGACGACGCCGAGTGCGAAGTTGATCACGAGCAACGACGACAGGTTCGGGATGATGTGGCGCGCAATGATGGTGACCGGGCGCTCCCCCATATAGCGCGCGGCTAGGACGAACTCGCGCTCGCGCAGTGACACCGCCATCGAATGCACGACGCGGGCCAGCATCATCCAGCCGAAGACGATGAGCGCGACAATGATCCACCGCCAGTCACCGCCGGTGGCGTTGGCGGTGAGCGCGAGGATGAGGAAGCTCGGGACCACCAGCAGCAGATAGATCACCCCGAGGGTGGCCTTCTCGACCCAGCCGCCGAAGAATGCCGCGAACGATCCGGCGACGGCCGCGATCATCGTCGTGCCGATCGCCACGGCCAGCGCAATCACCAGGGAGCGCTGCAAGCCGTGGACCACCTGCGCATAGAGGTCGTTGCCGGCATCGTTGGTGCCGAACCAGTGCCCGCGGCCCGGCGGGAAGCCGATCGCCAGGAAGTCGGTGTCGGTGTAGCTGTAGCGCGTGAGGAGGCCGCCGAAAAGCGCGAACACGACCAGCGCAACGAACAGCATCAAGCCCGCGACCGCGGATCGCCGCCGGGAAAATCGTTGCCACATTAAGGATTTCATCGGCTGCTCCGCACTCTCGGATCGAGGAGGACCACCGCGACGTCGGCCAGGATCGCTCCGATGGCCGTCGCCAGGGCGCCGAAGGCCGCCACCGCTACGGCACCGTGGATATCGTTGGTGCCCAGCGACGTGACGAAGTAGCGGCCCATACCCTCCCAGCCGAAAATCGTCTCGGTGATGACCGCCCCGGTGAAGATGGCAGGGATGGCGAAGGCGACGCCCACTGCGACGGGGATGATCGCCGTACGCAGCGCGTGCTTGCGCACGGCCCGGCCGCGCGTGAGGCCCTTGGCCCGCGCGGTGCGCACGTAGTCCGCATCGACGGTGTCCAGGAGTAGTGATCGTTGCAGGAAGTGCAGCCCGGCGTATTGGGCGAGCACCAGTGTGATGGTCGGCAGCGCAAGATGTTTGAGACGGTCGAGGACGGTCGGCCAAGAGCCGGTGACGTCGATGCTCCGCGCACCGGAGACCAGCACAACTGAGTGCCCGGTCTTCTGGTTGATCGTGATACCGATCAGCACGACCGCGAGCCCGATGACCGCGACGGGCAGATTGATGAAGAAGATCGAGATGGCCTGGAGAACCCGGTCGGAGACCTGGTACTGGCGCATCGCGGTGTACACGCCGAGGCCGACACCGATCAGCGTCGCGAGGACGGTGGCCCCGAATACGAGCTGCGCGGACACTCCTGCCCGATAGGCGATTTGCCCGGTCACGCTGACGCCCGTGGGGCTGGAACCCCAGTCCCAGTGGAGCAGGATCCCGGTGAGCCAGGTCCACCACCGATCAATCAGCGGCGTCTTGTCGTTGAGGTTGTAGGCGGTCAGTTGCGCATCGACGACGGCCGGCGGCAGCGGCGGCTTGCGTGCGGCATAGTTGGAGCGCGGATCGAGGAATCCCGACGCGATGAAGTAGGTCAGGTTGACCGCGACAAGGACAAGTACCGACCATGCGCCGACCCGTCGTGCGACATACCCGATCAACCCTGACTCCTTCCGTGCTCGGACCAGTATCGCCGAGTGGGCCTTCTTTTCCGCCGAGTGGGCACCAAATCCCTCCCGAGTGGGCACCTCAACCCCGCCGAGTGGGCACCCCCTTCGACGTCAACTTTGAGTTGACCAATCCCTGCGACTCGCTCATCGGACACTTCGTCGAGCGTCGCCGTCTCGCCGATGCTGCGAACACGAGGGTCACAACGACGTCGGACCGAGCACCTGCTCCTGGCGGCGTTCGACGCCCCGGGTCTCGCCGTAACCTCCTCCGAACACGGTGCCACCAAGGCCGCCGTCGACAGCGCTATCACGAACCTGGCTCAACAACTCGCCACCGTAGTGCCCACTCGGCGGGGTTTGGGTGCCCACTCGGCGGGGTTTGGGTGCCCACTCGGCGGGGTCTGGGTGCCCACTCGGCGGGGTTTG
>NZ_DIAX01000034.1:1220-56600 GCF_002414845.1 Gordonia sp. UBA5067 | reverse complement strand
TTTGGGTGCCCACTCGGCGGGGTTGAGGTGCCCACTCAGCGATCAGCGGCGCCAGGACTCGTACGATCGCGGGTCCTCGATCGGCTCGAGATGGATGGTGATGTGCAGGTCCTCAACGACCTCGTGCAACCCGGCCTCCACGTCTTCAACGACGTCATGACCGCGCTGGACGGACCATTCGCCGGGGACCAGCATATGCAACTGCAGGTAGCGCAGGTGCCCGCCGACACGGGTGCGCACGTCGTGGAACTCGACATCAGGAGACCGGAAGCCGTCGAGCGCCTCCTCGATGAGCCCGACGTCCCCGTCGGGAAGCGCGGTATCCATCAAGCCCAGGGTCGACTCGGCAATCAACCGGTAGCCGACGAACAGGATGTTGATCGCCACCGCAATCGCGATGATCGGGTCGAGGATGGTCCAGCCGGTGAAGGCGACGACGCCGATGGCGACCAACACCCCGGCCGTGGTGACGAGGTCGGTCATCAGGTGCCGACCGTCAGCGGTGAGCGTGATGGACCTGTGCCGGCGTCCCGCCCGAAGCAGGATCACCGCAACCACACCGTTCACCACTGCGGCGACCACCGAGATCGCCAGACCGATACCGAGTGCCTCGAGCGGTCGAGGGTTGAGCAGCCGTTCGACGGCCGCGTAGATGATCGCGACGGCGGCCACGAAGATCAGCGCCCCCTCGACGCCGGCCGAGAAGTACTCCGCCTTTGCGTGACCGAAGTTGTGGTTGTCGTCGGCCGGCTTGGCCGCCACCCCCAACGCGATCAGCATGGCAACCGCGGCGACGAGATTGACCACCGACTCGGCGGCGTCGGACAACAGCCCGACCGATCCGGTGATCCACCACGCCCCCGTCTTCAGCGCGATGGTGACGATGGCCGTGGCAATGCTGAGCCACGCAAATCGCTGCAGGTTGTCTCGTCGAGTCACCCGCCCAGTGTCCCTCATGGTCGCGTTATGACCCCGATCACACCTCGATGAGACACACTGGGATCATGCTCGACGAGATGCAAGCCGAGGCCGTGGCCCTCTATGCCGACGGGGAGTACATGCGGGCGTTGGCGGAGTTCTCCGTGCTTGCGGAGATACGCGCTCGCCGCGAAGGACCCTACTCGCCGCTATACCTGCACAATCTGCACGACTGCATCCGATGTGCTTACGAACTGAACCGGTGGCCAGACTGTGTCGGATTGTGCACCGAATTGCACGGCAAGTACGTCCGGACACATGGTCGCGCCGAAACCGACACCGTCGACGTCGCTAAGAAGTGGGCTTGGGCCCTCCTCAACCTGCGCGACTACCAGCGCGCGGTCGAGGTCTATCTCCAGACGGCCGATGCATTGTGGGACAGCGACCCGGTTGCCGCGCGACGATTGTTGGGCGCGCCGGCGACCTATCGCACCGAGGTCGACCCCGCAACATTGGTGCGACCCTTGCGCCACGGCGCCGATCTCTTGACGACAATTGCGGAGTTGAGCAATTCGGCATTGCAACAAAACAAAGCCGACGCCAACCCGCTCACAGTGGACGGACTGGCGTCGGCCTCGTAGTTATCGCGTCGGTCCTCCGACGCGCGTTGTTCAGACCTTCTTGGGGAGAGTGAACAGCGATACGACGCTGACGACGATCAGCAGAATGCCGGCAACCCACACGAAGGTCGACAGTGCGAGCGCGGGCCAGGCGAGCATGATGATGCCGGCGGCAATCGACACGATGCCCGACAGAACGGCCATCCACACCGACGAGTGGCGCGAACCGGTTGTGGCGCTGAACAGTTCGGCGACGCCCTGGAAGATCCAGCCAATGCCGATGAAGACTGCGAGGAACCAGATCCGGTCGGCCTCGCCCCAACCACTGTTCGACGGGTGCCACAGCACCACGATGCCCGCCCAGAGAATCATCAGGCCGATAATCCCGAGAGCGAATCGCAGGCCGCCGGAAAGGAATGTGGCCGCGAAGGACTGATAGATGCGGTACAAACCGGCCACCACCAGTGCGATGCCGAGCAAGATTGCCAGGACGTTGACGGTCGCGGCGGGCCACACCAAGCAGGCGATGCCGACGGCAATGCCCACAAGAGCCGAGAAAATCACGGTGCCCCGGACGGCACCGACAACAGTTTCCGGGATTTGACGTTCGATATCAGCAATGGTCATGGGTTGAGGCTATCCCACCACCCACGTTATGTCTGTGCGAACCGGAAGGATTCTTCTTGCCCTAATCCAGGGCGGTGCTATCGGCGTGCATAGCGAGGTGTAACAAGGAGGAATGGCGACTTCCAGCTTCTTCACCGAGGAGGACGGGCACTTCGCAGCCACCGCCTTCGCCCTGAGCCTGTGGGGGCCGCGCACCCTCAACGGCCCGGCCGTTTGTGCGCTGGCCGCCCGGTCGGCCGAAATGGCCGGCCCGGCCGACGGGTTTCGGCCCGCACGCTTCACCATCGACCTGTTTCGCGCGGCCCGCCAAGACCCGACCACGACGACGGCGACGCTGCTGCGCGACGGTGGTCGCGTCCGCGTCATCGGGGTCGACGTGTATCAGTACCCCGATGGCCTCGGTACCGACCCTGTTCGGGTGGCCCATTCGACCACGGTCTTCCTGAAGTCGGCCGGCGATCCGCCCGGACAGCGGTGGTCCCGCGAAGCCACCGGTTTCCACCCCCCCGTTGTCGCCGACGACGACTTCTATCCGCGGTTCGCCGCTGATGCGACGATCGACTCCGACGGAAATGTCGTCGCGGCCATCGACTGGACCTCCGATATCGCCGCACTTCAGGGATCGGGCCGCAAGCGGCAGTGGACTCGTCCACTTCCGGTCGTCCCCGGCGAGTCGCCGTCACCGTTTGTCGGTGCCGTCACCGCCGCCGAGTCGAGCAGCTTGTTGGGCAACTGGGGGTCGACGGGGATCGGGTTCATCAATTGCGACCTCACTGTCGCGCTGGCGCGGTTGCCGCGCAGCGTGCGCGTCGGGGTCGAATCGGACTTCCACGTCGAGAACGACGGAATCTCGGTGAGCCAGTCCGTCCTCTATGACTCCGCCGGCCCCATCGGCACCGGCTTGGTGACCGCCGTCAACAACGCCAAGGCCGAGATCGACTTCACGACGGTCAAGCCCGAGGACCGCCTCCGACAGGCGTGATGCCGCCCACTCGTTACCGTCCCGAAGTCTCAACTTGGTAACACCGCTGGTAATCTGCTGCATATGATTTTCCGTGCCACCCGCGTGAAACTGATCGCCGTGGGCGCTGCCGCCGCCACCGCCGCGACCCTCGCGACCGCCACCGCCCCGAACGCGGATGCCTTCGTCATCGGCCGGGGGACCACGGTCGCCCGTATTACCGGCCCCGGTTCCATCAACGACACCGTCGGGCGTTTCAACATCGTCGGCACCGACCTGGGCATTCTGTGGGACAACGGCCACGATGAGATCCTCGCCGCCTTCGGCGACACCCAGTCTTTCAACGGCTGGTCGCTGCTGTACGGCCAACTCTTCTACATTCGGTCCAACGTGCTGCTGCGCAGCCGTGACCGGTTCCTCGCCGACGGCATGACCTTCTCCGGCCATGCCGGCCGGCCCGGGTATGCGAAGCGCTTGATCAAGCCGACGCGCCGCGAGATCACCGTCGTCCCCACCGGCGGAGTCTCGGTGAACGGCAAGCAGTACATGGGTATCCAGGCCGTCAACGTGTGGGGCGACGCTGGCCGCTGGCAGACCCGGTACGGTGCGCTCGCCGTCTCCGACGACAACGGCAACTCGTTCAAGCGCGTCGTCGCCTACCGCCCCAACTACCAGGGCAACCGTAAATTCCAGCAGACCGCCCTGATGAAGGACGGCGGCTACGTCTACGCCTACGGCACACCGAGTGGTCGCTATGGCGCGGTCTACCTCGCACGCGTTCCGGAGGCGAAGATCGAGAACGTCGGGGCGTACGAGTACTGGTCGGTGAACCGCTGGGTCAAAGACCAGCCGACCGCCGCGACACCGGTGATGAGCGCGCCGACGGGCGAGCTCTCCGTCGCCTACAACCGATATTTAGGGCGCTACGTGTCGCTCGCGACACGCGACGGCGCCCTCATGCGCACCGCGCCGAGGCCGGAGGGGCCGTGGAGCCCCGGCGAGAACATCGTCCCGGGCAACGACCCGCTGGGCGGCTATGCGCCATTCATCCACCCGTGGTCCCTCGACGGCCCGACGATGTACTTCACGTACTCGATCTGGCACGGGTACCAGGTGTATCTGATGCGCGTGAACCTCCGGCGGCCCTGATCCCGTCGGCGCAGGGGCGCTGACGCCGATTCGGCTATCCTGGTGAGCCAGATCACAGTCCGGCCGGAGGTCCCCATGCCCAATCGCTTCTTGCACTACGGCGGCAGCAAGTACATCCTCAACCGTGAGGGCGAGGCACGGTTGCAGCGGGTCTTGGAGTCCGTCTACGGGAGTGGTGTCAACCACCACTGGTTCACGCTGTACCCGGAGAGTCCGACGCCGTGCAGCCTGCTCATCGCGCCGGGCGTGCCCATGTCGGTGGAGACCGAGTACGAGATCGGCGACGACGCCGCCGTGCGGCGGTGACCGCCGACCGCACGCCGCCGACCCCGCGGCGCGGGCGGCACCTATCGTAGAGTCCATGCAAATCGGAGCGCACCTGCGCGAGGACGACGACCCGTTGGCGACTGCCGAGGAACTCGGGATCGACGTCTTTCAGATGTTCGTCACCGATCCACAGGGCTGGAACAAGCCCGTGCCGCGCCCGGACGCCGCGGCCATCGCCGCATCGCCGATCGACGTCGTCGTCCACTCCAGTTATCAGATCAACGTCGCCAGCCTCAACAACCGGTTGCGCATGCCCTCGCGCAAGGCCGTCGAACAGCAGGCGGCGGCGGCGGCGGAGCTCGGCGCATTGGGGCTCGTGGTGCACGGCGGACATCTGCGCGACGGCGAGCAGTCCGGGCTGGGGTTTGAAAACTGGCGCAAACTGTTTGAGCGCCAGCAGGATAAGGGTGGGTTCGGCGTGCCCATCCTGATCGAGAACACCGCCGGCGGGGATCACGCCATGGCCCGCACGCTCGAGTCGATCGAACGGTTGTGGGATGCCGTCGGGGATTTCGAACAAGCGGGATTCTGCCTCGACACCTGCCACGCGTGGGCCGGCGGCGAAGATCTCATCGGGTTGGTCGAGCGGGTCCGGGCGATTACCGGACGCATCGATGTGGTGCACCTGAACAACTCTCGCGACGAGTTCGACTCCGGCCGCGACCGACACGCCAATCTCGCCGACGGCAGCATTGACCCCGACGTCCTGGTGGGCGTGATCACCGCCGCACAGGCTCCCGTCGTCCTGGAGACCCCAGCTCCGGGAATACCCGATGACCTGGCATATCTTCGCGATAGCCTGTAGGTGGCAGATACCCCGCTTCGGCCATGTCGGCCCGTCGACTAGATCACAGCCGGTCCAGTTGTCGGGCATGGGAGGACGGGGTATTCTACTGTTGTTACCGGCGAGTAACTTAGTCGCCGGTACCGCCTTTCTTATTCGGCGGACAACCGCACAGCGAGATCCCCCCAGGGCGCCGACAGCCCGGAAACCCGAAGGAATGCACCACCATGGGCCATTACAAGTCCAACATGCGCGACCTCCACTTCAACCTTTTCGAGATGTACAACCTCGATAAGGTCCTGGAGTCCGGCGAGTTCGGCGACCTCGACCACGACACCGCCGTCGACATGCTGCGCGAAGTCCGCGTCCTCGCCGAGGGCCCGATCGCCGAATCATTCGCCGACGCCGACCGCAACCCCCCGATCTTCGACCCCGTCGAGCACGCGGTCGCCATTCCCGAGGGCTTCGCCAAGTCCTACCAGGCCTTTATCGACGCCGGCTGGGACAAGGTGGGCGTCGACGAGGAACTCGGCGGCCTACCGGCACCGCGGTCGCTGTACTGGGCCATGGGCGAAATGGTCCTGGGCGCCAACCCGCCGGTCTTCATGTATGCAGCCGGCTCCGGCTTCGCGAACATCTTCTACGACAATGGCACCGACGAGCAGAAGAAGTGGGCCGCGATCTGCGCCGACCGCGGCTGGGGCGCCACCATGGTCCTCACCGAACCCGATGCTGGTTCGGACGTGGGCGCCGGCACCACCAAAGCCATCGAGCAGGAGGACGGCAGCTGGCACATCGAGGGCGTTAAGCGCTTCATCACCTCGGCCGACCAGGACATGACCGAGAACATCTTCCACCTGGTCCTGGCCCGTCCCGAGGGCGCCGGCCCCGGCACCAAGGGACTGTCGCTGTTCTTCGTGCCGAAGTTCCACTTCGACCACGAGACGGGCGAGCTGGGCGAGCGCAACGGCGCCTTCGTCACCAACGTCGAGCACAAGATGGGCATCAAGGCCTCCAGCACCTGTGAGCTCACCTTCGGACAGCACGGCATCCCGGCCCAAGGCTGGCTCGTCGGTGAGACCCACGCGGGTATCGCCCAGATGTTCGACGTCATCGAGCACGCCCGCATGATGGTCGGCACCAAGGCCATCTCCACCCTGTCGACCGGGTACCTCAACGCCCTCGACTACGCCAAGCAGCGCGTGCAGGGCGCCGACCTGACCCAGATGATGGACAAGGCCGCCCCGCGCGTCACCATCACCCACCACCCCGACGTGCGCCGCTCACTGATGACCCAGAAGGCCTATGCCGAGGGCCTGCGCGCCGTGTACCTGTACACCGCATCGCACCAGGATCCCGTCGCCGCCCAGATCGTCTCGGGTGCCGACGCCAAAATGGCCCACAAGGTCAACGACCTTCTCCTCCCGATCGTCAAGGGGGTCGGCTCCGAGCGCGCCTACGAAAAGCTCACCGAGTCGCTGCAGACGTTCGGCGGGTCGGGCTTCCTGCAGGACTACCCGATCGAGCAGTACATCCGCGACTCGAAGATTGACTCGCTGTACGAGGGCACCACGGCAATCCAGGCGCAGGACTTCTTCTTCCGCAAGATCATCCGCGACAAGGGCGAAGCCCTCGCACATGTGGCCGGGCAGATCCAGGAGTTCATCTCCACCGACCAGGTCGACGGCCGACTCAAGGGTGAGCGCGCCCTGCTGAACACCGCCCTCGAAGACGTGCAGGCCATGGCCGCAACACTGACCGGCTTCCTGATGGCCGCCCAGGAAGATCCGAAGCAGCTGTACAAGATCGGCACCGGCTCGGTCCGCTTCCTGCTCGCCATCGGCGACGTCGTCATCGGCTGGCTGCTACTGCGTCAGGCCGAGGTCGCCCTCGCCGCGCTGGACAACGGGGCCACCGGCGACGACAAGGCCTTCTACGAGGGTAAGGTCGCCGTCGCGACCTTCTTCGCAAAGAACATGCTGCCCCAGCTGACCGCGACCCGCGGCATCGTGGCGAACGTCGACAACGACATCATGGAGCTCGACGAAGCGGCTTTCTGACCTCGAGCCCACCGCAACACGTCGACCCCCGCACCGAACCGGTGCGGGGGTCGACGTGTGCTCGGCTCCGTCCCGTCCCGCCGCACCATGGTCTCCTCGGTGGCGGAACCCACCCGTAGCGTTGCGGCAGCTTCTAGGGTGGGCTGCACAAGCCGAGATAGGGAGACCCACATGAAGGCACTTGTGTACCACGGACCCGGCCAGAAGTCATGGGACGAGGTTCCGGATGCGAAGATCCTTCAACCGTCCGACGTGATCGTGAAGATGGACGCCACCACCATCTGCGGCACCGATCTCCACATCCTCCGGGGCGACGTACCCGCCGTGACACCTGGCCGCATCCTGGGCCACGAAGGTGTCGGGACCATCACCGAGGTGGGTGGCGCGGTAACCACGCTCAAGCGCGGCGACCAGGTGATCCTGGCGTGCATCAGCGCGTGCGGCAAGTGCGGCTTCTGCAAGGAAGGGGTCTACTCGCACTGCCAGGGCGAGGAGGGTGCACCCGGTATCGGATGGATATTCGGGCATCTGATCGACGGTACGCAGGCCGAGTATGTCCGCGTTCCCTATGCTGAGAACTCCGTGTACAAGCTGCCTGCCACGGTCTCGCCCGAGCAGGGGGTCATCCTGTCAGACATCTTGCCCACCGGCCATGAGATCGGCGTGCAGTACGGCAAGGTGAAGGCGGGCGACGTGGTCGCCGTCGTCGGCGCCGGCCCCGTCGGCCTCGCCTCGATGACCACCGCCAAACTCTACGGACCCAGTCGGATCATCGCGATCGACCTCGATGCGAACCGGGTCGACGAGGCCAAGAAGTTCGGGGCCACGGACGGCATCGTCGCCTCGGATCCCGAGTGGCGGGACAAGGTCATGGCGATGACCGACGGCCTCGGTGTCGATGTCGCCATTGAGGCGGTCGGCATCCCGCAAACTTTCCAGATGTGCCTGGACGTGGTCCGCCCGGCGGGCACCGTGGCCAATGTGGGTGTGCACGGCCAGGCCGTCCAACTGCCACTGCAGGACCTGTGGATCAGCAACATCGCGGTCACCATGGGTTTGGTGAACACCGACACCCTCGGCACGCTGCTGAAAATGGTCGCCACCCGGCAACTGGATCCCGACGTCTTCATCAGCCACCGATTCGCGCTCGACGACATCATGGACGCCTACGAGGTCTTTGCGAACGCCGCGGAGACCAAGGCGCTCAAGGTCGTGCTGAACGCCCGATAGCAGACACTGGGAGTAGCGCAAACTGCCACGCCGGCACCCGGGTGCCGGCGTGGCAGCTTTGCGTGGCCGTGAATTCAGTGAGTGAACTGTTTGGTCACCGAGTCTTCGCGCGGCATCGGGCCGTCGAGCGAGTCCAAGAACGCGACCTGCGTCTTGATTTCCGCGACGAGCTGGTCCGCCAGGTCGTGGCTCAGCCCGTTGCGCACGACAATTCGCTGCACTGTCAGGCCGTCCAGGTTGTCCGGCATCGGGTAGGCCGGCACCAGCCAGCCCTTCAGCCGCAGCCGGTCCGCGAGGTCGTAGAGCGTCCAATTCTTGCTGGCACCCTCCTTGAGGTACCAGGCGAAGACCGGGATGTCCGAACCGTCGTTCCACAACTCGAACGGGGCCAGCTTGGCGATTTCCTTCGCCAGGTAGCCGGCGACGTCGAGACAGTTCTGCTGCACGCGCTGGTAGCCGTCGAAGCCGAGGCGCAGGAACAAGTAGTACTGCAGCAGCACCTGCGCGCCGGGGCGGGAGAAATTCAGCGCCAGCGTCGGCATGTCGCCGCCGAGGTAGCTCACGTAGAAGATCAGGTCGTCGGGCATGACGTCCTTGCTGCGCCAGACCACCCAGCCCAGACCCGGATAGACCAGACCGTACTTGTGGCCGGAGGTGTTGATCGACACCACGCGCTCGACGCGGAAGTCCCACTCCAAGTCTGGCTGACAGAACGGTGCGATGAACCCGCCCGACGCCCCGTCGACGTGGATCGAGATGTCCAGACCGGTTTCCTTCTCGATCTCGTCGAGTTTGGCGGCGATCTGCTTCACCGGCTCATACATCCCGGTGTAGGTGACGCCCATGATGGCGACGACGCCGATGGTGTTCTCGTCGACGTACTTCTCCAGCTCGTACCCGTCGAGGACTTTGTGGTCGTAGCTGATCGGCACGAACCGCGGCTCGACGTCCCAGTAGTTGCAGAACTTCTCCCAGCACACCTGGACCCCGGTCGACAGCACCAGGTTCGGCTTGTCGGTCGACTTGCCGGCCGCCTTGCGGGCGTGCTGCCAGCGGCGCTTCATCGCCAGGCCGCCGAGCATGGCCGCCTCGGACGAGCCGATGGTGGACGTGCCGATCGTGGTGTCGGGGTCGGGCGCGTTCCACAGGTCGGCCATCATCGTCACACAGCGCGCCTCGATCGCGGCGGTCGCCGGGTACTCGTCCTTGTCGATCATGTTCTTGTCGAGGGCCTCGGTGTAGAGCTTGACCGCTTCGTCGTCCATCCAGGTTCCGACGAAAGTGGCCAGGTTCAACCGGGCGTTGCCGTCGAGCATCGACTGGTCGTGCACCACCTGGTACGCGGTCGACGGGAGGCTCTCACTCGACGGAAAGCGATCCGCCGGATACGATGTCGCCTCGCCCGGCCGGGTGAAGATGGGGTTGATGTCGAGATCGCCGCCGTCGTTCTGCTGTGCCATGAATTTACTGAGCCTTCCACTAGAATCGGACATCCCTGCTCACCGTACGATACCGTGCGGTGCCTCGCACCGGACACCGACGACAAACGCCTCCCGCCCCGCGAGAATGCGGGAATCGGGAGGCGTTCGGAACTGAAACGACTACTTCGGTGGCATCCGAATGCCGCCGTCGACGCGGACGACCTCGGCATTCATGTACGAGTTGGTGATCAGTTCCTCGACCATGGAGGCCAGCTCGTCGGGGATGCCGAGCCGCTTCGGGAACAGGACGCTCTCGCCGAGCTTGGCCTTGAACGCCTCCGACTCGGGCCCCTCGCCGTAGATCGGCGTGTCGATCAGTCCGGGGGCGATGCAGTTCACCCGGACGCCCACCGCAGACAGGTCGCGCGCGACCGGCAGGGTCATGCCGACGACGCCCCCCTTGGACGACGAGTAGGCGGCCTGCCCGATCTGGCCGTCGAAGGCCGCGACGCTGGCCAGGTTGACGATGGCGCCGCGCTCACCGTTCTCGTTGGGCTCGTTGCGGCTCATCGCCGTCGCAGCCAGGCGCACCATGTCGAAGGTGCCGATCAGGTTGATGGCGATGACCTTCTTGTACAGGTCCAGGTTGTGGGCCGAGGCGAACTCGCCGTCTTTGCCGATGGTGCGCTGCGCCCAGCCGATACCGGCCGAGTTCACCACCGCGCGCAGTGGCCCCAGTTCGACCGCGGCATTGATCGCGGCCTCGATCTGCCCGGTGTCGGTGACGTCGACGGCGACGAACGTGCCGCCGATCTCCGCTGCGATCTTCTCGCCGTCCTCGGCCTTCAGGTCGGCGATGACGACCTTGGCGCCGCGGTTGGCGAGGCGGCGGGCAGAGGCCGCGCCGATGCCCGACGCACCACCGGTGACGATTGCACTTGCTCCCTTGATATCCATAGGGCCGAGGATACGAGGGCTGTGATCTGCGTTACCGACGGGGTCGGGTTGCCGCGCCCGAGTCCGGTCCGCTACTTGCAGGTGACGTTCGGCTCGGGATCGTACTTAACCGTGCGCGTCGTCCGCGAGACCACCTGGCCCGTCTTGGCATCGGTGATGATGCGGGTGTTCGACGTGGTGAAGCCGCGGCTGCCACTGGATGGGACGCAGTCATCCCCTTTGGGCAGCACCAGCTTCGGCGGGTCGGTATAGGCGTAGCGCGTGCCGGTGACCGACTCCACGTTCACCGTCTTGGTACTCCACAGCCGCACCGTGACCGCCGACGGGGACCACGACGTCTCGATATAGATGCCGTACGGCGTGTTATTGCGGAACACGAGGTCTATCGCACCCTCGAACACGGTGGCCTCCCGCGCCTCGGGGTAGCGCGAAATGTAGTAGCTGTGCTCGGTGTGGTGGATGTCCTCGAGGCCGGCGAAGTAGGCAGCGTTGTACAGCGTGGTGGCGAACTGCGAGATGCCGCCGCCGACCGCTTTCGCCGCGTGGCCGTGGTCGATGATCGTCGACGACACGTAGCCCTGGGCCGCCCCGCGCGGACCGGTGAAGTTGTTGAGCGAGAACTTGTTTCCGGGTTTGACGAGGGCACCGTTAACCTGGTCCGCGACGCGGCGGATGTTCTCCCCCGACATCTGGGAGAAGCCCGACGTCGAGTACTCGCTGACCACCTCGCGGATACCGAGTCTGCGGGCCGCCTCGGTGGTCAGCCGCGGCTTGTCCTCGCGGTAGGCGACGTCGGCAGTCCGATTGCCGAGCACCGCACCGGCCAGGGCGGCGGCCGTTCCGGGCCAGTCGACGGTGAAGCCGGAGTGCCCCGGGACCACGGTCGGCTTCCCGCTCCTCATGGTGATCTGCGCGTTGCGGGGCTTGGACTCGGTTGCCGTCAGGGCGGCGAGTTGGGTTTTGAGCTTGCCGTCGTCGACTTTCGGCACCAGCGCACCCTTGCCGTCGGGCGCGAAGACCAGCAGGCCGGCGAACTCCTTGGGTGCGATGCTGATGGTCTTGCCGCGGGCCTTCATCGTGACCGGTCTCGAAACCGCCTGGCGCGCCGGGCCGTTGAGCACCGCGTAGACCGCTGCCGCAGACACCGTCGGCGCGAAGGGCTCCATCGGCAGCAGGATCTCGTCCCCCTCGAGCCAATGCGAGGCGGTCCGCGCGGCGGCGAGGTCGCGGTTGATCCGCAGACCACTCGAGGGCAGGTCCGGCTGCGGTTCGACCCGGTCGCCCTCGACGGTGAAGTGGACACCACCCTCGACGGCGGCCTTCTCCAGAGTTTTGCGTTCCGTGTCGAGCGCCTTGTCGAACGCGCTGCGGTCCACCGTGACGACCGGATGGACGTGCCGCTTGACCCCGAAGACGGCCAGGAAGCGCCAGAACGGATTGCGCGGCTGCTCCAGGGCGCGGGCGAGGGTCGCCTTCTCGTCGAAGGACAGGCCCAGTTGCCCGGCGGTGAACTGTGCGCGGCCCGAGGAAGTCCGGACGCGTACCGGGGCGGCGGCGATTCGCTGCAGCTCGTCGAGCCCCTTGTCGACGTCGGCCACCACCTTGTTGCCCAGTGGAACACCGGCGACGGTCGTGCCCCGGGCGGTTCGCCCGTGCGTGGCCAACGCGTCGCCGGCCGTGACGGCACTGAACAGCAACAGCGCCGCCACCGCGACGCGGCCGGTCATGGCCCATCGTCGGCGTGGGGCGGCTGGCGCGTTCATCGCGAACAAATCTACTGGCACGACGCCCTGGTTGCCTCATTGAGGCAACCAGGGCGTCGTCGAACAGCAGTACCCGATCAGCCTTCGATGATCGCGGTGACGCCCTGGCCGCCGGCGGCGCAGATCGAGATCAGCGCACGGCCGCCGCCGTTCTCCTTGATCTGCTTGGCCGCCTGCGCGACGATGCGCCCACCGGTCGCGGCGAACGGGTGTCCGGCCGCCAGCGACGAGCCGTTCACGTTGAGCTTGCTGCGGTCGATCGCCCCCAGCGCCTTCTTCAGGCCCAGGCGCTCGGTGCAGTACTCGGTCGACTCCCACGCGGCCAGCGTCGCCAGCACCACCGAGGCGAAGGCCTCGTGGATCTCATAGAAGTCGAAGTCCTGCAGGGTGAGGCCATTGCGCTCGAGCAGGCGCGGCACCGCGTACGTCGGGGCCATCAGCAGTCCGTCGGGGCCGTTGACGTAGTCGACGGCAGCGGTCTCGCTGTCCACGAAGTACGCGAGCACCGGCAGGCCCTTCTCAGCGGCCCACTCATCGGTGGACAGCAGGACCGTCGACGCACCGTCGGTCAGCGGCGTCGAGTTGCCGGCGGTCATCGTTGCGTCGCCGAGCGAGACGCCGAACACCGGCTTGAGCGTGGCCAGCTTCTCCACCGCCGAGTTGGGGCGCAGGTTTTCGTCGCGCGTCAGCCCGCGGTACGGCGTGACCAGGTCGTCGAAGAATCCGCGATCGTAGGCCTTGCCCATCTTCTGGTGACTCGCGGCGGCCAGCTGGTCCTGGTCCTCGCGCTTGACACCAAACTCCTTGGCGGTGATGGCGGCGTGCTCACCCATCGACAGCCCGGTGCGCGGCTCGCCGTTACGGGGGATCTCGATGCCCAGCTTGGTGGCCAGCGACAGCGCCGCCTTGATGCGGTCGGCGGTCGTCTTGGCGCGGTTGATCTCCAGCATCTGGCGGCGCATGGCCTCCGAGATACCGATCGGGGCGTCCGAGGTGGTGTCCACGCCGCCACCGATCGCCACGTCGTAGCGGCCCGATGCGATCCCGTCGGAGACGGCGGTGATGGCCTGCAGTCCGGTGCCGCACGCCTGCTGGATGTCGAAGGCGGGAGTGTACGGCGAGAGCTCGGAGCCGAGCACCGACTCACGGATCAGGTTGAAGTCGCGCGAGTGTTTGAGCACCGCGCCGGCCGCGACCATGCCGAGGCGTTCGCCCTGCAGGTTGAACCGGCTCACCAGGCCGGACAGTGCCGCGGTGAACATCTCCTGGTTGCTCGCCGTCGCGTAGGACTTGTCCTGGCGCGCGAAGGGGATGCGGTTACCGCCGAGGATGGCGACCTTGCGCTTGGGCTGGGTGGCGAAGGCACCGATCTTGCTGGCGGCAGCCGTGGGCGCAGTCGCCTTGGCGGGCGTAACCTTCTTGGCGGGTGCGGCCTTCTTGGCGGGTGCAGCTTGCTTGGCGGCGGTCTTCTTGGCAGGCGCGGCCTGCTTCGCCGGCGTGCTGGGGGTGGTGGCCATTGGCTTCGAACTCCTGAAAGAGGGGACGTGCTTCTCGTAGAGTATTCTTACTCCCGAGTAAGTTGCTTGTCGACTCGGGTCGAGCCGTCAGCAGCCCAACGCAGCGAAAATCACACACTCTCGAAGGAGTTCTTCCGTGTCCGGTAAAGCCAACAAGGACCTCTACTCGACCTTCGTCACCTCCGGTCCTGGTTCGTTCATCGCCAGCCGCGTCGGCCTGCCGCAGCCGCCGACCCTGCGCCGCTACTCGCCGTCGCAGACCCCGCTCTCGGGCCCGGTCGTCCTCGGCGGCGAGGGCCGCCTCGTCGAACCGCTGCGCGAAATCCTGGCCGCTGCCGACGGCTACGATCTGATCAGCAACAACACCTCCGGGCGCAGCGCCGACAAGCTCGGCGCCGCCGTCTTCGACGCCACCGGCATCACCGACCCGGCCGGCCTCGACGCCCTGTTCGAGTTCTTCACCCCTGTCATGCGGTCCACGGGCAGCTCGGCACGCTTCGTGGTCGTCGGCACCCACCCCGAGCTGTGCCGCACGCCCGGCGAGCAGATCGCCCAGCGCGCCCTGGAAGGCTTCACCCGTTCGCTCGGCAAAGAGTTGCGCAACGGCGCCACCGCCCAGCTCGTGTATGTCCACCCGAAGGCCAAGACCGGCCTGTCCGGTGTCGAGTCGACGCTGCGCTTCCTGCTGTCGGGCAAGTCGGCCTACGTCGACGCCCAGGTGATCCGCATCGGCGAGGCTGACGCGACCGCCCCGAAGGACTGGGACAAGCCGCTGGCCGGCCGCGTCGCCCTGGTGACCGGCGCCGCCCGCGGCATCGGCGCCACCATCGCCGAGGTCCTGGCCCGCGACGGCGCCCACGTCATCGCCGCCGACATCCCGGCCGCCGGCGAAGCGCTCAGCGAAACCGCCAACCGCGTCAAGGGCACCGCCCTGCCGCTCGACGTCACCTCCCCCGACGCCGGCAAGACGATCGCCGCGCACGTCCTCGAGCGCCACGGCGGCTTGGACATCATCGTGAACAACGCCGGCATCACCCGCGACAAACTGCTCGCCAACATGGATGAGGCGCGCTGGAACTCGGTGATCGGCGTGAACCTGCTCGCCCCACAGCGCCTCGTCGACGATCTCGTCGCGGCCAAGGCGCTGCGCGCGGGCGGCGCGGTCATCGACGTGTCGTCGATCGCCGGCATTGCCGGCAACCGTGGCCAGACGAACTACGGCACCTCCAAGGCCGGGGTGATCGGCCTGGTCAATGCCTACGCGCCGATCCTCGCCAAGGAAGGCATCACGATCAACGCGGTGGCACCCGGATTCATCGAGACCGCGATGACCGCGGCGATCCCGCTGGCCACCCGCGAGGTCGGCCGCCGGATGAACTCCTTGCAGCAGGGCGGCCAGACCGTCGACGTCGCCGAGACCGTCGCCTGGTACGCCAGCCCCGCGTCGAACGCGGTGACCGGCAACATCGTCCGCGTCTGCGGCCAGAGCCTGCTGGGCGCCTGATGGGCCGGGTCATCACGCTCGACGCGGTGCCGTCGACGCTGGACGTGTACTCGCGCGCGCTCACCGCGATGTTGCCGGTGATCGGCAAGTCCGGTCCGGTGCGTCCCGACGCCGCGGTGCCCGACACCGTCTACCGGCTCACCACCGAGCCGGCCGACCTGAACCGGCTGCAGGAGTACTGCCGCACAACGGGTCTGCAGCTGGGCAACAACCTGCCGCTGACCTACCCGTTCGTGCTGCAGTTCCCGCTCGTCATGAAGCTCATGACGAGTCGGGAGTTCCCGTTCAGCGCGGTCGGTTCGGTGCACGTGGAGAACCGCATCCGCCGCTTCCGCCCGATCGCGGTGACCGAGCGGCTCACGATCAGCACCCAGGCCGGAAACCTGCGCGAGCACCGCAAGGGGATGCTGCTCGATGTCACCTCGCGGTTCGAGGTGGGCGGCGATCTGGTCTGCGAGCAGGTGGGCACCTTCCTGTCGCAGCAGCGGACCAGCCTGTCCGAGCAGGAGCGCGGTCCGGCGCCCAAAGAGACCACCCCGCCCCCGCCGGATGCGGTGCTCTCGGTCAACCTCGGGCAGATCCGCAACTACGCGGCGGCCTCGCGCGATCGCAACCCGATCCACATGAGCAACGTGTCGGCCAAGGCCTTCGGCTTCCCCCGCGCGATCGCTCACGGGATGTGGAGTGCGGCGGCGGCCATCGCCAATGTCAGCGCCCGGCTGCCCGGCGCGGTGGACTACCAGGTCCGCTTCGGCAAGCCGATCCTGCTGCCGGCCACGGTGAACCTGTACACCGCACCGGCCGGCGGCGCCGGGGACTACGACATCTCGATCCTGGACCGTAAGAAGGGCTTTCCGCACCTGACGGCGACCACGCGACAGATCCCATAGCGCAATCTCGTAGCGCGACTGTCATTCGCTGACCAACAAGACCCCCCGCCGGTTCGGTGGGGGGTCTTGTTCGATCTGCCCGAGCCGTGCCCGGCTTCTCGCCGAACGTGTCCCGGGTCCGTCAGGCTTCCGCCGACGCGTCGTCATGGACGCCGACGCCCCGCAGGCCGCGCCAGGTGATTCCGACGAGCAGATCGGTGGCCGTCTCGACCGAGATGTCGCCATCACTGATACGATCGCCGACGGCCTCGCCCGCGCCGACCAGGGCGACGGCGGTGAGCTCGAAGTCGACATCGGTCGCACCTTCGACGGTGGTGCCCTGCTTGATCAGCTCGGCCACCATCTCGATCACGCGGCTGCGACTCTGGTCCACCAGATCGGAAAAGCTGGCCGTGCCGGTGGCAACGCGGTACAGCACGCGCCAGGAATCGGCGTTCTCGTGCACGTACCGAAGAAACTCGCGGACCACCGTTCGGGTCTGGTCGCGCTGCCGCAGCGCCGGGTTGAACCCGACGGACATCGCGTCGATGAACTTTGCGGATTCCCGGGCGAGGCAGGCGCTGAACAGCTCATCCTTCGAGCCGTAGTACAGATAGAGCATCGGTTTGCTGATCTGCGCCTGCGCCGCGATCGCATCCATCGACGCGTCGCTGAACCCGTTCGCGGCAAAAACCTTCACCGCCGCGTCGAGCATCTGCTGCTCACGCACCGCGCGCGGCAATCGCTTTGTCCCACCGGCCAACGTCGTCAACTCCCGTCACAAGTCGTCAACCAGTCTACCGCACTTATTACCGGTGAGTAAGTTCGAGTTCGGCGGGCCGGTCGCCGCACCGCGTCACGGCTGCGAAATCAGCACCGTTCGAGGCGCTTCGCACGCAAGATGCGCGTGACCGCGGCATCGACCTGGGCCATCGACAGCCTGCCGCCGGCGACCGCCTTCTCCAGCGCGTCGAGGACCACGCTCACCTTGTCGGTGGTAAGCCACAGTGCGATATCGGACCCGGCGGCCAAGGCCATCGGCACCGCCTGCTCGATCGGGTACTTCTCGCTGATCGCCGCCATGCCGGACAGGTCGTCGGAGAAGATCACCCCGTGGAACGCTGGGCCGTTGTACCCGCGCCCGGTCCGCAGCATCCCAATCGCCTTCGGGTTGACACTCGCCGGCAGCTCCGGGCCGGTCAGACCGGGCACAATCAGGTGCCCGACCATCGCAGCCACCCCGGGCATCTTGAGCAGTGTGCGAAACGGCACCAGATCGTTGGTCGCCAAGTCTGACAGCGGCGGCGTGCGCACCGTTCCGGTGTGCGAATCACCGGAACCGTGGCCGTGGCCCGGGAAGTGCTTGAAGACCGGCAGGACCCCGGCGTCACGCAGGCCGGCGGCAAAAGCGCGCCCGTACTTTGTGACGGTCACCGGATTACTGGAGAACGACCGGTCGCCGATCACGGTATCGGCCCCCTGGTCGCTGACGTCGATGACCGGCGCGAAGTCCACCGTCACCCCCAATGCGCGCAACTGCTTGCCGATCCCGAGTGCCAGTTGCCGCACCTGCTCGGGCGTCTTCGTCTTCGCCAGTTCCCGCGGCGACGGCGAGTCGATGCCGATCGCCTTGAGCCGCGATACCCGGCCGCCCTCCTGATCGACCGACACCATGACCGGCACCGTCCCGGTGGAGAGTTTCTTGGCGGCGCCCGACGTCAAGATCGACTTGTCGGTCCAACTACCCACGAAAACCCCGCCGACGTGCTCCTTGCGGACGATGGCCTGCGCGTCGGCGGCGTCCTTGACCCCGACCATCAGCATCTGCGCCAGCTTGCGTCGGGTGCTCATCTTCGCCACCACGCCACTGATGCATCCGGGCGCCACCGCGACCATCGACGCGGCGGACGCCGACGACGGCGAGGAGGCCGACGGCGAGGACGAGCCGGGCTCGCGCGGGGACTCCGGCGTCGAGCATCCGCCGATCGCCAGCGCACTGACCGCGATAACCGTGACGAAACCGAATGATGTCCGCGTATGCATGCCGTCGAGTCTCACACGTCGGATGGTAGTTTCAAGGCCATGCTCAACAACCGCCTGGTCGCCGGTGCCGCCGCCGCTGGTATCGGCATCCTCGTCGGAGTCGTCGGAATTCTTGCTGCGGCCTGGATCGCCACCAGTTCCAGCCCCGCAACCGACGCCAACCGTGTCAACCCCGTCGACGGGTTCGTTCCCGGCAGCGTCGACTACGGCTCGCGTGGCGTCGCCGGAGCCGCCAACTGAGAGCGTTCGGGACCGCGACGCCTGCGCCCCCCCAATCCGCGCAGGTCCTGACCCGGCGCGGCATCGCCGTCGTCTGCGCCGCCGCACTCCTGCTCGCCTTCACCCAGTCGCCCGGCCGGATTGCCGCCGACACCAAACTCGACCTGACGGCCAACCCGCTGGGCTTTCTGTCCCGCGCGGCGCACCTGTGGACCCCGACCGCCCCGCTCGGCCAGGTGCAGAACCAGGCCTACGGCTACTTCTTCCCGCACGGGGCGTTCTTCGCCCTCGGCCACCTCCTGCACCTCCCGCCGTGGATCACGCAACGGCTGTGGTGGGCGGTGCTGCTCGCCGTCGGCGTCATCGGGATTGTGCGGGTCGCGGAGGCGCTGGACATCGGCTCGCCCGGGTCGCGCCTGTTCGCCGGCACGGTGTTCGCGCTGAGCCCACGGGTGCTGACGACGATCGGCTCCATCTCGTCGGAAACGCTTCCCATGATGCTGGCGCCCTGGGTCCTGCTCGGCGTCGTCGTCGGGCTGTCGTCGACCTCGGCGCCGCTGTGGCGGCTGGGTTTGCGCGCGGCCGTGCCAATCACGTTGATGGGCGCGGTGAACGCGGTCGCGACAATTGCGGCGACATCGGTGGGGGCACTGTGGTGGGCGCTGCAGTTCCGGCCGGCCGATCGGCGACGATGGGCCGGATTCGGCGCCTGGTGGGCCGCGGCCACCGCGTTGGTCTGCGCGTGGTGGATCATTCCGCTCGCACTGCTGTCGCGGGTGAGTCCGCCGTTTCTCGACTTCATCGAGTCTTCGCGCGTCACGACCCAATGGTCGTCGCTGACCGAAGTGCTGCGCGGGGCCAGTTCGTGGACGCCCTTCGTCTCACCCGAACGCGTCGCCGGGGCGATTCTGGTCACCCAGCCCGCCGCCGTGCTGGCCACCGGCGTACTGGCCGCGGCCGGACTGGCGGGCCTCACGATGACCGCGATGCCGATGCGCCGGACGCTGGTCGCCATCCTGGGCGCCGGCCTACTCCTGATGTGCCTGGGGTACGCCGGCCAGTGGGGCGCACCGATCGCCGAACCGGTGCGTGCCTTCCTCGACGGTCCGGGCGCACCACTGCGCAACCTGCACAAATTTGACCCGCTGCTGCGAATTCCGCTGGTCCTCGGCGTCGCACATCTGGTGGCGCGCGTTCGGCTCCCACCCGAGGTCTCGGTGCGGGAGTCCCTCGCCGGTTTCGCCCATCCGCAACGCTCGCGCCCCGTCGCCGCCGCGATCGTCCTGCTCGTCGCACTACTCGGGGCCGGCACCCTCGCCTGGACCGGCGGACTGGCCGGTGACGCGGCGTACCGCCAGCTTCCCGGCTACTGGCGCGACGCGGCGGCGTGGCTCGACCAGCACAGCGACACCGGACCTGACGCCGGCCCCGCCCGAGCGCTGGTCATCCCCGGATCGCCGTTCGCCCAACAACTCTGGGGCACCACGCGCGACGAGCCGATGCAGGCCCTCGCCGCGTCGCCGTGGGCGGTCCGCGACGCCATCCCGCTGGTTCCCCCGACGGCGATCCGCGCCCTCGACGCGGTGCAGCGCGACGTCGCCAATGGTCGCGGCTCCTTGTCGCTGGCACCGGCACTGGCCCAGCTGGGCGTCGGTTTCGTGGTCTTACGCGCCGATCTTGATCCGCGCGAATCCCGTTCTGCCCGTCCGCTTCTCGCACAGCAGGCGCTACTCGAATCGCCCGGCATCACCAAGGTGGCCCAGTTCGGCCCGCCCGTCGCACCGGCCGTCGTGCGCGGTGTCGTCGTCGACGACGGCCTGCGCCCGCCGCTGCCGGCCATCCAGATCTTTGCCATCGAGGAGCGACTATTCCCCGGTACCGGACCCGTGCTGGCCGACCTGAACACGATGCCCCGCGTTCTCGGCGGCCCCGAGGACCTGCCTGCGGGCCGGCTATCGGTGCTCGACGCCGACGTCCGCGCCGCCCGACTGGATCGGTCGAGTGCGGCCCGGCAGGTTCTCGATTCATTGCCGGTATGGATCACCGACTCCCCCACCGACCGCGAGACCGACTTCGGCCGCGTCGACGACAACCGGTCGGCGATCCGCGCGCCGGACGATCCGCGGCGCACCAAGAATGCAGTCGCCGACTATCCAGCCACATCATGGACGGGCCCGGCGCGTTCGGGTGCCGGCCCGCGCGACGGCGAGCCGCGGCGCGTCGCCGCCCAGTGGCTGCTCGACAACGTGCCCGGCGCGGTCCGGGTGGGCGCGTCGTCGTCGGCATCCGATGCCACCCAGCCCGGCCAGACCACGCCGGCTCACTCGACGGCGGCCGCGTTCGACGACGACGGTTCGACGTCGTGGGTCAGCGCCGGACTCGACCGCGCCGTCGGCCAGTGGGTGTCGCTGGAGTTCACCCGGCCGCGCGCCGACCTGGCAGTCACGGTGACGACCGCGAAGGCCCTGGGTCCCGACGTCAACGGAATCCTGATCACCACCGAGCAGGGCACCACGGTGGCCCAAGGGGTGAAACCCGGTGAGCCGGTGACGGTTGCGCTCCCGCCGGGCCTGACCGACCGCATCCAGATCCGCGCCATCTCGACGGCCGACGGCACCGCCGGCAATCAGTTCGCCCTCGCCGAGGTCGCCCTGACCGACCTCGCCACCGACCGGCCCCTGCGCATCAGACACCGCGTCGTCCTGCCCGCCGATCAGGGCACGAGGGTCGCCGGCTGGTTGTTGCGGCAGGAACAACCGGGCCGCGGCGAATGCGTCGCCGACCGCCACCAGGTCCGCTGCTCACCCGGACTGAGCGTGGCGCCGGAGACCTCGGGCGCCTTCTCCCGCGTGCTGTCGGTGCCGGTGCCGGGCCCCGTGGACGCCACGGTGACCCTGCGCGCCCGCCCCGGCGACCGGCGCAATGCCCTGCTCGCCCAGCCCGGCCGGGTCCAGGCCAGCGGGGACAGTGCCGTCACCGATCCACGCGGGGAGGCCGCGGCCGCCATCGACGGTGATCCCGCGACGACGTGGATCGCACCGGAAGCCAGCGCCGAGACGACCGCGGCGCCGCCCCGGGAGGGTAAGCGCCGCAAACCGCCGAAGACGGCCAAGGCGGCACGGGTGGAGTTGCGCCTGCCCGCGCCGCAGCGCGTCGAGAAACTCGTCCTCGGCCGCCCGCGCGGCGGCTATCCGGCCGCACCGGTCGAGGTCGCCGTCGACCTCGGCACCGGCAACCAGATCCGCCGGGTCGGTGCCGACGGCGTCGTCGCGCTCGACCCCACCGTCACCGATCGCATCGTCCTGACCGTTCGGCGGGGCAGCGACCTCGTCAACGTCAACAACCTGGGTTTCGCGCGACCGGCGCCGGTGGGGATCACCGAGATCGGCATCGTCCCCGCCGCCCCGATGCCGGTGCCGGACGATTCGCGCCCCATCCACCTCGGTTGTGATGCGGGAATGACGCTGAATGTCTCCGGCCAGATCGTCCCGCTGCGGGCCGACACGACGGCCGGCGCCGTGCGATCCGGTGCACCGGTGACCGCGACGCCGTGCGGCCCCGTGCTCCTCGGCCACGGCCAGCAGGAGCTCACCATCAACCCGAGTAGCGGTTTCACCGTCGACCAGGTCGCTCTCACGACCTCCCCCGGGTCCACTCCGCCCGTTCAGTGGTCGGGTGCCGGCGGGCCGGCGTATCGTGCCCCCCCAACCACCCGCTGGGACGCGACCAATCGCAACGTGCGGGTCGAGGCCGGCCCGGCCGAGCGCGTGCTGGTCGTCCCGGAGAGCGTCAACCCCGGCTGGCGAGCCCAGCTGAACGGCACGCGCCTGGCACCGCTGACCGTCAACGGCTGGCAGCAGGGCTGGCTCATCCCGGCCGGTATGAGCGGGACGATCGCGCTGACCTATCCGCTCGACGGCCCGTATCGCTGGGCGCTCGGCCTCGGCCTGGCCATCCTGGCGGCCGGCCTCATCCTGGCCGTTGTCCCGGTGCGCCCACGTCGCCGATCGAGTGCCGGCGAAGTGGGCGACGCCGGACTTTCGAAAACCCTGCACCCCGGCCCCACCGGCGCGATCGGCCCCGCCGGCGCCACCCTCACCGCCTCCTGGCTTCTCGCGGGCTGGGCCGGTCTGGCGCTGTCCGCCTCCGTCGGCGCCGCGACCTGGTGGTGGGCCGGCCAGCACCGCTACCGCGGCGCACCGGTCGTCGCCGCGTTCACACTGTTCTTCGCCGCGACCTGCGGGCTGGCGGCCGGGCCATGGCGCTCACCCACCGGTTACCGCGGATTCGATTGGTGGGTACAGGGATTGGCCGTGGCCGCAGTGGCCGTCACGATGTGGCGATCGGTGTTCGATCAACAACATCCCGAATAGCCCCCGTCGTCGGCAGTACTCCCCCGGCCCCGGCTCGTTTCAGCCGATCGTCGACTCAGCGGTTGGCCCACCGGCGGATCGGGTCCTCGAGGAACGCAAAACTGGCCGCGGCAATCCCGATCGACAGTGCGGCGGTGATCGCCCACACCAGCGGGAACGAGCCGCTGAACGGGATGATCCCGAACAGCCCGAACACCACCGACAGCACCGCGACGTGCCAGATGAAGATCCCGTAGGACCATCGGCCCAGCGTCGTCATCACCGGCGATGCCAGGAATCGGAACCGGTTCGACTCGGCCCGATCGCCGGCGGTCCCGGCCAGTGCCAGCGGGGCCAGGATCGCGTACGCCCCGATCGCGCCGAGGAGGATCTTCGTCGCAAACCCCGCCGCGCTCAGTTCACCCATTCCGACCGGCCCGGCCAGCGGGGTACAGGCCAGGCCGAACGCGACGGCGAAAACCGCCAGCATCAGCAGCCGGTTCGAACTGAGCGCCGACACCCGCGCCGCCCAGGGCGGCATCGGCCCGCCCCCACCATCGCTCCCCGCTCGCATGGCCGCCAACTCCGCCAGCAGCAGACCCGCGACGAACCACGGCAGATGCCCGAACAGCCAGTTCTGCGCCTCCACACCGTCCGGGGCCGGGATCAGTGCCGCGACCGGACCCCACAGCAGCCCTGCCAGGCCGAAGCCCAGCACGCCCAGTACTCGCCACCGCGCCCGTTCCCCGCGCAGCGCTGCCAGCGACCACGCCAGCACCGGCAACAGCGCATAGAAGAGGACCTCGACCGACAGGCTCCACATTTGCGTCAGCCCGGCTGTCAACGACAACGGTACGAAGACCTGCGTCAACGTCAGGTTCGCCAGCCACACCACCGGATCGCTGGTCCGCGCCTCCGGCGCCAGTGTCAATACTGCCGCGACCACGACGGCGTACGCCGGCCAAATTCGCCAAAATCGATGGCGCGCGTATCGCAGCAAACCCGGTTCTGGGCCCAGCCCGCGCGCAGCCGCGGCATGCGGCCGCCACAGCAGGAACCCCGACAACGCGAAGAACAGTGCGACGGCCAGGTCCAGCCGCCCCAACGCCCGCCCGACGACGGGCCAGGCGACCGCCCCGGTCTGAAATGCGACGTGCGTGGTGAGCACGCCGAGCGCCGCCACCGCCCGCATTCCCTCCAGCTGCGGGTAGTAGTGGCGCCCTGCGGTGCTACTCGTCGCGGACTGCTCCCGCGTCAATTCCTCGCTGGTCGGCACCCGACCAGCGTAGAGCGGTAGTCTCGCCAGCGTGTCCGACGCCCCGACCAGCCGCTGGTCCACCCACCAGTTACTCCCGCCGACGCTGGTCTTCCTCGCCGCCCTGTGCGCGACGGTGGCGATCGCCGCGCCGACGATCCTCGCGCCGCAACTGGCCCGCATCTCGCTGGACACGAACCTCGTCTCCACCGCCGCGTCGACGACGCCGGTGGTCACCCTGGACCGATGCTCGCTCGACCGCCCGATGGCGGCGATGCTCCCGCCGCGCATGCTGCTGCGCAGCCAGCGCGTCGTCGTCGTCCGGCCGGCCGATCGGCGCATTGCGACGCTGCAGGCGGGCACGGTGGTCCGCCGCGATGCCACCACCACCGCCGGCTGCACCGACCCGGTGCTCATCGCATCCGTCGATCGCGTGACCGTTGACCGCACCACCGCCGTGCCGGTCGGCCCGGCCAGCATCCAAACCGATTCGACGCGCCCGGCCGCCGTCCTGCCCGACCGGATCGGCATCACCTATCTCTTCGCGCCGCAGTCGCGCAGGAACACCGCGGTCCGCTTCTTCGACCCGGTCACCCGTCGCAGCGTCCCGCTCGTGCCCACCGGCACCGACACCGTCAACGGGCTCGACCTCACCCGGCTGCGCGCCGACATTCCCGACACCAACCTCGCCGCACTCCCCGGCGCCGATCCGCGCACCCGGCTCACCAAACCGGCCTCGTGGTTCGGTTGGCCGGGCGGCATCGTCACCGCCGAGGTCCACCAGCGGGGCAGCTACACGCTGTGGGTCGACGAGCGGTCGGGCCTCATCGTCGACGCCACGATTAGCCTCTCGCGCGAATACCGGGCCGGCGCGCAGCGCCTGCCCGAGTTCGACGCCACGCTGCGCTACGACGCCAAGACCCGCGCGTCGCTGGCCGAGGCGGCCCGCAGCCAGTCGCGGCCGGCGTGGCTGGCCGGACGAATCGTTCCCCTGATCGCCGGGATCGCCGCGCTGTGCGCCGCAGCCGGCGCGTGGGCCATCCGCCGACGACCAGGCCGGTCGGCCTAGAACCGACCGCCGACGCCGATGCGTCCCGAACTGCTCGACCCGCCGAAGGAGCCGGGCGAGCGCCCCGCATACGAGTAACCGTCGCCGCCCCGGTTGACGGGTCCGCCGGTGTCGATGCGCCCACCGCCGCGCAAGAAGCTGTCGACGAGGATGCCACCGAGAACCGCGCCGATCGCCGTCGCGTCGCCGCCCTGGCTGGCGGGCTGCTCGGCCTGCTGCCAGGAGACGACGTCGCTCTGCGCGCTCATCAGTGCCTCGTCCGCGAGGGCGCCCGCGCTGCGCGCCTCGTCGACCGCTTCGAAGTCCTCGGCCGCCGACCGGCCTTGCGCCGACGTCAACAGCCGCTCGGCCTCCGACAACCGGGTTCGGGCATCGGCCTGCACGGCACCGCGGCGCGTCGCGATGAAGTCCCGCGCCGCCGAGACCTTGGCCGCCGCGGCCGCGACGCCCTGCTCGCGCAACTCGACATTGCGCTGCCGGCGGCTCGCCTCGGCCCGCCCGGTCTCAAGTTCCCGGTCCAGCTCGGCATCAGTGTCGACCAGCGTGGTGAAGGAGCCCAGCGGGTCGCTCTGGGCATTGGCCGCCGCGTAATCCAGGGCGGCTTGGGCCGCCCCGGCGGCCTCGGCGAGCGACGGGGTCGAGTCCAGGGTCGCCGCCTCGGCCAGCTCCGCGGTGACCTCCTCGATGAGCGCGGGCAGCCGGGTGGCCGCCTGCGCTATCGAGGTGTCCGCATTGGCGATGGCGTCGAGCAGCTTGCCTGCCTGGGCGACGGCGCCCTCGGCGGCACGGATCGCGGCGACCGCCGCCCCCTGACGTCCGGCGGGCCGCTGGGTGGCCTCGCGACCGTCGTGCACATTCTCCTGCGCAAACGAGATCTGCTTCTCGGCCAGCTCGACGTTGTGGGCGACGGCCTGCACCCGGTCCTCGCCATGCTTGGCGATCAGCAGCGCTAGGGTCGCCTCCGCCGTCTCGGCGCGGGTCGCGAGGTCGACGATGCTGCGCGTCAGATCGTCGAGCCGATCGGGGGCGCCGAGCAGCAGGTTGCGCAACTCGTCGAAGGCGCGCACCTGCTCGTCCAGGGCGCCGTCGACGTCGTGGCAGGTCGTGATGATCTGGATGAGCATCGACCGGCGCTGCTCGGCCGACTCCTCGATGGCGTCATCGAGGCGCTGGCGCAGCACGAAGGATTCGGCCACACCCTTCTTCGCCGCGCGCACCGCCGTCCGGAAGGGGGCGGTGTCCTGTTCGCCGAACTCGTCGACGGCCAGCCGCAACTCCTCGGCGCTGGTGCGCACGGCATTGTCGGTGTCGGTGAGGACTTCCTTGGACCAGTCGTCGAGCGTCTCGATCGACTGGGTGGCCAGCTGGTCGACGGTGAGTTCGTCGGACGCCTCGCGCAACGACTCCAGCTGCGCCTTCGCCTCTTGCTCGCGCCGCCGGCGCGTGTACAGGTACGCGCCGCCGCCCGCGACGACGGCGCCCCCGCCGACCCCGGCGGCCACATACGCCAGGGTGTTCGACGGCGCCAGCGCCTTGTCGATGCCGTTCGCCGCACCGATACCGGCCTGGGCCCACTGCCCGTTCTTGAGTTGTGGCTCGACATCCTTGGCCGCGATGTTGTTGATCGCGTCGCGGCCGAGACCTTCGGGAGCCGACAGGTAGTAGCGCCGCGCGTCGGTGGCGACCGCGAGCAGGACATCACGCTCGGTGAACTCGCTGGCCGTGATGACCTGACCGGCCCAGTCCGCCGCGGTCCGGTTGTCGAAAGACTTCACGTAGACCACCCACAGGCTCAGGCCGTGATCGTTGTAGAGGCTCTCGATCGCCTTCTGCAGCTTCGCCCGATCGGCGGCGCTGATCACCCCGGCGGCGTCGTGGATCTGCATCTGCTCCGGCAGGGTCATCGGTGGTTCGGCGTGGGCCGCCGAGCCTGCGGCCAACCCGATGGCGCCCGACGCGAACAGGACGATCGCAGCGGCACACTGGCGAAGGATCAAACGCGCGAAAGCCATGGCTTCAAGATAGCCCGTCGCCGTGGGATAGTGGCGCGGTGCAGTCACCGCGTGGCACGAGCAGCTTCGACGCCGTCGTCGTCGGATCCGGGCCCAACGGTCTGACCGCCGCGGCGAAGCTGGCCCGCGCCGGCCGCCGAGTGCTCGTGATCGAAGCCGCCGACACCATCGGCGGCGGCACGCGCTCCGCCGAACTCTTCGAATCGGGTGTCCGCCATGACGTGTGCTCGGCGGTCCATCCGCTGGGCCGCGTCTCCCCCGCCTTCGCCGAACTCGACCTCACTGCCCATGGCCTCACCTGGGCCACCCCGCCAGTCTGTTTGACCCACGTGTTCGACCGGCACCGCGCGCGCAGCGTCTGCCACGATCGCGACGCCACCGCGCGGGAACTCGGCGCCGACGCGCGGGCGTGGCGGCGGCTCGTCGAGGTCGACGATGCCGACCTGGGTGCGCTGCTCGACGAGCTGCTGCGGCCGCTGCGCCTGCCGCAGCATCGCCGGCTGATGACACGCTTCGGACTGCGGGCGCTGCAGCCCGTCGACCGGTTCACCCGAGCCTTCGGTGATGAGATGACCCGCACCCTGTTCGCCGGGGTGGCCGCGCACGCAATGATCCCCCTGTCGGCGGCGGCGTCATCGGGTCCGGGTCTGTTGCTGCTCGCGCCCGCCTCGGTGACCGGCTGGCCGATCGCCGTCGGCGGTTCGCAGTCCATCGCCGATGCGCTGGCGTCCTGCTTGATCGCGGCCGGCGGCGAGATCGTGACCGGCCGGCCCATCACGCGTTTCGATGAGCTCCCCAGCGCACCGCAGTACTACTTCGACACCTCGGTGCACAGCCTCGTCGACATTCTAGGTGACCGGCTGGCGCCGCAGGCCCGACGTCGCTACCGGCGCTGGCGCTACGGTCCGGGGGTCTGCAAGATCGACTTCCTGCTCGCCGAGCCCATCCCGTGGCCGATGTCGGCACCGACGCGCACGGCCACCGTGCACGTCGCACAGGACTACCGTCAGATCGCCGACGCCGAATCGGCTGTCGCCCGGGGCGAGCACCCGCGTCGGCCGTGGCTGCTGGCCGGGGAGCCGACGCGGCTCGATCCGTCGCGCGCGGGCAACACCGGCCGCCATGTCGCCTGGGCGTACTGCCACGTGCCCAACGGGTCGACGGCGGACATGGGTGCGGCCATGGTCGACGAGTTGGAGCGCTGCGCGCCCGGGTTTCGCGATGTCATCGTCGCCTCGCGGGTGACGACGGCTCAACAGCTCGGCGAGTACGACGCCAACTTCGTCGGCGGCGACATCGGGTCGGGTGCGACTTCGCTGCGCCAGGTGCTCGCCCGGCCGCGGCCCCCGGTGAATCCGCTCAGCCCGAACCCGTACGCCACCGGTGTGCCCGGCGTCTACCTGTGCTCATCGGCCACCGCCCCCGGCGGGGGGGTGCACGGGATGAGCGGCTACTGGGCGGCGACCTTCGGGCTGGCCGCCGCGGAATCCTCGCGCCGGCGCAGGTAGACGCTGGACAAGAACGCGGCGGCGATGATGAATACGCCGGTCAGGCCGGTGACGACCTCGGGGATGCGGTGTCCGATGGAGATGAGCAGCATCACCGCCAGCGCGCCAATCGCCCAGTGCGCGCCGTGCTCGAGGTAGACGTACTGGTCCAGGGTGCCCCGGCGCACCATGAAGACCGTCAGTGACCGCACAAACATTGCACCGATCAGGCCCAGACCCAACGCAATGATGATCGGGTCCGCGGTGATCGCGAAGGCACCGATGACACCGTCGAAGGAGAAGGACGCGTCGAGCACCTCCAGATAGAGGAACAGCATGAATGCGGCCTTGCCGGCGACCTGGACGGCCGGACCGGGACCGGCGTTTCGGGCCGGTGAGCCGGCGAAGTCCAGTGAGGCGGCCATCGGCGGTTCGTCGGGCGGTTCGATGTGGAAATAGGTGGATAGCCCGTTGACGAGGAGGTACGTCAGCATGCCCAGCACGCCGGCGACGAGGACGACGTGGCGGTTGTGGTCGTCGGCGAGGAACTGCGCGGTGACCAGCATCGCGATGAGCGCGAAGATCACCGATGCCTGCTCGAGGCGACCCGCCCGTTGCAGCGGGCGCTCGAGCCAGCCGATCCAGGTGCGGTCCTTCTGGCTCAGCACGAAATCAAGGAACAGCATCAGCAGGAACATTCCGCCGAACGCCGCGATCTGCGGGTGTGCGGCGGTGATGATCGACTCGTAGGTGGGTCTCCCGTCGGTCGGCGGGTCGAGCGCGAGCCGCAGAGCGGCGACCGGACCCAACCGCGGATCCGTCGTCGCCCAGACCAGGAGCAGCGGGAAGACCAGCCGCATACCGAAGACGGCGATGAGTATGCCGACGGTGAGGAACATCCGCTGCCAGAACGGGCTCATCCGGCGCAGAATCGACGCGTTGATCACCGCGTTGTCGAAGGACAGGGAGATCTCGAGGATGCCCAGGATGAGGACCAGCGCGACGGCTTGCGCCGCACCCAGCGACGAGGTCGGGCCATAGAAGTACGCGGCCACCAGCGCACCGGCGGAAACGAGCGCCGACAACCCGAAGATGCGGATCACCCGATCATTCTTTCAGGTCGACGATGCCGCGATCGGCCGGACCAGTTCCGCGAACTATGACCACCGGATGCCCGATTCCACTTAGTCTTCTGACGATGGCTCCGCGATGGCCCCTGGTGGGGAGGGCGAGCGAGGTCGCCCGCTTGTGTAGCGGACTCGATGAGGGGGTCCGCACCGTACTCGTGTCCGGCCCCGCCGGCATCGGAAAGACCCGCCTCGCCCACGAAGTGACGCACGAGTTGCCCAATGTGCGGTGGGTCCGTGGCAGCGTGTCGGCGACAACGGTTCCGCTCGGCGCATACGCGGAGTTCGTCCGCGCCGACCCCGTGGATCCGGTGCTGCGCATCGGCCAGCTGATCGCGGCACTGTCGTCTCCCCCCAGCGATTCGGTGGTGGTGATCGACGACATCCAATACCTGGATCCGCTGTCAATCCTCGTCACGCGCGCCCTGGCAGTGTCCGAGGCGGTGCGTGTGGTACTGACCTGGCGCACCGGCGAGGCATTGACCCCGGAATTGGCCGAACTACTCCGTGTCGACGGCCTGCCGCGGGTCGAGCTCGCCCCGCTCTCGCGCACCGCAATCGATGAGCTGGCGCGCGGGGTGCTCGGTGACGACCTCACCGATCGGACCGGCTCGGAGGTGCAGCGCCTGACCGAGGGCAACCCCTTGTTCCTGACCGCGCTGCTGGCCGACCCGGTCGTGGCCGGCCGTCGGCTCACCGGCTGCGCGCGGACTCTCCCGCCGACTCTGCTGGACGTGATCGAGTCGCGGCTGACGGCATTGCCCGCGGGGGTTCGCGGCGTGCTCGACCTCGTCGCACTCGGAGAACCGGTGCCGGTCGCGGCGATCACATCGCTAACCAGCACGGCCGCCCTGGAACGGGCCGAAGCGGCGGACGTGGTGCTGGTCGATGACCGGCGGCGCCAATCGCAGGGCTGTTGCGCCGACGTGCGCCTGACTCATCCGCTCTACGGTGAGGCACGGCTGAACACGATGCCCGAATCGCAACAGCGGCGGCTGCGCGCACAGCTGGTCGATGCGCTGGGCGGGATCGATGCCCCCGATGTGCAGGCCAAGGTCAAGCGCGCCGTATTGGCCAGCCGGGCCGATCCGTCACCGCACTCCGACCAGGCCCTCGTTGCCGGTGCCGTCGCCGCGATGGGCCTGGCCGCACTACCGCTGGCGGTCGAACTCGCGGCCCTGGTGGGCCCCGGCGAATACCTGGCCACCGCGCAGCTCACCGCCGCCCACGCGATGACGGTGCTCGGCGATGCCGACGGGGCACAGGCCATGTACGCCCGCATCAGCGTGGCGGACCTGACGGCGCCACAGTGGGAGTCGCTGCTGGTGCTGGAGGCCTATACGCAGCTGTGGACGCGAAACGACGCCGCTGGCGCGGCGCGCATCGTGACTCGTGCCCGCGCGGCCGATGCCGGGACGGCGGCCCTCGCCGCGGAGGGGATGCTGCTGACCGCGGCCGGCCGGCCGGTCGATGCGTTGCGGGTCATCGAGGAGTTCCACGCGTCGGCACCGGGGAGCGAGCAGGCACGGATCACCGTCGGCTGGGCCGAACTGACCGCCCTGTCGGAGGTCGGCCGGATCGCCGACGTCGAGCAGCGGGTGCGCAGCAGCGCCGCCCTCGCCGAGTCGTCGGCGCTCATCGCCTACTGGCGCCTCACCCTGACATTCCCCCATCTGCGGGCGCAGAAGCTCGCCGGCTCCCCCGAACGGGTCCGCCAGATCTGGGAAGCGGTGCAGACACAGGTGCCCGCGCAGCCGGGGGCGGTGATGGGGTGGCTGACCGGGTTCGCCGGTGTCACGGCGAGTGCGCGCGGCGACCTGCGCGCGGCCGGGGCGACACTCGACGCGGCGCTCGCGATATTCGGCGAGGCCGGCGCCGGGCCCGAAATGTGGTTCGGATTCGCCCTGGAGCGCGCCGAGGTTGCCGCACAGACCAATGACGGCGCCCTCCTCAACTCGTTGCTGGAACGATTGAGCGTCGGCGAGCACGACGGGTACGGTTCGATGTTGCCGGTCTGGCAGGCTGTCGCGGCGTGGGTCGACGCCAACGACGGCGCGCTGTCGGCGGCAATCGCACAGGTCCTCGAGGCGGCCCGCGTCGCGCGGACCGCCGGGCAGTCCGCCTACGAGGTGTTGTGCCTGCAGACCGCCGCCCGATTCGGATCGACGGAGGTCGCACCGCGGCTGGCCGAGCTGGCCGTCGAGCTCCCCGACATGCCCCGGGCGCGGCTGGCCGCCGTCCACGCCGCTGCCCTGGCCGCGGGCGACGGTGCCGCACTGGTTGCCAGCAGCGAGGAGTACGAGCACTACGGCTTGTTGCTCGGCGCGGTGGACGCCGCCGCCCAGGCAGCAACCGCCTACCGTGCGGAGCGCCGCGCGGGGTCGGCGATGACGGCGACCGACCGGATGCGGGTCCTCGCCGATCAGACCGGGGCGAACACTCCCGCAATGGCCGCGGTTATCGCCGACGACGGCCTCACCGACCGGCAACGAGAAATCGTCCGGCTGGGCGCAATCGGATTGTCCAACAAAGAGATTGCCGAGCGCCTGGTCGTCTCGGTGCGGACCGTCGAGGGCCACGTGTACCGCGCGTCACAGATCCTCGGCGCGCCGGTGCGCGGGACGCAGCCCCCCGCCGCCCCCCGTTTCACGTCTCCGTGATGACGACGTCGCCGTCGCGGACGCCGGCCCGGACGCTGGACACCCCCCGCTCGGAAAAGGTGACCAAGTCGGCGAGTAGCCGGCGCTCAATGTTGCGCTGGAGATGCCGGGCCCCATATTCCGGGTCATAGCCCGTCGTGGCGAGCCAGTTGATCACGTCATCGTCGACCGTGACCGTCCACCCGCGACCGGCCAACATGTCGATCGCGCTGTCGACCTCGGCGCGCGCAATCTCGGCAATCGCCTGCGGCGACAACGCCGCGAACTGTGCCACCTCGTCGATGCGGTTGAGCAACTCCGGTGGCATCGTTCCCTTCAGCGCTGCCAAGGCCAGCTCGCGGGACCGCTCCGGGCTGCTGGCCGTCCCGAAACCCAGCGGCCTCGAGTTCGCCTCCTGCACACCAATATTGCTTGTCATCACGATCACTGCATCCCGGAAGTCCGCCGTCACACCACGACTGTCGGTCAGGCGCCCGGCATCGAAGACCTGGAGGAAGGTGTTCCAGACAACCGGGTGGGCTTTCTCAATCTCGTCGAGCAGGACAACGCACCGCGGGCGGCTGGCGACCTTGGTCGTCAGCCAGTCATCCGGATTGTCTGAGCCGACGTAGCCGGGCATCGGCCCGGTGAGCCGGCTGACGCCCCAGCTCTCGGCGTACTCCGACATATCGAGACGGATCAGCGCATCCTCACCCCCGTATTCGGCGCGGGCGATCTCCCGGGCGAGTTCGGTCTTGCCAACACCGGTCGGCCCGATGAACAGGAACACGCCGTTGGGGCGCTCGGGACGCAGGTCCAGGTTCGCGCGGGTCAGGGCGAGACGCCGGGTGACGGCGTCGATCGCCTGGTCCTGACCTTTGACCCGGGCCTTCATCGCCGCCGACATCTCGACGACCGTGCGCCGCAGCGCAGGTGCCGATCCGTCGCGGCGCAAGTCGAGCACCGTCGCTATCGCACGGCGCGCCACAGCGGCGCGTGCCAAAGCGATGTCGAGCCGCCGGGCCGCCAGCCCGGGGTGGACGAACTGCTCCGTTCGTACCGGGGGTGCCTCGATCGCCGACCTCAATTCAGCGTCGGCCTCGACCTCGCGGTACCGCTGCGCAACCTCGGCAGCAGCGCAGTCGATCGCGGCCTTCGCCGCCCTTTCGTCGAGCGACGGCAGCGGCACGAGGTGACCGAAGTCGGCGGCATACGAGTCGAATCGGCCGATACTCGCCTGTTCGAGGACCACCACCACCCGGGCCTCGGCGCTCTCACCGGCAATCCGCAATGACCGCAGCATCTCCAGCAACGGGTGCTGATCCCGCAGCATCGCGCGCTGATCGAAATCGTCGATGACGATGACGGCGTCCCGCGGCGCCTGTCGCAGCAGTCGGTGGAGATCGTCGGGGCTCAGTTCCCGAGTACGCGGAACTGCGAAGACGGTACAGTCGATCCCCGCCGCGGCAAGCGCGGGCGGGAGACCCCGGATGAAGCTTGTCCGACCCGATCCGCGCCGTCCGGCCACCACGATCGGACCGGTCGACGCCGCCAGCAGCAATGCCGCGACCTCCCGATGCTCGGCGTCCCGGCCGACGATCTGCTCACCGTCGATTCGCTCCGCCAGGCCGAGGATCTGGTCGCGCGCACTCGCCGGCTGCTCACCCTCGGCCACCGGTTCACCACTCTCAACCGCCGCCGCTAGCCCTACCGGCAGCGGCGCCGAAACCTGGTCCGCGCCCGGCGCCGGGCCGTCGGCAACGAGCCCGGCCAGCTTCTTCAGGATCGCGTCCCGCGAATCACCGGCCAATAGGGCACGCACCCCGGTCTCATCGCCGAGGTAGCCGGCATTGACCAGCCGCTCCTCGATCGGCCCGAGGCCGTGTTCGCCGAAGACCTCGTGAAACTCCTCGGGCCACCGGCGCGCCAGGACGACGGCGAGGTGCAGGAATCCCGGACTCTCCCCACCCCACCGTTTGACCTCCGATCTACTCGCGTCGACCAGGTTCTCGAGCTCGCCACCGGCCATGGATCAGCCGTCTTCGTGGAAGCGCTCGCCACCGAACCGGGCCTTGAGTTCATCATCGATCTGGTCGGCGACATAGGCCAGCATCAGCACGGCTTCCATGAGTTCGGGCTCATCGAGGTAGTCGCCGAGCACGTTGTGCTCGAGGACAACCGAGACTTCGCGGGCATCCTCGTCGTCGGCACGAAGGAACAAGGTGCCGAAGACGAACTGGCCCGCGTGGAACGCGATGTACTCGTACAACTCCGGCGACCGGGGCACGTCGAATAGGACGGGGACCTCGACTTTGACCAGGGTGTACTTCTCGGCCCATTCCTCGACCTCGACAAACACCCGGCTCGAACCGTGGCGCACGTTGAAGCCACCATTCTTCGTCAACTGGACATTGTTGAGATTGGTGCTGAGCATCTGCTGGACCTTGACCTTGACGGCATCGAGGTTCGCCATGTGCTGATTTTCTCCTTGTTCGACGATGACTGGGGGTCAATATATCCACGGCCGCTGACATCTGTAGGTGGCGGCCGGATCACCCGGGGTGCTCGGGCTCACAGCGTTCTCCCAGCGAATTCCCTGGTTCAGGTCACATTCGTACGTCATTCTGAAATGCGAATCAAGGATTGCCGATATTGAGGAGAGCAACCCAGTGAACAGGACCACTGCCGTGGTACTCAGCGCGGCGGGATGCGTCGTGGCCGGCGTCCTCGCCGCCCCAACCGCCTCCGCGACCGTCCAGTCAGCCGTCGGGGTCGCCGCCCCCTCATCGTTCTCCAACTACACCATCGGCTGCCGCTACGAGGTCCGCGTCAAGGTGGACGATGCCGCAACTCCGGTGAAGCTCGCCGAGGGTCCGGCCGGTTCGACGCTGCGCTCAGTCGTCGCGACGACTATTCCGGCGGCCGATACCGCAATCTTCGGCTGGACTCCGACCACGGAGGGGCGCCGCACCCTGCAGGCGGTCCAGGCGACCGACGGCAAGCAGGTCTACGGCAAGCCGATCACGGTGACGGTGTCCCGCGGCCTCGTCGTCGGCCCGTTCTGCTTCTCGATCTAGCAGGACGCTGGCGCACCGCGGGTCGCCGAACCATTGCCGGTGTCGCGCTGCGTGGCCAGAAGAACGCCTTGGTCACCTCGGTGGTCACGACGTAGCCCACCACGATCACCAGCAGAAGTCCCACCAGCCGGCCCGGGAGCGGCTCGAGGTGCAGAAACGGCCCGACCGGCGAGAACGGCATCGCCACCGCGATGATTGCGCTGACCACAGCCATGCCGAGCAGCGGCGACGACGGCCGCGAGCGCCAGAACGGATGCCTGGTGCGCAAGACGAAGATCACCGCGATCTCGGTGAGTACCGAGGCGACGAACCAGGCGGACTGGAATTCGGTCTCGCCCGCATGGAATCCGCGGCGCAGAACGACGAAGGTGACGATGTCGAAAACAGAACTGACGACACCGAATACGAGCATGAACCGGACCAGGACGCGCAGATTCCAGCGCTGCGGCTGCGCGAGCCGTTCGCGGTCGACTTGGTCAGTCGCGATGGCGGTCGCCGGCAGGTCGGTGAGCAGGTTGATCATCAAGATCTGCGACGCCAGCAACGGCAGGAACGGCAGGACCACCGCGGCGACGGCCATGGAGACCATGTTCCCGAAGTTCGCGCTGGTGGTCATGTAGATGTACTTCATCGTGTTGGCAAACGTGCGACGGCCCTGGCGCATCGCCTCCAGCAGCGACGGCAGATCATTCTCCAGCATGACGAACGACGCCGCTTCCGCCGCGACATCGGCCGCACCCTTCACTGAGATGCCGAGGTCGGCGGCACGCAGGGCGGGCGCATCATTGATACCGTCGCCCATGTACCCGACCGTCGCCCCAGTACCGGTGAGCGCGGTGATCACCCGCTCCTTGTGCCGCGGCGTCGTCTCACAGAAGACCTGCACCCCGCCGACGGCACTACCGAGGGCGGCGTCATCGAGCTTGTCGATCTGCGGGCCGGTCAGAATCGCCGCGGGATCCAAGCCGAGTTCGCCGGCGATGTACGCCGCCACCGGATGCGCGTCACCGGTAATCATCCGGACCGCCACACCGGCCTTCGCGAACTCCTCGATGGTGTCGGCCGCGTCGGGTTTCACCGGGTCGGCGAAGGCCAGCAGCCCCTGCAGCACCAGGTTCGACTCGTCGTGGACCGAACACGACGACACGGCCGGCATCGGCTTGGTGGCGACCGCGAGAATGCGCATCCCCCGGGCGCCCAAGCTCTCCACCACCGTCTCGACGCCGGTTCGGGCCGATGCCATCGGGCGGGTACCGCCGTCGGGATCGCGCACCTGGGCACAGACGCCCAGCACCGGATCGACGGCGCCCTTGGTCACCAGCACGCGACCGTCGGGCCCATCGACCAGAATCGACAGGCGCTTGCGGTTGAAGTCGTAGGGGACCTCGTCGACGGCCCGCGCGCCACCCAGGTCCACCTGCGCCGACGCGACGGCTTCGGCGATCGCGTCGTCCAGCGGATTGCGCAATCCGCGCTGCAAGGTGGCGTTCCACCCGGCGATGCGCAGCAAATCGGGGCGCGGTGAGCCGTCGACGGCGAGCGCCTCGTCCAGGTGGATGCTGCCCTGCGTCATCGTCCCGGTCTTGTCGGTGCACAGCACCGTCATCGCGCCGAAGTCTTCAATCGAGTTGAGCCGCTTGACAATCACCCGGTGCTTGGCAATCGCCCGGGCACCGCGCGACAGGCTGATCCCGACGATCGCCGGCAGCAACTGGGGAGTGAGCCCCACGGCCAGCGACAACGAGAACAGCGCTGAATCGACGAGCGGTCGGTGCAGCACCAGGTTGACGATGAAGATGGCGATGACCAAGACCACCATCAGGCGCGCGAGCAGGAGTCCGAAGCGGGTCATGCCGCGCTCGAATCCGGTCGTCCGGGCGCGCGCGTGCAACGACGCCTGGACTCTGCCGAACTCGGTGTCGCGACCGGTGGCCACCACCAGCGCGGTCCCGGAGCCGCTGGCGACGTGGGTGCCGTTGCACAGCAGGTTGGTGCGGTCTCCCAGCGGGGCGGCGGCCGGCACTTCCCCGGGAGTCTTCGGCGCCGGAAAGGTCTCCCCGGTCAGGCTGGCCTGGTCCATCTCCAGGTCGTCGGCGGTGAGCACGATCGCGTCGGCGGGTGCGATGTCGCCGCCGCTCACGGCGATCAGGTCGCCGGGGACGACCTCGTCGAAGGGCACCTCGACGCGCTGCCCGTCGCGCAGCACGGTCGCGGTGGGCCGCACCGCGCCGAGCAATCCGTCCATCGTGACCGCGGCCCCGCGTTCCTGGGCGAAATCGAGGAGCCCGGACAACACCACGATGGTCAAAATGATGACGGCGTCCAGCCAGTCGCCAAGAACACCCGACAGCAGGGTCGCGATGATCAGGATGATGATGATCGGGCTGGTGAACTGGGTGAGGAGAAGTCGCCACCAGGCGGTCCGCTGATGCCCCGACGCCGCGCGCGCCCGAGTGGCGGGCAGTGCGTCGGCGGCAGCTTGGGCGGTGAGTCCGGCGGGTCCGGAACCGAGGGCGGCGGCCAGTTCGCCGACCGGCCGTGACCACGGTGCGTCGACGTCTTGAGAGTCGATCGCCCGCGTCACGCGCTCATTATGCGCCGGGCCGGTATCCGTTGCCACCGGCGCGGGTCAGCCGAGTTCGACGACGAGACTGCCGCGGGCGCGTTCGGCGCGCAGGTCGTCGAGCGCGCGGTCGACCTCGTCGAACCGGTACCGGGTTACTTCCGGGGCGATCGCCAAATGTCGGGCCAGCCGCAGGAACTCATCGCCGTCGGCGCGGGTGTTGGCGGTGACGCTGCGCAGGTCGCGCTCGCCGAACAGGAGGTCGTCGTAGCTGAACTCGGGGATCGCCGACATGTGGATGCCCGCACTGACGACGGTGCCGCCGCGGACCGTGGCCGCCAGCGCGGTGAGCATGATCGCGCCGACGGGGGCGAAGACGATGGCGCTGTCGAGCGGCGCCGGCGGGACGGCGCCGGAATCGCCGACGAAGGGCAGGCCCAACTCGCGGGCCAAGCGCTGATTACGCTCGCCGCGCGTCATCGCATAGACCCGCGCCCCGCCGGCCGTCGCGAGCCGCGCGGCGATATGCGCACTCGAGCCGAAGCCGTAGATGCCCAGCGTGCCGCCCGGCGGCAGGTTCGCCCGCGACAGCGCCCGGTAACCGATGATGCCCGCGCACAACAGCGGTGCCGTCTCGACCGGATCGGTATCGGGCAGCAGGCGATAGGCGAAGGCGGCGCTCACGACCGCGAACTCGGCGTAGCCGCCGTCGGCGTCCCAACCGGTGAACTCGGCTCCCGGGCACAGGTTCTCGCGGCCGCTGCGGCAAAACCGGCAGGACCCGCAGGTGCGGCGCAGCCACGCGATCCCGACCCGATCGCCGGCGGCCCAGCCGGTGACGCCCGAGCCGAATTCGACGATGTCGCCGACCACCTGATGCCCCGGCACCACCCGATCGCGGTGGGCCGGGATGTCCTCGTCGACGACGTGCAGGTCGGTCCGGCAGACGCCGCAGGCCAGAACCCGCACCAGCAACTCGCCGGGCCCGGGCACCGGAACCGGCACCTGACGCGCAATCAGGGTTGCCGCGCCGCGATCAGTCGTCCACGCCTGCATGGTCGCCATAACGACAGCCTACGGCGCAGCTGCGTCCGCCCGCCCCGGGAAGAGAGCCGGGGCGGGCGGATGGCTAGCAGGAGTCTTACTCCGCGTCGATCAGGAGTCTTACTCCGCGTCGATGATGAAGGCTTCGAGCTGTGCGCGCGCGACGTCGTCGGCGATCTGCTCGGGCGGGCTCTTCATCAGGTAAGCCGAGGCCGGCAGGATCGGGCCGCCGAGGCCGCGGTCCTTGGCGATCTTCGCGGCACGCACGGCGTCGATGATGATGCCGGCCGAGTTCGGCGAATCCCACACCTCGAGCTTGTACTCCAGGTTCAGCGGGGCGTCACCGAAGGCACGGCCCTCGAGGCGGACGTAGGCCCACTTGCGGTCGTCGAGCCACGCGACGTAGTCCGACGGGCCGATGTGCACATTCTTGTCGTAGACCTTGCCGGCCAGCGAACCGCTCAGGTTGCTCGTGACGGCCTGCGTCTTAGACACCTTCTTCGACTCCAGGCGCTCACGCTCGAGCATGTTCTTGAAGTCCATGTTGCCGCCGACGTTGAGCTGGTAGGTGCGGTCGAGGGCGACGCCGCGGTCCTCGAACAGCTTGGCCATCACGCGGTGGGTGATGGTCGCGCCGACCTGGCTCTTGATGTCGTCACCGACGATGGGCACGCCCGCGTCGGCGAACTTCTTCGCCCACACCGGGTCGGAGGCGATGAAGACCGGCAGGGCGTTGACGAATGCGACGCCCGCGTCGATGGCGCACTGCGCGTAGAACTTGTCGGCCTCTTCCGAGCCCACCGGCAGGTAGGAGACGAGCACGTCGACGTCGGCGTCCTTGAGTGCCTTGACGATGTCCACGCCGGTGCCGTCGGCCTCGGTGATCGTCTCGCGGTAGTACTTGCCCAGACCGTCGAGGGTGTGGCCGCGCTGCACCGGAATGTTCAGCGGGGGCACGTCGCTGATCTTGATGGTGTTGTTCTCACTGGCGTTGATCGCCTCGGACAGGTCGAAGCCGACCTTCTTGGCGTCGACGTCGAAGGCGGCGACGAATTCGACGTCACGCACGTGGTACCGGCCGAATTTGACGTGCATCAGACCGGGGACGGTCGCATTTTCGTCGGCGTCCTTGTAGTACTGGACTCCCTGGACCAAGGATGAGGCGCAGTTTCCCACGCCAGCAATGGCCACACGAACCTTGTTGGGCTCACCCATGGTCGGGCTCTCCTTTTCTTCTCGACGCCGCAGCTTCCTTCGCCGTCGTTGTATTACTTGGTGTTTCATCGGCGTCAGAGGCTTCTGCCGCGATGAGTTCATTGAGCCAGCGGACTTCGCGTTCGCTGGATTCCAGGCTCAGCTCGTGGAGCTGCCGGCTGTAGCGGTCGTCGGCGCGACCGGTCCGGCCGAGCATGTCGCGCAGCCCTTCCCGCCGTTCCTCGACCTGCCGTCGGCGACCCTCGAGAATGCGCATCCGGGCCACCGCCGGGGTACGGCTGAAGAACGCCAGGTGCACACCGAAGCCGTCGTCGGTGTAATTCTGCGGGCCGGTGTCGGCGACGAGTTCGGTGAAACGAACCCGGCCGGCCTCGGTCAGCACGTAGACGCGACGACCACGACGCACCTTGGCGCCGTCGGGACTCGTGTCTTCATCGATCAACCCGTCGGCCTGCATCCGGCGCAGCGTCGGGTAGAGCGACCCGTACGAGAACGCACGGAACGCGCCCAACAGCCCGGTGAGCCGCTTGCGCAGCTCGTAGCCGTGCATCGGCGATTCGAGGAGGAGTCCGAGGATTGCCAGTTCGAGCACAACCCCTCCTTCCACTAGACCGCACACCACCGCGCGATCGGGCCTATCACGATGAGCCATCAGATCGATGCTGAAGTTAAATGTATCGCAGCGATATATAGCGACGCCACTCCAGTGCTCTACATCACTGTCCTGCGGCAGTGCCGCAAAGTGCGCGAGTACGCTCTGAAGGCATGGCGGCACCCAGTCACGAACTCCCCTCGTGGGACGAGGCCGCGCCCAGACAGGTCGTCGACTACGCCCTCCGCCGGCGGGCCCGGCTGGCCGAGGTCGACTCGGGCCGCGTCGGCGTCGGCGAGGTGTGCGATGCCAACCCGTACCTGCGCACCGCCGCGGCCTTCCACGGCGTACCGTCCGACGTCTCCTGCCCGATCTGCCGCAAGGAGAACCTGACGATGGTGTCGTGGGTGTTCGGCGACCGACTCGGCCAGGCCTCAGGATCGGCGCGGTCGGCCGCCGAGATCGGCCAGCTCGCACGCCGGTACGCCGAGTTCTCCGTCCACGTGGTCGAGGTGTGCCGGACCTGCCATTGGAACCATCTGGTCCGCTCCTACGTTTCCGGCCTGAAATCCCAGCCGCCGCGAACGCGTAAAATGGCTAAGTGATTCTTGCGCCGACCGCATCCTGTCGTGTCTGACGACGGCGCGCGGCGCGGCACACCGAAAGGCAACATATGAGCAGCGCGAACGGTTCGCACAGCGGCGATACCCCCAGCTCAAGTAGCAAGTCGGGCTCGGCGTCGAGCAAGTCGCTGGCGGCCGCCCGCGAGCAGAAGACGGTATCCAGGCAGAAGCGCATCGCGTGGGGCGCCGGCCTGGTCGGCGCCTTCGTGCCGATCATCGCGGTTATCGGCATACTGGCCTTCTTGATCACCTATGTCTTCGCGCATGTACCGGCCTCCGGTGAGATCAAGCACAACCAGGTCGCCAACATCTTGTACAAGGACGGCTCACTGATGACCAAGGTCATCCCGCCGGAGGGCAACCGCACCGACGTCAAGATCACCGACATCCCCAAGTCGCTGCAGGACGCCGTCATCGCCGCCGAGGACCGCGAGTTCCGCAGCAATTCCGGCTTCTCGGTCCGCGGCCTCGGCCGCGCCGTCGTCGGCCGCCTGACCAACCGCGAGGATGCCGGCGGCGGGTCGACGATCACCCAGCAATACGTGAAGAACGCCCTCGTCGGCGACGAGCACTCGTACAAGCGCAAGTTCACCGAACTGGCCATTGCCACCAAGATGAGCAACGAGTGGACCAAAGACGACATCATGGCCGCCTACCTCAATACGATCTACTTCGGTCGTGGCGCCTATGGCGTCTCCGCCGCGGCGCAGGCGTACTTCAAGAAGGACGTCGCCAAGCTGACTCCCGCGGAGTCGGCGGTCCTCGCCGCATCGATCCGCTCCCCATCTAATTACGATCCTGACACCAATCCCGAAGCAGCCCACCTGCGGTGGAACTATGTCCTCGACGGCATGGTGACGATCGGGGCACTCACCCCCGCGGACCGCGCGAGCCTGAAATACCCGAAGGTCGTGAAGTACCGGGAGGGCTCGACCCAGCAGGACGACGGCCCGATGGGCCTGGTCAAACGCCAGGTACTCGCCGAGTTGGGCGAGCTCAACATCACCGAACAGCAGGTCCGGACCGAGGGCCTGAAGATCACCACCACAATTGACAAACAGAACCAGAAGGCGGCCACCGAGGCCGCCACGTCGAAGCTCGCCGAGTACCCGAAGACGACGCGTACCGGCATCGTCTCGATCGACCCGGGCACCGGCGGGATCACCGGCTACTACGGCGGCAAGGACGGTCAGGGCTGGGACTACGCGAGCGCCGGTCTGCAAACCGGATCGTCTTTCAAGGTCTTCGCGCTGGTCGCAGCCCTGCAGCAGGATATTCCGCTGTCGAAGATCTACAGCTCGGCCCCCTATGAGGGCTCGGGCGGGCTCGTCGTGACCAACTCCGACGGTGAGTCGTGTGGGTCGTGCAACCTGGCGACGGCGATGAAGATGTCGCTCAACACCGTCTACTACCGACTGATGATGGACCTCAACGGGCAGGCGCAGGCCGTGGCCGACGCGGCGCACAGGGCCGGCGTGGCGGAGAGCTTCGGCGACATCCCGCACACGCTGCAAGAGACGAACGGCGGCACCGAGGGTGGCGTGGTCCTGGGGCAGTACGCCTCGCGGGTGCTGGACATGGCGTCCGCCTATGCGACGCTCGCCGCGTCGGGCATCTACCGCAAGCCGCACTTCGTGACGAAGGTCGAGAACAACGACGGCGTCGTACTCTTCGACCGCAAGCCGGACCCGGGCAAACGGGTCTTCGAGGCGAAGGTCGCCGACAACGTGACGGCCGCCCTGCAGCCGATCGCCGCCTACTCCAACGGCAACAGCCTGTACGACTCGACCTACGGCACCCGGCCGTCGGCCGCCAAGACCGGCACCGCACAGCTCGGTGACACCGGTCAGAACAAGGATGCCTGGATGGTCGGGTACACCCCGCAGCTGTCGACGGCGGTGTGGGTCGGCACCGACAAGGGCACCGCACTGAAGACCTCGTGGGGCGGTCCGATGTACGGCTCGGGTCTGCCCGCGCAGATCTGGAAGGCCACGATGGACGGCGCGCTCGAGGGCGACCAGATCAAGCAGTTCCCGACGCCCGAGGCGGTCGGCGGGCAGGCCGGTGTCCCCTACGAGGCCCCGCCGCCCCCGAAGCACACCCCGCGCACCAGCGAGCGCGAGTTCCAGCGGCCCCGCCTTCCCGGCGAGGGTGATGACGGCAATGTCACCGTCGCACCGGGCATCACCATTCCGGTGCCCGGGCAGCGCGCGCCACGCCCACGTCGGCCGCAGCGCCCAGATCCCGGCTACTGACGCGGGTTCGGGGTCGCGTGAGTTCACCGGTGCCGTTGGCACCTGACCATGATCGGTCGGTCCGGCGGTGGGCGCCGTCGCGCGACGATCCGCTCGTCGCCCCGGCGGCGGACCGGATCGGCGGACCGCTGGGCCGACACGCAGCCGTGGGGCGGGCACGATTCTCCGCGCTGCGAGTGCTCTTCGTGTTGGCGCTGCTCGGGCTGGCGATCGGGTGGTCGGGCAAGGCGGCGTGCCTGCAACAGACCCCGACCGCTCCCGTCGCCGCCGACGGGTCCGGCGCGGCGTCGAGTCCGCCCACTGCCGCGTCGTCGCGCGGGTCCGCCGACAAGGGGAAGCGCCTCAACTGGGACAACCAGCGCGAGTGGTATTCGTTGTGCTTCACCACGATCGCCCCGACGTACTCGCGCAAACACCTCGCCGACGGGGTGCCCTACTGGACGTCGTGGCGCGAGCAAGGCAACGGCACCACCCTGACCCACCGCATGGATGAGCCCGTCGGCCTCGGGTTCGCCGCCTACGGCGCGGCCCGGGCAACGGCGGGCTGGCAGTGGCTGCACACGCACTGGGGGGTTCCATCGGCGATCAGCCCGGTGGTGTTCTTCACCATCGTGGCGGTGCTGTTGGCGCTGTGCTGGCTGGTGACCATCTGGGTGCTGGTGAAGATCGCCGGCGAGCGCCGCTGGTTCGTGTGGGTGGCAGCGCTGTCGCCGGTGCTCTTCGTGCATGCGTTCACGGCCTTCGATCTGCTGACGGTGGCGCTGGTGATGACCGGGTTGCTGGCCTGGGATCGGCGCCGATGGTGGTTGGCCGGAATCCTGTTCGGGCTCGCCTGCACGACCGGAATATGGCCGCTGCTCGTCCTGTTCGCCCTCTTCCTCGACGCGCTCAACGGCCGGCAGTACCCTTCGGTGCCCGAGCAGCCGCACCCGCGCGACGCCCTCCTGCGAACTACGGTGGCAGTGCTGGCGACGTGGCTCACCGTGAATCTGCCGGTGATGATCGGCGCGTCCGACGGATGGTCGCTGTACTGGCGCTTCTGGACCGCCCGCGCCCCCGAACCCGACAGCATCTACGGCGCCATCGCCCTGCTGACCAAGATGAACCTCAACATCGCCGTGGTGAACGTGATTTCGCTGGTGCTGGGGGTGGCGATGATCGTCGCGACCAGCGTCGTCGTGCTGCGTTCCCCCCGACGGTTCAACGTCTACGCGATCGCCTTCCTGCTCATCTCCGGAATCCTGATGGTCGCCAAGGTGTGGAGCCCGCAGAGTGCGTTGTGGTTGGTGCCGCTGGCGGTACTCGCGGTGCGCTCGAGCCGGGTGTTGATGGCCTGGATGCTCGTCGAGGCGTTGACCTGGGTGCCCCGTGCCGGCGTGTACCTCGCTCCGGAGCATCACTGGTTGCCGCCGCAGATCTACCCGTTGGCCGTGGTGGTGCGACTGATCGCGCTGGTGGGAGTGTGTCTATACATCGTGTGGGAGCACTGGGATGACGAACCCGGGGATGACGAACCCGGGCCCGCGGTGGCCGCCGTTGCCCCACACTTCGACCGCTCACCTGCAGCGGCGCGATAGTCAGCCGCGGCCACCGGCAAGCCGGTCGAGCAGTCGCTCCCGTTCCGCCGGCCAGTCGTCATCGGTCATCGCATACTGGGCGGTCGTGCGCCAGCCGTCGCCGAACCGGCGGTGTTTGCGGAGCAATCCCTCAAAGGTGGCGCCGAGTTTCGCAATCGCCGCCCGGGATTGGGCGTTGTCCTCATGGGTGTGCCACACCACCCGTACCGCCCCGCACGCCTCAACGGCGTGCCGCAAGAGGAGGAACTTGCCGGCCGGATTGATAACGGTGCCGTGGGCCGACTCGGTGTAGAACGTATAGCCGATCGCCGTGCTCAGCGATCCCGGGTCGATCTCGTAATAGCTGGTCGTGCCGACGACGATGCCATCACGCAGCACCGCGAAGGCGGTTCGGGTCCCGGCCTCCCGGGCGCGCAACGCCGAGTCGATGAAGGTGGCTGCCTGCGCACCGGTCGCGGGAACACCCGGCATCCAGCGGAACACCTCGGGATCGCCGACCAGGCCACCGAGCGGGTCCGTGTCACACGCCCCACGCTACGGCGCGAACCGCCGCGGGGCGAAGCGGTTTTCGGGTCAGGCCGCCAACCCGACGACGATCAGCACGACGGCCACCAGCGGCAACGCCCCCTGCTTGATCGCCGGTGTCCGCCGCGATGCCCCAGACAATGCGAGGACCACGGCCGCCCCCAGCATGGCGCCGACGCCGGCGAGCACCAGCGCCACCCCGACGCCGCGGTGATTGCTCATCCACACGATCGCCGCGCCCACCACGACCAGCACCGCGAGGAACAGGTTGTAGAACCCCTGGTTGTAGGCCAGCTCGCGCGTGGCCTCGGCTTCTTCCCTGCTTGTGCCGAACACCGCACGTGCCGCCGGCGACGTCCAGGCGATCGACTCCAGATAGAAGATGTACCCGTGTAGCGCCGCGGCCCCCAGCGCGAAGACCAGCCCAGCAGTCAGCATCTGCTCAGTATGCACCCTGAATTCTGCAGCTCGTGGATGGTACGAGGGAGCAGTTCCCTCGGGCGTGACGCTGTCTACGGATCTCAGGGACACTCGACCCGATCCCCGTTGCCCTCGCCTGCGCCAGTCGGTGCCTACCCGACGACGAGTGGATAGCCGCGGTCGGCAGCGTCTACCACCAGAAGCTGTTCAACGGTCGGCAACTGTGTGACGATGACGCCGCTTCGGGCACCGAATCGATTGCGCGCGTGCGGCTACGGGCAGTCGGCTACCTCCCGCGCCGCTTCCAGCTCAACCGCGTCCTGTCCGATTGGCGCGGCGTCCTGACGGAGGTGCGGCGCTTCACCGACCGCGACAGGCATCGCCGGCGGGGACCCGACTACCCCTGACATCTGCACACTGTTACGGCTCCGAGGGAACCACTCCCCCGCCGGGTCATCGATTGGCAGTTGTCAGGGGAGACCTGCGGAACCCGAACGACGCCAACGGTTCCCGCGGCTGAGCCTTGACGAACGCGAAGATCAGATAGACCAGCAGCACGGCGTGCACCCATACCCCGAAGTTGACTCCGCCGATGACCCACCACTTCATCGGCGGATGCGCCGGGTCGTTGAGGATCCCGAACAGCCGGAAAATCGTGAGGTCCAGGGCAAGGTCGGCCAGCAGGTAGCCGACGATCACCGGCCACCGAACCTTGAGCAGCACGAAGAACGGCAGGATCCACAGCGTGTACTGCGGCGAGTGCACCTTGTGGAACAGCATGAAGCCGGCGAGCATGGCGCCGCACACGCCGATCCACGGGTACACGCCCAGGGTCACCTTGTCCGGGGAGTACACCCGCCACCCCAGCCACACGGCCAAGACGAAGGATGCGGCGATGAGCAGCGGCGACGCGACGCCGACGAGCGTGTTGTACAGGTCGGTCTGCCCCCCGGTCAGGTGCCGCAGGCCCCAGTACCAGATCGAGTTGGTGTCGATATCGGCCTTGCGCTTGCCCTGAAAGGAAAGCGACCCCCGCCAGCCCGGCCAGCCGAAGATCATGAACGGCGCCTGGGTCGCCGTCACCGCCGCGGTCGCCGCGCCGATCGTGTACCAGAATCCCCGCCAGTCCAGGTCGGACACCACATCTTTCGGCGAGCGGAACCGGCTGATGAACCCACCCCCACGGGTCAGCACATACAACGCCAGTGGCAGCACGAAGAAGCCGGGATACATCTTCAAACTGAAGCCGATGCCGAACAGGATGGCCGCCCAGACCGCGGCGGCCCGCACTGAAAGTCGTGGATTGCCGTCGGTGTCCAGGGACGCGCCCCAGGCGACGACGGCGATGCCGCCGACACACGTCGCGACGACGGGCAGCTCCCAGTTGTGGAACGCGTACAGGACCAGGGGCGGCGTCGCGGCCCACAGCAGCGCCCACCAGCGCACCAGGTAGACGAGCAGCAGGGTGACGAGGATGCCGAACGGGGCGAGGATGATCGCCGAGTGGATGAGGAACGACAGGTCGCTGTGGGCGCCGATCGCGCCGAGCCACATCAGCATCCCCGACAGCACCGGGTATTCGACGGCCCCGCCGACGAGATGGCCCTGTTCGGTGATGGCGCCGTGGAGGTAGGGGAAGACGTGGTTGTTGATGTCGCGCCCGATCCACAGGTTCATCTGGTCGCTGTAGCAGGGGATGATCGCGTGGGGATCGCCGACGGGCCAGCGCCGAGAGCGTCCCTCCGCGTTGAACGGCGCGCCGCCGCACTTGACCTTCGCGTGAAAACTCCAGGCCATCGCCAGGCAGGTGAATACCACCGACACCAGGGCGGCGAGCACCGCCTCCCCGCGTCGCGTGCGGTCCAACGGCCCCAGCTCCAGGTCCTTAGACATGCGCATGAGACTAGCCCAGGCCAGTCCGGGCGAGCGCAGAGGCGCGATTTCGCAGGTCAGCCCCTTCTCATGTATCTTGGACCGGTTGCCGACGCAGGCGACCCTCCTGCCGCGGACCGTCCGTGGCCGATTAGCCCATAGGAGGTGATGTGGTCTTATGCGTCACTACGAATTGATGGTGATCCTCGATCCGAGCTTGGACGAGCGCACCGTCGCACCCTCACTGGATACCTTCCTCAATGTCGTCCGCAAGGATGGCGGCTCGGTGGATGGTGTCGATATCTGGGGCAAGCGCCGTCTTGCCTACGAGATCGAGAAGAACAATGAAGGCATCTACGCCGTCATCGATCTGAACGCCACGCCGGACACGGTGAACGAGCTCGATCGTCAGCTGAAGCTGAACGAGTCGGTGCTGCGTACCAAGGTCCTGCGCAAGTGAGCCTGCGCGAGTTCGCGTAACGGCTCGCGTATGTCGGTGCCGCTCCTTAGGCTGGGCCACAAACCCAGGCTGGATCGGCACGTCGAGCACTCGCCGACCACCGACACACCACGAACCTCGAGGGGAAGCACATGGCTGGAGAAACGGTTATCACCGTCGTCGGGAATCTGACGGCCGACCCGGAGCTGCGTTTTACGCCGTCCGGTGCCGCGGTCGCCAACTTCACGGTGGCGTCGACGCCGCGCACCTTCGACCGTCAGACCAATGAATGGAAAGACGGCGAAGCACTGTTCCTGCGGTGCAACATCTGGCGCGAGGCGGCCGAGAATGTGACGGAGTCCCTGACCAAGGGCACCCGCGTCATTGTTTCCGGTCGCCTCAAGCAGCGCTCCTTCGAGACTCGCGAGGGTGAGAAGCGGACGGTCTACGAACTCGACGTCGATGAGATCGGCCCATCGTTGCGGTATGCCACGGCCAAGGTCACGCGCGCTTCGCGCGGTGGCGGCGGCGGTGGTGGTTTCGGTTCGGGTGGCGGCGGAGGCCGTCCCGCGTCGAGCCAGCCCGCGGCGAATGAGGACCCGTGGGGCAGCGCGCCCGCGGCGGGTGCCTCCGGCGGTGCCGAAGAACCACCATTCTGAAGATCTACCTGGAGTAATTCATGCCAAAGCAAAAGGGTCGGAAGCCCCGCGTCGAAAAGGTCGTCAAGGCCAAGGCGTGCAGCTTCTGCAAAGACAAGCCCCCGGTTATCGACTACAAGGACACCGCGCTGCTGCGCCGGTTCCTGTCGGACCGCGGCAAGATTCGGTCGCGTCGCGTGACTGGTAACTGCGTGCAGCACCAGCGCGACATCGCGATCGCCGTCAAGAACTCGCGCGAGGTGGCGCTGTTGCCGTTCACCTCGACGGGTCGCTGAGCAGGAAGGGATACGAACTCATGAAGCTCATCCTCACTGCTGCTGTTGAGAACCTCGGTGTCGCCGGCGACACCGTCGAGGTCAAGGACGGCTACGGACGCAACTACCTGTTGCCGCGCGGCCTGGCGATTGTCGCCACCAAGGGCGCCGAGAAGCAGGTTGCCGGCATCAAGCGGGCGCGCGACACCCGCGAGGTGCGCGATGTCGAACACGCCAACGAGCTGAAGCAGGCCCTGGAGGGTCTTGCCTCGGTGTCGCTCGGTGTGAAGACGCACGATTCGGGCAAGCTGTTCGGCTCGGTCACCGTCAGTGACGTCGTCGGCGCCATCAAGAGCGCTGGCGGCCCCGCGGTCGACAAGCGCGCCGTGGAGCTGCCCAAGGGCCACATCAAGGCCATCGGCAGCTACCCGGTGACTGTGAAGCTGCACCCGAACGTCGCCGCCATCTTCGATTTGGCCGTCGTCGCGGAGTAGTCCCACGCACAACGAAAGCCGCCGCCTGGTAATCCAGGCGGCGGCTTTCGTTCGTGGTGCAGGCGGACTAGCGCAGACTCGGCGGCAGCCGGTCGGCCGGCGGGTTCGCGTCGCGAACGCCGGCCGGTGCGTAGAACTTGTGCCACTTGGGGCTAATGACGAAGGCGCGGCCGCGCGAGCTGCAGGACACGACAGCGGCGCGTGGTTGCGCGCACACGACGTCATAGATGCCGATGCTGCGCCCGACGGGGAGTTCGGGCGCCGCGAAGCGCGCGTTGGGCAGCAGCGAGATGTTAGGGGCGGCGGTGCCCGTGGGGGTGACCCACCATGGGCCCTGGCTGTTGTTGAGCAGCACCCCCTGGCTACCGTGCGGCGCGGTCGCGACGGATCCCTTACAGGCGACGCGGCCGGGGTACTGCCCGATGGAGCAGTAGAAGCCCGCGGCACGGAAGAAGGCCCGGCCGTTGTTGTCGTAGTTGTAGGAGACGTAGCGATTGGCGTCGACACGCGGGTATTTGCTGAAGTCGAGTTCGGGGGGCGGGGCGGCCGAGGCGACCGCCGGCGCAAGTGCAGACGCGGCGACGAGCATCGCCATCAGCGCGCATTGAACTGCTCTTCTCATGCGGTTCCCCCTTGCCGGTAGTTACCCGCCATTCCATCATGCGCCGCGAGGACGCACGAACCTACTGGGGATAATCCACGGCCGTGCCCACCATGTTGACACCCGAGGCCATCCGTTGTGACGCCGTTCACATTCTGGATACCTACGCGGAGTTGAGGGTTTGCTTGAGGGTTCCTTCGGCGCGTTGCCCGCGACACGCCGTAGACTTTTGAAGCCGTGCCGTGTGGACAAGTTTTACCTCATCTGACCTGGGAAGACAGTCTGCCCACCATTGTTACTCCCAAGTTTTCCCCGACGTTTCCCACAGCACGTCCCGCAGAACCGGAAATTGTCCACACGTTGTCCACAGAACTATCCACAGCCCGGTTTGAGTGCGCTCGCCAACCGCAATAGTCTCATCCGGTGGTATTGACCGCCACCTCGCCATCCGGCGTCGGGACCTGACAGGCAGCCCGGACGACGCCCGATGTCAGAGGTGGCGGGTAGTAAGGGAGCAACGGCGAGCCGGCGCGGCTCAGACGATGGGGCTGCTTCACGAGTCCGAATAGGGGGTGGGCGAGTGTCGGTGACCGAAGATCAGGGTCACGAACCAATGCCCGAGGAATTGCCGACCGAGGAATTCGGCAGGCAGCCCCCGCAAGACCAGGCGGCCGAGCAGTCGGTGCTCGGCGGCATGATGCTCTCCAAAGACGCCATCGCCGACGTGCTGGAGAAGATCCGGCCCGGCGACTTCTACCTGCCGTCGCACCAGGTGGTGTACAACGCGATCCTGGAGCTGTACGGCAAAGGCGAGCCGGCCGACGCGGTCACGGTTGCCGCCGAGCTGGACCGCCGGGGCGACCTCAAACGTGTCGGCGGGGCCCCCTATCTGCACACCCTGATCTCGACGGTGCCGACGGCGGCCAACGCCGGTTTTTACGCGGAAATCGTCGCGGAGAAGGCAATTCTGCGGCGCCTCGTCGAGGCCGGCACCCGGATCGTGCAGTTCGGCTACGCCGGCGGTGAGGGCCAGGATGTGGCCGAGGTCGTCGATCGCGCACAGGCCGAGGTGTATGACGTCACCGAGCGCCGTACCGCCGAGGACTATCTCCCCCTCGAAGAGTTGCTGCAGCCGACGATGGACGAGCTGGACGCCATCGCCTCGCGCGGCGGGATCTCCCTCGGTGTGCCGACCGGGTTTGCCGATCTGGACAAGCTGACCAACGGGCTGCACCCCGGACAGATGATCATCGTCGCCGCACGACCCGGCGTCGGTAAGGCGCTTGCGCTCGACACCCCGCTGCCGACGCCGACCGGCTGGACGACGATGGGTAACGTCGCTGTCGGCGATGAGCTGCTCGACGCCGATGGGCGGCCGACGCGGGTCGTTGCGAGTACCGACGTGCTCACCGAGCGGCCTTGCTACGCGGTGCGGTTCAACGATGGAGCCGTATTGGTCGCCGATGCGAACCACCAGTGGGAGGCGCAGATCGACGACCAACGGGTCGTCGTCACCACCGAGGAGCTGCGGCCGCACGTCGGGTGCGCCGGAGTCCGCCACGCTGCGCCGCTGGAGCTGCCGAATCGGCGTTTCGCCTACGGCCCGTACACGGTGGGCGCACTGGCCGGGATGGCGTTCAATGACCCGGAGATCTCGATGCGCATCGACGCCGAGGGCGAAGTCGATGTGATGACACTGATGGCCGACCTGGGCGGGCAGGTACCCGTGGAGTATCTGCGCGGCTCGATCGCGCAGCGCCGCGCCCTGCTCGCCGGCATCCTCGACGCACGGGCCGTCGTCGAGGACGACGGCCGGATCACGGTCGCGGCGGCGACCCGGCACATGACGTTCATCGTCGCCGATCTGGTGGCCGGACTGGGTTACTCGTATCGGCGACTCTCGTCGGGGTGGCTCAGTGTTGACGCCGATGACGACGTGTTCACCGTGCACCGCAAGGCGATTCGGCACAAGGAGTTGCGGCAGGTGTCGCGGTCGCGGCGGATCATCGCGGTCACGGCGGTGCCCAGTGTGCCGGTGCGCTGCGTGCAGGTCGACAATCCGGCGCACCTGTATCTGGCCGGCGAGGCAATGGTGCCGACGCACAATTCGACGCTGGCCATGGATTTTCTGCGGTCGTGCTCGATTACGCATGGGCGCACCAGTGCCATGTTCTCGCTGGAAATGAGTAAGAACGAGATTGTCATGCGGCTGCTCTCGGCCGAGGCGAAGGTGAAGCTGTCGGACATGCGCGCCGGCTCGATGAGCGACGACGACTGGACGCGTCTGGCGCGGCGGATGGGTGAGATCTCCGAGGCCCCGCTGTTTATCGACGATTCGCCGAACCTGACGATGATGGAGATCCGCGCCAAAGCGCGCCGGCTCAAGCAGCGCCACGACCTGAAGATGGTCGTGGTGGACTACATGCAGCTGATGACCTCGGGTAAGAAGGTGGAGTCGCGCCAGCAAGAGGTCTCGGAGTTTTCCCGCTCGCTGAAGTTGTTGGCCAAGGAACTCGAGGTTCCGGTCATTGCGATCTCGCAGCTGAACCGTGGACCAGAGCAGCGCACCGACAAGCGCCCACAGGTCTCCGACCTGCGCGAATCAGGCTCACTCGAGCAGGATGCCGACATGGTCATCCTGTTGCACCGACCGGATTCCATCGAGCGCGACGACCCGCGGGCCGGCGAGGCCGACATCATCGTCGGCAAGCACCGCAACGGCCCGACGGCAACGATCACCGTCGCCCACCAGCTGCATTTGAGCCGGTTTGTCGATATGGCCCGGGGCTAGTACCCCCCCCCCCCCCCCCCCCCACGCCCCGCGGGTTTGTGGTCGGCCCCCCCGGGCGGACACCACGCGCAGCAGGCGGGGCGGCGGGGGGGGGGGGGAAGAGCGGGGGGGGGGGGGGGGGGGGGGCGGCGGTGGCGGGGGCGGGGGCGGGGGGGGGGCCGCGCGCGGGCGGGGGGGGGGGGGAGGGGCGGGGGGGGGGGGGGGGGGGCGGGGGGGCACGCGGGGGGGGGGGGCGGGGAGCCGATCGAACTCGTCGGTGACGTGGAGATCCTCGAGCAGCGCGTTGAAGAGCCCACGCGTCCACCCGAGACCGTCAGCACCATCGGCGAGCGCGCGAAGCGCGTCGATGCGATGGCGCTCTCTCCAGTGCTGCACCTGGACGCGCTCGGGCGTCCAGGTGCGTGGGTGCGACGTGATGGTCCGTCGGCGAATGGATCCGTCGCGCATGGCAGACACCTCCGGCAGAGCGCCTGGCTCTGGGAGCGAAGGCGGCCACCTGGCGCGACGGTCCGTCGCGACGGGGCAGGAAATGGACGTGGCGGGGCGCCAGCGTCCGTTGTGACGTGGTGTGGTGCCGCGGGCTGGGCCCGATCGGCGACGACCTGGTCTAGTTGACCGCGGTCAGGAGGCGACCGGCGGCTCGATCGAGCACAAACCGCCCGTCCTGCCAGGGCGTGCGTTGACTCAAGCGGGTGAGCCCCTGCACGTAGCCCCACACGGATCGGGGGTTCTGCTCGAACGTGTCCGCGAGCGCGTACGCCTCGCCAGCCTGCTTCTGCGACAGATCCAGTCGCTGCACGGCTGTGTCGATCACCGCCTCACGAGTCGATCCCAACTCCCGGGACTGGGCCCGCAGGAGCACGAGTCGATCGTCGGCGACGTCTGCATTCAGGCTGGAACGCACGGCCGCAAGCGAGGCCGTCCACTCGTCCTGGATCGACGCTCCCACGTGTCGGCGCCGGAAGCCGGCCACGTGCTGGAACCCCCAGATGATGTTGTTGCCGCAGATCACGCGGTAGAGGAACACATCCAGGGTCAAGGCGGCGGCACCGACGTCGCTGTTCCGGAGAATGAACCCGCGGAACAAGCCAGCGTGCGACGCGTCGGTGGGGTCGTCGAGATCGCGGTTGCCGTCCACGACGAGCAGGAACATGTCTCGATCCCCCAGGTAGGCGCCAGACGGAACCCGTTCAGCGCCGTACACGCCGTCCTTGTAGCCGAGCGGCAAGTGCCAGGCGGGATGCGCGGCCATGAGGTCGAGCACTCGCGCGGCCAGCTCGTCGTGGTGCACCCGCGCATACCTCGGCGAGGTGATGGCGTGCACCGTCCACGGATCGTCGCGGTCGAGGAGCAGCTGATGCTGCTCACGACGTTGACGGCGCAGCCCGTAGTTGATCGCATCGGAGGCGATCGTGGCGGGCAGCGTTCGGAGGTACTTCGGCGGGGCCCCGGCGATGCCGGCGAGCTGC
>NZ_DIAX01000034.1:0-1056 GCF_002414845.1 Gordonia sp. UBA5067 | reverse complement strand
CGGCGAGCTGCTCGAAGCTCCAGTTCGTCATCGCGGCCTCTCGACCGGTCGCATCGCGTAGCGCGAGTGCATCGGTGTCGACCGCTTCGGTCCTGAAAGCGACGGTGTCGATGGTGCGCTCCTCGATGCGGTTGCGCCGCGCGCGAGCCGCCTCGTAGAGAGCCTGGACGCTGGTGTACCGCTCATCCGGTGGGCGCGATGCCCATTCGCGATGAGCCGAGTAGGCGTTGACGGCAGACACACCTATCCCGTTCATTGTTGTGCTCCTCTCTGCGTGCCCTGGGGGCGACGAGGTGGAACGACCCTCACGCCGGGCGACATGAGGGGGTGGTCAGGATGACCACGGCGAGAGAGCTTTAGGTCGCGGCAGCGCGAATCAGCGACCGATTCGCTGCGGCTCGCCGACCTACGTATTCTCTGTCACGTTCACCTCCGGCGCAGACGCGGGAGCCGACTGCTTGTTCGATACCACGTACTCGCGGCGCAGGATGAAGGGTCCGTAGCCCATCGTCACGAGCACGCCAATGGTGACCAGGCTCGGCACGCCCTGGTGCCTACGGGATCGCAACTGATGATGACGAAGCACGACATGCGCGGACGGTAACGCAGCCTGGATTTCGCGGATGGTCGCCCACTCCTCCGCCGTCGCCATAAGGGCGTGGGTACTGCGGACCACGACATCGGCCGGCCGGATGACTGTGTCGGCCGCGCCGGTCACGGCCCTGATGAACGCCTGCAATCGCTGCGCGCCGTCGCGCACGTATTCCGGTCGCGTATCGATGGTTGCGAAGACGCGGTCCGTGATGCGCTTCACGACTTCGGCCATGGGGAGCACTCCAGCGGCAAGGCGCGTCTTCTCCTCCGCGGTTCCGTGCTCGGCGATCCAGGTGGCGACGAACCGCTTCTTCTCCTCGTGCAGGGCCGCCTGAGCAATCTGGTCCTGGCGAACCTTCTCTTCGTACGCGCGCTGGTCGGCGCGGAATCGGCGATGTGCTTCTGGCGGGACGTCCTTCGCGAGCCCGAGGTCGGTCGCGACGTCGAACAACACGACGCCGC
>NZ_DIAX01000056.1:44056-64121 GCF_002414845.1 Gordonia sp. UBA5067 | reverse complement strand
CCTCGAGCTTCCCGGCGTTCTGGGCCTCGGCCTCGATCTGACCACGAAGCCGCCGGGGACCATCGAGTGGGAGTGAGCGGCCGGGACACGGACCGGTGCTGATCGCTGCTCAGAGTAGGAGTAGCACGATCAGAACGATGAACAGTGCCGCCGCGATGGCGCCGGAGGCGATCAAGGTGGCGTGCCGCTGCCACACCGACGTCTTCGGCGGGCTCTGGTGGGCGGCGAAAGTCCCCGCGGTCATCGGGTGGGCGCTCGGCGGCGGCGCGGGGACATAGGAGCGGCGGAACGAGCCGGTATTCATTCGCGGCGCTTGAGGTGTGGCCAGGGCCCAGACGGGGACGGCCCCGTCGGCGCGCCGGATCTTCCCGGCGAGGACTCGATCGGGGGTAGTCCGGGTGGCCGTGGCGGCGACGGCGGCGAGTTGGTCGCGGACCTGTGCCATCGTCGGGCGCTTCGCCGGGCTCGGAGTGAGCATCGCCAGCAGGACGTCCTCGACGGGACCCGCCTGCTGCGGCGGCCGGATCTGGGCGCGGGCCACCTTGTCGAGCAGGGCGGTGGTGTCGTCGTCGGCGCCGAACGGCGGCCCTCCCTCGACCATCGTGTAAATGGTCGCGCCCAGGGAGTAGACGTCGGATGGTTCGGCGGGCACCGCGCCGCGCGCCACCTCGGGCGCGAAGTACGCGGGGGTCCCGGAGATCAACTCGTCGTCGAGGTGGACGTCGTCGTCCTTGAGGTGGGCGATGCCGAAGTCGGTGAGCTTCACCGTGCCCGCATCGGGGCCGGTGCTGGCCACCAGGATATTGCCCGGCTTGACGTCGCGGTGAATGATCCCGGACTCGTGTGCGACGGTCATCGCGGCGGCCACCTGTGCACCGATCTGGGCCGCGTCGACGGCACCGAGCGTCCCGACCGTGTGCAGGATCTGGGCGACGCTGCGCGACGGCACGTACTCCATCACCAGCCACGGCGTGCCGTCATCGAGGGCGACGTCGTCGACGGCGACGGCATTGTGGTGCGTCAACTTTGCCGCGATCCGGCCCTCGCGCAGGGCCTTCTCGCGGATCGGTTCGGCGTTGGCCTCCGGAATGTCGTCGAGCGCGACGATCCGCTTCACCGCCACGTCCCGGTTCAGCAACTCGTCCTTGGCCAGCCACACCGAGCCCATGCCGCCGTCGCCGATCCGCGACTGCAGTCGGTAGCGTCCCGCGAGGAGGAGGCCGGGGCCGGGAACTCGGTGGATGGTGGTCACCGGCTGAGTATAGGGCCGGTCAGGGGGCCGCCTTTGCGACGCTGCGCCGGTTGGCCGCGGCGCGCGCCCGCCAGCGGTTGGTGACCACACCGCGCGTGGGACCGAAGAGGTAGATGGCGAAGAAGACCACGCCCTGGGTGAGCACCACCATTCCGCCCAGCGACGTGTCGGCATAGAAGGAGATGTAGAGGCCGGCGACGCCACACCCGGCCGCAATCGCCGGAGCGATCATCAGCATGCGGCGAAACCGATCGGTGAGCAGGTAGGCGGTGGCGCCGGGAATGATGAGCATGGCCACCACCAGCACAATGCCCACGACCTGCAGGGCGGTCACGGCGGTGAGGGCGAGCAGGCCCAGCAGGGTCGCGCCGATGAGTCGGGGGTTCAACCCGAGGGCGAACGCGTGGGTCGGGTCGAAGGCGTACAGCGTGAAGTCGTGGCGCTTGAGGATCAGCACCGCCGCGACGACGGCGCCGAGGAGCGCGATTTGAACCAAGTCCGACCGCGATACCCCCAACAGGTTGCCGAAGATGATGTGGTTGAGGTCGGTCTGGCTCGGTGTCACCGAGATGAGTACCAGGCCCAGCGCGAATAGCGTGGTGAACACGATGCCGATGGCTGCGTCCTCCTTGATGCGGCCCTGATCGCGGACCGCCCCGATCAGCGCCACCGCGAGAAAGCCGAAGACCACGGCACCGAGGGCGAACGGGGCGCCCGCGATATATGCGAGCACCACCCCGGGCAGCACAGCGTGCGACACGGCATCGCCCATCAGCGACCATCCGATGAGAACCAGCCAGCAGGACAGGAGCGCGCACACGATCGACGCGATCAGCGTGGCCGCCAGGGCATTGGTCATGAAGCCGAACCGAAAGGGTTCGGCGAGGAGGCCGATTAGCTCGTTCATCGGCCGACGCCGATCTGATCGTCGAGGGGGTCGAGCCCGAATGCCTTGATCAGGTTGTCGGGGGTCACCACCGCCGCGGGATCGCCGTGGGCGAGGACGCGGCGTTGCAGGAGGATCGCCTGATCGGCCAGGCGGGGGACCGAGTGGAGGTCGTGCGTCGAGATGAGAATCGTCGTGCCCTGACTCGCCTCCTCGCGCAGCAGCGCGGTGATCGCGGCCTCGGACCGTTTGTCGACGCCGGCGAACGGCTCGTCGAGGAGTAGCACCGACGCGTTCTGGGCGATCGCCCGGGCGACGAACGCCCGCTTGCGCTGTCCGCCGGAGAGACGACCGATCTGCCGGTCCTGATAGTCGGTGAGCTCGACGCGGGCGAGCGCCTCATCGACGGCTAGTTGATCGGCCCGGCGCGGGCGGCGGAGGAACCCGAGTCGCCCATAACGCCCGGTCAGCACGACCTCGCGCACGGACAGCGGAAAGGTCCAGTCGATTTCCTCGGACTGCGGAACGTAGCCGAGCAGGCCGGCTCGGCGGGCCGCGGCGGGCGTCGCCCCGTCGATAGTCACGGTGCCCGAGTCGGGCGTGAGGATTCCCGACATGGCCTTGAACAGGGTTGACTTGCCCGATCCGTTCATGCCGATCAGGGCGCAGACCGATCCGCGGGACACGCTGAGGCTGACGTCGTCGAGGGCGAGGACCTCGCCGTAGCGCACGGTCACCGACGCCACCTCGAGCGCGCCCATCATCGGTCGACCGCCCCGCCGAGGCCGGCGACGATGGTGCGGGCGTCGTGGCGGATCAGATCGAGGTAGGTGGGCACCGGTCCGTCGGGGCGGGAGAGGGAGTCGACGTAGAGGATTCCGCCGAACCGGGTGCCGGCGGCGCCGGCCACCTGCCGCATCGCGCGGTCGGAAACGGTCGACTCACAGAAGACCGCCGGCACCCGCCGGGTGCGGACAAACGCGATGGTTGCGGCGACCTGTCGCGGGATTGCCTGCTGTTCGGCGTTGACCGGCCAGATGTACCGTTCGGTCAGCCCGGCGTCGCGGGCCAGGTAGGAGAAGGCGCCCTCGCACGTCACCAGTGCCCGCTCGTTGGCGGGGAGGCCGTTCAGGGCGGTGACCAGGTTGTGCTGGACGGCGCGCAGCTGCTGCTTGTAGGTGGCGGCGTTGGCGCGAAAAGTGTCGGTGCCCGCCGGGTCGAGGCGGTCGAAGGCGGCGACGAGGTTGTCGACGTAGATCTCGACGTTGCGCGGACTCATCCACGCGTGCGGATTCGGTTTGCCCGCATACGCGTCGGACGCGATGGGTATCGGTGTGATCCCGTCGGAGAGAACTACTTTCGGTGCTCGCAGTTCGTCGGTGAACCGGTCGAACCAGATATCCACACCGAATCCGTTCTTGACGATCAGCGCGGCGTGCGCGGCGCGCCGGATATCGCCGGGCGTGGGTTCGTATGCGTGGATCTCCGCGCCGGATTTGGTGATCGACTCGACGGTCAGCCGGTCACCGGCGACGTTGGCCGCGATGTCGGCGAGCACGGTGAACGTCGTGAGCACGACGGGTTTGTCGGATGACGGACTGGTGCGTGGCGCGGTGGTGCATCCGGCGAGTATCAGGGTTGCGGTGATTGCCACCAGCAGTGCGCCCCACTTAGAGTTCGCCATGGCAATATCATAACTTCGGTAAGCCGAAAATTTCCAAAATGCGCCAGACTGCCGCGTCGGAGCGGCGGGCGACGACGAGGGTCTTTTGGGTCTCGAAGTTCTCGCCGAGGTGATCACCACCTCGAAGGGCGTGCAGACTAATCTCGACGCTCGTGCCGATGAACTGCGTGCCCGCAAGGCGCCGGCGCCGGAGGTCAAGCCTGCTGTCCCACCGGCGATACCGTGAAGACGATGACGTAGTCGACGCAGGGGCACGGCGCGCCGTCGAATTGATCACGGGGCGAGCACTCCGCGGAGGTGGTGGAGAAGGGCGCCGCCCCAGTGCCGCCACTCGTCGGCACTTGCCTCGGCCAGGCATCCCCACCAGGTCTGTACCCGATTGACATTCTGGGTGATCCGCGCGGCCGCCCAGTCCTGCGCGATCCGCGACACCGGCTGCCCCCAGGCGTCGGCATAGGCCTCGAGCACGGGTTCCCACGGGAAATCCGTGCGATCGCGGATCCAGTCATGCGGTACGCAGAGAATCTCCACGGGGTGGGCCCACTGAGAGTCGCCGAGGTCGAAAAGTCTGGGGCCGCCATCGATCTGAAATACGTTCCAGGGGTGCAGGTCGCCGTGCTGCCAACTGGTCGGCAGCGGCGATGCGGTGAGTGTCTCGGCGGCGGCCGAGACCGCAGGCCGGCGCTGGTCCAGCCGGTCTCGCAACCCGGGCGCCAGATGGGCGGGGTGATGCTCGTCGAGACCGGCGAGAAGTGCGAGGAATCGATCGAATCGATCGACGACGGTCGGCGGCGAGCAGTCGGGCACATCGAGGTGCCGCCATGCCGGACCGTAGGGCGTCTGCTGCTGGATCCGTGCCGCCGCCGCGGCGAGTTCACACCATTGGGCCAGTCCGGGGTTGCTGTGGGCGCCCCAGACGGGGCCGCGGTCGGCGGTGAGCAACCAGCCTCGCTCAGCGTCGATCGCGACCGGGGAATCGAAGGAGTCGGGGAGTAGCTCGCTCAGGACGGCGTGCAGCCCCGGTTCAAAAGCCAATGCTGGGCAATTGGCCTTGAGCCACCAGTGCTTGTCGCCGGTGCGCACCCGCAGCTGGGTCGACCACGGGCGGATGCGTGGTTGCTGCACGTCGTCGATCTTTTGGTCGAGTCGGGCTGCGATCCAGTGGATGGCTTCGCGGCGCCACGCCGGGGAGGCGACTCTGGTGGAGAATGGCGCGGCCATTGGGCCAGCCTATGCCCGAGGCGCCGCTGCCGGACGGTGGGCCGGATTGACACCAGATAGAACGTGTGTTCGCATTGAGGCATGCGGTGGGCGGACCAGGTGATCGAGACTGACGACGGTGGGCTGCCCGGGTTGGGCCGGGCCGACCTGGTGCGGACGGTCACCTCGCCCGAGTTCGCGGACGTCACCTTCCACGAAGTGCTGTGCCGGTCACTACTCAATCCGGTCCCGGTGTCGTCGGGGATGCCGTTTCGCTTCAGCGTCAACACCTTTCGTGGATGCACACACGCCTGCCGCTATTGTTTCGCGCGGCCGACGCACGAGTACCTCGACTTCGACGCGGGGGAGGACTTCAACCGGCAGATCGTGGTGAAGCTCAACGCCGCTGCGGTGCTGCGCAAGGAGTTGCGCCGCCGATCCTGGAGCCGGGAAGTGGTGGCGCTGGGCACCAACACCGACCCGTACCAGCGTGCTGAGGGCAGATACCGGCTGATGCCGCCGGTCATCGCGGCGCTCGCATCGTCGGGAACGCCGTTCTCGATTCTGACCAAGGGCACACTGTTGCAGCGCGATCTGCCGCTGCTGCGGCAGGCGGCCGACGTCGTCGACGTCTCTCTCTCGGTTTCGCTGGCCATGGGCGACGCCGAGTTGGCCAAACAGCTGGATCCTGGTGCGCCGTCGCCGCTGGCACGGCTGGAGCTGATCAGGTCGCTCGCCAATGCGGGGTTCGCGCCACATGTGATGATCGCGCCGGTGGTGCCGTACCTGACCGATTCCTCTTCTCAGCTCGACGGGTTGCTGGCCGGCGTCGCGGCTGCGGGGGCGGTCAGTGTTTCGGCGATCCCGATGCATCTGCGCTCCTCAACCAGGGGCTGGTTCCTGCAATGGCTTGCCGACGAGCATCCGGCGCTGGGCAAGCGCTATCGGGCGCTGTACGGGCGGGGTGCGTACGTGTCGGCGGAGTACTCGGCGAAACTGGCCGAGCGATTGCGCCCGCTGGTCGCGCGGCACGGACTGGTGGGTCGATCCGGGCCCGATCTGCCCGTCGCCCACGCATCGGTTCCGGCGGTCGCTCCGCAGTCTGCCCAGATGGCGGAGCAGACCCTGTTCTAGGGCTCTGAACTGCATAAATCGCTACTCTTGCGTGCTGTCGGACCTTCGGTCTACAGTCTCTATATCGAATAAACATTCGAAGAAGTCCGGTAACTTCCCGACCGGCTTCACAGGTGGTTCGCCAGGTATGGCGAGCATGGTGAAACGGTCGGAGAAGAGCATGGGTGAAGCAGCTATCGATCCCACGATCGCGCAACTGCGCCAGGCGATGGAGCGGGTGACGACGACGGGCGGCGCGGCACCGCGGGTGGATTCGGGGAACGGGCCGGGGGAAGACGGTCTGGTTCCCGAGGTACTCGCGGTGCCGCGCGGTCTCGTGGATTTGTTCCCGTGGGGTGGGCTGGCGCGGGGAAGTGTGGTGTCGGCAACCGGGGCAGGTTCGCTGTTGCTGTCGCTGATCGCGGCCAGCAGCGGGGCCGGGGCGCAGATCGCGATCGTCGGCCTGCCGCGCCTCAGCATGCTGGCCGCCATGGAAATGGGAGCGGACCTGTCGCGGGTGGCGCTGGTTCCCGATCCCGGTCCGGATCGGCTGCAGATCGCCACGGTTCTGCTCGACGGGATGGATCTGGTGGTGCTGGGGCTAGGTGGAATGTCGGTGCCTCCTTCGCGTGCCAAGGTGCTCGCCGCCCGGGCGCGCCGGAACTCATCGGCGCTGCTGGTCGCCGGTGGCCGGTGGCCGGGGGTCGCCGTGCAGCTGTCGGCTCGGGTGTGTAGGTACAGAACGGCAGTCGGGGGACAGGCGCCGGACGCGTGTGGGTATGGCCGGATTAACGGCTGGGATCTTTCGGTGTCGCTGAGTGCACGCAGCCGACCGCCACGCAGTGTCGAACTTGTTGCCGGCGTCGGGAGCGGTAGCGGGCGGGCGGCGGGCTGATGGGCACCCGGACGCTGGCCCTGTGGGCGCCGGATTGGCCGGCGGTCGCTGCAGCTGTCGAGTACGACCTTCCGCCTGCCGCGCCGATCGGCGTCCTGACCGCCAACCGGGTCGTCGCCTGTTCGTTGCCGGCGCGGCGGGCAGGCGTTCGGCGCGGGATGCGCAAGCGGCAAGCGCAGTCGACCTGTTCGGAGCTGGTCGTCGTCTCCGCCGATCCCGATCGGGATGGGCGGTTGTTCGCGCCGGTCGTCTCAGCAGTCACCGCGATCCTGCCGGCGACCGAGGTGTTGCGGCCGGGGCTGGTGGTGGCGCCGGCATCGGGGATGCGGTATTTCGGCTCGGAGGAGAATCTGGCGGCGGCCGTCGTCGAGGCGGTCGCCGATATCGGTACCGAGGTACAGCTCGGCGTTGCCGACGAGATGTTCACCGCGGTGCTGGCCGCTCGCCGGGAGAGATTCATCTCGCCGGGTGCCGACGCGAAGTTTCTGGCGGAGTTGCCGATTGGCGAGTTGGCCGCGGAGCCCAGCCTCGGTGGGGAAGGCCGGACAGAGTTGGCGGACTTGCTGAGGCGGCTGGGTCTGCGCACGCTGGGGGCGTTCGCGTCGCTCGCCGTCGCCGATGTGGGCGCCCGGTTCGACGCCGATGCGGTTATCGCTCATCGGCAGGCGTCGGGGAAACCGGGGCGGGCGCCGTCGTCGACGCCACCGGCGCCGGAGCTCGCCGTCGTGTGTCCCTGCGACCCGCCGGTCGAGCGGATCGATGCGGCGGCTTTCCTGGCCCGTCGTCTCGCCGCGCAGTTGCACGATCGGCTCACGGCGGCATCGGTGTCGTGCACCCGGTTGGCGGTACATGCGAGAACTGAGCGTGGTCAGGAGAATTCGCGAATCTGGTGCTGCGCGTTGCCGTTGACGCCGGAGTCGACCGCCGACCGGGTGCGCTGGCAGCTTGAAGGGTGGCTGACCGAAGGGGCCATCGGTTCCGGCGACGGACCGGACTCGCCGATCGTCGAGTTGGTGCTGGAACCTGTCGAGGTCTCCGCTGGAACCGGGCTGCAGTACGAATTGTCCACGGGTACCGGTGATGGGCGGGGGATGCCGCCCGACGGTCCTCGCGCTGACCGGATCCGGCGGGCGCTGGTGCGGGTGCAGGGGCTGTTGGGTGCTGACGCGGTGATGATCCCGGTCCGCAGTGGGGGGCGGGGGCCGGCGGAACAGATCACGCTGGTTCCCGCCGGTGAGTCGGTTGTGGTGGCACGTCCGGTCGGTGCGCCCTGGCCGTCGCGGCTACCGGAGCCGACGCCGGCGGTGCTGGTCGATGCGCCGGTGGACGTGTGCGACTCCACCGGGAAGCCGGTAGAGGTAACTGCGCGCGGGGCGTTTACCGGTGAGCCGGTATCGGTCGCAGCGGAGCGGCACAACTGGTCGGTGCAGTGGTGGGCTGGGCCATGGCCTTGTGGTTTGTCCGGGGACAAGATCTTGGCTCGCGCACAGGTATTGCTCGACGACGAGCGGGCGTTGCTGCTGCACTTCGGTCCGGGGGGCCGCTGGCGGGTGGAAGGAGTCTATGAGTGAGGAATGCCCGATTACACCGACAAGTCGGGTAGTGCACTACTCGTATCCTGGCGTGGGAAAGGTTCGATGCTGGATGGTGCAGGCAGTAACCCGATCGCCTGTGGATCCGAAGTAGGTGAACCATCATGCAGTACCGCAAGCCCAACCCCCGCCGGCATGACCAGACGCGTATCAATCCGCAGCCGCTTCCACCGGCCGGTCTCAACTGGATAAATCCGCAGCCGCTGCCTCCTCATGGCGGCGTTCCTCGCCGTATTCCACGGGGGCGCTGATCGATGCTGAGTGGCGGCGGTGAGGCGTGTAACGACACTGAATCCGACCGTGACAGGCACCGCTGGGGCGCCGATGCCTACCACGTCAGGTGAGTAGACATCGGTGAGTATTCGCGTAGCTGCCTACTCGTGCTGACAGTGAGGTAGTGCCCCGAATCTAATTGGGCAGTCCGAAATTCTTCGACTGATCGGGTCTCCCACTCCGCCCGACACCACGGATGTGGGGAAGCAGGCAAATCACATGAGCACCCGGAAGATGACCAAGCGGCAGTGGATTCTCCTGGCTGGCGGCGCGGCGCTGGCCGCCGTCCCGATGGGGGTTTTGGCCCCGATCGCCTCGGCCGAGCCGCAGATTCAGCCGGTGCGGCCGCTGGTGCAGCCGGCAAATCCGCGGACGCCGGTGAATCCCCCGCATCGGTTGGTGGATCCGCCGTCCCACAAGATTCAGCCGATCAGCCCCAATGCCGAACCGGCCAAGCCCCAGCCGGTACCGGTCACGCCCCAGCCGGTCAAACCGAAGAGTCCACTGCAGGAGCTCCTCAGCAACATGGGCAGCTCGGATCTCGCGAATCTGTTCTGAGTCCCAACACTCAGACCGGCATCGAGGCCATCACCGTTCGCGGTGGTGGCCTCGATGCCGGTATTGCGGAGCGCGCCGGCACTGCAGGTAGCGGTGCCCGGGCGGGACGAAGTCGGGTAGCGCACTACGCGTGCCCCGGTATGGCGGGCGACGGATTCTGGATGGGCAGGCAGCACCCGGTCTGGCTGCGAAACTCCTACACAGATGAAGGCAAGTCGATGAAGGTACTACAGGTTGCGGTCGCTGGAACGGCCGCGGTCACCGCACCGCTGGTGGTCAGCCCGGTGGTCAATGCGGTCACGCTGGGCACCTCCTGGGTGCGGGTAGACGCGGTCGACAATGGAGACGAGACAGTGACCCTGCGCATCGCCAACCTTGATCGTGAGAACCCGATCAGCTGCGCGGCGTCGCTGACCGACCTCGAGGTCGACGAGGGTGTCCGGTCGGACTACATCTCGCTGCGCGCCGAGCTGGCGCCGGGCCGGTCGGCTACCAAGACGCGCGGCACCGTGCCGGGCCACTACCGCGTCGAGGTGCGATGCGACGGGCGGATCTGGCGCTACCTGGTGACGCCGGGGAGCCTGTTCACCGTCTCGCCGCGAATCGGCGCGAGCGTCCGCGAGCTCGACCGCGGCGCGCGGTCGGCCGCGCAGCCCGAATAGAAAGTATGTTCGATATACTCGTGGAGTGGGTTGGCATAACGGTCCGCCGAGCTGGGCGGAGATGGAGCGGGTGCTTTCCGGGCGCCCGCGCCCAGAGGCCGCGGCGCGACCGGGCGACACCTTCGCGCCGCCGTATGACCAGCACATCGATGATGAGGGTGTTCCCGATGGTGGAGACTCCCCAGCGTGGTCGCGCAAGCGGGAGGCCTTCCGCGCCGACGAGACGGTCCGCCCGATCCATTCGGCGACGCCGTTCGCCGAACTCCACGCGCACAGTGCGTTCAGCTTCCTCGACGGTGCATCGACGCCGGAGGAGATGGTCACCGAAGCGGTGCGACTGGATCTGAAGGCGCTCGCGCTCACCGACCACAACGGCTTCTACGGTGTGGTCCGCTTCGCCGAAGCGGCCCGCGAATTCGGGCTGCCGACGGTCTTCGGCGCGGAGCTCTCGCTGGCCCGCGACGGTATCGATACAACCGATCCGTCGTCGCAGTCGCTCAGCCCAAGACGCACCGGCGTCCCGGATCCGCCCGGCGAGCACCTGCTGGTGCTCGCCCGCGGTCCGGAAGGCTATCGACGCCTGTCACGGGCAATGGCGGCCGCCCACATGCGCGGCGGAGAGAAGGGACTGCTGCGCTACGACCTCGACGAGTTGTCGGAGGCGGCGGGCGAATGGCTCGTGCTCACCGGATGCCGCAAGGGTGCCCTTCGCCGGGCGCTCGACCGCGGTGGACCCGGTGCCGCTCGTCGATCGATCGCGGAGTTGGTCGAGCGCTTCGGCCACACCAACGTCGCCGTCGAACTCACTTCTGCCGCCCACCCCGACGATGACGAGCGCAACGCGATTCTGGCGGGGCTGGCCGTCGAATGCGGGCTACCCGTCGTCGCGACGACCGGAGCGCATTTCGCCGGGCCGGATCGCCGCCGGCTTGCGCTGGCAATGGCCGCGATCCGGTCCCGCACCGATATCGAGACGATCGACGGCTGGATGCCCGGCGTCGGGGGAGCGCACCTGCGCAGCGGCGACGAGATGGCGCGCCTGCTGCAGGCGCATCCCGATGCGATCGACAACGCGGTGACCCTGGCCGCCGACTGTGCCTTCGAGTTGGGGCTCATCGCTCCTCGGCTTCCGCCGTTCGACACTCCGTCCGGGCATACCGAGATCAGCTGGCTGCGCGAGTTGACCATGACCGGTGCGGCCCGCCGGTATGGCGGCCATGATCAACACGAGAAGGCGTATCGGCAGATCGAGCACGAGCTGGTGATCATCGAGCAGCTGGACTTTCCCGGGTACTTCCTCGTGGTCCACGACATCGTCGACTTCTGTCGGCGCAGCGACATTCTGTGCCAGGGCCGGGGGAGCGCCGCGAACTCTGCGGTGTGCTTCGCGTTGGGCATCACCTCGGTCGACCCGGTGGCCAACCAGCTGCTCTTCGAACGCTTCCTGTCCCCGGAGCGCGATGGCCCGCCCGACATCGATGTCGACATCGAATCCGATCGTCGCGAGGAGGCGATCCAGTACGTCTACGGCAAGTACGGCCGCGACTACAGCGCGCAGGTCGCCAACGTCATCACCTATCGCCGGCGGTCCGCCGTGCGCGATACCGCGCGCGCCCTCGGCTATGCGACCGGCCAGCAGGACGCGTGGAGCCGCACACCTGAGGAGGCGCCCGCCGACGTGGCCGATCTGGCCGCCCAGATCGCCGGTCTGCCCAGGCATCTGGGTATCCACTCCGGCGGCATGGTGATCTGTGACCGGCCGATCGCCGACGTCTGCCCCACCGAATGGGCACGGATGGCGGGCCGCAGCGTGCTGCAGTGGGACAAAGATGACTGCGCCGCCATCGGGCTGGTGAAGTTCGATCTGCTCGGGCTGGGCATGCTCTCGGCGCTGCACTACGCTATCGACCTCGTCGCCGAGCACAAGGGCGTCGACGTCGACCTGGCCCGCATCGACATGACCGAGGCCGCTGTTTACGACATGCTGTGCCGTGCCGACTCGGTCGGGGTGTTCCAGGTCGAGTCGCGCGCCCAAATGGCGACGCTGCCGCGCTTGAAGCCGCGCACCTTCTTCGATCTGGTCGTCGAAGTCGCGCTGATCCGTCCCGGGCCGATTCAGGGCGGGTCGGTGCACCCGTACATCCGGCGCCGTAACGGGCGCGAAAAGGTTGCCTACGACCATCCGGCGCTGGAGCGCTCCCTGGAGCGCACGCTGGGCATTCCGCTGTTCCAGGAACAACTCATGCAGATGGCCGTCGACGTCGCCGGGTTCACCGCGGCTGAAGCTGATCAATTGCGCCGGGCGATGGGCTCAAAACGGTCGCCGGAGAAGATGGCCGCGCTGCGTCAGCGCTTCTTCGACGGAATGGCGCGACTGCACGGCATCACCGGGGAGGTCGCGCAGCGGATCTACGAGAAGATGGCCGCCTTCGCCAACTTCGGCTTCCCCGAAAGTCATTCGCAGAGCTTCGCGTCGCTGGTCTTCTACTCGGCATGGTTCAAACTGCATCATCCGGCCGCCTTCTGTGCGGCGCTGCTGCGGGCGCAGCCGATGGGGTTCTATTCGCCGCAGTCGTTGGTGGCCGATGCGCGACGGCACGGGGTGGCCGTCCATCGGCCCGATCTCAACGCATCATTGGCCCACCCCACTCTGGAACAGACGGGAACCGAATTGCGCCTTGGGCTTTCGGGAGTGCGCGGCATTGGCGAAGAGGTCGCGCAGCAAATCGTCGGCGAGCGGACTGCGGTGGGCCGGTTCGCCGACCTCGACGATGCGGCCGCCCGGGTAGATCTGACCCGGGCGCAGTGGGAGGCGCTGGCGACTGCGGGTGCACTGGACTCGTTCGGGTTGAGTCGGCGCCAGGCGTTGTGGGCGGCGGGGGAAGCGGGAAGGCATCGTCAGGACCAGTTGCCGCTGCGTCCGGGCTCACCGGCCCCGACGCTGCCCGGACTGTCGGCGGTGGAGTTGGCGGCCGCCGACGCGTGGGCCACCGGTATCACGCCGACGGGCTACCCGACGCAGTACCTGCGCCCGCGCCTGCAGGCCATCGGGGTGGTGCCGGCCGGCCAGCTGCTGTCGGTTGACGATGGCGCGCGCGTCACGGTCGCCGGAGCAGTGACTCATCGTCAGCGCCCGGCGACGGCGTCGGGAGTCACGTTCATCAACCTCGAGGACGAGACGGGCATGGTCAACGTGGTGTGCTCGGTGGGATTGTGGCGCAGGTATCGCGAGTTGGCGCACACTGCAACGGCATTGGTGGTCCGCGGCAAAGTGCAGAATGCGGAGGGTGCAGTCACCGTGGTAGCCGATCGTCTACAGAAGCTGGACCTGCGGATCGGCAGCCGATCGCGGGATTGGTGCTGAGATCCGTGCTCCGGTGCGGCATGGACGTGATAATCACGCCGGCGGTCCGCCAGGACCCGGATCTCAGCAGCCCCCGTCGAATCCGTGCTGCCGCCAGGCCTCGTAGACGGCCAGTGCCGCCGAATTGGCCAGGTTGTGGGAGCGCCGGCCCGGCAACATCGGGATCCGCAGCTGGTCGCTGATGTGGGGGTCGGCGAGGATCTCATCAGACAGGCCGGTCGGTTCGGGGCCGAACATGAGCACGTCGCCCGGATGGTAGGCGACGTCGGTGTAGAAGCGCGACGCCTGAGCGGTGAAGGCGTACACGCGTTCGGGCTGCAGCGCCGCCCAGGCGGCGCCGAGGTCGGGATGGACGCTCACCTGCGCCATCTCGTGGTAGTCGAGGCCGGCGCGCTTGACCTGCGCATCGGTCATCGTGAACCCCAGCGGCTCGACCAGATGCAGTTCACTGCCGGTGTTGGCCGCGAGCCGGATCGCGTTCCCCGTATTGGGCGGGATGCACGGCTGGCAGAAGACGATCCGGAACATGGCACCGAGTCTAAGTCGGCGCCATGGCGGTACCCGTTCGAGGGCGCGCGCCACGCGGCATCGCCCGTGAACCGGACAATTGCCCGGAGCGTCGGCCTGCCTGTGCGAGGCCGAGTCGGGGGGAGTGGAACAATGAACGCTGTGAGCGCGACACGACTCGACGGCATCATCACCCGCGACGAGATTTTCACCGACCTCGCAGCGCGGGTCGAGAAGCTCAAGGCTGCCGGTATCGACCCCGGCCTGGGTACCGTTCTCGTCGGCGACGATCCCGGTTCCCGGTCGTACGTGAAGGGCAAGCACGCCGATTGCGCGAAGATCGGCGTCAACTCGATCCGCCGAGACCTCCCCGTCGATGCGACGACCGAACAGCTCAACGCTGCCATCGACGACCTCAACGCCGACCCGGCGTGCACCGGCTACATCGTGCAACTGCCGCTGCCGCGCCACCTCGACGAGAACGCTGCCTTGGAACGGATCGACCCGGACAAGGATGCCGACGGTCTGCATCCGATCAACCTGGGCCGGCTGGTGCTGGGCGAGGCGGCGACGCTGCCCTGCACGCCGCGTGGGGTGATCCACCTGCTGCGCCGCTTTGACATCCCCATCGACGGTGCACGCGTCACCGTGATCGGCCGTGGCGTCACCATCGGCCGCCCCATCGGATTGTTGCTGACCCGCCGCAGCGAGAACGCAACGGTGACGTTGTGTCACACCGGCACGCGCGACCTCGCCGCCGAGACCCGCCGCGCCGACATCATTGTCGCGGCCGCGGGGGTGGGGCACCTGATCAAACCGGACATGGTGGCACCGGGGGCGACGGTTGTCGACGTCGGGGTCAGCCGGGGGCAGGACGGGAAGCTCGTCGGCGACGTCCATCCCGCCGTGTGGGAGGTAGCGGGGGCGGTTTCGCCGAACCCCGGCGGCGTCGGCCCACTGACCCGCGCATTTCTGCTCGTCAACATTGTGGAGCGCGCCGAAGCGCAGTTGGCGGCCCGGGGAGTCTGACGTGGTCGCATCCGACGGCGGAGGACCCGGCAACAACGTGACGCGGCACGTCGATGTCGTGGTGCCGGTGGCCCCGTCGCCCACCAACGCCGAGCGTGCCAGACGATTGCGCCGGGCACGGGTGCGTCGCTGGTATGTCATGCAGATCCCGTACTTCTTGGTGCTGGCGATTGCCCTCCTCGCCGGGATCCTCGTCCTGGTGGACCGGTGGCGGCGCGGCGCATTCGTGTTCAGTGGCGCACTGGGATTCGCGGCGGTGTTGCGGGCGCTTCTGCCGACGAGTCGGGCCGGTTTGCTCCAGGTGCGCGGCCGGGTCTTCGACGTGGCCACGCTGGCGGCGCTTGCTTCGATCGTCCTGTGGATGGCGTTGACGATCGACCCGCTGGGCACGCGTTAACGGGCCAGCGCCACCGTTTCGCGCAGCAGTTCGGCAATGGCCTCGAACTCGATGAGGAAGGCGTCGTGGCCGTACACCGACTCCACGATCCGCAGCCCGCCGACGCAGTTGCCGAGACCGGTGGCCAGTTCCTCCTGCTGCCGCAGGGGAAACAGGCGGTCGGTATCGATTCCCGCGACGATGACCGGTGTCTTGCAGTCGGCGAGTGCCGCTCGGATGCCGCCGCGGCGCCGGCCGACATCGTGGTTGTTGAGCACTTCGGTGAGTGCCACGTAGGACGCGGGGTCGAAGCGGGCGATGATCTTATCCGCCTGGTGGTCGAGGTAGCTCTGCACTGCGAACCGGCCGTGGTGCAGTGGATCCTCTTGTCCTTGCGGAGAGTTGGCAAAGCGGCCGTCGAGCTCAAGTTCATGGCGGTAGGTCAGGTGCGCGATCCGGCGGGCAACGCCCATTCCGGTGGTCGGGGATGACCCGGTGCCGTGGTAGTCGCCCCCTTGCCAGGCGGGATCGGCGGTGATGGCGGCGATCTGGGTGGTTTGGGTGCCGATCTGATCGGCGCTGGCACGAGCGCCGACGGCGAGGACCAGCGCGGCACGGATGCGCTCGGGGTACGCGATCGCCCACTCCAGGGCACGGGCCCCGCCCATCGATCCGCCGACCGCTGCGGCCACCGATGTGACGCCGAGTTCGTCGAGCAGCGCAGCCTCGGCGCGCACCTGGTCGAGCACGGTGATCTGCGGGAAGCGCGACCCCCAAGGGCGGCCGTCGGCGGCGATCGACGACGGCCCGGTCGAGCCGTTGCAGCCGCCAAGGACATTGGCCGCGATGACGCACCACTCGTCGGTGTCGAGCGCGGCACCCGGCCCGACGAGTCCGTCCCACCAACCGGGGGCGGCGTGATCGGCGTCGGCGGGGCCGGTGATGTAGGTGTCGGCGGTCAATGCGTGCAGGACCAGCACGACGTTGTCGCGGGCGGCACTGGGCTTTCCCCAGCGGGAGAAAGCCATGGTGACGTCGGGAATCGTCTCGCCGCTGTCGAGTTGGACGGCCCCGAGGGAAACCTGGTGCAGCGAGCCGTCCGGCGTCTGCGCCCATACCGGCTCAGCCGCCGACGACGGTGCGGACGTGGTGTCCGCGCCGTGCCGGCGGCTGTGCACGATGGTCACTTCGGCCTCGCTGATCGTCGGTTCTCCTAGCCCTTTGCCGCCGCGAAACCCTGCTCGAGATCGGCCAGGATGTCGTCACTTCCCTCGATGCCCACCGACAGGCGGACGAGACCGGGCGTGACGCCGGCACTGAGCTGTTCTTCGCCGGACAGCTGGCTGTGCGTCGTCGAAGCGGGATGGATCACCAGCGAACGCACATCGCCGATGTTGGCGACGTGGCTGTGCAGCTGGAGGGCATCGACGAACTTCTTGCCGGCTTCGACCCCGCCGGCCAGCTCGAAGCTGATGACCGAGCCGGCGCCCTTGGGGAGTAGCCGTTGGGCGAGTTCGTAGTACGGCGAAGATTCGATACCGGCGTAGTAGATCTTCTCCACCTGGGGGTGCGCGGCGAGGAAGTCAGCGACCTTCTTGGTGTTCTCGACGTGGCGCTCCACCCGCAGGCTCAGCGTCTCGATGCCCTGCGCGGTGAGGAATGCGTTGAACGGCGAGATCGCCGCGCCGGTGTCGCGCAGCAGTTGCACGCGCGCCTTGAGGGCGTAGGCCGGTGCCCCGAGGTCGGCGAACACGACGCCGTTGTAGCTCGGGTCGGGCTGCGTGAAACCGGGGAAGAGGTCCTCCCCGTCGCGCTGGGTGCGCCAGTCGAAGGTGCCGCCGTCGATGATGACGCCGCCGATCGAGGTGCCGTGGCCGCCGATCCACTTGGTGGTGGAGTGCACGACGATGTCGGCGCCGTGCTTGAGCGGATTGAGCAGGTAAGGAGTGGCCACGGTGTTGTCGACAATCAGCGGCACACCGTTGCGATGGGCGACCTCGGACACGGCCGGCAGGTCGAGGACTTCGATCTTCGGGTTGGAGATCGTCTCGCCGAAGAAGGCACGAGTGTTGGGGCGCACAGCGGCCTGCCATGACTCGGGATCGTCGGGGTTCTCGACGAAGGAGGTCTCGATCCCGAATTTCGGCAGGGTGTAGTGCAGGAGGTTGTAGGTGCCGCCGTAGAGGCGGGGGCTCGATACGACGTGTCCGCCTGCCTCGACGATGTTCTGGATCGCATAGGTTTCCGCTGCCTGGCCGGACGCGACCAGTAGTGCCGCCACGCCGCCTTCGAGTGCCGCGAGGCGCTGCTCGACAACGTCCTGGGTCGGGTTCATGATCCGCGTGTAGATGTTGCCCGGCTCGGCCAGTCCGAAGAGGTTCGCCGCGTGGGTGGTGTCGTTGAAGGTGTACGCCGTGGTCTGGTAGATCGGCAGTGCTCGCGCATTGGTCGCCGAGTCGGACCCCTGGCCGGCATGGACCTGTTTGGTCTCGAAGCTCCAGGAAGCAGTTGGATCGTCGGGAGTTTGCGACATGGTTCTGATTCACCTTCCGGTCGGTCGGGTTGCCCCGCCCTTGGGTCCGACCGTCGGACCCGCGCTTGCCGTACGGACTCTTCCGCACGACCAGGTCATCACCCGGAGCACCCCACCGCGGTTGGAGGGTTGCCGATCAGCGAGCCGGGGCTTTGCGCTGATGCTCTGGACCTGTCTCCAAGGATATAACACGGCGGATTCGGTGCTGGAGGGGTCTGAAATCAGGGTGGTTGAAACAGGCGTCGTGGTGAACTAACCGGCGAGTAGGCAGGTAGTGCCGACCCGATCACATTTCAGCTAAACTCACCGTGGTCTGGGCCCTGGGGGGCCAGGGGAGAGAGGGCAGTCCTATGGCGATGGCAACTGAGACGCCGATCGCGTCACCAGCAGGTCCGGTCAAGAAGCGGGGGTGGCCGCGCATCGTCGCGCTCGCCGGGATCGTCGGGGGCGTCGCGCTGTGCGCCGCACTGCTGACGCCACCGGGTGGGGCGCACGCGGAGTGCTCGGGCAATGGCGCGGTCGTCATCGTCCCGGGGACGAACGACCCGACCGGCGAGGGCTCGATGAAGGGCGTCATCGAGACTGCCAAGGGCCAGGGTAAGGACGTCATCGTCGTCGGCTACCCGACCACGCTGTGGCCGGCCGGATCGGTCGGGTACAACAAGGACGTCGCGCTCGGCAAGGCCGCCACGAGTAAGGCGATATCGGACTATCAGTCCAAGTGTGCGATCAACGCGGATGACGCCGCCGACAAAACGGGCCATGTTCAGGTGGTCGGCTATTCGCAGGGCGCCCGGGTGGCGGGCGACGTATTGGGTGATATCGGCCAGGGCAAGGCGGGCGCCCCGAGCGCGGTAGGGGTGACCGGGGTCCTCTACTCCGACCCCCGCCAGGAGGGCCCGGAGAGCGCGCGCGGAATCGAGCGGAGCTTCCTGGGAGTCGTCCCCGGACTGACGATGTCGGGATCGCGCGGTGGGTTCGGAGTGCTATCGAACGACGTCGTCTCCGTCTGCAGTCAGGGGGACCCGATTTGCGGCCTTCCCGATCCGATTCACGATCCGCTCGGTGCACTGGACGGGCTGGTCGGCTACTTCGTGAAACACGGCGACTACCCGCAGTTCGGAGCGTGGGGCCGCAGCACCGATGGTTCCTGGTACTGGGACGACCCCGTCAACTGGGCTGGCGGCCAGGGCAACTGTGTACAGGCCACGAACGGCGGTGGCCTGGTGTGCACCAAGCCCCAGGATTCCTCCATCTCCCGGGTCATTCGCGACGTCGCGACGGGTCTCGGGATGTCGGCCGCCGACGCGGCAAACATCCCCGACCTCTACGGCCAGGTCAACAAGGTGCTGAACATCAACACCATCCTGCCCCATGCGAACCTCAATGATCTTCAGCCGGTCGTCGACCTGGTCTACAACGCATTGCCCAAGCTGCCCTATCTCACCTCCAACGCGGGCGGCTACCTCCCCGACGCTTTGACGTTCGGCAACTTGATCGGTGGGATCGCCCAGGTGCTCGGGGGCGGGAACGGCAGTGTTCTCCGGCAGTCGGCCTCGGCGATAGGCAGGAGCGTCGTGAGTATTCTTCTGGTTCCGGTCAACGGTGCGCTGTACTGGGGAAATACGTTGCTCGGCACGCCGTACCCGGCTGCGATCAAGGCGCTCGGGTTCATACCGGATGAGACCAAGGACTGGAGTCTGCCGCCGTTCTGGGCTGATAGCAGCGGCCCTCCCGGCTGGGGGACGCCGAATCTCCTGGCGACACAGGCGGGCCCGGCGGCGACGGCGCCCGTGAGTCGCGCCGCGTTTACCGCCAGCCTGAAAGCAGCTGAGGGAACGTCGGTCTGGACCGCTGCGCAGCGTGACGCGGCGCGGCCGGACGTTTCGACCGGGCCCGCTTCGGCCGACCAACGCACCGTGCTGGCCGATTCGACGGTGAAGTCCACCTCGACGACGCCGAGTTCGCCGGATGCGACCGAGGCGCATGGTGCGGACGGGGCCGACAAGCCGGCACCGGTTCCGGCGCAGCAGTCGCGCACGTCGCCGTCGCCGGAGGGGGCCGGGCCGATGAATCAGGGCCTGCGAAACCCGCTCGGCGCCCAGCAGCACACGCCACCGGCGCAGGAGCAGCAGTACACG
>NZ_DIAX01000056.1:41933-43791 GCF_002414845.1 Gordonia sp. UBA5067 | reverse complement strand
CGCCGCCGGCGCAGGAGCAGCAGTTCACGCCGCGCTTTGGCACGGAAGGCGGCAGTAACAGCAACGGCAAAAATGGTGCGGCGGATGCGCCGGGCAGTAGTGGCGCCCCGGGCAGCAGCGGTCCTTCGGGCTCTGGCCCCGCAACGAGTAGCGGATCTGGCACCGCCAGCGGCGGTGCCACCGGATAGCTCGCCGGTCAGTGCACGTGCAACGGCGCGCGAGGCACTTCCCGGCGCAGCCGGATAAGTTCGCGGGCGTGGGCGTCAAGGGCGAAGTCCTCGTCGGCGACCGGATGCCAGGTCCGGACGTCGGTGGCGTCGCCGTCGGCATCGATGGCCGCGACGATCGCCAGCGCGTGACCGGTGTCGCGGAAGACGCCGGTGCGCGGATCGGCGGAGCTCATCTGGACGGCGATGTGCATGGTCTGGCGGCCGGTGTGCAGCAGGCGTGATCGGGTGCGCACGACGTCGCCGATATGCACCGGTGCGTAGAAGCGGACTCCGCCGACGTAGGCCGAGACACAGTCGGAGCCGGCCCACTGCGCAGCACACAGGTACGCGGCCTCGTCCATCCATTCCATGATGCGGCCGCCGTGCGCGTTGCCGCCCCAGTTCATGTCGGTCGGGGCGGCGAGGAAGCGCATCGTCGCGCGTGGCGCGGTGCCCGCCGCACTGAGTACCGCGGAGCCGATCTCCGCCTCGATCCGTTTGCGCAACCCGATCCGGGCGATGGCGGCCTCGGCGTCGGCGATGTCGCCGAGCGTCGCCGGTCGCCACTGCGGCACCGGGCGGGGGCGACGGTTCTCGTCGAGTGCCACGAAGACGACGAGGCAGTCGCTGACCTCGCGGTACTGGCCGGTGCACGGATCGGCGCAGGACACGGTGCACAACAGGTGCATGCTCGACGATCCGGTGTAGACGATGCGCGCGGTGACCTCCACCAGGTCGCCGGCCGATACGTGGCGCGAGAAGCGGACGTTGCCCACGTACGCCGTCACACAGTAGCCACCCGACCACGCCGCGGCACAGGCGTAGGCGGCCTTGTCGATCCAGTTGAGCAGCCGCCCGCCGCGCACCGCCCCGCCCAGCGAGGCGATGTCGGTCGGTGCCGCCAAGAAGCGCAGAGTCATTCGCCCGTTGTCATCAGTCATATCGAGTCCCCTCCGGTGTCGGGCACGGTGACGTGCCGCGGCAGCAATGATGCAGGACCTCGAGGACTCACATCGGTCCTGGTCGGGCCGGTGCGGAATCGGTCATCTGCGCGAAACGCGGGCGATATGGGCCGGAATCGCCATGCGTCCGGCGGATCGGGTTGGGTGCTCCCGGCGGGTGTTCCCGGTGTCACGCGCACCGGAGGCCGTGACGAAGACAACATGGCCGCCGGGTACAATAGGAAAACAGTACGCGCGTTATGTTTGCGCTCGCGCGCGGTGTGGACTGCGTGCGTACTAGGTTTGACCTGATGCAGGTTGGCGTCGTGTAACCCGCGCCCCAGATCTGCTGCTGAACATCGCAGACACAACCTGCGCACCCGATGCCGAGGAGGCACCAGCCATATGGGCAAGATCAAGGTCGAGGGAACCGTCGTCGAGCTCGACGGCGACGAGATGACGCGGATCATCTGGGAGTTCATCAAAGAGAAGCTGATCCACCCATATCTCGACGTCAACCTCGACTACTACGACCTTGGCATCGAGTACCGCGACGAGACCGACGATCAGGTGACGATCGACGCGGCCCACGCCATCCAGAAGCATGGCGTCGGCGTGAAGTGCGCCACCATCACCCCCGACGAGGCGCGAGTCGAAGAATTCGGCCTGAAGAAGATGTGGCGCTCGCCCAACGGCACGATCCGCAAC
>NZ_DIAX01000056.1:565-41858 GCF_002414845.1 Gordonia sp. UBA5067 | reverse complement strand
ACGATCCGCAACATCCTCGGCGGCACAATTTTCCGCGCCCCGATCCTCATCTCCAACGTTCCCCGCCTCGTTCCGGGCTGGACCAAGCCCGTCGTCGTCGGTCGGCATGCCTTCGGTGACCAGTACCGCGCCACGGACTTCAAGGTGCCCGCTGCCGGAACCGTCACCATCACCTACACCCCGGACGACGGATCGGCGCCGATCGAGCACGAGATCGTCAAGATCCCCGAAGAGGGTGGCGTCGTGATGGGCATGTACAACTTCAACAAGTCCATCGAGGACTTCGCGCGGGCGTCCTTGAACTACGGGCTGCAGCGCAACTACCCGGTGTACCTGTCGACGAAGAACACCATCCTCAAGGCCTACGACGGCGCGTTCAAGGACATCTTCCAAGACGTCTTCGACCGCGAGTTCAAGGCCGAGTTCGACGCGGCCGGCCTGCACTACGAGCACCGGCTGATCGACGACATGGTCGCGTCGTGCCTCAAGTGGGAGGGCGGCTACGTCTGGGCGTGCAAGAACTACGACGGCGACGTACAGTCCGACACGGTCGCCCAGGGCTATGGTTCGCTGGGTCTGATGACGTCGGTGCTGCTGACCCCGGACGGCAGGACCTGTGAGGCCGAGGCCGCCCACGGCACGGTGACCCGGCACTATCGGCAGCACCAGCAGGGCAAGCCGACGTCGACCAACCCGATCGCCTCGATCTTCGCCTGGACTCGTGGACTCGACCACCGTGGCAAACTCGACAACACCCCGGAGGTGCGCGAGTTCGCCGAAGCGCTCGAGGACGTCGTCATCAAGACCGTCGAGTCGGGAAAGATGACCAAGGACCTGGCGCTGCTCGTCGGCGGTGATCAGGCCTACCAGACGACTGAGGAGTTTCTCGGGACTCTCGACGTGAACCTGGCGAAGGCGCTCAAGGCCTGAGTCGATACCGTGGCCGCGTGAGCATTTCGATTACGACGGTCAACGTCAACGGCATCCGGGCTGCAGTCAAACAACGCTCGGATGAGAACTGCGGCCTGCTTCCGTGGCTGGCCGATCTGGACTCCGATGCGGTTGCGCTGCAAGAGATTCGAGCGACCCGAGAGCAGGCACAGGAGGCGCTGGCCCCCGCGCTGGCGGCCGGCTGGCACCTGAGCATGAGTGAGTCGACCGTAAAGGGCCACGCCGGTGTCGGTGTCCTGACCCGCGCCGCGCCGTCGGCGGTGCGGGTCGGCTTCGGCAGCGACGAGTTCGATTCGTTGGGCCGCTATCTGGAGGTCGACGTGGCGACGGCGCTGCTCGGCGAGATCACCGTCGCGAGCCTCTATCTCCCCAAGGGGGCCGTCGATCCGGCGAATACCACTACCGCGACCGAGGGTGATGCGCGCAAGTTCGCCGAGAAGAAGCGCTTCCTCGTCGAGTTCGGTGCGCACCTGGGCCGGCTAGCCGAGGCCGACCGCCCGGTGATCGTCGGCGGCGACTGGAATATTGCGCCCGCCGAGAACGATCTCAAGGCGTTCAAGACGAATAGGCGCAGTCCGGGCTTCCTCCCGCACGAGCGCGAATGGGTCGCGGCGCTTCTGGGGGGCGGTTGGGTCGATGTGGCCCGCCAGCTGACCGGCGACGTGCCCGGCCCGTATACGTGGTGGTCGTGGCGGGGAAAGTCGTTCGACAACGACGCCGGGTGGCGGATCGACTATCACCTGGTCACGCCCGGCCTGGCCGCGCGTGCGGTGAAGTCAGATGTCCATCGACCTGCGGCGTACAACCTCCGGTGGTCCGACCACAGCGCGGTCACGACGGTCTTCGGCTAGCCGGTCGGCCGATCGGGTGGCCCGCCGGTGGCAGTTCCGGCCGCTGGCCACCGTTGCGCCCGGAAACTCCCCGTCGTGGCCGGTCTGAAAGACTGGAACCATGAGCAACGACGAGCGTGCGACGGCCCGCCGCGTGCGGGTGCTTTCGGGCATCCAGCCGACCAGTGACTCCTTCCATCTGGGCAACTACCTGGGTGCGGTGAAGCAGTGGGTGGCACTTCAGGATGAGTTCGACGACGCGTTCTACTTCATCCCCGACATGCATGCGATCACCGTGCCCAACGACCCGGCAAAGCTGCGGGAACGGACCCGGCTGTCGGTGGCACAGCTGTTGGCGCTTGGCGTCGATCCGTCGAAGTCGACGATCTATGTGCAGTCTCATATCCCCGAGATCGCCCAGCTGACCTGGGTTTTGTCGTGCATCACCGGGTTCGGCGAGGCCAACCGGATGACACAGTTCAAGGACAAGTCCGCCAGGCAGGGGGCTGAGGCCGCCGGCGTCGGGTTGTTCACCTATCCGATCCTGATGGCCGCCGACATCCTCGCCTTCCACGTGGACGCGGTGCCGGTGGGCGAGGATCAGCGACAGCACCTTGAGTTGACCCGGGACCTTGCCAATCGCTTCAACACTCGCTTCGGTGAGACGTTGACTGTGCCCCGGGCCTACATCGTCAAGGAGTTCGCCAAGATCTACGACCTGCAGAATCCGACCGCGAAGATGAGTAAATCGGCCGACTCCGATGCCGGGCTGATCAACCTCCTCGACGAGCCGAAGCGATCGGCGAAGAAGATCCGGTCTGCGGTCACCGACAGTGATTCGGTCGTCGCCTTCGACCGCGAGAACAAGCCGGGTGTCTCCAATCTGCTCACTATTCAGGCGGCGCTGACCGGACGCACAATCGACGACCTCGTCGCGTCCTATGACGGCAAGCAGTACGGCCATCTCAAAGTCGACACGGCCGACGTTCTGACCGATTTCGTGACACCGCTGCGGGGGAGGGTCGACGAGTTGCTCGCCGATCCGGCACACCTCGACGCCATCCTCGCGGCAGGGGCGGCGAAGGCCAGGGCGGTCGCGGCGCCGACGCTGCGCGAGGTGTACGACAAGATCGGTTTCCTCGCATCGTCGGCAACCTAAGGGTACGTTCGGGGCCAATGCCATCGTTGCCGCCACCACTCGCCTCGGCCTGGAGTACTGCCTCCACCGTTGGTGGACGAGTCGCATCGTGGGGTGGCGATGTGTGGGCGTCGCTGCGCAAGCGGCTGCCGATCATCGATCGGATCATGGCTGCGCTTGCCCGTCACGACGCGCACTACGGTGGGGCGTTCGCTTCGGCGATGAGTTTCCGCACCGTGATGGCCATGGTGCCGATGCTCATGGTCGGGTTCGCGACTGCCGGTTTCATCTTGAACGCTCATGCCGACCTGCTCGATCAGTTCCGGCAGTCGATCGTCGATGCCATTCCGGGTGAGCTGGGCCAGACTGTCGCCAAGACGATGGATTCTGCGGTGCAATCGCGCACCACCGTCGGCCTCCTCGGTCTGATCGGTGCCGCGTGGACCGGGGTGAACTGGATCTCGGGGCTGCGGGAGGCGATGACGGCGATCTGGGGTGGGCGAGTGAACCGAAACCCTCTCCTGGGCAAAGTATTTGACCTGGGTATGTTCGTTGTTCTCGGCCTGGGATTCGTCGCATCTCTGGTGCTGAGCATTGCGACCTCCGGCAGTCTCGCCGATCGCTTTCTGGTGTGGCTGAACCTGGACTACTGGGACGCCGCGGTCATCGCCGTCCAGGTGTTGGCCCCGGTCATCTCGATTCTCATCCTGTGGCCGCTGCTCACCTTCGTCTTGGCGAAGGTGCCCCTGGTGAACCTGCCGCTGCGTAACGCCGCCAAGGCGGGACTCGCCGCGGCGATCGCGATGGAGATCCTCAAGGTCCTCGCCGGCCGGGTGATCGAGTCGACCAGCACTGGGCCGGCAGGGGTGGCGTTCGGGTCCATCATCACCGTCATGGTCGTCACCAACCTGATCGCGCGCATCATGTTCTACGCCACCGCATGGTGCGCAACGGCGCCGATTAACGCCGGGTACCTGCTCGACGGCGACGGTGCCGAAGATCCTGAGCCCGGCGAGGAGGCCGCTGACTCTGGGGCGGGCACCCCAGCCTAAGCCCGCTGCGGGTCATTCCGGTGGAAACCTGGGTACGGTCGGCCGCAATTCTGGGCACGGCCGACGATTAGTGCCTGGACAGGGTTCGAATGCCGAGGAAGCCCAGACCGCCGACGACGAGCGCGGCGATCAGGCCGAGGACGAGACTGTTGTCGAAGAGGCCGGACGACTCCGCCGGCGCCGGCGACGCGGGGGCCGCCACGGGTACCCGCGGCGGCGTTGCCGGATCGGCCGCCTGCCGGCCTGCCAGGGTGCCCACGGTGGCGCCCCGTGGTGCGCGGCCACCCCATCGGAACAGGTCTTTGGCCTGGGCCCAGTACGAGGAGGATTCGGTCGACAGTCCGTAGAGTTGCACGATCAGCACCTCGCGCGACCCGACACGGGCGGCGCCCACGTACGTCTTGAGTGCGTCGTCGGTGTAGCCCGTCTTCCCGCCCAGCACGCCGGGGAAGCGTTCGGCCAGAAGGTTGTTCGAGGTGACCATCTCGTAGGCGGGATGGTCGGGGTCGCCGGGGATCTCCGGGCGCGGCGGGTAGCCGGGGAAGCGGTACTGACGCGTGCCGATGATCTCGCGGAACGTCGGGTTGGCCATCGCGGCGCGGAAGATGACGGCGAGATCGTAGGCCGACGTCGACATCCCCGGGGCATCGAGGCCCGATGGCGAGGCCGCGCGGGTGTCTAGCGCGCCGAGATCCTTGGCGCGGGCGTTCATCTTGCCCAACGTGGCCTCGACGCCGCCGAGCTGCCGGGCGATCACCATTGCGCAGTCGTTGCCCGACGCCATCAGCAGGCCGGTCACCATGTCGCGATTGGTGTAGTGCCCGCGTGGTCCCGTGCCGCAGGAGTCGCCCTCGGTCTCGTACTCGGCACGGTGCACGGACACCGGTGCGTCGAGGTGGAGTTCGTCGAGGGCCACCAGTGCCAGGAGCACTTTGATCGTCGACGCCGGGCGATAGCGTCCGTGCGGATCCTTCGCGGCCAGGATGTCGCCGGTACCCAGGTCGGCGACCAGCCACGCGGCCGAGGTCAGCCTGGCCGGGGGTTGGCCCATTCCATCGGCGACGACGACGCCGCAGGTGGATAGTCGCGGTCCACCGGCCGGCGGCATCTGCAGGGGTAGGGGCCGGGGGGTGGTCGCGCCCGGCTTGGGGACTTCGGAGGTGTCGACGGCGGGCGGCGTCGCTGATCGGTGGGGACAGTGATCGGTCGGGGGCGTCGTCGGATTGACGCCGACGACGTGGCCGGGCCCAGGCGGATCAGCCCACGCAGACGAGTTGCCGAGCGCCACCGTCCCGATAATCAGAACACCCGCGATCTGTGCGAGGGCGGTCAGCCGTCGAACGTCATCCCCCAAGGCAATCACGCCCAACCCTAACAAGGGGGCGGCACCGGTCGGCTACGACGCGCAGGTCACCCGGGCGCCGCTTCGGAGTGCGGTGTGCTGATCTCGCAACTCGTCGTTGACGGTGACCACGCAGCGAGCGAAGGAGCCGGTCGTGGTGAACGTCGCGGAGAGTCGGAGGGTGGTCGACACTGCGGTGTAGACCAGCGTCGAGGTCCACAGTCGTGCGGCGCCGACCGGCTCGACGAGGACCGTTCGCTCCTGGCTGCGCGGCCGATTGAGTGCGTCGAACCAGGTGGACGGACCATTGTCCTGACGGTCGGAGACAAATGTGATGGCGACGCGATCGCCGGCGACGGCAGTCGGCCGGCCCGGGTCGGCACCCGCCGGTGGCGGGACGACCGTTCCGGCGATCAGCCAGAGGAGTATCAGAAGGCGAATGAGGTGAGCAGTCATACCTTCTTAGACGCACGCGGCCGGCGATTGGCTCCCCGTGCCCGTGAAACGGGCGAACCCCCGTCGAGAAGGAGAGTCGACGGGGGTTCGGGAAGCCGATTGCGGCGGCGGTCAGCGCGAGAACATCAGAGCGCGCTTGACCTCTTGGATTGCCTGGGTGACCTGGATGCCGCGCGGGCAGGCATCGGTGCAGTTGAAGGTGGTGCGGCAGCGCCAGACGCCATCGACCTCGTTCAGGATGTCGAGGCGTTCGACGGCAGCTTCGTCGCGGCTGTCGAAGATGAATCGGTGCGCGTTGACGATTGCGGCGGGGCCGTAGTACGAGCCCTCGTTCCAGAACACCGGGCAGCTGGTGGTGCAGCACGCACACAGGATGCATTTGGTGGTGTCGTCGAATCGGGCGCGGTCTTTCTGCGACTGAATTCGCTCCATTGTCGGCTCGTTGCCGCTGGTGATGAGGAATGGCTTCACGGCGCGGTACGCGTCGAAGAAGGGCTCCATGTCGACGACGAGGTCCTTCTCCACCGGCAGACCCTTGATCGGCTCGACGGTGATCGTCAGCTCTTTGCCGGCATCCTTGGGCAGCAGATCCTTCATCAGCAGCTTGCAGGCGAGGCGGTTGACGCCGTTGATGCGCATTGCGTCCGAACCGCAGACGCCGTGCGCGCAACTGCGCCGGAACGTCAGGGTGCCGTCGAGATAGCCCTTCACGTACAGCAGCAGGTTGAGAAGGCGATCGGTCGGCAGGGCCGGGACGCGGAACGTCTCGAACCCGCTGGCGTCAGGATCCTCGGGGTTGAACCGGTAGATCTTCAGATTCACCATGCGCGCCTCGGCCGGAACCGGGGGCAGCGGCGGCTCGCCCGATTCGACGGGGGTGCCTTCGACGGTTGCAGTCATCAGTACTTGCGCTCCATCGGCTCGTAGCGGGTCTGGACGACGGGCTTGTAGTCCAGCTCGATGTCGGCGATCAGGCCGGGGCCCTTCTTGTACGCCATGGTGTGTTTCATGAAATTCGCGTCGTCGCGGTCCGGGAAGTCCTCGCGGGCGTGGCCGCCGCGCGACTCCTTGCGGTTGAGCGCGCCGACGACGGTGACTTCGGCCATCTCCAGGAGGAAGCCGAGTTCGATGGCCTCAAGCAGGTCGGTGTTGAAGCGCTGTCCCTTGTCGTGGACCCGCACGTGGTTGTAGCGCTCCTTGAGTGCCATGACATCGGCGAGTGCCTGGGTCAGCGTCGCCTCGGTGCGGAACACCGACGCGTTGTTGTCCATGGTCTGCTGCAACTCGGTGCGGATGTCGGCGGCGCGCTCATTGCCGTGCTCGGACAGGACGCCTTCGAGCCATCCGTCGACCATCTCGGTCGGGTTATCCGGCATCGGAACGAAGTCGTGGCTGTTGGCATAGTCGGCGGCCGCGATGCCGGCGCGGCGACCGAACACGTTGATGTCCAGCAGCGAGTTGGTGCCCAAGCGGTTGGCGCCGTGCACCGAGACGCAAGCGCACTCGCCCGCGGCGTAGAGGCCGTGGACGACCTCGTCGTTGTTCGCCAAGACCTGGCCCTCGACGTTGGTCGGAATGCCGCCCATGACGTAGTGACAGGTGGGGTAGACCGGCACGTACTCGGTCACCGGGTCCACGCCGAGGTAGGTGCGGGCGAACTCGGTGATGTCGGGGAGCTTCTCGTTGAGGACATCCTCGCCGAGGTGGGTCACGTCGATGTAGACGTAGTCCTTGTTGGGGCCGGCCCCACGGCCCTCGAGGACTTCGAGGACCATCGAGCGCGCAACGATGTCGCGCGGCGCGAGATCCTTGATCGTCGGGGCGTAGCGCTCCATGAAGCGTTCACCGTCGGCGTTGCGCAGGATTCCGCCTTCGCCGCGGACCGCTTCGGAGATCAGGATGCCCAGGCCGGCCAGCCCCGTCGGATGGAACTGGTGGAACTCCATGTCCTCCAGGGGCAGACCCTTGCGGAAGATGATGCCCATGCCGTCGCCGGTCAGCGTGATGGCATTGGACGTCGTCTTGTACATCCGGCCCGATCCGCCGGTCGCAAAGATGATCGACTTGGCGTGGAACACGTGGATCTCACCGGTCGCCAGCTCGTAAGCGACGACACCGGTGGCGACCTTCTCGCCGTTCTCGTTCTCGGTGAGGGCGATGTCGAGTGCGTAGAACTCGTTGTAGAACTCGACGTCGTGCTTGACGCAGTTCTGGTACAGCGTCTGCAGGATCATGTGGCCGGTGCGGTCTGCGGCGTAGCAGGCCCGGCGGACCGGGCTCTTGCCGTGGTCGCGGGTGTGCCCGCCGAAGCGCCGCTGGTCGATCTTGCCCTCGGGGGTGCGGTTGAACGGCAGACCCATCTTCTCCAGGTCGATCACCGCGTCGATGGCTTCTTTGGCCATGATTTCGACTGCGTCCTGGTCAGCGAGGTAGTCGCCGCCCTTAACTGTGTCGAAGGTGTGCCACTCCCAGTTGTCTTCCTCGACGTTCGCCAGGGCGGCGCACATGCCGCCCTGCGCCGCGCCGGTGTGGCTGCGCGTCGGGTACAGCTTGGTGAGAACGGCGGTGCGGGCTCGGGGTGCGGCTTCGATTGCCGCCCGCATCCCGGCGCCGCCAGCGCCGACGATGACCACGTCGTAACGGTGTTCCTGCATAACTGGTGGGTCTCCTTGTGACGGACGCGGGTGGGGACTAGCTACCGGTATTGAAGGTCAGCAGGGCATAGGTGCCCAGGACGAGGGTCAGGATCATTGACACCCCGAGCAGCACGTTGAGCCAGAAGCGGGTCGAGTCCTTGCGGGAGTAGTCGCCGATGACCGTGCGGATACCGTTGCCGCCGTGCAGCTGGGCGAGCCACAGCATCGTCAGATCCCAGATCTGCCAGCCCGGGCTGGCCCAGCGCTGGGCGACGAACTCGGAACTGATGCGGTGCACTCCGCTGTCCCAGGTCAGCATGATCGCCATGTGGCCGATCACGAGGAAGATCAGGACGATGCCGGAGAAGCGCATGAACATCCAGGCGTACTTCTCGAAGTTGCCGCCCCGGGGCTTGCGCGGGGAGCGGGGGTTGTCCAGTGATGGCGGACGGTCGTAAGACGTCAGGAGCGTCTTCGCGGGCTGCGGGGCGGCGGTAGTCATCGTGTCGAGTCCTTTAGAACGCGTGGCTGATAATGAGCTGCAGCAGACGGATGGCGGCGGCACCGAAGACGACGGTGAACAGTGCGACGACCACCCAGAGCATCTGTCGCTGGTAGCGCGGGCCCTTCGACCAGAAGTCGATGAGGATGACGCGCACGCCGTTGAAGGCGTGGAACAGCACGCAGAAGACGAGTGCGATCTCCATGAGACCGATGATCGGCGTCTTGTAGGTGTTGATGACCGCGTCGTAGTCGTCCCGGTTGATCCGGATCACCGCGGTGTCGAGGACGTGGACGAAGAGGAAGAAGAAGATCGTCACGCCGGTGATGCGGTGCAGGACCCACGCCCACATCCCTGGGTCGCCCCGATAGATCGATATCTTGCGCACCGGAGCGGGCGCCGTCGTGGGTGTGCTCATGGCGGAATTCGGCCTCCGAACGTGGTTTCCATAGGTCCCGATGAGATGACTCTAAACCCTGGTGATCGGTCGGTGAAAAGGACCCGAAAGGAATTCCAATCCAACAACGCGGAACTAAGGTTTGCCTTACCAATCAATGTTCTGGTAAAGGCTCGGAAATGACGCGGTCACAGGGTGTCCTTAGTTGTTCGCGCACTGTTCGCGCCGAATCCGGGTGTGCAGAATGTCTCACCCGAATTCTGTGTCACGCTCAACAGATGAGCGCCGATCCCGCCTCCATCACACCCGCCGGCCAGACCGAGCCGATCACGCCATCGACCCTGAGACTGGCGCCCAAGGTGGTCCTGCACGACCACCTCGATGGTGGGCTGCGCCCGGCCACCATCATCGACCTGGCACGCGAGTCGGGGTATGCCGAGCTGCCCACCGAGGATCCCGAGCAGCTGGGGCGGTGGTTCGTCGACAGCGCCAACGCCGGATCCCTCGTCCAGTACTTGCGGACCTTCGGGCACACGGTCGCGGTGATGCAGACCCTGGGCGCGCTGCGCCGGGTCGCCCGAGAATGCGTGGAAGACCTCGCCGCCGACGGCGTCGTCTACGCCGAGGTGCGCTTCGCCCCCGAACTTCACCTCGAACAAGGGCTGACCCTCGACGAGGTGGTCGGCGCGGTGCTCGCCGGGTTCGACGAGGGTCAGCGCACGGCGGCCGCGGCCGGCCACCGAATCGTCGTCGGATGCCTGGTCACCGCCATGCGGCATGCGGCCCGTTCAACCGAGATCGCCGAGCTCGCCGTCCGGTTCCGCTGCGACGGGGTAGTCGGCTTCGACATCGCCGGGGCGGAGGCGGGCAATCCGCCGACGCGACACCTGGACGCGTTCGACTACCTGCGCGCGCACTGCATGCGCTACACCATCCACGCGGGGGAGGCGTTCGGGCTGCCGTCCATCAAGGAGGCCATCGGCTACTGCGGGGCCGACCGGCTCGGACACGGCGTCCGGGTCATCGACGACATCACGCTGCCGCCCGGGGTCGATCCCGCCGCCGATTCGCTGGCCGGGGCCCGGCTGGGCGACGTGGCCAATTACGTGCGCGACAAACGGATCCCGCTCGAACTGTGCCCGTCGTCGAATGTGCAGACCGGCGCCGTCGCCGACCTCGCGTCGCACCCGTTCAACACGCTGGCGCGGCTGCGCTTCCGCGTGACCGTGAACACCGACAACCGACTCATGGGTGACACGACGATGAGCCGTGAGTGCGCGCTGCTGGCCGACCAGTTCGGCTACGGGTGGAACGATTTCGAGCGCTTCGCCGTCAATGCGATGAAGTCGGCGTTCATCCCGTTCGACAAGCGAATGGAACTCATCGACGGTGTGCTCAAGCCCGGCTACGCGGTCTTGATCGGCTAATTCCCCACCGTCGGTCGAGCGACCGCGGCAGGGAGCCGCCGTACCGCGGCCCGAAGCTAGGCCTTGCGGTCGATCCGGTCCTCGAAGTCGTGGACCAGCGCCCGGAACGCTTCGGACTCGTTGTCGAACGGCGGGCTCGGCGCCAGCCGCTTGGGATCGGGGTTCGTCGCGTAGTCGATGAACCAGCCCAGCGGCGTCGTCGAACTCAGGGCATCGGCCACTGCATCGTCGTCGGCGTACTCGCCGGCGTCGAGGAGTAGTTCGACGGCCAGGTCCAGCTGTTCGCCGTCGACTCGGCGCGGACCATCGGCGATGTCCTCGGCGAGGCCGGGGAGCACATAGACGTTGTCCTCGTACACCTCGAACTCCAGCGAGCCGTCGGTGGCCGCGGCGCGCACATCGTCGAACGTGGACACCCGGGTCAAGTCGTGGTCGTCATCCTCCGCGAGGAAGCGGGTGATCGAACGCACGGAAGGGAAGACGAAGATCGACCCGCGCTTGCCGAGGAAGATCGGCTCGTCATCGAGGTAGCAGCGCAGTGAGAGGTACTCGCCGTCGGACGTCGTGATCTGAATCGGATCGATGCCGACATTGACCCAGAAGTCGTCTTCGTCGATGTCTCCGTCGAGCAGCTCGGCGGCTTCGGTGTCGTCGTCGTCGTCGTCGACGAGCGAACGGGCGTCGGTGTCGTCGTCATCGCTATCGTCGTCGCTGCCGACCAGATCGAGGTCGTCGTCGGGCTCGTCCTCGTCCTCGGCTGAGGCGGCGGCGGCCAACTCGGCCTCGGCGGCCACGACCGCGGCCTCGTCGACCTCGGGGGTGGCGAGCACATCATCGAGCGCGTCGATGACGCCGTCCCAGTGTTTGGCGATGAGCCGGCCGATGCGGACCCACAGATCCTGGCCGTCCCGGCCGACGAAGTTGCGGGTGCCCGCGGTGACCGCGCCGAGGATCGGGTTGCCGTTGAAGAACTTGGTGATCGTGTTCAGCTCGCACACCTCACCGAGGGTGCGCACGATCTCCAGCGCGTCCTCCAGCTCGGCGATGTTCTCCGGCGTCGGGTCATCGGCGGCCAGCTCGGGTACCCCGACGAGATCGTAGGTGTGCCGCTTGTCCGGGACCAGCTCGTCGCCCTGGAGTTCGACGACGGTCGGCCACGCCGGATGGTCGACGAGGTCGTGTTCCTCGTCGGTGGTACGGATGTATCCCACGAGGTGGGCCACGTCGTCAAAGCCGTATAGATCGTCCTCGAGCCCGAGGAACGCCTCCCACTCCTCGTCGTCCTCCCGCCAGCGCGGGGCCCAAAGGGTATAGGCGTTTCCGTCGGTGAGACCCAGCTCAATGGGGACGATGTCTCCGGCCATGGGGCAAAGCCTAACCAAGGAGTGCGGCCCGCGTGAACGCCGGGGTCCGTCGGGGGATTGGGGGCTTGCCGAACAGCGGTGTTTGCGCCCACCTACGATGATGGGATGTTGACCGACTTCACCCCGAATGAGCGCAGAGCGCTTGGGATCATGACGGTCCTGGCCCTGCTCTTCGGGGCTTATTTCTTGCGCCACTATCTAGTCCTGATGGGCTTCGCCGCGGTGCTCGCGTACCTGTTCCTGCCGATCTACCGCCGGCTCGCGAACAAGATGAATAGCGGCCTGGCGTCGGCTCTGACCCTGATCAGCGCCATCGCGATCGTCGCTATCCCGGTGAGTGCGGTGATCACGCTCGCCGGGATTCAGATCGCCCAAATGGTCGACAGCGTCCGCAAGTGGTTGCAGACCGCCGACCTGACGCAAGTCGGTCAGCGGCTGCTGGAATCGATCAACCAGTTTCTCGTGAAGGTGCCGTTCGTGCACGTCGATCCGCTGACGATGGACAAGGTGCGCGATGTGGTCTCGAACATCGCCGAGGCGGGTGGAAAGTTTGCGCTGGGATTTGCGCGGGACTCCGCGGGCGGCCTCGCCACGACGGTGACGATGGCGATCATCTTCCTCTACGTGTTCTTGGCGCTGTTGACCAACGGGTCGAAAGTCGTCGAGATCGTCAAAGACCTCAACCCGCTCGGCCCAGAGGTCTCCGACATCTACCTGAGCAAGATCGGCTCGATGGTCACCGCGACGGTGCGCGGCCAGTTCGTCATCGCGTTCGTGCAGGGCCTCGCGGGCGCGATCTCGATCTATATCGGCGGAATCCACCAGGCATTCTTCATGTTCGTCATCTTCTTGACGGTGCTCTCGATCATTCCGCTCGGCAGCGGCATCGTCACCATGCCGCTCGGCATCGGCATGGCGCTGACGGGCAACGTCGTCGGCGGCATCTTCGTCTTTGTGTTCCACCTGCTCGTGACCACGAACATCGACAACTTCCTACGACCGATGCTGGTGCCGCGCAACGCCCACCTGCATCCGGCGCTGATGCTGCTGGCCGTGTTCGCCGGACTCGGGATGTTCGGGTTCGCCGGCATTGTTTTCGGCCCGGTGCTGATGATCATCATCGTCACCACCGTCGATATGTACCGCTCGGTCTACAAGGGGGCGGCGTGGGTGGACGATTTCGAGTCGGCCGGCGACGACGACGACGATTCGGGCAAGCCGCGCTGGTGGCGGCGGGTGCTGCATCGGGGCGGATCGCCGAGCCAGGATGACTCCGGCGCATCGACCCTCACCGTGGCCGGTAAAAGCCCTGGAAGCCCTGATTGAGGTTCGTCGTGCGGATCGGGTTGACCTGCACCGGGTCGCCCGCTTCGACCATGAGGCCGTCACCGATGACCATCGCGACGTGGCCGTCCCACACGGCGAGGTCGCCCGGCTGAACCCGGGCCTGGTCGATGCGGACACCCGCATCGTCCTGGTCCTGGGCGAGCCGGGGGATCTCGACCCCGGCCTGGTGGTAGGCCCACTGGGTCAGTCCGCTGCAGTCGAACCCCTGCGTCGTCGTCCCGCCCCACAAATAGGGAACGCCGCGCTGGCTCAACGCGGCCCGGACAGCGGCCGCCGCCCGCGCGTTGGGCGCGTGGACGACCTTCCCGTTGGGCAGGGTGACCGCGAGAGAACCATCCTTCGCCCCGTCGCCGCAATCGGGAGTGGCGGGCGCCGGAACACGCTTCGGGGCAGGGTGTTTCGAGTTGGCGAGCAATGCGGCTGCATCGGCGCGCAGTTCGTCCCGCGTCTGCGCCACGATTGCCGCACCGCGGGCGACGTGGTTGAGCGCGACCGGTAGTAGCGCCAGCAGGCCCTCGATGCGGTAGAGGGCTGAGCCCAAGGAGTTCGCGGCCCGCGCAAAGGAATCGAGGAGGCGGTGCACCTCGGTGGCCGCCTGGCCGACTTTCGCGCCGGCCACGTCAACGATTGAGGCCGACGACGAGTTCGCGGTCGCCGACCGCCGGTGGCGGGTGGCGATTGATTCGGATGCGTGCGCCGCTGCGTCGGCGCCGCGTCCGGCCCACCCGTCGTCGAGTGTCTGGGCACCGCCCTGGGCATCGCGCGCGGACCGGTGCGAGGTCGTGGCAGAAGTCCGCAATTCCTCGAGTGGGCCGCCGGCCGGCAGCGTGCCCGTCCCCAGGGTGGTGACGAGGGCGCGCAGCGGCGCGATGAGAGCCTCGGCGCCGGTCATCGTCGACCGGTCCCGGTGAGCCCGCCGACACGCGTCGCGGCGCCGGAGTCCGTGCGCGCGTAGCCCTCGACGCCGCTGTCGGTGGCGGCGGCGATCGATCGGTGGTGCGCGCCGAGGTCGTCCTGGTAGTGGGCGGCTCGGTCGAGAACCTGGGCCAGCGCGGTGAGGAACTCGGCTCCGATCAGGCCGAATGCCGGCAGTAGCGGGGCAAGGTCCCCGCGCAGCGCCGCCGCCGACGCAGTGGCCTGCTCGGCGCTGGCGCGATGGCCTGCGGCGAACCGGTGGGCAGTGGGGGCATGCAGTATGACCGTCATGTCGAATTGGACGCACCACAGCGCCGAACGGTTCCCTCGGCGCGACCCACGACTGGGTCACGGGCATGTGACTGGGGTGCCGAGCTTAGGCGAGCAGGGCGTGGGCGACCCGTTCTGCAAGAGCGGTCGCGTCTCGGCGGGCGCCGCCGGCATCGACCGTCGCCGAGATCGGGGTGACGGCCTCGACGTAGGCCTTCAGCTTGGGCTCGGTGCCCGATGGGCGCACCAGCGCACGGATCCGGACATCGCCGTCGGCGCCGGCGAACTCGACGGCATTGGTGCGCAGGGCATCGTCGCGACCGGCGTAGTCGTGCATCGAGCAGTCGAGTCCGGTGATCGTCCGCCGTGCGGCGGACCGCAACCCCGCCATCACCGCGTCGGCCTCCGCGGGCGCCCTGAGGCGCACCGACGTCCCGACGGTGGCGTGCACCCCGTGGGTCAGTGACAACTCGTCGAGGAGCAGGTTTGCCGATGAGTCGTCTCGGCGCAGCCGGGCGGCGATCTGCGCCGCCAGTACGGCGGCGCTGATTCCATCCTTGTCGAGCACGGCAGCGGGGTCGACGCAGTGTCCGATCGCCTCCTCGTAGGCGTAGCACAGTCGATCGCCGGTCCGGACCAGCCATTTGAAGCCGGTCAGCGTCCGCACCGAGCGTGCGCCGGCGGCTTGGGCGATATCGGCGGCAAACGTCCCCGAGACGATACTGCTGGCCACGACGGCGCCGGGGACCGCGAGGGTGTGGCACAGCAGCGCGCCCACTTCGTCGCCGGTGAGTTGGCGCCACCCACCGTCGCAGGGGATGGCGAGCGCGCACCGGTCGGCGTCGGGATCGAGGGCGATAGCGAGGTCCGCGCCCACCTCGGCGGCCAGGCGCAGTAGTTCGCCGGTGGCACCGGGCTCCTCCGGGTTGGGAAAGGCGACGGTGGGGAAGTCGGGGTCGGGGGCGAACTGATCGGGTACGACGTGCACGTCGTGGAACCCCGCGACCGCCAGCGCGTCGAGCGCGAGTTGCCCGCCCACGCCGTGCAACGGGGTCAGTGCCAGGCGAAACGGTGCCGCCTCCTCGCCGGCACCGAAACGGGTCGATATCCGCGCCAGGTAGCGCGACCGATTGGCCTGCGCCCGCCGGTCGGGAGGTACGGCGCACCGCGGGATCGTTCCCGGCGCCCGGGTCATCAGCGCCTCGATCTGCTCGTCGATCGGGCCGACGATCTGCGCGCCCGGGGCGTCGGTGCCGACTCCGCCGTACAGTTTGAATCCATTGTCGCCGGCCCGATTGTGCGATGCGGTGATCTGGATCGCCGCGGCGGCGCGAAGATCGCGGCAGGCGAAGGCGACGAGTGGGGTCGGCGAGTGACCGGGTAGCGCGACGACGTCGAAGCCGGCCGCGGCGAGTACCCCGGTCGCGGTGGCAAAGAACTCCGGCGATCCGTGGCGCGCATCGCGCCCGACGACAATGGTGCGGTCAGCACCGTTGCCGCGCAACCATTCTCCAACCGCCCACGCGGCCCGTGCGACCAACTCGACGTTCATCCCGCCGATCCCGGGCTGGACTGGGCCGCGCAGGCCCGCGGTGCCGAAGCGCAGCTCGTCAGCGGTCACGGTAGGGGTTCGGTCCGACCGTCGTGCTCAGTGACGTGACGATCGCGCGCAGCAGTTCACCGATCCGGCCGGCCGCGGCCTGCCCGGACTCGAGGACCTCTGCATGGCTCAGCGGGGCGCCGCTGATACCGGCGGCGAGATTGGTGACCAGCGAGATCCCCAGGACCGCCATCCCAGCGGCACGCGCGGCGATCGTCTCGTGGACCGTCGACATCCCGACGAGGTCGGCGCCGAGGGTGGCGAGCATCGCGATCTCGGCGGGCGTCTCGTATTGCGGGCCCGGAAGGCCGGCGTAGACGCCTTCGGCGAGCGTGCGCCGGTCACCGGCGCCCCCGTCTAGGGCGTCGTGCACGCGCTGGGCCACGGCGCGCAGGGACGGCGAATAGGCGTCGACCATGTCGACGAACTGTGCGCCCACCAGTGGCGAGCGCGCGGTGAGGTTGATCTGGTCGCGAATCAGGACCGGGCTGCCGACCGGATAGGAGCGATTCACCGCACCGGCCGCATTGGTCACGATGATCCGCGTGCAACCGGCGGCGGCGGCGGTCCGTACCGGGTGTACGACCCGCGCGAGGTCGTGACCCTCGTAGGCGTGGGCGCGTCCGGCGAAGACGAGCACGCGCTGGTCGTCGACGTGGATCGAGGTGATCGAGCCGTTGTGCCCGGCCGCGGCGGGTTGGGCGAAGCCGGGCACGCCCGACATCGGCAACTCGGCGATGGGCGGATCGAATGCCGCCGTCGCGGCCGACCACCCGGAACCGAGGATGATGGCGGTGTCGTGGCGGGTGCAGTCGGACTCGGCGGCGATGACGGCGGCCGCCGCGGTCGCCGCAGCACTGGGGTCGGAACTGGGGTCCATGGGGTACACGGTAGTGGCCCCCGGTCATCGCCACCGGCCACCGGCCGGTGGCCTAGAGTTGCGGCCATGCCGTTTCTTCGTGAATCTGATGATGTGTTTGAGCTCTTCCTGGGAACCGAGGGCGTCGAGCTAGACGAGGCCAACCCGGAGAACCGGTTCACCCTTGAGTGGATCGAGCAGGTGAACCGAGCCCTCGACGAGGTGGCGCAAGCGGGCTCGTCGTCGAAGAAGGGGCTGGTGATCACCGCCACCGGGAAGTTCTTCTCCAATGGGCTAGACACCGACTACATCGTCACCGACGCCGACAAACTGCCGTCCTACCTCGACCTGGTCCACGCGGTGTACACCAGGGTGTTGACCCTGCCCGTCGCGACGGTCGCCGCCGTCAACGGCCACGCTTTTGGTGCGGGCGCGATGCTGGCGCTCTGCGCCGACCACCGCGTCATGCGCACCGAGCGCGGCTTCTGGTCGCTGCCCGAGGCGGCCCTGAGCATGCCGTTCACCGCCGGGATGGCGGCGCTGGTGCGCACGCGACTGAGCGACGCCGCCGCGACCGAGGCGATGCTGACGGCGCGACGTTACGGCGCCGCCGACGCCTTGGCCGCGGGAATCGTCGACGAGACCGTCGGAGCCGGCGAGCTCGCGGCCCAGGCCCGCACCGTGGCGGCGCAGCGCGCTGCCACCGCCGGTGCGAATCTCGCGATCATCAAGGCCGGGCTGCGGGCACCGTTGCTGGCGAACCTGGCCATACCGACGCCGGCGTCGCTGCTGTAGGCGGTCAGAAGAGCTCGGTGTCGCCGCCGGGGCCCGGGCCCACATTGCGCGAGTCGTGCAGCTGCAGCCGTTGCACATAGTCGTCGGGTGCGCCGGCCTTGTCGGCCGCGTCGGACATGACGCCGAGATAGCGCGCCGAGGGCAGTCCGCCCTCGAACGCGTCGACGACGTAGAGCCACGCCAGGGTCGCCCCGTCGGTCGCCTCGATGCGGACGCGCAGCTTGCGGTGCACGCCAAGTTCGGAACCCTCCCAGCGGTCGAGCGTGTGCTCATCCTCGTCGGTGACGTCGTAGACGACGACGAAGACGCGCGCGTCGGGATTGTCGCGGTCTTCGACGACAGTCGCCAGCGAACCCTCCCACCCGATGTCTTCGCCGGCGAAGGTCAGGCGCCAGCCCACCAACCAGCCGGTCGCCGACATGGGTGAGTGGGGCGCGCGCATTGCCATCTGCTCGGGATCCATGTTCGAGCCATATGCGGCGTACAGCGCCACGGGCGTCTCCTCCGGACTTCAAGTGACAATGGTGCTGCGCGGGCAGCGAGACAAGCCTAGCGCTGGCCCGCCGATCTGCGTTACCCGCCGATCCCGGTGGCGGGATGGGGCGCGCACCGGCGCCGGGTGCGACAGAATGGGCGTGCGAGAGAATGAGGGTGCACAGTCGGGCAGTCAGCCGCCGTCCTCGGCAAGTCAGGAGAGCACGCAGTGACCAAGATCGTGATCATCGGGGGCGGGCCCGCCGGATATGAGGCGGCGCTCGCGGCGGCGGCGTACGGATCGGATATCACCATCGTCGACGCCGACGGTGTCGGCGGCGCCTGTGTGCTGTACGACTGCGTGCCGTCGAAGACGTTCATCGCCTCGACGGGAATCCGGACCGACGCGCGCCGCGCCATCGACCTCGGCGTCGACCTGCACTATGACAGTGCCACCGTCAGCCTGTCCGAGATTCACCGACGGGTGAAGGAGTTGGCGTTCGCCCAGTCGGCCGACATCAGGGCCCGGCTGCTGAGCGAAGGAGTGCGGTTGGTCCAGGGTGTCGGCGAGTTGATTGATTCTGGCCCGGGCGCCGGGTCGCACCAGGTGTTGGCGCGCTGCGTCGACGGCGGCGAGGAACTGCTCGATGCCGATGTCGTCCTCATCGCGACCGGTGCGCGGCCGCGGATCCTGCCCGACGCCCAGCCCGATGGGGAGCGGATCCTCACCTGGCGGCACCTCTACGACCTCGAGGAACTCCCGACCCACCTCGTCGTCGTCGGCTCCGGTGTCACCGGAGCGGAGTTCGTTCACGCCTATACCGAGCTCGGCGTGCAGGTCACCCTGGTGTCCAGTCGCGACCGGGTGCTTCCCGGTGAGGACGAGGATGCCGCCCTGGTGCTGGAAGACGTACTCGCCGAGCGCGGTGTCCGGCTGGTGAAGAATGCACGTGCGGACAAGGTCGAGCGCGACGGCGACACTGTCGTAGTGACGTTGGCAGACGGACAGACGGTCACCGGATCGCATGTGCTGATGACGGTCGGATCGATTCCGAACACCTCCAAATGCGGGTTGGACCGGGCCGGGGTGGCCACCGACAAGGGCGGCTACATCACCGTCGACCGGGTGTCGCGCACGTCGGTGCCCGGGGTCTACGCGGCCGGCGACTGCACCGGCCTGTTCCCGCTGGCGTCGGTGGCGGCGATGCAGGGGCGGATCGCGATGTACCACGCGCTCGGCGAGGGGGTCGCACCACTGAAACTGAAGACGGTCGCGTCGGCGATCTTCACCCGCCCCGAGATCGCGACGGTCGGTGTCTCGCAGGCCGCGATCGACTCGGGTGAGTACCCGGCACGCACGGTGATGCTGCCGTTGGCGACAAACCCGCGTGCGAAGATGAGCGGCCTGCGCCGAGGTTTTGTGAAGATCTTCTGCCGACCGGCGACCGGGGTGGTGATCGGCGGCGTGGTCGTCGCGCCCACCGCATCAGAGCTGATTCTGCCGATCGCCATCGCCGTGCAGAACAAGCTGACGGTGAGCGACCTCGCGCAGACCCTGTCGGTCTACCCCTCGCTGTCGGGTTCGATCACCGAGGCGGCCCGGCAACTCGTGCGTCACGACGACCTGGACTGAGCGTGCGACGACCCGATCGGCGTCCGGCCGGCTAGAGCCCGCCGGTGCCCTGGTCGTCGATTCCCAGTTCGACGAGGAGTTCGGCCGCCAGGCGCTCGAGTTCGTCGCGGACCGCCACGAGGTCGGTGCCGGCGGGCACGCGAACGTCGAAATGTGCCTCGAACAGCAGGCCGCCGGCCATGGGTGCTTCCCGGGTATCGGTGGTCATCGCCTCGATACTCAGGCCGTGGGAGCGCAGGGCGCCGGACAGCTCGCGGACGATGCCGGGACTGTCGTTGCCGAGGACGCCGATGGTGAGGTGGGTGAATCCCTCGGTGTCGCCGTGACCGTGGTTGCCGGCGTGCACCGAGACCTCGAGTTCGGGTAGTGATCTGGTGGCGATGAGCAGCCCGTCGGCCTGCTCGTCGGGTACCCCGACGGCGACAATCCCGGCGAACTTGCCTTCTAGGCGCGCAAGTTGGCTGCGCTCCCAGTTGCCGCCGTGGGCGGAGATGGCGTCGGCGAGGGTGGAGACGAGTCCGGGTCGGTCATCGCCGATGACGGTCAACACGAGGTGGCGCACAAGGCGAATGGTAGCCGTTGGCTCGATCAGTTGTTGTTCAGCAGTTCGTCGATCTGGTTGATGGCGCCGGTGGCGCCGTCAACCACGCCCATCTCGAGTACCTTGCTGAGCGCCTCCTCGGTGGCGTACACGCTGGTGTACTCGGCGCGGGTCCCGTCGCCGTCGGCGACGAAGCGGTAGGTGTTCGCGGAGGTCGGCAAGTCCGGATCGGCGGTGAAATCGTCGGTGTTCAGGGCGAATCCGTCGTCGAATTCGAAGGCATGGGGTTCGTCGACCGCCGTGACGTTCCAGTACCCGGCGAATCGTTGGCCCTCGGGCGAGGTCATGTAGTAATGCATCTGGCCACCGGGACGCAGTTCGTGGCGGACGAACGTGGCCGGGTAGGTCGGCGGACCCCAGACCTTCTCCAGTTGGCGCGGGTCGGCGTAGATCCGCCACACGCGCTCCACCGGTGCGTCGAATCGGGCGGTCATCGTGAGGGTGCGGTCGGCGAGGCTCTTGGTGACGTCGATGACGGGCATGGGTTTCACTCCTTGTTGGGTTGGTGGGGATTGTTGGGTTGGTGGAGATTGCTGGGTTGCTGGGGATCAGGCGTGTGCCTGTCGGCCGCGAGCAGGGCATCGATGCGCGCGACGCGGCCGCGCCAGATTTGTTCGAGTTCTTCCAGCAGGGCGCTGACCGAACGGATCGCGGAGACTTCTCCCGATGCCAGGGCCTCCCGGCCACTGCGCCGTTTGGTGACCAGTCCCGCCCGCTCTAGTACCGCTACGTGCTTCTGCACCGCGGCGAAACTCATGTCGTATTGCGACGCGAGTGCGCTGACCGAGAACTCCCCGACGAGCGATCGCCGCAAGATGTCGCGTCGAGTCCGATCGGCGAGCGCATGGAACAGTGCATCAACCTCGTCGTCGGGAAGTGCAGTCATGGTCACACGAGAAATATACAACTAAACGGTTGTAGGTTGTCAAGGTTGATCCCACCCGGTTTCGTCCGTGCTGCTTCGACTGGTGTGGGGCGGACGAAAGCAGGGAGGACCGATCACTCGGGCATGCGGGAGATCGTCGCCCGAGTGAAAGCGATGGCCCGGGAACAGATATCTGCGATCGGTGGTGCGGGGACTTCGAAGCTGTCAACAATGGTGTTGATCCCAGCCCTCCGACTCTGCACGCGTGCAACACAGGTGGATGGATTCATGCTGAACACCACGATCTGCCGGCCGTTGATCCACTGATCCGGTAGCCAGTCGAAGAAGTAGTTGACTCGCTTGTACGCGACCAGACTGGGGCTGTTTCCTGCGACCTGCTGCAAGCTCCAAATGGATCCGTGACGAGTGTCCTTCCACACACACCCGCGCGCCGTTTGTCTGTCGACGACTGCAGCATCCCGCCTGGATGACCAGTCCCAGCCTAATTCCTGGACTGCTGGCCGATTGACGTCGCTGCACGGCTCGTAGTCTGTGCCGTCGTTGCCAGGATTCATACGGTGTGAAAATGGTCCGGGGTGTATCGACACGGAGCTTAGGTTTGGGGATGGGGCCCTGACAGGTTCGCGAGGCGTTCCGGTCACCGTGCATCCGGTGATTGTGACCGCGGATAGGACGACTACCCACAGGCGAAATGCACTACCTTCCAATGAACTGTTCTCCGACTTGATCCTGCTCAACTATCGCTGACGCTCCGGTTGTGCACAGGCCTGCCAGGTGTGATGCCGCTATAGCCTGTTCCGCGAGTCGATGGCGCCAACTCGATGGACCGGATGCGACTGTATTCGAGAGCCCGATGTAGATCGGTGATGCTTCTGAGCAGCCCATTCCGAAGTAGTTGGACGCAAGCACCGTGGAGATGATTTGGCCGCACTCCCTCAACTCCTCGGCCGCCCATTTGGCGACTGTGGCGCGTTGCGCCCAGGCGTCGGCTTCGCAGCGCAGGGTGGTGCAGGGTTCTGGACTCACGGGACCTCCGGTGGCGGGGATGGAACTGCCCTTTCCATACTTGGACGCAGTGGGTGGCCGTTCGGTTCCATCGGATTTCGCTTGGTGTCGTGGTGGAACCGTTCACGGTCCGGGTGCGTCTAACAATTGTGGCTCCTGGGGGACGGACGCCGTGGTCGGCAATCGACTTGTCGGCCATCGCGGATATGGCGGATTCGATGGGCGCCGAGCAGGCGGCCGCCGATGCCGCCGCGCTGGTGGCGGCGATCGAGCGGGCGCAGGCGGTGGCGCGCCGGGTTGAGGCGGTGTTCGCGTCGACGGCGAGCTCGCTGGCCGGGGCCGCGGCGGCGGCGAGCGGGCGGGCGGCGAGTGCCGTCGCGGCCGATGTTGTGCGGGCGGCGGCGGTCGCCCGGTCGGCGAGTAGCGCGTTGCGCGGAGTGGCGAACGCCCTCGCCGCGACGAAGGCGAAGGGACCGGCGCTGCGGGCCGCGGCGCAGGAGTTGGCGGCGGCCGACTTGCGGCCTGACGAGGTGGCCCGAGTTCGAGAAACCGTCGCCGGTGCGATGAATGCGGTCTACAGCGATCCGATGCTCGCGACGTCGACACCGGTCGGTGATGCGCCGCGACGGTCGGTGCCCTACGACGGTGCGGCAGCCGTGCTAGCGGGGCCGTCAGCCGCGAATCAGGGCGGCCAGTTCGCCGCGACGCTCGGCCGGGTGTCGCCGAGTGCAGCGCGCGGCACACCTGCCGCGCCGGGCCCTGCGGGTAGGAGTCCGAAACCGATGTTACCGCCGGTGGGCCGGCCGCCGGCGACGGATCAGGCGGGCCAGGTACGGCCACCGGGTCCACCTGGGTCATCCGGCCCGCCCGCGGCGGCACACCGGCCGGTCGGCGGATCACCGGCGGGAGTCGGGCCGAACCCGCCACCGGGCGGCCCGGTCCCCGGTATCGGCGGCCCGAGGCGCCTCGGGGTCCCGCTCGGCGGCAGGCCGGGCCGGGTGGGCGGCGGGCCGGTCGGTGGGCGCCCCGTCGTCGCACCGAACCCGCCGCGCCCGGGTGCGCCTCGACTCGCGCAAACTGCGACGCCGGGATCGCCCGTCCCCGCTGCTCTGCCGCGTTCGGCGGCGAGCCCCGGAATGCGCGGCGGAATGCCGTACGCCCCGCGGGCAGGACGGACGGAGGAGTCGGCGGACCGTCGCCCCGCGCCCTATCTACGGGTGCGGGAGAATGCCGAAGCGGTCGCCGGCGAGTTGCCGCTGGTGGGGCCGGCCGTCATCGGCGAGCCGGAACCGGTACCGGATCCGCCCGGCGATCCCGATTCGCCGGCGCCGCGCCGATAGCGGGGCGCCGCTACGCCAGGTCGAGGCTGTGTTCGACGGCCCGGTTCCACTCGGAGTAGAGGAGGGCGCGCCGATCGTCGGGCATCTGTGGGAGCCACCGCTTGTCCTCGGCCCAGTTGTCGGAGATGTCGGCGCTACTCCAGTATCCGACGGCGAGTCCGGCAGCGTACGCGGCGCCGAGCGCCGTTGTCTCGCTGACCACCGGCCGGATCACCGGCACGCCGAGCAGGTCGGCCTGGAATTGCATGAGGAGGTCGTTGACGACCATCCCACCGTCGACCTTGAGGGTGGTCAGCGTGACGCCGGAGTCGGCTTCCATCGCCTCAATGACCTCCCGGGTCTGGAACGCACTGGCCTCCAGCGCGGCCCGCGCGAGGTGACCGCGGTTGATGAACCGGGTGAGTCCGACGACGACGCCGCGGGCATCGGGACGCCAGCGCGGCGCGAACAGTCCGGAGAAGGCTGGGACGATGTAGGCGCCGCCGTTGTCGTCCACCGACGCTGCGATCTCCTCCACCTCCGACGCAGATGAGATCAATCCGAGGTTGTCGCGCAACCATTGGATGAGCGATCCGGTTACCGCGATCGACCCCTCCAGGGCGTAGCACGCGGGGGCCTCCCCGATTTGATAGCACACGGTGGTCAGCAGCCCGTGATCGGAGAAAACCGGCTCGTTGCCGGTGTTGAGCAACAGGAAGTTGCCGGTCCCGTACGTGTTCTTCGCCTGCCCGGGGGACAGGCACGCCTGCCCGAACGTGGCGGCCTGCTGGTCGCCGAGGATACCCGCGAGGGGTACGCCGGGTAGGGAGCCTTTGGCGCGCAGCGGCGCATATACCTCGGAGCTGCTGTGGATCTTCGGCAGCATCGACATCGGGATGCCGAAGTCGGCGCAGATCTCGGCATCCCAGTCGAGGGTGCGCAGATCCATCAGCATGGTGCGCGACGCATTGGTCACGTCGGTGATGTGCTCGCCGCCGTTGACCCCGCCCGTCATGTTCCACGCCAGCCACGAGTCCATGGTGCCGAAGCACAGGTCGCCGGCCTCGGCGCGGGCCCGCACCCCACTGACGTTTTCGAGCAGCCACACCAACTTCGGCCCGGCGAAATAGGTTGAGAGCGGTAGGCCGGTGCGCGCGCGATACCGATCGGGCCCGGCGTCGCCGGCGAGCCGCTCACACAGCTCGGCGGTGCGAGTGTCCTGCCAGACGATCGCGTTGTACACCGGTACACCGGTGCGGCGGTCCCAGACGACGGTGGTCTCGCGCTGATTGGTGATGCCGCACGCGCGGATATCGACCGGTTTGACGTCGATCGACGCTAGCGCTGAGGCGGTCACGCGCCGAACGTTGCGCCAAATCTCGAGGGCGTTGTGCTCCACCCAGCCGGGCCGCGGGAAGATCTGTTCGTGTTCAACCTGTTCGGAGCCGGCTGGCCGGCCGCGATGGTCGAAGAGAATTGCCCGGGACGACGTGGTTCCCTGGTCGATCGACACGACGTATCCGCTGCTTCCCGCCACGTCAGTCATCTTTGCACGCGGTAGGCTCGGCAACTGTGGATACCGAGTGGGAGACTGATCGACCGGCGGACCTGAGTTCGCAATACCACGCTCATGCGTGGGAACGATTGGGTTCTGAGCAGTACGACGTCGTCGTCGTCGGCGGTGGCGTCGTCGGGGTGGGGGCCGCACTTGACGCGGCGACGCGCGGCCTGCGGGTCGCGCTGGTGGAGGCGCGCGACATCGCATCGGGCACGTCGAGCCGATCGTCGAAGATGTTCCACGGCGGCCTGCGCTATCTCGAGCAGTTGGAGTTCGGGCTCGTCCGCGAGGCCCTGCGCGAGCGCGAGTTGTCGCTGCGGCTCCTCGCGCCGCACCTGGTGCGCCCGTTGCCGTTCCTCTATCCACTCACCAAGCGATTTTGGGAGCGCCCCTATGTCACGGCCGGGCTGTTCCTGTACGACCAGATGGGCGGTGCCAAGTCGGTTCCCGGTCAGCGTCAGGTCACCCGTTCGGGGGCGCTGCGCGCCGCACCGGCACTCAAGCGCAACTCGCTTGTCGGCGGGATCCGCTATTACGACACCGTCGTTGACGACGCGCGACACAGCTTGACCGTCGCGCGCACCGCCGCCCAGTACGGGGCCGTTATCCGGACGTCGACGCAGGTCGTCGGTTTCCTGCGTGAGGCCGACCGGGTGAAGGGGGTGCGCGTGCGCGACTCCGATACCGGGGCGGTCACCGAGGTGCGCGCCCATTGCGTCATCAACGCCGCCGGGGTGTGGACTGATGAGGTGCAGGCGCTGTCGAAGCAGCGCGGTCACTTCCGGGTGCGCGCGTCGAAGGGGGTGCACATCGTGGTGCCGCGTGATCGGATCGTCAGTGAGACGGCGATTATCCTGCGCACCGCGAACTCGGTCTTGTTTGTCATCCCGTGGGAGACACACTGGATCATCGGCACCACCGACACCGACTGGAACCTCGACCTTGCCCATCCCGCCGCGACGCACAAGGACATCGACTACATTCTGGACCGCGTCAACGAGGTCCTCGTTTCGCCACTGACCCACAACGACATCGAGGGTGTCTACGCCGGTCTGCGCCCGCTGTTGGCCGGGGAGGACGACGAGACGTCGAGTCTGTCGCGTGAGCACGCCGTGGCCACGGTGGCGCCCGGCCTGATTTCTATCGCCGGCGGCAAGTACACGACCTACCGGGTCATGGCCGCCGATGCGGTGGACGCGTGCAACGACTTCATCCCGACGCGGGTCGCCCCGTCGATCACCGAGCGCGTGCCGCTCGTCGGCGCCGACGGCTACTTCGCACTGATCAATCAGTGTGAGGGTTTGGGTGAGCGGTACGGACTGCACCCGTACCGGGTACGTCGGCTACTCAATCGGTACGGCTCGCTGATCGACGATGTGCTGCGCTGGGCCCAGGACGATCCGTCGCTGCTGGAGCCGCTGGCGGCCGCGCCCCAGTATCTGCGCGTGGAGATCGTCTACGCGGTGCGGAACGAGGCCGCGCTGCATTTGGAAGATCTGTTGGCCCGGCGGACCCGCATCTCGATCGAGTACTCGCATCGCGGCGTCGACTGCGCCGCCGAGGTGGCCGGTCTGGCGGCGCCGATTCTCGGCTGGGATGAGGCGTCGACGGCGTTCGAGGTGGCCAACTATGTGGCGCGGGTCGAGGCGGAGATCGCCTCGCAGCAGCAACCCGACGACGACTCGGCGGATGCGTTGCGCGCCGCGGCACCGGAGTCGCGCACCGAGATCCTCGAACCAGTTCCGGTCCCGGACTGACTGCGGCGGTCAGAGGACCTTCTCCTCTGGAAGGGCGGTCGACCTGCGCGTAGGCTCGGTCTGACCACGAATGCTGCGCTCAGGGAGGTCACCATGGTCGTCGGAAGTGCTGTCGAAACCTTGTCGTCGGAGCAGGCGTGGGAACTGCTGTCCACGCGCCAACTCGGTCGAATCGCGACGAGTGTCGGCGACCAGCCGGAGATCTTCCCGATTAACTTCTATGCCGCGGACGGCAAGATCGTGTTCCGCTCGGCTGCCGGCGCCAAACTGGCCGAGATCGCGGTCAACAACCGTTTGGCCTTTGAGGCCGACGAGACCGACGACGACGGGGGCTGGAGTGTGATCGCCAAGGGGCACGCGCGAATACTCGTCTCCGTTCGGGACATCGAGGCGGCCGATCAGTTGCCGCTGCGGAGTTGGGTGCCCACCCTGAAGTACGACTACGTCGAGATCACCGTCGACGAGATCTCGGCGCGCCGTTTCACCTTCGGTCCGGAACCGGATCGGTATGGGAATCAGTGAAGCGGCTCGACCGGCAGTGCGTCCCCACCCGCGGGTGATCAGCCTGTTGCGCCATACCGCAGGCGAACGCCTCGAGGTGTTCGGGTGAAGCCGGCTGCCAGCAGACTGGTGCCGAAATCGGTGGACTGCACCGGTCCACCGTCGACGGTGTCGATGGCAAGGCGCTCGACGCGCCCGGAGTGGATGAGGCCGGCGAGGGCAGCAGCGGCGGCTTGACCGGCCCCGTCGAACGTCAGCACCGTTTTGCCGCCACGCTCAACGAAGCAGACGAGATCCCCGTCGACGAGCACGACGAGGGCGCCGGCCTTTCGGCCGGGGCGCGCCGGGCTCGCGTGGTCGGGCCAATCTAGCGCGGCGCCATAGGGATTCGCCGGATCGGTTGCCGCCAGCACGATCGCCCGACCGGTCTGCGGCCGAGGGATCGTCGTGTGGTCGCGCAGCACATCGACGGTTGCCGGAACGGCGAACTGCGCACCACCGAGCCCGTCGACGTAGTAGCCGCGCCGCACTTTGCCGCTGTCCTCGAAAACGGTCAGGGCGCGGTAGACGTGCGAGAACCCGCCGGGCACCCCCTCGCTGTGCACAGCGCCCTTGGTGACGATCCCGTAGCGCTCCAGCAGTACTTCACATCGTGCCGAGGTGGTGGCGGTCAGGTCGGCGGTGGGCCGGTCCAGTAGCAGCCATCTGCCGCCAAGGACTCCGGGAACACTTTGGGCGACAACGGGATTGACGGCGCCGCCCAGGTAGGCGCCGGACAGTCGTGCGCCCCGCAACCGGGGTGGGCGCCGCGACCGGTGACTGGGCGAACTCCGCGCGGCAGCGGCCCCGCGACCTGACAGCAGTGCGCGCACTGGGGCGAAGCTGTCGTTAGCGACGATTCCGGCCCACACCAGCCCCCACACCGCGTCGGTCACATCGCCGGTGGCGTCGAGACGGGCCACCAGTTCCGGGAGGCGCAGGGCGCCACCGGAGTTGAGGGCGTCGACCAGGCTCGCCATCGTCGGCGTCAACTCGATCGCATCGGGCGGCGGCAGGGTTGCGGCGGTCATATCGGCGGGGTGGAAGGCCACCCAGCCGTCGGCGGCACCGATCTGCCCGTGGCCCGACCACACCACCTCCCCGGCGGAAAGGAGTTCGTCGAGCATCGACGGCGCGTAATCGTGGACCCTGGCCGGCAGCACGAGCGACTCCCAGGCCGATGCCGGGATGGGGACTCCGGCCAACTGGTCGAGAACCGCGGCGACGCCATCGGTGCCGCGAACAGTTCGATCGTCCGCCACATGCTGCCAGTCGAGGAGGAACCGGGCGAAGCTTGCATGGTCGACCGGAGCGATCTGCGACCGGGTGGCAGCGAGGGAACCGCGTCGAAGCTGGCTCAGAACGTCCGGGTGGCACCACTGCGCGGGGCCTTTGCCGGGAACGAACTCGCCTTCGATCACCCGGCGCGAGGAGGCGAGACGCACCAGCGTGTCGGCGGCGATCGCCGGTGGCAGACCGAGGTGCCCGGCGGCCTCGGCGGTGGTGAAGGGGCCGTGAGTCCGCGCATATCGGCCGACGAGATCGCCCAGCGGATCGGCGACCGGTGCGGCGAACGCCGCCGGCACTCCCGGTGGCAGGGCGACCCCGAGCCCGTCGCGCAGCTTCGCGGCATCCTCGACCGCCGCCCACAGGGGCTGTCCGCGCACAGTGATCGCGACGAGTTGGCCGCGCAACTCTCTGAGGGCCGTCTCGAGGGGTTCCGCGCCGCGATATCGCTGTGCGATATCCGCGGTGCTCAACGGCCCGAGCCAGCGCAGCAGGTCGCCGACGTCTTGGGCGTCGCGGGCCTGCCGGGCCGGGTCCAGCCGCTGCAGGCGGGCGACGACCTCGGCGATGACATCGTCGTCGAGAAGCTCGCGCAGGTCGAGTCGGCCGAGTAGCTGGGCCAGCAACGCGGTGTCCAGCGACAGGGCCGCAGCGCGACGCTCGGCGACGGGAACGTCGTCGGCGTACATGAATGCCCCGGCGTAGTCGAAGAGCAGGGCGGCGGCGAACGGCGATGCGCTCGGTGTCTCGACCGCGGTGAGCCGGACGTCTCGCCGGGCGATGCGGGTCAGCAGGTCGTGCAGCGCGGGCAGATCGTAGACGTCCTGCAGGCACTCGCGGACCGCCTCCAGGATGATCGGAAAGTCCGGGTAGCGCGTCGCGACGCCCAGTAGTTGCGCGCTGCGCTGACGCTGCTGCCACAGGGGGGAGCGGCGGCCGGGATCGCGGCGGGGCAGGAGTAGGGCGCGCGCGGCGCACTCGCGAAACCGGGCCGCGAAGAGTGGGGAGTCGCCGAGGGCGTCGGTGACCATGTGTTCGATGTCGTCGGGGGCGACGACGAACACGTCCGGGCCGGGCGGCGCGTCGTCGGTGTCGGGCAGGCGCACCACTATCCCATCGTCGGCGGCACTCACCGCCCCGTCGATCCCGAGGGTCGCCTTGAGTCGGTTGGCGATGGCACTGGCCCACGGGGCATGGACCCGAAGCCCATACGGCGAGTGCAACACGACCCGCCAATCGCCCAGCTCGTCGCGGAACCGTTCGACGACGAGGGTGCGGTCGGTGGGGACGGTGCCGGTGGCCGCGCGCTGCTCGCCGATCAGCGACGTCAGGTTCGTGCGCGCAAAGTCGGTGAGACCCAGCCCGGTTCCGTCGGGGGATCCGGTGAACTCGGCGACGGCCTCCGCCATCGATGTCGCATTGGCCACCCGGCCGGTGAATTCGCCGATGGCGGCACCCAATTCGGCTGGCCGGCCGACCGCGTCGCCGATCCAGAACGGCAGTCGGCCCGGCATACCGGGGGCCGGGGTGACCAGCACGCGGTCGGGGGTTATTTCGGCGATCCGCCAGCTAGAAGCACCCAGCGCGAACACGTCACCCACGCGGGACTCGTAAACCATCTCTTCGTCGAGCTCGCCGACGCGGCGCGGGCCCTCATCGTCGCCGGCGAGGAAGACGCCGAAGAGTCCGCGATCGGGGATGGTGCCGCCGGAGGTGACCGCGAGTCGAAGAGCGCCGCGCCGGCCGGTCAGAGTGCCTGCCACGCGGTCCCAGGTCACGCGGGGCCGCAACTCGGCGAACTCCTCGGACGGAAACCGGCCGGCGACGAGGTCGAGGGTGGCCTCGAACACGTCGCGGCCGAGGTTCTTGTAGGGGGCGGCGCGGCGGACGGTGTCGTACCACTCGTCCACGTCGAGATCGGCGACGGCCGCGGCGGCGATGGTCTGCTGCGCCAGCACATCGAGCGGATTGGCGGGGAGGTGGAGTTCTTCGATGAGGCCGGCGCGCATGCGTGCCGCGGCCACGGTCGTGTGGATGAGGTCGGTGCGGTGCTTGGGATAGAGAATTCCGCGGCTGATCTCGCCTACCTGATGCCCTGCGCGTCCTACCCGCTGCAGGCCGCTCGCCACCGACGGCGGCGACTCCACCTGGATCACCAGATCCACCGCGCCCATGTCGATGCCGAGTTCGAGTGAGCTGGTGGCGACGACGCAGCGCAGGCGGCCGGACTTCAGGTCGTCCTCGATCTGCGCCCGTTGCTCCTTGCTCACCGAGCCGTGATGGGCGCGCGCCAGTACGGGGGCATCGAGCGGGATGGCGGGCGTGTCGGCCGTGGTAAGGGCCGCCGGCCCGCCGCCGGGGTTCTGGTGGTTGCGCGTGTCGCCGGTCGTGAACCCCAGTCGGCGGGCGTACAGCTCGTTGAGCGCCGCGGTCAGTCGTTCGGCCAGGCGCCGCGAGTTCGCGAACACGATGGTCGCCCGGTTGGCGAGAATCGCGTCGGCGATGGATCGTTCGATGGCAGGCCAGATCGAGCCGGCAGTGGGGGAGAGGGCGTCGTCGCCGGGGAGGGGATCGATGTCGTCGTCCGTGCCGGCGCCGATGTTGGCCATGTCTTCGACGGGAACGTCGATGCGCAGTTCGAACGTCTTGACCGCCGGTGGTGCGACAATCCGGCACGGCCGAGATCCGCCGAGGAAGGCGGCCACCGCCGCGGGCGGGCGGACGGTCGCCGAGAGGCCGATGCGCTGGGCCGGGTCGGCCAGCATCGAGTCGAGGCGTTCCAGCGACAGCGCCAGGTGGGTGCCCCGCTTGGTGCCGGCGACGGCGTGCACCTCGTCGACGATGACGGTGTCGACCGCGGTGAGTGTTTCGCGAGCCGATGAGGTGAGCATCAGATACAGCGACTCGGGAGTCGTGATCAGGATGTCCGGTGGGGTGCGGACGAGTTGACGGCGCGCGGCGGCGGGAGTGTCCCCGGACCGGATTCCGACGGTGACCTCCGGAGGGGCGGTGCCGGCGGCGATGGCTGCGGCGGAAATCCCGGTCAGCGGCGCGCGCAGATTGCGCTCGACGTCGACGGCGAGGGCCTTGAGTGGGGAGATGTAGACGACTTTCGTGCGCCGGGGGGTCGTGTGCGCGTGCGCGCCGGCCAGACGGTCGATGGCCCATAGGAAGGCGGACAGCGTCTTGCCCGACCCCGTCGGCGCGATGACCAGGGTGTGGTGACCGTCGGCGATCGACTCCCAGGCGCCGACCTGTGCGGGGGTCGGCGCCGGGAAGGAACCGGTGAACCACTCGCGGGTGGGTGCCGAGAAGCGGGACAGCGCATCGGGGGCGGGCACGGGTCCATTGTTCCCGACCGGCCGGACATCGGGGACGGTGGAACGATTGCCGCCCGGGGGGACTAGACTGGATGGGTCAGCAGATGCGGGTAACCCGGTGTGATCCCGGGGCGGTCGCGCCACTGTGAGTCATCGGTCCCGGACAGGTGGCGAGTCAGGACACCGCGCTGGCAGTTGTGAGGAACGCGGACGCGAGATCCGCCGACGAAAGGACCGCTATGACCCAGGTGGCTGCCGCCCCCCGTGCGCTCGCCGTGCCCGACCTGTCCGCGCTCAGCGTTGCGCTGTTGCTCACCGCAACGGTGCTGATCGCCGCGCTCGCCTACTACTTCTTGGCCTATGACCAGGGTGCTGTCTCGGTATTCGGGTCCGACACCCACATCCACGAGTTCGTCCACGACGCCCGTCACTTCCTCGGCTTCCCCTGCCACTAGCTGAGGCGGAACCAACCATGGAGCGCAAGTTCATCGGCGCCGGGCTGCTGGCTGGCCTGGTCGCGGGAATCGTCTCATTCACTTTCGCTCGGATCTTCATCGAACCGCAGGTCGCCAAGGCGATCGACTTCGAGGAGAGTCAGAGTAGGGCCGAGGAAGCGGTGGCCCACACGGCCGGTCACGATCACGGCGAGGTCGAGGTGTTCAGCCGGACCATTCAGGAGAACGTCGGAGCCGGCGTCGGCACCGTGGTGTTCGCGCTCGCGATGGGTGCCTTTTTCGCCGTTGCGTTCACCGTCTTGTGGGCCTATGTCGGGCGGCGCTGGCCGTCGACCGATCCGCTGGCCGTCGTCGGGGTGCTGGGCCTGCTCGGCTTCGTCGCCGCCTTCGGGGTGCCGTTCTTCGTCTATCCGGCGAATCCGCCGGCGGTCGGGGCCTCGGACACGATCGGTGCACGCTCGGGCACCTTCCTCACCATCACCCTCGTGTCGGTGATCGCGATGATCGTCGCGGTCGTCGTGGCCCTGCAGCTGCGCGACCGACTCGGCGGACTGGGTGGTGCGGCGGTCGCCGGGTTCGGCTATCTCGTTGTGATCGCCGCGGCCAAGGCGCTCCTTCCGGAGTTCCACGAGGTTCCCGCCGGGTTCCCCGCCGCGGTCGTCGGCGATTTCCGGGTGTATGCGATCGCCAACCAGGTCGTGTTGTGGGCGGTGTTGACCCTCGTGTTCGCGGCGACAATCTCGGCGATTGGTCGGCGCACCGTGTCCTCAGCCGGCAACCTGGTCGCCGGCGCTCGATGACCGGGTGCGCGCGAACCTAATTGTCGCCGGGCGCACCGGGCCCAACCACCTGGTGCGCTTCGGCGAGACCGGCGCGCCGCTCGATGAGCGTGGCCGGGCCGACGTGTCCGCGCTGGCGGAGCAGAGCGGACCGGTGAGCTGCGGACCGGTGATCTGCGGACCAGAGCGGGCGGCCCGGGAGACGGCGTCGTTGCTGTCGTTGACGGTTCTCGTCGACGCGCGGCTGGCGAGTCTGGACGTCGGGGCGTGGACCGGGCTGCTTCCGGAACAGGTATCCGGCACGGAGATGGGCGCGTGGTTCGGCGACCCGTCGGCCCGGCCGCACGGTGGGGAGAGCATCGTCGCCTTCGTCGGGCGTATCAAGGAGGTCGGGCGTATCAAGGAGGTCGGGCGTATCAAGGAGTGGGCGAGCCCGGCGCCGTCGTTGACGCTCGTCGTGGCCGGCCCCGTCGCACAGGCCTTGCTGTGTCGGGACGCCGCATCGTTCTTCGACGTCGCGGTCGTGCCGGGGCGCGGCTATCAACTCTAGCCCGGCACGTTTAGGCGTCGAGTTGTCTGTGTACGACAGATGCCCACGCGTCGAGGACGCCGATCCAGTCGGCCTCCATCTGCGGTGTCCACTGTTCGGCCAGCCCCGTGCGCACCGCGTCGACAATTACGCTGAACATCGTCTCAATCATTGGGCGGGTGACCTCGTAGGCGATGTGGTCGACGACCCAGGCCGCGCTATGCGCCGGGTCGAGAGTCCCGTCCGCGAGGTCGATGAGAATGCCGAGGATCCCGGCCATCATTCGGCGCGGGATCAGTGTGTCGCCGCCGAACAGCTCCTCCGCCTCGGGATGGGTCGCGTAGAACCGTGCATAGATCGCTGACGTGGGATCACCGTGCTTGTCCGCGTAGAGCTCCAAGGACTCGGTGATCGCACTGCCGGCGGAAAGTGCCATGGTTCATCGTGCCACCGACGACGGTTCGTTCCGAAGGGGCGCGGGACTTTGTACCTATGCCTGGCGGGCGAGCTGGATCATCTCTTTGAGACCCATCCCGGCTTTCGTTCCGCCATCGCAGAGGATGTCGACGCCGGTGAGGTAGCCGGGTTTGGCACTTGCGCAGAAGGCGAGCAACTCGGCAATCTCCTCGGGTCGGCCGAAGCGCTTGAGGGCGGCGAATTCGGTGAGTTTGCCCGCGCCGCCCTGCTCCTCGATCCGGCCCATTTCGGTGTCGAAGGAGCCCGGCGACACCGATAAGATGCGGGCGCCCGTGGCGCCGAAGCGGGCCGCCTGGTCCGCGCTGTACCAGACCACGAACGCTTTCGAGATCGGATAGGCCTGTGCGGCCGCCATCTTCCGGCCCGTGCGACCAGCCGCGGCGAGTAGCTTGCGGCGGAACGTGTCGAGATCGGTGGAGGCGTGGCGGAAAGCACGTTTGGGGATCATGATGCCCGGCACCATTTGTGCCGCGATCGATGCGACATTGACGACGGCGAAACCCTCGTCGGCGACGGTGAGTGCGGATTCGGTGACGTTGATGGTGCCGACGGCGTTGATCTCGATGATCTTCTCCGCAGACGCCATGTGCGGGCTCACGCCGGCCGCATGCACCACTGCGCGGAGGCCGCCAGCGGTGGCCGCCGCGGCGAACACCGCGTCGACCTCGGCCCGCGCGGTGATGTCGGCGACCACGAATTCTGCTGTGCCGCCGGTCGATTCGATCTCCTTGACTGCGGTGGCGAGCTTCTTGTCGTCGACGTCGGTGAGCACGATGTGATGGTCGGCCGCCATGACTTTGGCCGTCGCCAGACCCATGCCACGCGCGCCACCGGTGATGATTGCCGTGTCCTTGGTCATGCCGAGAGCGTAGCGCTCACATCGTGTGATCGGTGCCCAATGAGTGGGCCGGTCATCGTCACCGCGGGACTCTGGTCCCCCGACCGCTACAACACATTGTGTGTGGTTCCACGGTGTCGGCGATCAGGGTGAAACGACCGGTCGTTTCGAACGCTCTGATCTGGCCTTATTGGGATCGATGGCAAACCGTGGATCGCCGCCGGTTTCGTCGAAGTCCCAGAGCGGATCCATCGGCGGACCGGAGTCGACGGGATCCGCTCGGCGCCGTGGTGCGTCTAAGGGTCATGACGATGCCATCACCAGAACCCAGCGCCATCATCACGCGATCCGATGCCGTGGCCCGCGGAATGACCGATCGCGAACTCGCCCGGCTCGAGCGGGTCGCCAGGGGTCTCTACCGGACGTCTCCCGAGCAGCAGCGCTACCCGGAGGCCGGGCACCGGGAGGTGGCTCTCGCAATCGCTGGTCGCGCCGCGTCGCACAATTCGGTGGTGAGCCACCACTCCGCGGCGACGATCCACCGCCTGCCGATGCTGCGGCCCGACCTGAGTCGGCTGCATTTGACACGCAGAGAGGGCAAGGAGGGGAATCGCCGGCGTACCAGGCACACCCACCCCGGGCCGTTGGGTGATGAGGAGATCGTCGTCGTCGAGGGTGTGGTCGTGACCACCATTGAGCGCACGGCGATCGATGTTGCCCGCGGTAGCGACTTCGCCGAGGCGCTGACCGTTGTCGATTCCGCACTGCGGGCGGGCGCCGACCACGATCTCATGGCGCAGCTGTGTGAACGCAGTCGTCAGCGTGGAATCGCCGTTGCCCGCTGCGCGGTGGCGACGGGCAGTCCGTTGGCGGCGAACCCCGGCGAGTCGTGGAGTCGGGCCCAGATGATCGTCGCAAAATTCCCTTCTCCCGGCCTGCAGCGCGAACTGTGGGTGGAGGGTACTCAGTACTTCGTCGACTTCGACTTCGCCGGCGAAGTTGTCGGCGAGTTCGACGGACAGCGCAAGTATACGAAGGATCTCCGGCCGGGCGAGGATGCGTCGCAGGCGGTTATTCGGGAGAAGAACCGGGAGAACGCGATTCGCTCTACCGGCGCAGAAGTCGTTCGCTGGGACTGGAATGATCTGGGGGCAGGGCGCATGATTCCTCGCCTCGGTCGGGCGTTACGGGGTCGGCGATTGATTTGACGGGTGATTCCCACAGCTATTCACCTCTCCCACCGCTGCAACGGTGGGAAAGGTGAATAGCTGTGGGAGGTTGGCGGTCAGGGCTGCAGGGCGCGATTGATCGTCGACGTGAGTGCTGCGTAGTGTGCGGAGTCGTTGCCGCTCACCGGCTTGCCGCTGCTGACGATCCCCACGGCGATCTGCCGCGACGGGTCGGCCCAGGTCACGATGTGGGTCAGTCCACTGTTGCCGAAAGCATGCTCGCTGTCGTCCCCGAACAGTGGGGATCGCTTGGCGCCCAACATGAATCCGGTTCCCCAGCGGAGCGGGGCGCCGCCGGTCGCGATATCGGGGCGCAACCGCCGGCGCTGGCGTGTGGCGTTGGGAATGGTCGACGGGGAGAGGACGCGGTGCCCGTCGAGCTCACCGCCGCGCCGCAGGAACTCGGCGAAGCGGGACAGTTCGTAGGCTGTGGAGACGAGGTTGGACGACGGGACGACGTCGGTCAGGTATTCCGGCATGTTGGAGATCGGGATGATGTCGGCCATCGTCCCGCCGACTGCCTTGCGGAAGGCGGCGTCGACCAGTCCGGGCTCGGCGTGGCCGGTCACATGACTGGGTGCGACGAGTGGCACGTCCTCGTCGTCTACCCCGAAGTTGTTCCAGCGGAAGCCCAATGGATTGAGGAACTCGTCCGCGGCAATGTCGCGGATGCTGCGTCCGGTGGCCGCCGAGACCAACTCGCGCACCAGCGGCCCCCAGGTGAGCCCGTGATACATGTGCAGGGTGCCCGGTGGATAGATCGGCCGCAGTTCGCGGAGCATGGTGCGTGCATACTCGCTTTCGCGCATCCGGCGCGGGTCGGGTTTGGGCCCGGTCAGCAGTGGGACGCCCGCCCGGTGGGTGAGCACATGGTCGATCGTGGTGCGGCCTTTGCCGTGCGCGCCGTACTCGGGAAGGTAGTCGGTGACGCGGTCGTCCAATCGCCATACCCCCTGATCGGCAAGATGCAAGACGATGGCGGCGGCGAGTCCCTTCCCCGCCGAGTAGCAGCAGTACGGCGTGTCGACGGTGACCGGGATCTGCTCGGCATCAGCAGGGTCGCGCGGGCCGGCCCCCCGGGCATGGCCGACGGCACGGTTAAGCACGACCCGTCCGCTGCGGCGCACACACACCTGGAGTGCGGGCTGCGCGCCGGCCCGGTACCAGGTCAGTGCTGACGACCAGATGGCCTCGACAGCGCTCCGTTCGGCAGCAGCGACCTCTTCGTCGCCGACGTCGGTGATGGTGAAAAGGTCATCCATGGCAGCCAAGCCTAGTGACGCCTGGCACAATGGGCGCTGAACTAGAACACGTTCTACCCGGGCGCCGGGAGCGATAGCGAGCGGGCCCAATAGAAGACCGGGCGCCGGGAGCGATAGCGAGCGGGCCCAATAGAAGACCGGGCGCCGGGAGCGATAGCGAGCGGGCCCGATTTCACCGACGTCTGGAGGCGCAATGTTCGAATGGTCCGACGAAGATCTCATGGTGCGCGACGCTCTGCGTGCGTTTATCGAGAAGGAGATCCGGCCTCACGTCGACGAACTCGAGACCGGCCAGCTGCCGCCCTTTGACATCACCCGCAAGATGCTGGCCACCTTCGGCATCGATGCGATGAATCGGGAGCAGCTCGAAAAGGATCTTGCGGCCGAGGAGGCCGGTGAGGAGAAGCCCAAGAGTGGGGGCGGCACCTTGGGCTCGTCGATGGCGCTGATTCTCAACATGGAGCTCGCGGGGGTGAGCCTCGGGCTCGTCGGGTCGATGGGCGTGAGCATGGGGCTGACCGTGTCGACGATCCGCTCGCGCGGCACGCTGGCGCAGAAGAAGCGCTGGCTGCCTGAGCTGGTGACGATGGAGAAGGTCGGTGCGTGGGCGATCACCGAACCCGACAGTGGATCGGATGCGCTCGGCGGAATGAAGACCACTGTCAAGCGTGACGGCGACGGCGGCTACCTCCTCAAGGGGCAGAAGACCTTCATCACCAACGGTCCCCACGCCGACACCATCGTCGTGTTCGCCAAGCTCGATGAGGGTGACGGCACCCCCATCCGCGACCGCAAGGTGCTGACCTTCGTGCTGGACACGGGAATGGAGGGCCTCACGCAGGGCAAGGCCTTCAAGAAGATGGGCATGATGAGTTCGCCGACCGGTGAGCTGTTCTTCGACAACGTGAAGCTGTCGGCTGATCGGCTGCTCGGCGAGACCGAGGATACCGGCTCTGATAAGCGCGGCGGCGACAGCGCGAAGGCTGGATTCACCGCCGAGCGCGTCGGGATCGCCGCGCTGAGCCTCGGCATCATCAACGAGTGCTTGCGACTCTCGCTCGACTATGCCAAGAACCGCACGCTGTGGGGTCAGGAAATCGCGCAGTTCCAGCTGATCCAGCTCAAGCTCGCCGAGATGGAGATTGCGCGCCTCAACGTCCAGAACATGCTGTTCGTCGCCATGGAGGCGATGAAGGCAGGCAAGCCCCCGACGCTTGCGGAGGCGTCGGCGATGAAGCTCTACTCGTCGCGCGCGGCCACCGAGGTCGCCATGGAAGCAGTGCAGCTCTTCGGCGGCAACGGCTACATGGCCGAGTACCGCGTGGAGCAACTCGCGCGTGACGCGAAGTCGCTGATGATCTATGCCGGTTCCAATGAGATCCAGGTGACCCACGTCGCCAAGGGACTGCTGCGGGGCTGACGGCGCATCAGTCGGATGCGGTCTCGGCCGCATCCGACTGGCGGGGGGGCGCGGGCCAGGGCGGTGGCCTCGTCGAACTCCGCGTCGATCACATCGGGGTCGCTGCGCGCGGTCATCAGACTGACGGCGATCGCGGTGGTGAAACTCGTGGCGAAAGCCGGCACGATGCCGTACAGGTGCGCGTTGAGGGAGCTTTGGCCCCAGGCGAATGCGACCACCGCGCCGACGACGATCCCGGTCAGCGCGCCGGCGGTGGTGAACCGCCGCCAGAACAGCGACAGGATGATCGCGGGACCGAACGCCGATCCGAATCCGGACCAGGCGAAGGCCACCAGGTCCAGGATGCTGTTCGACGGTGACAGGGCCAGCAGCACGGCGATCACGGCGATGGCCAGAACGCCGATACGGCCGAATCGGACATAGGCCGAATCGGAGAGCGGGCGCAATCCGCGTTTGTGCGCCACCAACTTGTACAGGTCCTCGACGAGCGCCGACGAGCAGACGATGAGTTGGCTCGAGATGGTCGACATGATCGCGGCAAGGACGGCGGCGAGGACCAGTCCGGCGACGAAGGGGTGGAACAAGACCTGGGACATCACCAGGAAGACGGTTTCGGCGTCGGCCGGCTTCTTGCCGGCGTACACATTGAAGTAGGCGATGCCGACAAGTGCGGTACCCACCGCGCCGAGCGCGCACATGATCATCCAGCCGATGCCGATTCGGCGGGCGGTGGGGGCGTCGGCGGGGCTGCGCAGGGCCATGAAGCGCACGATGATGTGCGGTTGCCCGAAGTACCCCAAACCCCATGCGGCCGCGGAGACGATCCCGAGGGCGCTGCTGCCGGCGAAGAAGCTGGGCACCGAGGGGTCGACGTCGCGGATCAGATCGATGGTGGTCCCCACGCCGCCGAGTTCGATCACCCCGACGACTGGTACGGCGACGAGCGCGGTGACGACGAGCAGGCCTTGTGCGACGTCGGTCAGGGAGGCCCCGAGAAAGCCGCCCATCAATGTGTAGAGCATGGTGACGCCTGCGACGATCAGCATGCCGACGTGGTAGTTCACCCCGAATGCCGAGTTGAAGAATTTACCGGAGGCGACCATTCCGCTGGACACGTAGAAGGTGAAGAACACCAGGATGATCACGCCGCAGGTGATGCGCAGGATGCGGGACTGGTCGTGCAGACGCTTCTCGAAGAAGCTGGGGATGGTGATCGCGTCGTCGGCGACCTCGGTGTAGGAGCGCAGGCGCGGTGCGACCAGCTTCCAGTTCATCCAGGCCCCGACGATGAGACCGATCATGATCCACGACTTGTCCATACCGCTGAGGTAGATCGCGCCGGGCAGGCCCATCAGCAGCCACCCCGACATGTCCGAGGCGCCCGCACTCAGGGCTGCCACCCACGGCGCGAGCCCACGATCGGCCAGCAGGTAACCGTCCAGGTTGTTCTTGGTCTTCAGGTACGCGAACCAGCCGATCGCCACCATTCCGGTGAAGTACAGGACAACCGCTGCGATCTGGAAGGCGTGGCCGTGCGACGCGATAGACATGGATTTCCTCCGGGGGCGAGGCTCAGGAGGATGTACCTGCGGGCGCGATCACCTTCTCGTAGCGCAGGAATCCGTCGTCGACCGCCCCTTTGCGGAGGTTCTTGACGTCGTGGGAGACAGCCATCGTCGTCTTCCACGGGTCGACATCTCCCTGTTTGGGCAACAAGTGGATTGAGCGCTTCACATATCCGGCGTCGAAGTCGAGCAGCGGGCGGGTATCCATGACTTTCGGGGCCACCGGGCGCACCGAGGCGTATCCATTCTTGTCCATGTGGCTCAGTACGCGGCAGAACCATTCGCATAGCAGGCCTATTTTGAGGGTCCACGACGAGTTGGTGTAGCCGATCGCGGTCAAGAAGTTGGGCACGCCGGAGAGCATCGCGCCACGGTAGACGATAGTCGACGGGACGTCGACGGCCGTGCCGTTGACGGTGAGTTCCATGCCGCCGAAGAGCTGCAGGTTGAGCCCCGTGGCGGTGATGATGATGTCGGC
>NZ_DIAX01000056.1:0-394 GCF_002414845.1 Gordonia sp. UBA5067 | reverse complement strand
GGTGATGATGATGTCGGCGTCGAGATGGCTGCCGTCCTCGAGTTCGATTCCGGTGGCATCGAAGGTCTTGATCTTGCCGGTGACGATGGAGGCCTGGCCCTTGCTGATCTCCTTGTACATGTCCCCGTCGGGGACCACGCACAGTCGCTGGTCCCACGGATCGTACGGCGGGTTGAAATGGGTTTCGACGTCGAAGTCCTTCGGAAGTTGCATCGCATTGATCTTGCGGAGCGCCTTACGCGCGGCCTGTGGAAATCGCTGGCAGAACTCATAGATCGCCTTCTGCTGCAAGATGCTTCGTTTCCGGTTCACCTGGAATCCGCGGTCCTCGCCAAGAACCCGCATTGCCGTCTTGGCGAGCGGGTCCTCGCGCGGCACGGGGATGATGTAGGAC
>NZ_DIAX01000079.1 GCF_002414845.1 Gordonia sp. UBA5067 | reverse complement strand
AGTGTCGGCTCGACCTCGGCGCCGGTCAGTGCGCGCATGATCAGCGAGCGCTGCGGGTGCGTGTGTGCCTGATCCTGGCTGATGCGCCCCTCGTCGACGAGGGCCTGGACGAACGTATCGTCGCGAGTGATTTGCGAGATCTGCTCGTCGCGGTAGAGGTACGCCCTGGAATCGCCGACGTGGCACAGTCCAATGCGCGCCCCGGAGAACAGTAGCGCCGTCAGTGTGGTGCCCATGCCGTCCAGATCCGGGTCGGCCTCGACCTGGGCGGCGATGGCACTGTTGCCGACGTCCATGGCATGGTGCAACAGACTGAGGATCTCGCCGCCGGGTTCATCGTCGTCGAGCGGCTGCATGGCCGCGATGACGAGTTGGCTGGCGACCTCGCCAGCCGCATGGCCGCCCATCCCGTCGGCGAGCGCAAGCAGTCGAGCACCCGCGTAGACCGAGTCCTCGTTGTTCAAACGGACCAAACCCCGATCGCTGCGGGCGACGTATTCCAGGACAAGGGTCACGGGCGCAACTCGATCACGGTCTTGCCGATGCGGATCGGGCTATTGGTGGGCACCCGGACCGCGGTGGTCACCTTGGCGCGATCGAGGTAGGTGCCGTTGGTCGAACCGAGGTCTTCGACGTACCAGTCGTCACCGCGCCGGGACAGTCGCGCGTGACGCTCCGAGGCGTAGTCGTCGGTGAGGACGAGAGTTGAGTCGTCGGCGCGGCCCAAGAGTAGTGGCTGGTCACCGAGGGATATCCGGGTGTTGGCCAGGGCGCCGGCGGTGACCACGAGGTAGCGGGCCGAACCGCGGGCCGGCTTCGTCCGGGCACGCGACGAGAACGACCGAGCACGCAGGTTCACCGGGCGCCCCCCGGCGACGGAGAGGTCGTTGCGCAGGGCGCGGATCGTCGCGTAGACGAACAACCACAGCAGGATGAGGAAGCCGATGCGGGATATTTGCAGGATCAAGCCTTGCATGTCGCACCACCTTCCGTCCTCGCCCATCGACACTTGCTGCCACCGGTAGCGTGCCTGGTCGTCTGACCAACCGTCATCTTATGGGCCGAACCCGCGCACTCAGCAGTCGAAAGGTGACAGTTCGGTATCGACTGACGCCGACCTGCGACCTTGAATTCTCCGCCGTCCGCCGTCCGCCAGCGTTCTCGGGCGTCTACTGGAAGCGGACGGTGATATCGGAGTGGCCGATGCGGATGCGATCGCCGTCGGCGAGTTCCCAGTTGGACACCTGCACGTCGTTGACGGTCGTGCCGTTGGTCGAGTTGAGGTCGGCCAGCATTGCACTGTGGCCGTCCCAACGGATTTCGACATGACGTCGCGACACACCGGTGTCGGGCAGCCGGAACTGGGCATCCTGCCCACGGCCGATGACGTTCGAGCCTTCTCGCAGGGAGAACGTTCGGTTGCTCCCATCCTCGAGGAGCAGGGTGATCGCCGTCGGGGCATAGGTCGCGGGCTGGCCGTAGCCGGCGCCGGGTTGTTGGCCGTAGCCTGCGGCGGGTTGGCCGTAGCCCGCGCCGGGTTGGCCGTAGCCCGCGGCGGGCTGACCGTAGCCGCCCTGATCGTAGGCGGGCTGTTGACCATATCCTTGTTGGCCGTAGCCTTGCTGGTCGTATCCGCCGGGCTGGCCATAGCCGCTCTGGTCGCTGCCGGGCTGTTGGCCGTAGCCCTGTTGGTCGTAGCCGCTCTGGTCGCTGCCGGGCTGTTGGCCGTAGCCCTGTTGGTCGTAGCCGCCCTGGTCGCTGCCGGGCTGTTGACCATATCCTTGTTGGCCGTAGCCTTGCTGGTTGTAGCCGGGCTGCTCGTACCCCTGCTGAGCGTACCCACCCTGATCGTTCGCCGGTGGGGGGTATCCGCCCTGGTCGTACCCCTGCGGGTCATATCCGCCCTGCTGGTAACCAGCCTGGTCGTTCCGGGGATTCTGAGTCATGTGCGGAGCTCCTAGCTGTGCGTTCTGGCGGTGGTCGGGAAGGGTGGTTGATCCGGCGCCGAGGCGGGCCTGACTCGGGCGGGGCCGGGGGCGGACGTCGGGGTCGACGGTGGCAGCGACGCGCAGCTGCCCGGTGTGAAGTTCGGGGGAAGGGTCGAATTCGACGACGACCGGCCCATAAGTCTGCCATCCGCGGTCACGGATGAAATCGTCCAGGTGTCGTGAGAACGCCTTCCGGTTCGTCTCGTACTCGCTGTCGAGGTGGGCGAAGTCGCTCTCGGCCACCGAAATGACGTAGGCGTTGGCAGTGAGACGCACGTCGGCATCGCCCGTGGAAAGGGCGTCTTGAGCCTCGCGGGCCAGGGCCTGCTCGATTTCTTGTGGCGCGATCTGACCGCCGAAGACCCGGGCGAAGCCGCCGTCAACGGCTCCTTCGAGCCTGCGCTCGATGCGCTGAAGAATGCCCAACGCCCAGACCTCCCTTCACCGTTGGCGTGTCATGCGTGCAGAACAGATCGTTTCATGATAGCGGCCAGGGTCGGTCAGTGGGACACAGGATCGTCACATTAGCACCGCAAGCACCATCAGTTTCAGTGTGATTCCGGCGAGAGGCACAGGTGGGAACTCAGATTTCACCCGATGTTCGGCCCCGTGCTATCGTTCTCGGGTCCAAGCGGACGCACTGTTTATAGTGCCACGGGCGAGTGGCGGAATGGCAGACGCGCTGGCTTCAGGTGCCAGTGTCCTTCGGGACGTGGGGGTTCAAGTCCCCCTTCGCCCACCTTATAGACGAGAGTCGCAGCACCCCACCGGGAGCTGCGACTCTCGTCGTTTATTGAGGCGGCCGGGTCGGAGGACTCCCTACGCTACCCTGCCGACATGCCGAACTTCGCCGTCGAATACACCTACGCGCCGCAGCACGCCGCACTGCGCGACGAGTACCGATCCGCACACCGGCACTGGCTCGGAGAGAGTCATGCGGCCGGCGTCGTTCGGATGGCCGGTCCGTACGCCGACGGCAGCGGCGCGCTGGTTCTGGTGGCGGCCGACGATCGGCAAGCCGTCGCGGACTTCCTGGCGAACGATCCGTTCGCCGAGGCCGGCGCGATTGCGGCGACGCGCATCAGCGAATGGACCAACGTGTTCGGCCCCTTCGGCGGCTGAAGCGGGAGCGCTACTGTGGGCGGTCCTTGCGCAGGGAGTCCTCGTAGCGGTCGCGAGTCGTCGATCCCTTCACCGCTGCCACCTGATCGGGCACCAGCGCGCGCAGCACCACATCGCGCAGCGGTTGTGGCAATACGCCGGTGAATGCGACGAGCGGACCGACGTACCCGGGCACAGTCACCAGGAAGCGGGGCTGCGCGATGACGTCGGCGACGGCGGTGGCGACATCGTCGGGCGATAGCAGCTTCGCCGCACCGGTGGTGGTGCCGGCAGCGAGTTCGGTATCGACGACTCCCGGCATGATTACCGAAATGGCCACGCCGCTTCCGCGCAGCTCTTCGCGCACTCCGGTCAAATAGCCGAGCACGCCGTGTTTCGTGGCGGCATAGGTGGATTCGCCGGGCGGGGCGACCTTCGACGCGGCCGAGGCGACGGTGACGATCTGACCGGCGCCGCGGGCACGCATCGCCGGCGCGGCCAGGCGCACACCCCGGATCACGCCGAGCAGGTTGACGGCGACCATCGCCTCCGACGCCGACGACGGCTCCTGGTCGAACGGCCCGACCCACATCACCCCGGCATTGTTGACCAACACGTCCACTGGGCCAAGGTCGGTTCCGACCGCTTCGAGAAACGCGGCGAACGACGCCTCGTCGGTGACGTCGAGTGCATAGCCCCGCGCGTTCGCCCCGAGCCGGGCAGCAGTCTCATCGGCAGCCTTCGCGTCCCGGTCGCCGATGGCGACGACGGCGCCGTCGGCCGCGGCCCGCGCGGCGATCGCCGCACCGATGCCACGGGCGCCCCCTGTGACGGCGATGACCAATCCAGACAGTTGACGTTTCTTCATCGTCCCAGCTTGGCAGATCTGGCCGTCGCAGTCTTGTCGAGGTGGCATAAGGCGCGGCCCGGTGTTGACATAATCGCGGGTATGTCCCGCACCCGCCCCCGTTGTGCCGCAGTCACCACCACCCGGCGCCCGACCTCGGCCGGGCGGTTCGGTGCCGCACTGATCCTGGCCGTGGGTGCGCTGAGTTCATGTGGCCGCGACACGAACCCGGCGGGCACCAGCATCGCCACCGTCGGTGAGTCGCGCACTCCGTCGGCCGGGTTCACCGCGGTCACCGTGCCGCGGGCCGGGCAGCTGGCCGATGGCACGAGCTGGACCATCATGGTTCCGCAGGTGCGCGGCGGCGACCTGCAGGTCCGTGCTGCGTATAACGGCGAAGTCGATGCAATCGTGGCCAAGCTGACCAGCCAGCCCAGCGGTAACGGGCGGACCATCGGGGACGGGAGTCTCGGGACCGCCGAACGCAGCCGCACCGTGGTGGGGGAGCGCACGCTGGCCGGCGTGATGATCGTGCTGAGCAGTGTCAAACAGGCGGCGTACCCGAGCACCAACGTCGAGACCGTTGTGCTGGACAGTCTCACCGGCGAGGTGATCGATGAGCCGTTCATCGACCCCGAGGCTGCGAAACCGGTACTCGTGGGACTGGCCGCGGCCAATGACCCGAGCGGCCGACTGCGCGACGGCGGCTTCTCCTACTCGGGTTTCGCGTCGTGGATTCCGCTGCCCGAAGGGCTGCACGTCTACGTGGACGTGCCACATGTCCTCGGCGACTACGTTCCGGTGACCATTCCCTGGGACAAGGTGACCGGCCTGTTGAAGCCGGACGTGCGACAGGTCCTGGTGGGCTGAGGTGGAGTATCGCGATCGGGTCGCCGACGACCTGGAGCGGTGGATCGCCGCCGGTCTCGTCGGAGCGGAGAACCGGGTGGCGATTCTGGCGACTCTGCCGGCCCGCCGCAAGGTCGATGCGGTCACCGCGTTGATCTGGGTCGCGGCGGTCCTCCTGGGTCTCGCAGTGATCGCGTTCGTCGCCGCCAATTGGGAGTCGATCCCCCGGCTGGTCCGCTTCGGGCTGCTGCTGGTGAGCTTCCTGGCCGCCGCTGTCGCCGGCGCCTGGGCGAGCCGCCGCCAGCGCCCAATCACCTCCGACGTCGCACTGACCGTCGCCTCGCTGATCTTCGCCGCCGCCATCGGGCTGACCGGTCAGATCTTCGAACTCACCGGAAACCCACCCGCCGTGCCCTATGGGACCGGTGCCGCGGCGCTCGCGCTTTCAGCGGTCGGCGCGTCGCGCGGCGCCTTGGCGGTCGGAATCATCGCGGTCCTGATCGGCGATCTCATGACGGCTCAGGGTGCGGCGCCGATCCCGGTTGCGCTGATCGTCGCACCGGTGGTGGTGGCGATCGCGGTGCGCTGGCACGCCGCCTTCCTGGCACACATCGGTGCCGGTTCCATCCTGGTCGTGCTGTTGTGGTTCGCCATCCACTACAACCTGCAGGGCTGGCCGTTGTTCGGAATAGCCGGGGTCGCGGCCGCCCTGGCCGCCGCCGGCCGATGGCTACCGGCGGCGGGACCGGTGAGCCGAATCCTGTTCTCGTGGTTCGTTGTCGGCGGGTTGCTGTTCTTCATCGCAGCCGGATACACCGGTGCCTTCGACGACAACACCGTTCTGGGTCTAGGTCACCGGGTGGCCTGGATTGCTTTGTCGGCCGCCTTGATCACGTTCGGCAGCTTTGACCGGCAGAGCCTGCTCACCGGACTTGGCGTCGTGAGCCTCATTGGAGCGGCCTGCGGCCTGTTGTACGACCTTGGGCTGGACCTCATCGTCATCTCCCTGGTCTTCCTCGGGTGTTCGGCGGCGGCACTCGTCGTGGGACTGGCACTGCGGCGCGGCCGGTCGGACGGGGCGAACGGGAGGGTGCCATGACCTCGCCGGGACAGCGGCAACGATCGACCGGACTGCGATTGACCAGACTGCGGCCGGCGTTGATCGTCGGCGTTGCGCTGCTGTGTGTGGCGATCCTGATCGGACTGGTCGTCCGCGAGGGGTACGCCCGATCCCACGGCACGCAGGTCACCCTGGCCATGCGCGGCGCCGATCCGCGCGATCTCGTCCGCGGCCACTACATCGCCATCCGGTTGGCCGACGACCTTCCCGCCGGGCAACTATGCCCGCAGCAAACCGGTGACGGTTGGGTTGCGCTGCGCCGCAACGGGCCTACGTATCGCGCCGCGGGACAGTACGGCTCCCGCGCGCAGGCCCAACGACACGGCGACGTTGCCGTGCGCGGGTCACTGCACTGTCCGGGGCAAACGGTGTCGCTCGACATTGGCATCGACCGCTTCTACCTCAATCAGCGCGAGGCGGAAGCCGTCGACCGGGCGCTGCTGACCGGGCGGCGCGCCGACGCGATTGTGTCGGTCGGCACCGATGGGCGCGCCCGCCTCATCGGAATCGACGTCGACGGAAGGCGCTACGACCTCGATTGGTGAGCTGAGCAGGCCAAACCCGCCAATCCACCCCGGGGTGCGCCGGTGGAGCAAGTAGTCTGTCGCGATTGGCCGGATCTGGAGTGTGCGGAGGGCGAGTGTGAGAAACCGACTGGGCGTGGCCGTGGCTGTCGCCGCGGCAAGCATGGGCATTGTCTATGGCTACGACCAATCCAACATCGGTGCCGCGATGGAGTTCGTGGGGACCGAGTTCGCCCTCGACGACAGCGGCAAGCAGTGGCTGTACACGGTCGCGGTGATCGGATCGATCATCGGCGCACTCCTCGCCGGTCCGCTGGCCAACCGCATTGGCCGCAAGGCGGCGATGATCTCGGTTGCCGCCGGCTATGGGCTGTTCGCCGTGCTGTCCGGCATCGCGCCGAGTTTCCCCACCCTGGCCTGGGTTCGACTGCTGCTGGGCGTCACCGTCGGGGTCTCGCTCGTCGTCGTGCCGGTTTTCGTCGCCGAATGCGCACCCGCGCGCAACCGGGGCGCCATGCTGGTGGCCTACCAGATGACGACGATCATCGGCATCATCGGCGGCTATCTGGTCGGCTACTTCCTCGCCGGGCACGCCGCCTGGCGGTGGATGCTCGGCCTGGCCCTGGTGCCGTCGATCATCGTCGTGTTTATGTTGCTGCGCCTGCCCGACACCCCGCGCTGGTATCTGTCGAAGGGCCGCGAAGAGGAGGCGGTCGAGGCGCTGCGCGCCATCGATCCGCAAGCCGACGTCGCCGGCGAAATCACTGAGATGCGGGCCGCGCTGGCCGCCGAATCTGGTGGCCACCTGCGCGAGATGCTCCGCAAACCATGGGCTCGGGCCACGGCATTCGTGCTTGGACTGGGTTTTCTGATCCAGATCACCGGCATCAACGCGGTCGTGGTCTACAGCCCGCGCCTGTTCGAGGAGATGGGATACACCGACAACTTCGGCAAACTATTGTTGCCGGCGGTCGTGCAGGTCTATGGGCTGATCGCCGTCATCGTCGCGCTGCGCTATGTCGATCGAGTGGGCCGCCGGCCAATCCTGCTGGGCGGAATCTTCGCGATGATCGTCGCCACGGCGATCCTGATCGTCGTCTACGGTCCGCTCGGCGGTGCGGGAGAGGCGGCCACCCTGTGGGGATTCACCGGGCTCGTCGTGTTCACCATGGGCTTCTCCTTCGGCTTCGGTGCGCTGGTGTGGGTCTATGCGGGGGAGAGCTTCCCCACCCGGCTGCGGTCCTACGGGTCGTCGGCGATGCTGACCTCCGATCTGGTCGCCAACGCGATCGTCGCGCAGTTCACCCTGACCTTGATCAACAGCAGCCTCGGTGGCGCCGGCACCTTCGCCATCTTCGGTGGCTTCGCGGTGCTGGCCTTCCTCTTCGTCTTGAAGCTGGCACCGGAGACCAAGGGCCGCACCCTGGAGGATATTCAGCAGTACTGGGCCGACGGCGGTACGTGGACGCGCGGGTCGTGAGGACGCGCGTGGTCGCCGCCGCGCGCATCGTTTACGACGGGGCGGTGCTCGAGCCGGGATGGCTGCGCATCGTCGACGGTGTCATCGTCGACGGCGGGGCGCAGGCACCGCCGGCGGTGGTCACCGAAACGGTGGCTGGGACAGTCGTGCCCGGCTTTGTCGACCTGCACTGCCATGGCGGCGGCGGATACGAGTTCACCGACCCCGACCTTGGCCACGTCCGTGCCGCACTCGACTTCCACGCGGCGCGGGGAAATGCCGCGACCATGCTGAGCCTGGTCACCGCGCCCGCCGGCGAGCTCCTCGACCAGGTGCGCCGGCTGGCTCCGCTGGTCGCCGCCGGCGAGGCGCCGGGCATCCACCTCGAGGGTCCCTGGCTTGCCCGATCCCGTTGTGGCGCACAGGATCCCCGGTTCATCCGCGCCGCGGACCCGGCCGAGATCGACACGCTGCTCGAGGCGGGCGGCGGCGCGATCGCGATGGCGACGATCGCGCCGGAGGCCGATGGTGCCCTGACGGCCGTCGACCGCCTGGTCGCGGCCGGGGTGGTGGTCGCCATCGGGCACACCGACGCCGACTACGACCAGACGCGCGCGGCAATAGATCGGGGCGCCACCGTCGCCACCCACCTGTTCAACGGGATGCGGCCGTTCGGCCACCGCGATCCGGGCCCCGTGCTCGCGCTGCTCGATGATGAGCGAGTCACGGTCGAGCTGATCGGCGACGGGGTCCACCTCGATCCGCGGGTGGTGTCCGCGCTCGTGGCCAGTGCGGGAGCGCAGCGCGTTGCCCTGGTCTCCGACGCCATGTCTGCCGCCGGACGGCCGGACGGGGTCTATCACCTCGGCTCCCTGGAGGTGACCGTTGCCGGTGGAGTTGCGCGCCTGGGCGATGGTGCCACCATCGCGGGCGGAACCGCGGTGATGGCGGACCTGTTTGCGCTATTGATGGCCGGCCGGCCGGCCGGGCGGTTGGCGGAGTCTGCCGCGTTGCAGGCAGCGGTGGTGGTGACGGCGACGACGCCGGCCAGGATTCTGGGGCGCGACGAGCTGGGGACCCTGCGACCGGGATCATCCGCTGCGTTCGCGGTGGTGTGATCTTCGGTTCGCGCGGCACTCGGCGCGATTGGGCTGAATCCATTGTCGGGCGCCGGTATTCTCCACTGGTGACTGACACCCGGCACGTGCCGCGCCGACGAATCGTTGTCGCCTCGATGGTGGGCACCACCATCGAATTCTTCGACTTCTACATCTATGCGACGGCAGCGGTCTTCGTCTTTCCGAAACTGTTCTTCCCGGCGGGTGACCCGACGGCCAGCCTGCTGGCCTCATTCGCGGTGTTCGGCGTCGCGTTTGTCGCTCGCCCGATCGGCTCGATGATCTTCGGGCACTTCGGCGACCGCATCGGGCGCAAGGCGACGCTGGTCGGCTCGCTGCTCACCATGGGCGTCGCGACGTTCATCATCGGGCTCCTGCCCACGTTCGGCGCCATCGGCTATCTTGCGCCGGTCCTGCTTGCCCTGATGCGCTTCTGCCAGGGTGTCGGGCTCGGTGGTGAGTGGTCGGGGGCCGCGCTGCTGGCCACCGAGACCGCAGAGGAGGGCAAGCGCGGCTGGGCCGCGATGTGGCCGCAGCTGGGCGCTCCGTTCGGGTTTTTGTTGGCCAACGGTATCTATTTGACGCTGATGATGACGATGGACTTCGACAAGAACTCGTCCCCGGTGGACCACCCCTTCTACTCGTGGGGATGGCGCGTGCCCTTCCTGGCCAGTGCGGTGATCGTGATCATCGGGCTCTATGTCCGCCTGCGACTGGCGGAGACCCCGGTGTTTACCGCGGCGGTCGAGGCCGGCCAGAAGGTTCGCGCGCCGTTGGCCACGGTGTTCCGCACATCGTGGCGCCCCCTGATTCTGGGTACCTTCATCATGCTGGCCACCTACACGCTGTTCTATCTGATGACGGCGTGGGCGAGCGCCTACGGGACGCAGAAGTCGACCCCGGAACACACCACGAATTTGGCGATCGCCCCCGTTCGCTTCATCGAGCTACAGCTGATCGCGGTGCTGTTCTTCGCGATCTTCATCCCAGTCTCGGGGCGGCTCGCCGATCGGCTCGGCCGTAAGCCGGTGCTCATCGCGATCACCATCGGCATCATTGTTTTCGGCTTCACCTTCGATCAGGTGATCGGCCCCGACGTCGCCAGCGAGACGGCGATGCTCGGCTTCCTCATCGTCGGCATGACGCTGATGGGGCTGACCTTCGGGCCGATGAGTGCCGTCCTGCCCGAGTTGTTCCCGACCAACGTCCGGTACACGGGTTCAGGGATCTCCTACAACGTCGCGTCGATTCTGGGTGCGGCCGTCGCGCCCTTCATCGCCACTGCGCTCGCGGCACGGCACGGCGTCGGCGCCGTCGGGATCTACCTGGCGGTGGCGGCGGGGGTCACCCTCCTCGCCTTGATCGCCGCCCCGGAGACCCGCGACGTGGAACTGACCAGGCTGTGACATGAATACGGCGGGGCAATGATCACACCGCCGGGCGGCTACCGGCTCAGTTGGCTGCGCACCGACATCATGGCGGGGGTCAGCCTGGCCGCGGTGGCGATCCCCGAGGCCATGGGATACAGCACCATCGCCGGGGTTCCGATCAGTGCCGGCATCTACACCCTCATCGTCCCACCGGTGTTGTTCGCAGTCCTCGGGGCATCGCGGCTGATGGTGGTCGGTGCGGACTCGGCGACCGCAGCGCTGCTCGCGTCGGGAATCACCGGTCTGGGGGTCGCCGGACTGGTGGCCGGCACCGAGCAATGGCTGGCCCTGACCGCGATCGTGGCGCTGCTGGCGGGCGTGCTGCTCACGCTCGCGTGGGTCCTGCGCCTGGGGTTCCTGGGGGACTTCCTGTCCACCGCGGCGCTGACCGGATTCCTCGCCGGCGTCGGCGTCTCGGTTCTGATCGGCCAACTGCCGTACCTGCTCGGTGTGCGCGAGACCGCCGGCCGGCCCTGGCACCGGGTTGCGGGCGTCGTGGGAGAAATCGGGCACGCCAACCCGCTGGCGGTCGCTTTCGCCGCCGTATCGCTGGTCGCGCTGGTGGCCGGCCGCCGGTTCGCACCCAAGTTGCCCCTGGCGGTGGGGGTCGTCATCGGATCGATTCTGGTCGTGTGGTCGGCCGGCCTGGGACACCGCCTCCCCGTCGTCGGCGACCTTCCCACCGGCCTCCCCCGGGTGCGCTGGCCGGCGGGACTCGACGCGGCCACGGTCGCTCAACTGCTGCCCCTCGCGGCCGGGTGCGCGCTGGTCATCCTGGCCCAGAGCGCCGCGACGGCGCGCAGCTTTGCGCAGCGATTCGGCGAGAACGCCGACGTCAATCGAGATCTGCTCGGCCTTGCCGCCGCTAACGCGGGTGCCGGACTGACCGGTACCTTTGTCGTCAACGGCAGTCCGACCAAGACTGAGTTCCTGGCCGATCAGCACGGCCGGAGCCAGGTCGCCAATCTGGTTCTCGCCGCGACGTCCCTGGCCGCGGTCGTCTTCGCCGGACCGGCGCTGGGAATGTTGCCGCACGCGGTGCTGGGGGCGATCGTCACGGTGATCGCCACCCGGCTGATCGATGTCGGCGAACTCCGCGCGATCTGGCGGGTCCGACGGCCCGAGTTCGTCATCGCCGTGCTGACCGCGCTCGCCGTCATCGTCTTCGGCGTTCGCGACGGCATCATCCTCGCGGTTGTTACCTCGCTGGTGGAAATCATTCGGCGCCAATACCGACCGGAGAAGTTCGTCGTCGGGGTGCGCCGGGACGGCGGGCGCGAGTTCGTGTCCGCGCAGCCCGGCGTCCAGTCCCTCCCCGGGCTGATCGTATTCCGCTACGACGCCGATCTGTTCTACGCCAATGCGAGCCGCTTCACCGGCGACGTGATCGCGTTGATCCGGGCGGCTCCCGACCCGGTTCAATGGTTGGTGCTCGACTGCTCCTCGATTACCGACGTCGACTATTCGGCGGCGCGCGACCTCAACGACCTCATCGACTTCGTCCACGCGCGCGGCGCCCACTTCGTGCTGGCGGGAGCCGACGCCGAACTGCAGCAGACCCTCGAGAATGAGGGAATACTCGCCCTCCTCAACGCCGACCATCTGTTTCACGGAATCGGATCGGCGGTACGCGCGTTCCGCGCCGAGCATCCCGGTTCGGTGTGACCGGCTTACTACTGGCCGAGGTCGCGGCGGCGTCGAGCCGGGTTGCGGCGACCCGCTCGCGCAGGGAGAAGACCGCCACGATCGCCGACCTACTCCGGCGAGCCGACGCGACCGACGTCCCGACGGTCACCGCATGGATTGCGGGGGGATTGCGTCAGGGGCGGATCGGCGTCGGGTGGGTGAGTCTGCGCGACTTCAGCCAGCAGGACCCGGCGGTGACCGCAACGCTCACCGTCGCCGCCGTCGACGCGCTGGCGAGCCGTATCGCGACCCAGATCGGCCCGGGCCGGGACCGGGCCCGCAGCGAGTTGATCATCGACCTGTTTGCGCGGGCTACCGCGCAGGAGCAGCACTTTCTGCGCGGACTACTGTCCGGCGAAGTGCGCCAGGGAGCCCTGGCCGGTGTC
>NZ_DIAX01000086.1:8786-76562 GCF_002414845.1 Gordonia sp. UBA5067 | reverse complement strand
TAATCGTGCCGTCGGCGACAAACCCCTGCAATGGGAAACGATCTACCAACACCACGGTCCACACACTGGCCGCGTCGCCTGGCGGCTGCGCTGCCACAACGGCCAGCCCGGCACCAGCCGCATCAACAATGCCCACCACGCCGACGACCTAGCCCGCGACACCATCACCCGCATCCGAGAACGCACCAGCCACGACCCCGACACCAACACCGACGCCAACGCCAAAACCAACAACCGCAGAGACAGCACCGATCCCGGCCCACCACTATCACCCACCGAAAACCAACTCTGCACCCGACTCGGCTACACCACCCGCTGAGAATCGCTATTCCGCCCGCGAGGCATCAAGGGGCCTCGGCTGCAGCCTTCAACGCTTCGAGGGTCTCGCGTCCGCCGGCAGCGACGGCGGGCATGAAGGTGCCGGCGCCACCGAGATGGCTCTCGACGAAGCCGGCGGCGAGTTCGGAAACCCCCTCAGGCGCCTCGCGGCGCTGGGTGAGGAGAGTTCCGGAGTCACCGAGTGGGGTGAGTTCGTAGGCCCAGACCATGCCGTTCTCCGCCACGCGGAACGCCAGAGCCTGTTCCGGCTCGAACCGGACGATCGTGGCGTGAGTGGTCCATTCCTGGCCCTGGTGCTGGTTGCGATTGGTGAACTCGGTGCCGAGCGCGACCGTGTCATAGCCGGCGCGGAGTCGGGTCGAGGTGACCTGCGGGCTCCACTCGTTCATCCGGCGCACATCCGAGATCAGTTCCCACACCTTCGCAGGCGGGGCGTCGATCTCGATCTGGTGCTCTAGGCGCGGTATCTCCACGTTCACGACGGCTCCTTCGTAGTGTCCCTCTGCGCCTTCATCGGGGTCGGCGGGGTCGTTTCATACGCTACCCACGGACCTCATCCCCGACTAGCGCGAGTGTCGCTGCCGGCACCGATACAGCGCCGCAGGCCGGCCCCGCAGACTCTCCGCGAGCACCGGCTCCCCGTCGTCGTCGACCACGGGCGCCAAGAACGGCTTCATCCGGCGATTGAAGTTGTCCTTGTGCAGCCCCTCGCCAACCACCGCCTCGTGCACCTTGCGCAGCTGATGCAGCGTGAACGGCTCAGGCAGGAACCCATCGGGATCGGGCAGCGTGTCGGCATAGCGATGCCGGAACTCGTACCGCTCACGCAGGGATCGCACCGCGTCGGCCACGATCTCGTCGTGATCGAACAGCAAAGGTGACCCGGCGACCAACTCACCGTCGTCCCCGACGGGAATGAGTTCGCCGCGCGCGCCCGCCAACTCCCCCGCCGGAATCGATACCGCGTGGGCGATGGAGATGGCCCAGGTACGGTCGTCGCGGTCCGGTTCGTCGAACAGACGCAGCAGCCGCGGATGCACGTCGCGGCTCGGGGTGATGCCGACTTTGCGTCGAAAGACGTCGGCGACGGTGTCGGCGACGGTCTGACGCTCGCGCATGAACGCGCCGGGCAGGGCGCGCCCGTCGGGGTCGGCGCGGTCCTGGATCAGGACGCGCAGTTGCGGGTCCGCGGTGCTTGCGCCGGCCACGGTGAGGATGGCGAGGTCGACCGTTACCCCAGGTCGGGGGAAGTTTTCCAGGGATTCTGTCGCCACCCCTTCACATTAGCGCGTTTAGCGTGTTAATCTTTAGCTATCTTGACGAGCTAAAGGAGAAGACATGCGACGAGAAGACCAACGACCCGACCGCGACAGCGACAAGCTGTGGGAAGAGTTCGACGCGGAACGCACCACAGTCGACACAGGCGAACTCGCTCAGTTGTCGACCAACCGCGACGAGCTGATCCGGCTCGTCGGCGATGCACTGACCGAAAAGTTCGGCGAGCGACCCGCCGTCGACGACGACCGCGACTTCGTGCTGCACCACATGGGCCAGCCGGTATGGATCCGCGTCCACGCCGACTTCCCCGCCATCACGATCATGGCGCGCGTCGGGCACGGCGTGTACTCACGCCGGGCGACCGAGGTGGAACTCGGGATCCTCAACCGCACCGCCACGTTCAGCCGCTGGTCGCTGGCCGGTCGCGACGTCTGGCAGGAGACCGCCATGGTTGCACTGCCGTTCGTCCCGCTCCACTTGTCAGTCCTCATCGATAGATTCCTCCAGACCATGACGTCCACCCGTGACGACCTGGCCTACCGCACCGGCGCAAAGGTGGCCTGACATGACCCTGACTCCCGCACAACTCGACCGCGCATGCGGCGCGGTCCTCGGCTCCGCCGTCGGCGACGCCCTCGGTGCGCCATACGAATTCGACCGGGCCGCAATCGGTTCCGACGGACCGCAGATGATCGGTGGCGGCCTCGGCCCCTTTGCTCCCGGCGAGTGGACCGACGACACCACCATGGCGTGGGGCATCCTCGACGTCGCCGCCCGTGGACTCGACCTACGCTCCGAGGAGGGGCTCACCGCCATCGCTCAGAACTTCCGTGATTGGGTCGACAGCGGCGTGAAAGACATCGGCACCCAGACATCCGGCGTTCTGAGCCGCGGCGGTGCATCACCCACCGGAGCACGACTCACCGAGATCTCGCGGGACTTCGCTCGCAACAACAGTCACTCCGCCGGCAACGGCTCCCTCATGCGCACCGCCGCCGTCGCACTGCCGTACCTGTCCGACCCACTCGCCGTCGTCGACGCCGCTCGTCACGTCAGCACCCTGACCCACGCCGACCCGCGCGCCCAGGAGGCGTGCGTGCTGTGGTCGCTCGCCATTCGGCGGGCCATCGTCGACGGCGAGCTGGACCTGCGCGGCGGCCTCGCGTTCCTCGACGGCGACGCCGTCGCGTACTGGACCGAGCGGATCGACGAGGCCGAACAATCCGACCCAAATGTGTTCACCCCCAATGGCTGGGTGGTCTCGGCGCTGCAGGCGGCGTGGTCGGCGATCGTCCACACACCGCCGCCCGCCGACGGTCCGTGCCGACAGTTCGGTACGGCGCTCGATCGCGCAATCCGGATCGGCAATGACACCGACACCGTCGCCGCAATCGCCGGCGCGCTACTCGGCGCGCGATGGGGAGCGTCGGCGATTCCCGCGCAGTGGCGTCGGATCCTGCACGGATACCCCGGGCTGACCGGCGAGCAACTCGTCGGGCTGGCCCATGTCGCGACCGATGGTGCGCCCGGCAAATACGGGTGGCCGATGGTGGCGCGCATCGACTACGCCGACCAGGCCCCCGGCATCCTCGTCCGCCACCCGTACGACGACGGGGTATGGCTCGGCGATGCCCTGGCATTGGACGCGCTACCCGCCGGGGTCTCGGCCGTGGTGAGTCTGTGTCTGGTCGGTTCCTCGCAGGTGCCCACCGGGGTTGAGCATGTGCCGTTCCGGCTGATCGACGAAGCATCGCCGACGGTGAACCCGAATCTGGACTTCGTGCTCGCCGACGCCGCTGCGACGGTGGCGGCGCTGCGCGACGAGGGGCATGGCGTTCTGGTGCACTGCGTCGCCGCACAGAGCCGGACCCCGGCCGTGGCGATCGCGTATGCGCTGCAGCGCGGGGTGGCGCTTGCGGACGCCGACACTGCTGTCCGTCGGGTTGTCCGCGGGCCGGGTCCCAACGCTGGGTTCGTGGCGGCGTTGGCCCGGTTGGCCAGTGCTACGTAGCCCAGCCCACCTACCGATGCGCGTCGACGGCTCAACCCGCGCGCCGATAATGCATGGCAACCACACCATTGCTCAGCGGCGTCGAGGACACCAGCTCGAGCCGCCGGATGCTGGCCAGTCCGTTCTGGTACAAAGTCGGACCGCGGCCGGCGATCCTGGGGTGGACGAGGAACCGGTACTCGTCGATCAGATCCAGCCGGTCGAGTTCAGTTGCGAGCGCTCCGCTGCCCAGGAGCACGCCGGTCGGCGTCTCATCTTTGAGCTGTTGCACGCCCGCCCGCAGATCACCGGCGAGGTGGTGGCTGTTGGTCCACGGGAAGTCTTGGCGCGTCGACGACACCACGTACTTCGGCTTCGCCTCCAACTTGGCCGCCCAGTCCCGCATCGCCGGCGGCCCGTCCTCGTCGCCGCGCGCAACCGCCGGCCAATAGCTCTCCATCATCTCGTAGGTGATGCGGCCCCACAGCATTGCGCCGCCGGCGTCCATCAGTCCGGTGTAGTAGGCGTGCGTCTCGTCGTCGGCGATCCCCGCCTCATGGTCGACGCAACCGTCAAGCGTGACGTTGAGGCCGAACGTCAGAAGTCCCATGCCTCGAGCGTACGAGGATTCCGCGCGGATGCCCTTCCCTAGACTCGGCAGAGTGAGCGCACGCGCGGGAATCATCGTCACCGGCACCGAAGTCCTCAGCGGACAGATCGCCGACCAGAACGGCCCGTGGGTCGCCGCGCGGCTCCTCGAACTCGGCGTCGACGTTGCCCATACAACGATCTGCGGCGACCGTCCCCGCGACCTGACGGCGCAGTTGGCCTTCCTCGCCGACCAGCGGGTCGACCTGATCGTCACCACCGGCGGCCTCGGCCCCACCGCCGACGACCTCACCGTCGAGACCGTCGCCGCGTTCTGCGGTCTACCACTTCGCGCCGACGATGTGCTCGCCCAGCAAATCGAGGCCATCATCCGCAGTTGGCGCCGCTACGCCGAGGTCGACGAGCTTCCCGACGCCTTGGCTGCCGCCATCGCCAAGCAAGCCCTCGTACCCGACGGCGCACTGCCGATTGCCCCCACCGGGACCGCACCCGGCATCGCCATCGCGGCTGCCGCCGACCGGCCCGCGATCCTCATCCTGCCGGGCCCCCCGCGGGAACTGCAGGCCATGTGGCCTGCGGCCCTCGCCACCCCCGCCGTCGCCGGGGTACTCGCCCGCGCCGACGACGTCGAGCACCGCCAGCTGCGCGCCTTCGGCCTGTCCGAACCAGATCTGGCCACCACCCTGCGGCGCGCCGAGCAGGAGCTACCCGGGTTCGGCGCACTCGAGGTCACGACGTGCATGCGCGGCGGGGAACTCGACATCAGCACCCGGTTCCCGCACGCCGACGAGCAAACCTACCTGGATCTGAAAGCTCTGCTGCGGCAGCAGTATTCGACGGAGATCTTCTCCCCGGACGGCACCACACTCGACGATCTGCTGGCCGCCGCCCTCGCCGGCGCGACGATCGCCACCGCCGAATCCTGCACCGGCGGAATGGTCGCCGCCCGCCTCACCGACCGCGCCGGCTCGTCGTCGTATGTCCTCGGCGGCATCGTCTCGTACGCGAACTCGGTGAAGACCGATGTGCTCGGGGTCCCGGCCGCACTGATCGACGAGCATGGCGCGGTCAGCGAACCGGTTGCCGCGGCGATGGCCGACGGGGCCCGAGCCGTCACCGGCGCCGACATCGCCATCTCCACCAGCGGGATTGCCGGACCCGGTGGCGCGGTGCCCGGCAAACCGGTCGGGACGGTGTGCTTCGGGCTGGCCGTCGCCGGCCGCGCGACGACGACGATCACCCGCTGGCTCCCCGGTGACCGGGCCCTCGTCCGAACCCTGGCCACCACCGTCGCCCTCCATCTGGTTTATCGGGCGCTCGTACCGGCGTAGGGTGCGAGATAGGGGGCTCGCCGGCTCCGGGTCCGCTGCTTCGCCCAATCAGAGCCGACCACCGGGAGGCGATCGCCATGTCGGAACGTCCATCTACAACCAGCGACTCCGGGGCACCGGCCGGTAGCGACGACCAGTCGCTGACCGTCGGACCCAACGGGCCCATCGTGCTGCACGACCACTATTTGATCGAGCAGATGGCCCAGTTCAACCGCGAACGCATCCCCGAGCGCCAGCCGCACGCGAAGGGCAGTGGCGCGTTCGGCACCTTCGAGACCACCGGCGACGTTTCCGTGTACACCTGTGCGGACTTCCTGCAGCCGGGCCGCAAAACCGAATTGGTTGCGCGGTTTTCGTCGGTGGCCGGCGAGCGCGGCAGCCCCGATACCTGGCGCGACCCCCGTGGCTTCTCGCTCAAGTTTTATACCGACGAAGGCAACTACGACATGGTCGGCAACAACACGCCGGTCTTCTTCATGCGCGATCCCCTGAAGTTCCAGCACTTCATCCGCTCCCAGAAGCGCCGCGCCGACAACAATCTGCGCGACCACGACATGCAGTGGGATTTCTGGACCCTTTCGCCCGAGACCGCGCATCAAGTCGCGTGGTTGATGGGTGACCGCGGTACACCGTCGACGTGGCGGCACATGAACGGCTACAGCTCGCACACCTACCTGTGGGTCAACGCCGACGGCGTGAAGCACTGGGTCAAGTACCACTTCAAGACCGATCAGGGCGTTGAGTGCCTCACCGACGACGAGGCTGCGCGCTTCACAATGACTGACCCCGACCACTACACGAGGGATTTGTTCGAGTCGATCGCTGCGGGCGATCACCCCAGCTGGACGCTGCACGTGCAGCTGATGCCCTTCGACGATGCAAAGGACTACCGGTTCAACCCGTTTGACCTGACCAAGGTGTGGCCGCACGGCGACTATCCGCTGATCGAGGTCGGGCGCATGACCCTGCACACCAATCCGGTCGATCATCACGCACAGATCGAGCAGGCGGCCTTTGCACCGAGCAACGTGGTGCCCGGCATCGGGTTCAGCCCCGACAAGATGCTGCTGGGCCGCGTCTTCGCCTACCCCGATGCGCATCGCGCCCGGATCGGGGCCAACTATCAGCAGATTCCGGTCAACCGGCCGCGCAACGAGGTGCACAGCTACTCCAAGGACGGTGCGATGCGCATCGATCCGGTACACGATCCGGTCTACGCCCCGAACTCCAAAGGCGGTCCCGCCGCGGACTATCCGGGTCAGGCCGAGCCGCAGTGGGCGGCCGACGGCGAGATCCTGCGCACCGCGTATACCTTGCACGCCGAGGATGACGACTGGGGTCAGGCGGGCACCTTGGTCCGCGACGTGCTCGACGACGACGCGCGCAGTCGCCTGGTCGCCAACACCGCCGGGCATTTACTCGCCGGCGTCAGCGAGCCGGTCCTGGCGCGCGCCTTCGAGTACTGGAAGAACATCGATCCGGAGGTGGGAGCCCGCATCGAGGCCGCAGTGCGAGCCGGTTGACCCTGGGATCTGCACATAGTGAACCCCTACGAGGGAGTAGTTCCCTCGTAGGGGTAGCTATTGGCAGATGTCGGGGCACCAGCTAGTTTGAGGCGCCCACTTAGCAGAGAGATACCCATGACGACCCCGCCGCCCAATCAGCGCTTCCAACCACCGTTCATGCCGCCCCCGCCAGTCATGCCGCCCCCGTCGTCGGCCACCTCGTCGAACGGAACGCGGTGGGTGGCGATCATCGCGTCGACGTTCCTGGTCCTGTCGCTGATCGCCAATGCCGCCCTGGGTGCGCTGTGGCTGCATGACCGTAGTGCCGCCAGCGACGCAGCAGCCCTGCGGAACAACGCGCATGCCGAGAAGGTGGCGATGAACTATGCCGTCGGGATGACGACGATGGACTATCACGACCTCACGGCGTGGAAGGACTGGATCAACTCCGCCAACACCACACCTAAGGTCAAGCAGCAACTGCGGGGGACCGTCTCCACGATGGAACAGCTGGCTGTCGAGCAGCAGATGGTGTCCACCGCAACACCAATCGCGGCGTCGGTCTCGTCGGCACAAAACGGTGTGTACGTGGTCAACGCAGTAATTCAGGCCAAGGCCACGAACAAGCTGACGCCGAACGGCAATACCAGTCAGATGACCCTCAAAGTCACGGTCGACAAGAATCAAAACTGGCTCATCCTCGACGCCACCACTATCGGTTCGTAACTGCGCCAGCAGCTATTCGTTCACAAACGGATTGTTTTCGAACCAGACGTTGTCTTCGACGAGCTTCCTACTGCGCCAACCATTCTCGGTGCGAACAAGTTCATGGTTGTAATACCCGCCGCAGAACGACGCTCCTTCGACGCCCGGAATCTTCAGCGGGTTGTAGAACTGCGCACGCACGGTCGCGGTATCGCCGTCGATCGTGGCGTCGACGTTCATCACGCAGTGCATCGTCATCGGCAAAAGGACGAGGTTCGTCGAAAGCCAGTCGACGGTGTCGTCGAGCGTGCCCGCCTCACCATGAGGTGCCGACGTGTAGTCGATCCAGGCATCACGGGTAAAGACGGTGCGGTAGCGCTCCCAGTCGCGGTCATCGACCGCTGCGCAGTAGCGCGTCAGCAGCCGACGGATCTCCGCTTCGTCCAGCATGAGTTGTAGTCCAGATTGATCAACAGTCATTTCGCCCAGCCTTCGCGTCGGTCCTGCCCACACGTTAGGCGGCAGCACGTCGCGATCTGGACGAGGACACCAGAACCATCGCTACCCCGAGCGTGGTTAATCGCTGAGCGACCGCTACGAGAAGAGACGAGTCCGGCGTAGGCGCTGATACACTCGCCTGGCCCGTGCAGGAATCCGAGGAGGTGGTACCCGTGAACGAATTGACGTTGGTGCTCCCCTGGGGAGTCACGGTCCGGCGATAGGTCGCCCGGGAGCGCCGCTGATAAGCAGCACTCCCGAAAGGCACGACCATGCGCTTCACTTCTGAACAACATCTCGCCGAGGGCATCACCGAGCGCGAGTTCACTCTCGGTGACACCACTGGCATCCTGTGGACACCGCCAGCCGCTTCCGCATCCGCACCGGTGCCACTCATCCTGCTCAACCAACCAGGCAGCATTGGGACGCGACGGATGTATCCCCGCCTATTGGAACGGGCCCGCAGCGCCGCCGCAGCCGGTTTCGCCGCGGTCACCGTCGAGCTGCCCGGCGCGGGCGACCGGGCCCCGCTGCCCGGTATGGCGCACGCCTTCGGCGAGCTTCGTCGGGCCATCTCCGCTGGTGAGCAGCCTGCGGAGAAGGTGATCGACCAGCTGATCCTGCCGCTCGTCGATCAGGCGGTTCCGGAGTGGCAGACCACGCTCGACGAGGTCCTTGCCCGTCCCGAAATCGGCGAACGAGTGGGCTTCTCCGGTGGGGTGATCGCCATCGGAGTGCGGCTGGCCGTCGTCGACCCGCGTGTGGCAGCGGCCGCCTTCTTCGCCGGTAGCTACGTGCCGCGCGCGACTTTGGCGGAGGCGCGGCGGGTCACAATTCCGCTGCACATTCTCCTCCAGTGGGATGACGAAGGAAATGATCGCGGGATGGCGCTCGACCTCTTCGACGCTTTCGGTTCGACGGAGAAGACGCTCAACGCCAACATGGGCGGCCACGCTGGCACTCCTCAGTTCGCGGGCGAAGATGCCACCCGCTTCTTCGCCCGCCACGTCGCTCTGCCGTCGGCTAGGTAAACGCCGGCTGGCGGAGCCGTAAGTCGAGGACACAGGCAGAACGCGTGCTGCCGCAGCTAGTCGAGGAGCTCGGCGGGAATCAGCGCGACGTTGAACGGTTCAGTCAGCCGCAACGTCGCACCGTCGACTGCGCGGCCCACCTCGACATACTGCCCGTCGCGCAACGCCCACGCGATGATCGACGGCTCATCCGGATCGACGACCCAATAGTGCGCGCACCCAGCACGACGCAATCGATCCTTCTTCAACAACAAGTCAACGCTCCGCGTCGACGGCGACAACACCTCGACCGCAAGCAGCGGCGCCCCCGGCAAATCCCGCTCAGTGAACGCCTCCCGCGGCGCCACCAACAGATCCGGCTGCATCACCGTGTCCTCGGCGAGCACAACATCGACCGGCGCGAAGTACATGCGGAACTCGCTCGGGCACGCATCAAAAAGGACGCGAGACAACATAAGCACGACCTGCTGATGCACCAGTCGCGGCGCCGGACTCACGACGAGAATCCCGTCGAGGAGCTCATACCGATGCCCATCATCAGGCATCGCATCCAAATCCTCGCGCGTCAACGCCCGGCCCCGCGGCAGCCCTAAGACCTCGGTCGTCATAGCCGTCATCGTAGTCCTCACCCTCCCCCACGGCGACCGAATCTAGCGCCACGACCTGCAAGAATCACCCCAACAACAGGCCCGCTCACAACCGTCCTGTGGACAACACGAAACTGTGAACAACGCGCCCGCCGACCGCGACGCGCTGCCCTTGTCCCGCACACGATCCGCGCCGCGGTGTCAGACCGTCGACCTAGTCTCTGCCGAAACGGATCACCGGAGATGTGAACCGTCGGCAACCTAGGAGGTCCACAATTATTTCGTCCACCCGCATCGCCCGCTTGGCGATCGCACTGAGTCTCGCTCTCATCGCGCTTCTTGCCCCCAGCGGCCAGGCCGCAGCGGCCGAGGGCAAGTACATCTCCGACTACGACGACGCAGGCTATGTCGATGTCACTGACATCCAGATGAGTGGGAGCACCTTCAGTTTCACCGCGACTATCACCGCAACCCGCGGGTCGCTCGCCGTCAATCCGCTGTACTGGTCGGCAAAGGCCGCCGACGGCACGATGTACAGCAGCCCAGACTACTCAAGCACGACACTTGGATCCGGTAGCCTTCCGGCCGGCGAACGCGCCCGCGGCACTGTCGCCTTCGACATCGATGGGCCTCGGCCGACATTGATCGCCTACGAAGGTGCCTTAGGTGATCGGCTGGCCACCTGGTCCATCACCTGGCGCAAGCCGAAGCCGTCCCCCCGGCAGACCTCGCCATTCGGGTCATAGGTCAGCTCGACCAACGGACCAACTCTGACGGCGTCAATGCGATGCCAAACGGCTCGGTGATTCGCAGTTCCTCGTCACCGGCCGCATGACCAACCTCGACATATTGCCCGTCGCGCAACGCCCACGCGATGATCGACGCTCATCCGGATCGACGACCCAATAGTTCGCGCACCCAGCACGACGCAATCGATCCTTCTTCAACAACAAGTCAATGCTCCGCGTCGACGGCGACAACACCTCAACCGCAAGCAACGGCGCCCCCCGGCAAATCCCGCTCAGTGAATGCCTCCCGCGGCGCCACCAACACAACCGGCGTGTGGAAACCGGCTACACGTCGCGCGCGTTGACCTTCAGGCCGTGGGCGTCCTTGTCTTCGTCAAGACCAAAGCCGATCACACGCTCGGGATGGATGTGGATGACCGCGCCCGACTCGGCCGTTGCCGGCACAGCTTCGGCACGCCCGCGAATCTCGAGGCAGCGGACGCGCCACGGATCGATGGAGGCAAGGTCGTCAACGACCAGTGCCACGCGACCGTTGTCGGCGACATTGCGATACTTGCGGCTCGCACTCATGTTGTAGCCGCCGACATCGATGGTGCCGTCGGCGTTGACCTTGTACCCGACCGGACTGTTCTGCAGAGTCCCGTCGGGCTTCTGTGTTGCGAGCCGTCCGAGTCGCTGGGACTTCAAGTATGCGAGTTCGGTGTCGGTGAACGCCATGTGTGCAGGGTACGTTGACTCCGATGACCACACTCGAGATTTCGCTCGCGGTAGTGGCGGCCGCGCTCGCTGCGCTGGCGACGACCACCACCGTCTTGTGGTTGAGCGCGCGCCGGCGGTCGCACTCGTTGCAGCGCACGCTCACCGAGTTGCAGCAGCCGCCACGCAAACGCCGACTGCGGGTGCCGACGGCGTCCGAATTGGCCCGTGGCGCGGTCGGAACGGCCATCAAGGTGGCCGACCAAGGTCTCGGCCGCGTGGTTCGGAGCTCCGTCGAGGAGATCGCCGGCTGGGCAAACGTGCAGCGTCCCGACCTCGTCCGCATCGCCGATCACGACGGGACGGTCACAATCCTGTTCTCCGACATCGAGGATTCGACGACCCTCAACACCCAACTCGGCGATAAGGTGTGGGTCCATCTGCTCGACAAGCACGATCGCATCATCAACCGCGCCGTCGAACATCACAATGGCTACGTCGTCAAAACCCAGGGCGATGGCTTCATGGTCGCCTTCCGCTCCCCGGCCGATGCGGTCGGTGCGGCAGTCGACGTTCAGCGCGCGATCACCGGCGTTCGACCCGGCTCGCGCCTGAGCCCGGTGCGGGTGCGCATCGGCATCCACCGCGGACCGGCGGTCCACCGCGACAACGACCTGTTCGGGCAGAACGTCGCCATGGCTGCGCGCGTCGCCGGACAGGCCGACGGTGCGGAAATCCTGGTCAGCGACGCCGTGCTCGACGAACTCGGCGACACCTATTCGGTGCTGCAGACCAGGAATGTTGATCTCAAAGGAATCCCGGGCAAGCACGCCGTCCATGCCCTCGATTGGGCTGCCGCCGCCTAAGCGCGACCACAACCGGCCAGATCAACGTCAACCGGCTCGCCGGCGAACCTAAGCTGATGCCCATGGCGTTGAAGTTGGGTACCGCCCCCTTGCAGAACGAGGTGTTCCGGAATCTGTTCTTGGCGCTGATGATCTCGAACATCGGGCTGTGGATGCAGACGGTGGGCGCCCAGTGGTTCCTCGTCGACGCCAATGCCGGGCCGGCGGTCATCTCGCTGGTGCAGACCGCGAGCCTGCTTCCCACCCTTGTCTTTTCACTGTTGGCCGGCGTGCTGGCCGACGTGTTGAATCCGAAGCGCCTGCTCATCGTGATGACGGTGTACGCCGTGGTGATCGCCGGCGTGATGGCGGGCCTGGCGTGGAGTGGTCTGCTGACCCCGCCCATCCTGCTGGTGCTGACCTTCCTCCTGGGTTCCGGCGCCGCGCTCAGCGCCCCCGCGTTCCAGGCCATCCAGCCCGAACTGGTGCCGCGCGATCAGATTGCCGACGCGGCGTCGCTCGGCAGCGTCGCGATGAACACCGCGCGGGCCGTCGGCCCCGCTCTGGCCGGGGTGCTGTTCACCTTCGGCGGTGCCGGCACGGTCTTCGCCGTCAATGCGGTGTCCTATGTGGCGGTGCTATTCGCCTTGCTGACCTGGCGCCGGCCGCCCAAGGCAGCCGACGTGGAGCGCGAACACATCGCGATGTCCATGACGGTCGGGATGCGGTACCTCGCGGCGGCGCCAGTGGTGCAGCGGCTACTGCTGCGGGCCGCGTTGTTCGCCCTCCCGGCGTCGGCGCTCTGGGCGCTGCTGCCGGTGGTGGCCAGGTCGCACTTCCACTTCGATTCCACCGGCTACGGCGTCCTGCTCGGACTACTCGGCGTCGGCGCGGTGTGCGGCATGTTCGTGCTGCCGGCGATCCGGGCGACCATCTCATCGGATCTGCTGCTCGCCGGGTCGGCACTACTGTTCGCGGGCGGCACCGTCGCAGCCGGATTCGCACCGTTCGGCTGGGCGGCGGTCCCGCTGTTCCTGGCGGGCTTCGGCTGGACCGCGCAGCTCTCCACCCTCAACGCGGCCATGCAGCTGACCCTGCCGCAATGGGTGCGCGCCCGCGGAATGTCGATGTACCTGCTGGTTTTCATGGGGCTACAGGGTCTGGGTGCCTTCGGTTGGGGATTACTGGGACAGTCGCTGAGCCCGGGCACCGCCCTGGCGATCGCCGCCGGCCTGCTGGTGTCCGCAGCGGCAACCGCGACGGTTCTGCCGCTGCACCCGATGACCGCGCAGCTCGACCGCACCCTCTTTGTGACGTGGCCGGTGCCCAACCTCGTCTTCGAACCGGGCCCGTCCGACGGTCCGGTGCAGATCGAGGTGACCTACCGCGTCGAACCGGAGAATCGGCAGGCTTTCCTCACCGCGATGACGCCGCTGGCCGGCTCTCGGCGCCGGACCGGCGGCCGATCGTGGCGGCTATATCAGACCGGGGAGGAGCCCGACACCTACATCGAGCAGTTCGTCGTACCGTCCTGGTCGGAGTACCAGCGCCAACGCACCCAGCGGTGGACCGGCTTCGATCACGAGAACATCCTGCGCGTCGCCGCCGTCGCCGAGCGCGAAGGCCAGCGCCACCTGTTCACCGAGGCGGTGCACTGACCGACCTGGAGCCCCTCAGTACGCGACGGTCAAGCGCCGTCGACGGTGGTGCCAGAACCCACTGCGTGGACGCCCCGAGGCATCAGCCGACGGCAGTCCCGACCAGGCTGCCGATCCCGTAGGTGACGATCATGGCGAGCGCGCCACCGATCACCACGCGCATCGTCGGCCGGAGTACCTTGGCGCCGCCGAGGAGGGCGCCGATGGTGCCCGTCAGCATCAGGGCCAGCAACACCGACACGAACACCACCGGGATGCGCCAGGCAACCGGCGGCAGCAGCACCGCGATCAGCGGGAGCAGCGCGCCGACGGTGAAGGCGATCGCCGACGACAAGGCCGCCAGCCACGGGTTGGCGAGGTCGTCTGGATCCAGCTTCAGCTCCGCGTCGGCGTGGGCGGCGAGCGCGTCATGCTCGGTCAGCTCGGCGGCCACCAGGTGGGCCGTCGCCGACGACAGCCCTTTGGCCTCGTAGAGGCCGGCGAGCTCGGCCAGCTCTGCTTCCGGTTCCTCGCGCAGCTCCCGCCGCTCCTTGGTCAGCAAGGCGGCCTCGGTGTCGCGCTGGGTGCTCACCGAAACGTACTCGCCCAGGGCCATCGAGACTGCCCCCGCGGCCAGGGCCGCGATTCCCGCGGTGAACAAGGCGGTACGGTCAGCCGAGGCAGCGGCGACACCGACGACGATGCCCGCCGTCGAGACGATGCCGTCGTTCGCACCGAGCACGCCGGCCCGCAGCCAGTTGAGCCGGTTCGCCAAGCCACCGGTGTGCGGTTCGTCGGGGTGCGCATGCGGGACAGTTGCCGCAGTCTCGGTCATAGCCCCTACGGTGCACTGATTCCCGGCACGACCGCAAGCAAGGGTTGGCGTCCCTACTGCGCGGTGAGCGGGCCGCCGCGCTACGCTCCCGGCATGGATTCGATTGCCGGCCTGCCGCTGCACCCACTGATCGTTCACTTCGTGGTCGTGGCCGTTCCGGTCACCGCTCTGGTCGGCATCGTTGTCTCACTGTGGCCACGGGCGCGCACCCACCTGGGCTGGTTCCCGCCCCTGCTGGCCCTGGTCACCCTGATCGCAGTGCCGATCGCCTCCAACGCCGGCGAAGCGCTCGAAGAGAAGCTCGGCCATCCCGCGTCCATCGCCGACCACGCTGAACTCGGCGACAAGTTGATCCTTGCTGTCGCGCCACTGTTCCTCATGATGCTGGCGCAGTGGCTGCTGGACCGGCCCGCCTGCTACGAGCGGATCCCGCTCAGCGCCGCCGCCCTGATCTGGGCGCGCCGCGGACTTGCGCTGGCCGTCATGCTGGCCGCGATCGCTGCAATTTGGCTGGTGTTCCTGGTCGGGGACACCGGCGCGCGGGCCGTCTGGTCCTGACCGCGCACCGCCGATACGTCAGTCGACGGCGAGGACGCCGAGCTGATCCCAGCCGTCGCCCGGCACCTGACGCACGATGATCTCCGGGGTCTTCACCAAGAACGGATGGATCTTGGCGCCGCCGGCCTGGAAGTGGGCGCTCTGCGCGTGCGCGGCGAAGCCATCGTCGGTGTAACCCTCCAGAACGACGAACTCGCTCGGATCGTCGAGGCTGCGCGACCACAGGTACCACAGGTTGCCCGGTTCGGCGCGCGTCGCGTCGACGAGGTCGGCAATGGCCGCGGGAAAGGCGTCGGCGAGTTCTGGTTTGACGTGGAAGCGGACGTTCACGATCTGCATGGGCGTCACGCTACTCCCGTTGCTGCGAGCTAACCGCACACCGCGTCGAGTACCCACACTGCATGCCGACGCAGGGTGTCGACGACCGAGGTGTCGTCTGGCGTGTACCGGATCAGACAGTTCTCGAACAACCCGTCGAACATCGTCACGTTCCTGCCGCCGACGCTGCTCTACATGGTGCTGACGCATCCCGCCCTCGATGAAACGGATCACTCGTCCTTGCAATGCTTCTGGTATGGCGCGGCCCCGATGTCGGTGGCTCGTCTCGCGGAAGCGCTGACTCGCATCGGGCCGGTGATGGCGCAACTGTTCGGGCAGACCGAGGCGCCGATGATGTTGTCGACGATGGCCCCGGCAGAGCATTTCCATCCAGATGGAGCGGTGGCGGCGCATCGGCTTTCGTCCGCGGGGCGACCGTCACCGCTCGTCACGATGGGAATCATGGATTCCCGCGGCGCCCTCCTACCGCGCGGTGAGCGGGGCGAGATCGTCGTCCGATCGTCGCTCGTGACGCCGGGCTACTACCGCAACCCGGCGGCGACCGCCGAAGCGTCGGAGTTCGGGTGGCATCACACCGGCGATGTCGGATACCTCGACGACGACGGCTTCCTCTTCATCGTCGACCGGGCCAAGGACATGATCATCACCGGCGGCTTCAACGTGTACTCGGTGGAGGTGGAGCAGGCTCTGCTCGCGCACCCCGGCGTCCAGGACTGCGCAGTCATCGGCCGACCCGACGACAAGTGGGGCGAGCGGGTCGAGGCCGTCGTCCAGCCGAAGCCGGGCCATCCCGTCGAGCCGGCGGCGCTCGTCGCCTTTGTCAAAGCTCGAATCGGCAGCGTCAAGGCGCCCAAGATTGTGCACGTGTGGCCCGACCTGCCGCGTTCAAAGGTGGGCAAGGTCGTCAAACCGGAGGTGAAGGCCCGGCTGGCATCCGATTCCCGACCCTGATTGCCCAGTTTCATCGCCTCTCCTACCACGGCGCCCGCGTTACGCTGGCAGCACCCGACCGCGAGGAGATCGCCATGACCAGTGCCGCCCGCCGCGCGCACGAAGCCCTCGAACCCTTTCACCTCCTGGCCTATTTCAACCCCGGCCTCCAGGCCGCCCAGGCCGACACCCGACTCGACCCGCACGCCTTCTACGTCGGCGCCCGTGGCGCGCCCCTGGGACCATGCGCCGGTTCGGTCGTTGCGTCGGCCTTCTTCAACTTCTCCCCGGCGCTGATCGGCACGGCGTGGGCGTCGGCATGCGCGGTAGGGCTCGACGCCGTCGTCGATCGTCGCAACGCAATGCTGGGCGAACAGTTCCATGCCATCCTCGGCGACCTCGGCGAGCAGCCCGCCATTGCCGATCTCGCCGCGCGCTACGGCGCTCTCGCCGCTTCGCTACCGCTGAACGGACGCGCGCTGGCCGCCGCGTGGGCGAGTGCTGCGATCCCCGACGAACCGATCGTGGCCCTGTGGCACAACATCGCGGTTCTGCGGGAATGGCGCGGCGACAACCACATCGCGGCACTGGTCGTACACGGGCTCGACGGCATCGACGCCCGCACGTTCCATGAGTCCCAGCTGCTCGATCCGGGGATCCGCCGGGTCACGCTCGGCAAGCGAATGTCGATGCTGACCCGCGGCTGGTGCGACGACGATTGGGAACTCTCGGTGGACCGCCTCGTCGAGCGGGGCCTGGCCGAGCGAACCGGCCCCAACGAGTCCGGCATCGCGCACCGCCTCACCCCCGACGGTGCGGAACGCTACGACGACATCGAGGCCATGACCGATGCGCTCGGTGAAAGTGTCTGGACCACAAGCGGCGTCGACTCACTCCTCGAGGCGACCCACCCGCTGGTGAAGGCGGTCATCGACGCCGGTATCGTGCCCGGAACCCGCACGAAGTAGCCGCCGGCGGTCAGCCGCCGACCTGCGAGCCGGCGAAGTAGGCGGTGCGCACCGACACCTTCACCGGGCTGCCGAGATCAGGGTTGCCCGCGCCGAGTCGGCCGAGTTGCACCGTCCAGATCGCCGTCGACCGATCGATCGCCGTCGTCGCGTCGGCGCCCTGCAGCACGACTTGATTCTGACCACCGGTACACGAGTACGCCCCAACCATTCCGTCGGCCCGTCCGCCCCAGGCGCCGCCGACCCGGACCCGGCACCGCCGTCCGTCGGCCAACTCGAGCCCCCACGGTTCGGGGGTCGCCGACGGTTCCGCGCGCAGCGGCAACCGGCCCGAGGTGATCTCCCATTCGATCAGCGTCCGGTCCCACGGTTCGGTGCCGCACAAGAGTCTGTGGCCCGTACCCGGCCAGCACACATCGGCCGACTGGGCTGATGCGCCACACCCGCCGAACACGCCCATCGTCGTCGCCGACCGGCTGATCTGGGCGAACTGGCAGTCGATGGAATTGTCGCCCTGCATCGGTTCGACCCGAAAGCCCTTGGCCGGCTTACCGCCGACGACGGCAACGATCGTGTCGATCTTCGTCGTCTTCTCCGGTCCCGGGCCCGGCCGAACGTCACAGCCGGCCAACCCGGCGGCGAGTAACCCGGCGCCCACCAGCACGATCAGTTTGCGCATAGCTCCACCATGCCTCACCGGTCGCCGACTTCGCCCGAAATAGCGGAGTGTTGGCCACGACCGGTAATGATGTCCCCATGGCAAACCTCCCCCGCAACGTCCCCGCGAGCGAGCAGCCGGGCCTCCCCGTCACCCGGCGAGGCTTCCTGTCGATGGCCGCCGGCGCGGGCGCCATGGCGCTGGGCGGGGCCGTGGGGGGCACGGGCACCACCGCGGCCGCCCCCGGCCAACCACGATCCGGGTCGATGCTGCGGCGCCCCAACATCGTGCTGTTCATCACCGACCAGGAACGCAAGCCCATGCACTGGCCCACGGGCTGGGCGGCGCGCAACCTGCCCAATCGGCAGCGCCTGGTCGACCACGGCCTCACCTTCGAGAACGCCTTCTGCGCGGCCGCCATGTGCTCGCCGAGCCGCAGCACCTTCTTCACCGGTAAGTACCCCGCCGAACACGGCGTGACCCGCACCCTCACCGAGGGTGGGACGTTGTCGCCGACCGAGCCGACGCTGCCCGTCGACGAGCAGAACATGGCCAAGCTGCTGCGCTCAGCCGGCTACCGGGTCCACTACCGCGGCAAGTGGCATATGAGCAAGAGCCCCGACGGCCACGGCCCGCGCCCGTCGGACATCGCCCGTTACGGCTTTGCCGGCTGGCGCTCCCCCGACTTCGGCGGCGATACCTCACCGGCCAACTTCGGCGGTGGCTGCGCCGACCACGACGGCTCGGTGACCCAGCAGGCTGTCGACTTCCTCCGAAACGAAAAGGCCGATGCTGCACAGCCTTTCGCGCTGATCGTGTCGCTGGCCAACCCGCACGACATCCTGTCCTACCCGCAGACGTGGAACCGGCGCGAAGGTGCCTGCGACAACTACGCGTCGAAGGCCCCCGGCGCCTTCCGTCAGGGCATCACCCTGCCGGCCTCCTACCCGGAGAACCTGCTGACGAATTTCAAGCCCAGCGCCCAGGTCCAGTCGCAGCTGCTACTGGCCGGCGGCCTGGGTCCGCTGTTCACCCCGCAGGCCGCCACCGACTACGCCAACTTCTACGCCTACCTGCACAGGGTGGTCGACCAGCACCTCGGCACCGTCCTGAACACCCTCGACGAGGCCCCGGCCGTGCGCGACCAGACGCTCATCGTCCGCATCTCCGACCACGGCGAGATGGGCATGTCCCACGGCGGGCTCCGTCAGAAGATCTTCAACGCCTACGACGAGACGCTGCGCGTGCCGCTGATCATCAGCAACCCGGTGATGTTCCCGACCGGTGCCACCACCGAGGCAATGGCCTCCCTCGTCGACCTCATGCCCACCTTCGCCACCCTGGCCGGCGTCCCCGACCGCGACAGGTGGACGTTCCGCGGGACCGATCTGACACCGGTCATCGCCGACGCCGTCGCCGCGCCGGGGTCGCCGCGGACCGAGGTCCAGGACAGCGTCCTGTTCACCTTCGACGACGACAACGTCGCCACCCCCGACGGGCAGAACATCGTGCGCCAGCCCAATCACCTGCGCGCGATCCGCACCAGGCGCTGGAAGTACGCGGTCTACTTCGACCCCCGCGGATCAACCCGCCCCCAACGGGAGCTCTACGACCTCGAGAACGATCCGCACGAGCTGAACAACCTGGCCGATCCGGCCAACGCCCGCGCCTACCGGCCCAACCTGGTAGCCCGGATGGACCGCAAGCTGCGCGCGGCGATGGCCCGCACCCGCACCACCCCGCCGGAGCGCGTGCTGAACTGAATCAGGCCGCGCCCACGACGACGTCGACGCCTTCGGCGAAACGGTAGGGCTCAGCGGCGAGCACGCCACCGAGTCGCTTGCGCAGGCGGGAGATCTCGGCGCGCACCGTAACCGTCCGCGCCGCGTCGCCGAAGAGGGCGACGGCGATCGCGCCGGCGGTCATCCCGGCAGGATGCTCAGCGAGCAGCCGCAGAATCTGCGCGTGGCGCGGCGAGGGCCGGTGCACCCACGCACCGTCGGCGCCGGACACCTGTACCTGCTGTTCGGCGGCGCCCGCGGCACTCAGCCGGACCAGCACGCGGGTATCGGCGGCCTCTTGGACCCGCACGAGCCACCCGCCGGGCATCGGCACCAATTCGCAGTCGCCCAGTCCGTGCACATACCACCGGCCCGGGGTGCACTCCCGCGGCAGCAGCATCTTTTCGCGCGGGGCGACCCCGTCGACGGCCGCCACCCAGCCAAAGCCGTCGACGGCGAGCGCCGGCCCGCCGGAGCGGGCCAGGATCGGCGCGGCGACCGCGCGCAGCGCGTCGAGACGGGCGCGGTGCTGCTCGCGCAGCTGCGCCTGCGCAAGCTTGGCGACGGTGTCCACCAGCGCCAGCGTCGTCGGGTGGATGGTGACCGCCGGGCCGCTCACGTCGACGACGCCGAGCACCGAACCGGTGCGCGGGTCGCGGATCGGAGCACCCGCACAGGTCCAATTGTGGTGGGTGCGCACGAAATGCTCGGCGGAGAACACCTGGACGGCCCGGCCCGAGGCCAGCGCAGTGCCTATCGCGTTGGTGCCCACCGCCGTCTCCGCCCACGAAGCACCCTCGGTGAAGCCGAGCCGGTCGGCCTGGCCGAGGACCCGGGCGGACCCGTTGCGCCACAGCACCCGGCCGTGGGCGTCGGCCACCACCAGCACGTTCTCCCCGTCAACGATGAGGGTGTCGAGGTTGCGCATGACCGGCTCGAGGACCTCGCCGAGCCCGGAGTCGGCGCGGCGCGACTGCACCTGTCCGCCGTCCAACGTCGGTTCGGCGCCGCCGGAATCCGGGTCCACGCCGGCCTCTTTGACGCGCCGCCACGAGTCGCTGATGACCTCGCGGGGCCGGGCCGGGGCACGCTCGCCAGCCATCTCGGCGTCGTACACGGCATGGAGCACCGCGGCGTAGGCACGCGGGTCCTCACCGGCGGCCAACGCCGGTTCCGGGGCCGAAATCGCCGTCATGGGCGTCGTCCAATCGATGTGGTTCGGGTCACATCGAGGGTGCGACGGCAAAGCCGCCAAGTCAAGCCACGCAACCTGCAACCCCCTGCAACCCTTGCCGGCCCGGTCCAGCGGTTGTGTTCTGGATCACAAGCACTTGGAACAACGGGCCTTGGAGGACCGCATGACACAAACACTGGAACCCCGCACCGGCACGGCGCCGCGCACCCCGCAGCAACGGGTCGACGACTGGCTGGCGCGGTTCGACTCCGCACTTTCGGCGGGCGACCCGGCCGAGGTCGCCGGCCTGTTCGCCGTCGACGGCTTCTGGCGCGACCTGGTGGCATTCACCTGGAATCTCACGACGTCCGAGGGCCGCGACCAGATCGCCGACATGCTCGGCGCCCGCCTCGCCGACACCGGACCGTCGAACTGGGTCACCGCCGAGCCGCCCACCGAAACCCCCGACGGGGTGGCCGAGGCCTTCGTTGAATTCGAGACACAGTCCGGGCGCGGGAGCGCGCACCTGCGGCTGCGACCCGCTGCCGACGGCAACGACGAGGCCTGGACACTGCTCACCACCCTGCAGGAACTCAAAGGGCACGAGGAGCCCCAGGGGCACGGCCGCCCGCTGGGCGCGGTGCACGGGACCGACGCCGACCGGCGTTCCTGGGCGCAGAAGCGCGACGACGAGGAGGCCGAACTCGGTCGCACCGCACAGCCCTATGCACTGATCATCGGCGGCGGCCAGGGCGGAATCGCCCTCGGCGCGCGACTGCGTCAACTCGGGGTGCCGTCGATCGTCGTCGACAGCCACGACCGCCCCGGCGACCAATGGCGCAAGCGGTACAAGTCGCTGTGCCTGCACGACCCGGTCTGGTACGACCACCTGCCCTACCTGCCGTTCCCGGAGAACTGGCCGGTGTTCGCCCCCAAGGACAAGATTGGCGACTGGCTCGAGTTCTACACCCGCGTGATGGAGGTGCCGTACTGGTCGAAGACGACCTGTACCGGGGCGACCTACGACGAGGCGGCCCAGCGCTGGACCGTCGAGCTCGACCGCGACGGCGAGCAACTGACCCTGCACCCGACCCAGCTGGTTCTGGCCACCGGCATGTCGGGCAAGAAGAACACGCCGGTCTTCCCCGGCCAGGAGCTCTTCGCCGGCGAGCAGCACCATTCCAGCGAGCACCCGGGCCCCGATGCGTATGCCGGCAAGAAGGTCGTGGTGATCGGCGCGAACAACTCGGCGCACGATATCTGCAAGGCACTGGTGGAGAACGGGGTGGACACCACCATGGTGCAGCGCTCCTCCACCCACATCGTGAAGTCCGAGTCACTGATGGAGATCGGTCTCGGCGCCCTCTACAGCCAGCAGGCCGTCGACTCGGGCATGACCACCAAGAAGGCCGACATGGTCTTCGCCTCGATGCCGTACCGCATCATGCACCAGTGGCAGGTCCCGATCTACGACGAGATCCGCGAGCGCGACAAGGATTTCTACGACAGCCTGACCGCCGCCGGTTTCGACTTGGACTTCGGCGACGACGACTCGGGACTGTTCCTGAAGTACCTGCGACGCGGCTCGGGCTACTACATCAACGTGGGTGCCAGCGAACTGGTCGCCGACGGCACCATCAAGCTCGCCAAGGGCGGCGTCGACCATCTGACCCAGGGGTCGGTGGTCCTGTCCGATGGCACCGAGCTGCCCGCCGACGTCGTCGTCTACGCCACCGGCTACGGATCGATGAACGGCTGGGCCGCCGACCTGATGGGCCAAGAGGTCGCCGACCGGGTCGGCAAAGTGTGGGGCCTGGGTTCGGACACCACCAAGGACCCCGGGCCATGGGAGGGCGAGCAGCGCAACATGTGGAAACCCACGCAGCAGCCGGGCCTGTGGTTCCACGGCGGCAACCTGCACCAGTCGCGGCACTACTCGCTGTATCTCGCACTACAGCTCAAAGCGCGCTACGAGGGCCTCGACACCCCGGTGTACGGGGTGCAGGAGGTGCACCACCTGAGCTGATCGGCACGGTGCAGCCATCCGCGAGTTGCTCGTCGGCTCACCCGTCGAGCAACTCGCGGATATCGCTCTCGGTGATCCCGGAGCCGAACAGGTCGCCGTCGTCCAGCACCGCGTTGAACAGTTCGCGCTTGCGGTCCTGCAGCGCGATGACCTTCTCCTCGATCGTCCCCGTCGACACCAGTCGATACACGGTGACCGGGCGGGTCTGGCCGATACGGTGGGCGCGGTCGACGGCCTGCGCCTCAGCGGCCGGGTTCCACCACGGGTCGCAGACGAAGCAATAGTCGGCCTCGGTCAGGTTCAAGCCGAAACCGCCGGCCTTGAGACTGATCAGAAACACCTGGACGCCGCCGCGGGTGAACTCGGCGATCTGCACCGAGCGCGCCGTCGCCGTCATCGACCCGTCCAGATAGGCGAAGGCGATACCGGCCTCGTCGAGCTTCGCGCGCACCAGTGCGAGGAAGCCGGTGAACTGGCTGAACACCAGCGCCGAATGCCCCTCGGCGATCAACTCGGGAAGTTGCTCGGCGAGATGATCGATCTTTGCCGACGCCACGCCGGCATCGTTCTCCTCGACCAGTCCGGCATGCAGGCTCAACTGTCGGAGCATCGTCAACGACCGGAAGATCTCAAAGCGATTGCGTTCCCAATCCCCCAGCAGACCAAGGACTTTCTGCCGTTCCCGGTTCAACCGCGTCTGATAGATCTTCTCGTGCTTGGGATTCAGGTCGAGCGCAAGGACCTGCTCCTGCTTCGGCGGAAGGTCTTTGACCACTTGGTCTTTGGTACGACGCAGCATCACCGGCTTCATCCGCCGTCGCAGCAGGGCAAGCCGGTCGGGCTCGGCCCCCGACTCGATCGGCTTGCGGAAGTAGTCGGTGAAGGCCTTCGGCGACGGGAACAGTCCGGGCGCACTGACCGACAGCAAAGCCCACAACTCCATCAGGCCGTTCTCCATCGGCGTGCCGGTCATGGCGACCTTGCACCGCGCGTTGATCCGGCGCGCAACCTGGTGGGTCTTGCCGTGGTGGTTCTTGATGAACTGCGCTTCGTCGAAAAGCACAACCGCCCAGTCGAACTCGTCGAACGCCTCGAACTGCAACCGGAACAGCGTGTACGAGGTGACCACGATCCGGGCGGCGCCGATCTGCTCGTCGATCGGCCCGTCGGTGCGCACCGATGCCACCGCCGCGGCACTGGCCGACGGCAGGAACTTCGCGGCCTCCCGCACCCAGTTCCCCACGACACTCGTCGGTGCGATCACCAGGAACCGCAGCGCCGGATCCTCGTCCAGCGCGCTGGCGATCAGCGACAATGCCTGCACCGTCTTGCCCAACCCCATGTCATCGGCGAGGATTCCGCCTATCTGGTTGTCCCACAAGAACTTCAACCAGTTGAACCCGTCGATCTGGTAGTCCCGCAGCTGCGCCTGCAGCGAGGCCGGCGGTTCGCTGCGTCGCGGCAACGTCGCCGAAGCGAGTCGCACCATCCGCTCGCGCCACCGCGCGAGGTCGCCGTCGACCACTCCGAGCGACAGCAACTCCTCCCACAGCGTCGCGTTGTACGACTCACGGCGCACCCGCGAACCCTCGATCTCACCGAGCGCCCGCGCCTCGTCGAGCAGGTCGGTCAGCCGCGCCAGGGCCGGATGATCGAGCGGAAAGTACGTTCCGTCGTCGAGCAGCATGTGCGTAGCGCTGCTGTTGAGTTCGACGATGAGCCGGTCGAGCGGCACGATGGCCCCGTCGACCTCAACCCGCACGTGCAGGTTGAACCAGTCGTTGCGGCCGTCGTCGTCGGCGCTCAAGGTGATGTCCGGGTCGCCCTGAGCAGCGCGGAACCGATCGGCGTCGCCGTTCACCTCGACGCGCACCCCGCGCTCGCGCAGCAGCGGCAGGACCTCGTAGCACAGCACCGCGGCGTCGATCGGGGAATAGGTGAAGACGCGGCGGAGCAGGTCCACGTCGGCGGCGCGCACGGCCGCGGGAATCGACGGCGCGGCGGACAGCGTCTGAACGTAGTCCAGCAGCGACTCCCGGCCGGCGGAGTCGGCGTGCCGCATGTCTTGCTGCAGGTAGTGAATCGCCTGGTTGCGCCACCGCGCGCATACGCCGGCCACCGTTTGCATCGCATCGCGCGCCGTCGCCAGCACCGCCGCCTCCGCACCCGCGTCGCGGTAGGCCAGCGCGCCGGTGCCGTCGTCGACCGCCTTCAGGCGCCCGTTGATCTCATAGGTCGCCTTCCACTGCACGCGGGCGCCCTGGTCGTTGAGGTCGACGCGCAGGGCCGCGAACGGCCCGGCAATCGTCGGCTTCACAATGGCCTCGTCGTCGATGAGCACCGGCAGCGACGCCGGCAGGCTGGGCACAACCTCGGTGGCGAACTCGGCGACCTCGGCCTCCGGGATGTGCATGGCCGGCGCGGCGAGCAGCCGCTCGAGTCCGCGGTCGTTGCCCGGGGACTCGAACCGGCCGATAAGCATGACGTCGTCGCCGATGGCGTACATGCCGTGCGGGCGTGGCACGCCGATGAGGCCGACCGGCCCACCCGGGTAGGCCTCGTGATTGACGTGGACGAAGGTCTTCACCGTGATACCGCTGCCATCCGCGGCGCGCGATACCTCCAGTCCGACACCGGAAGTCTCGACCAGTTCCACCGCCGTGATACCGAGCGCCGGCGACGGAAGCAGGACAATTCCGGCGTCGCGGGCATCGGCCAGCAGGTCCCAGATGTCGGACGGTGACGATCCGAGGGCGATGGCACCGGCATTCTGCGCCTGATAGTTCGACACGAAGGCACGGGCGATCGCGCGCGCCGCACGCAACTGCCGGTCGTCGTACGCGTCTGGGTCGACCTGCGGCGTCCGGCCGAGTGCGTAGCCCATTCCGGTAAGCGTTGCATTCCAGCTGATCCCGGTCTTGATCCAGTTCCCGGTACGCCCGACGGTCAGCAACGTGATGCTCGGCGCGGGATGCTGCGCATAACGGGTGCCCTTGGGCAGGTGGAATTGGATCGCCAACGGCCGAACCGGACCGGACAGCGAAGTCTCCGGCGCCGGGTCGGACGAAAAGCCGCCCAGCACCGAGCGCCACGGCCGGGCGGCCGGCTGATCGAGCGATTCGAGCGCCGGCTGGCGTGATTCGGTGAGCAGGAGTGCGACCGCATGTTTGCAATACCCGTCGACCGGGCACGTACAGCTGGTGCCGGCCAGGAGACGATCGCCGCGCCCGTCGGGGGTGAATCGCGCGGCGACATCGTAGATGGCACCCGACCCGATGGACTTGGCCCGCAACAGCAATCCGCCGCTGGACCAGACGCGGTTCATGATGTGCCGTTTGTCGGCATAGGCGAGCCCCCGCTGGATAGCGCCGGGGTCGAAGTCGACGAGGTCGTCCGGGGTGTAGGAGAGCGGGACGAACGACGGCATGGGACCAGGGTAGGCGGTGACGCCTACGGGCGCCCGGGCCGAAGACCACAGGTGTGGACGGTCGGAGATGGTGGACAAGGCGATGTGGCCCGGGCACTTCCCGGCGACCGTGTCCGACGTCGGGCGTAGCGTCGAAACGCGTCCGACCATCCCCCGACCGACAGGATTGATCATGGCCTTCTACACCGCAGTCGAGCTCCCCGTCGACGTCGACGGGGAGAAACGCGAACTCCTCGAAGTACTGCGCGACCAGCGCAATCTGTTCCTCGTCACCGTGCGCGACATCACCGATGAGCAGGCGCGCACGCGCACCACGGTCAGCGAGCTGACCCTGGGCGGACTCACCAAACACCTGGCGTCGGGCGAACACCGGTCGGCGACGGGGATCGTGCGTCCCGACCCCGATGCGGAATTCGATATGGCGGCACTGGGCGACAACTACACCCTGTTGCCCGACGAGACGCTCGACTACTACCGCGACCAGTTCGTCGCCGGCGCGGCAGCATTCGACCGCGCCGTAGCCGACGCCGACCTTGACACGTTGATCCCGATGCCCACCGCGCCCTGGGCGCCGGAGCGCGAGTGGCTGTCGGTGCGCTCGCTGGTCGTCAACAAGTTGCGCGAAACCGCGCACCACTGCGGTCATGCCGACATCATTCGTGAGGCGCTCGACGGCCAGTCGACGATGGCCGCGATTTCCGAAGGAAAAGACTGGGCGCAGGAATGATCTGATCCGGCGCGGCGCGCGCCGAACTCCCAGATCCTGCCCAGGTCACACTCAGTTCCCGGTGAGGTCCGCTGGTTACGTTCGGGGCGGTTGAAGAGTTCGGCCCGCTGACGAAAGGACGCCGAGATGCCTCCCCACCACCGCCCGCCCTACGGGAACCGCCCCCCTTACGGGAACCGCCCGTCCTACGGCCCGCCGCGGCGCCGTCGTCGCGGAGACCGCCGCGAGGACCGCCGGCACCGTCGGTGGCGCTGGGGCTGATTCCACCGAGTCGACCCACCCCAGACGAACCAGCAAAGGGCCCGACTGCACAGTCGGACCCTTTGCGTAGATTCGCCGGGTGCCGGAAGGGTCCGAACCCGCCCGCGGTCAGGCCAGCGGGCCCGCCGGCAACTCGCGGCGGACCAGCTTCCCCGTCGGATTGCGGGGCAGATCATTGACGAAGACGATGTCGCGCGGCACCTTGTATCGGGCGAGATTCGCCTTGACGTGGGCCCGGAGGTCGTCCTCGGTCGGGCTCGCACCCTCCACCGGCACGATGAATGCCCGCAGTCGCTTGCCGAACTCTTCGTCGTCGACACCGATGACCGCCACGTCGGCGACCTCGACATGCGCGGCCAGCAGGTTCTCGACCTCCTGCGGGTAGAGGTTCTCGCCGCCGGAGACGATCATGTCGTCGTCGCGCCCGGCGATGTGCCAGAGGTCGTGCTCATCGACGAGCGCCATATCGCCGGTCGACATGTACCCGTCGATGACCTGTTTGCTGCGGCCGTCGGTGTATCCCTCGAACGGCGCCCCGTTGCGCACGAATAGGCGGCCCGCGACGTTTTTGGCGGTCACCTGCTTGTCGTTGTCGTCGTAGAGGCGCAGGTAGCTCGAGATCGGGGCCTTGCCGATGGAACCGGGGGACAGACGCAGGTCGTGTGGTGTGGCGACCGTGGCGACGGCGACCTCGGTGGATCCGTACAGGTTGTAGAGGGTGTCGCCGAAGGTGTCCTGCCAGCGGTTGCACAGTGCGGGCGGCAGCGCCGAGCCCGCCACGACGACTGTCTTGAGCGAGGAGGTGTCGTACTTGCTGATGACGGCGTCGCCCAGCGCGAGGATGCGGTACAGCATCGTCGGGACGGCGACGAGGACTTCGGCCTGATTGTCGACGATGGCCTGCAGCGTCTTCTCCGGGTCGAAGCGCCGCGTGACCACGGCCGTGTTGCCGAGCGCGGTCAGGACCCCCCACATGGCCCAGCCGGTGGAGTGGAAGATCGGCGACACGACTACCGCCGCCTTGTGTTGGGGCAGCGGAATCCGGTCCAGGATCAACGCGCTCGCGAACGGGGAGATCTTGGATCGCCGGGCGCCCTTCGGCAAACCGGTCGTGCCGCTGGTCAGGATGACGAAGCCGGCGAATTCCGCGGGCAGCGGTGGGGCCGACGGATCACCGGAGGTGACGATCTCCTCCAGGACGCGCACGCCCGTGGGCGGCTTCCCCGTGGAGTCGACCCAGGTCAGATAGCGCTTCTGCGCGGGGAAGTCCGCAACCAGATCGCTGAACTCCTCGTCGTAGAACATCGCCTTGATGCCCTCGCGTTTGGCGACCTCGTTGAACTGCGGCTTGCCGAACCCGGTGTTCATCATGGCGAGCCGGAGTCCGGCGCGGCCGGTGCCGGCGATGACGGTGAGCAGTCCGCGATGATCGCGCGCGATGATGCCGACGACATCGCCCTCGCGGAGTCCGTCCGCGTGGAGCTGGTTGGCGATCGCGTTGGCCCTGGCGTCGAATTCGGCGAAGGTCAGCATGCCGGCTTCGTCGACGATCGCGGCCTGGTTGGGGGACTCACGCGCAACATGGCCGACGACGGTGGCGATCGGCCCGATCGACTTGCCCAGCTTCACCGCCTCGACGACCTGCTTGGGCTTCTTCAGATCGATGGCGCCGGAATTCTGCAGCACCTTGATCGCCCCGATGGTGTCGGAGATCTGTTCGAGCGTGTTGCGCAGGGAAAGCATGAGCACCTAATCCTTCTGACTACGGTCGTTGTCTGACCGCCAGCCTAGCGGAATGTGATGGCTGCCACGCTACCGCCCCGGGTCGGTGCGATGGACCACCTACTGAGATCCGGGGCCCACCGGACCGCCTCGGTGATAATCACGCCGGTGTCTCGCCACAGTGCGGATTTCAGCAGCCCCCGCAGCGCAGCACCATCACCAGGTTCGTGGCCGCGACTTCGCGCAGGCCCGGAACAGCCAACACCCACCACGCCCAGCGCGGCAGATAGCGCGGAAACGCCCCGGCCAGGTGCGCACCACGAGCCGAATGCGCCCACGCCAGCCCCTGCGCCGCGGTCACCTTGAACAGCGACTCCCCGTAGCGGTTCTTCGGCGGATGTCCCTGTCGGCGCGTGTATCGGGCGGCCGCCCGATGCCCGCCCAGGTAGTGCGACAACCCCATCTCGTGACCGCCGAACGGCCCCCACCACAACGTGTAGCTGATGATCACCGTGCCGCCCGGCCGCGTCACGCGAATCATCTCGTCGGCCATCTCCCATGGTCGCGGAGTGTGCTCGACAACGTTCGACGAGAGGCACACGTCCACCGATCCGTCGGCAAACGGCAGCGCTTCCCCGGCCGCACGGACCGTCGTGCGATGGGCCAGTCCGGCGGCGCGCAGCTCGCCGGCGTCCGGGTCAACGGCGAGGTAGCGCGCGCCGTGCTCGGCGAACGCGTCGGCGAAGTACCCCGGCCCGCCGCCCACATCGAGTACGACGGCACCGTCGATATCGATCACGGCGCCGACCATCTCCGCGGTGTCACGGGCCAGTGCACCGTAGAAGCGCGCCGGATCGGACTGCTCATACTTGAAGTCCCGCAACAGATTCCATGCGCGACGCAGGGTGGCGCGGCGCCGCATGCGCTCAAGCACGATCCACCCGCGCCACAACTCCCGCGACCAGCAACTCCAACGCGAACTCGAACTCATCGTCGAGTGCGCGTGGGTACCGGGCCACCCTGGTCAGAGTCGGGAAGTGCTCGGCATCCAACGACGCGTAGTACTCGCGCATGGCGACCACGTCGGCCTGATCATCGTCGGTCCCCTGCAGCGCGGCCCCAACCACGAGCCGCCCAAGTGCCGCGTACGTGTCGGCGGCGTCGGCCGGGCTGAGGCCGTCCCGGACCATTTGACTCATCCCCATCTCCTGCCGGTACAGCGCCACCGGCCCGGCCGGCCGCTGCGTCAGGAATAGCCGCGCCGCGGCCGGATGACGCTTGAGGACCCGGTAACTGGTGCGCGCGCCAATCCGGATCCGATCGCCGAGATGCTCGACGCCCGGCTGCGCCGACGTGCCGCGCAGCTCGACCGCCAAGTCCTGCATCATCTCACTCATCAGCCGGTCGACGATCAATGCTTCCAGTTCTTCTTTGCCACCGGGCAGCTGGCGGTACAAGGTGGCCGTCGACGATCGCAGGGTCCGGGCGAGCGAGCGCATCGACAGCGCGTCGGTACCCCCCTCGGACAGGAGTGCCAGCGCGTTCTCCAGTATCTGATCCAATGGTCGCGACGGCCGGCCGCGACGCCCCGTCACCGGCGCCGCAGCGGCTTCTCGCTGCGCCCACCATCGGGGCGAGCCGGGCACTGCGGGCGGGTGGTCGATCACGACAGAAACAGTAGTCGCCCAGGAGGTGGGTATCCTGGTCGGCGTTATGTCTGCCGCCGCCACCCCTGCCGTCGTCCTGCTCTGCTGGCGCGACCTCGATCACCCCCAGGGTGGCGGTAGTGAGCGCTACGTGCAGCGCGTCGGCGCCGAGCTGGCCCGACGGGGCGCCCGTGTCACGCTACTGACCGCGGCGTTTCCCGGCTGCGACGACGAGGTGACCGTCGACGGGGTCCGCATTGTCCGGCGCGGCGGCCGGCTTTCGGTGTATCCACGTGCGCTGATGCTGTTGCTCGGCGCCCGGGTCGGACTCGGACCACTGCGGGGCGCCTCCCCCGACATCGTCGTCGACACCCAGAACGGCGTTCCCTTCTTCGCGTCACTGGTGACCCGGCGCGTCGTGGTTCTGGTCCACCACTGCCATCGGGAGCAGTGGCCGGTGGCCGGTCCGCTGCTGTCGCGGGTGGGCTGGTGGATCGAGTCGCGGCTATCGCCGTGGATCCACCGTCGTCGCCGCTACGTGACGGTGTCGGAGCCGTCGCGAACCGAGTTGATCGCCCTCGGCGTCGACGAGGATCGGGTCACGGTGGTCCGCGCCGGCATCGACCCGCCCCTGAGTGTCGAGGCAATGCCCAGCGGGCACCGCCTGGTCGTGCTCTCGCGACTGGTTCCGCACAAGCAGATCGAGCACGCACTCGACGCCGTCGCGGCGCTGCGCGACGACGTGCCCGGCCTTGGGCTCGACGTCGTCGGTGGCGGCTGGTGGGACGCGGAGCTGCGCGCACACGCCCGCTCGCTGGGGGTGGCCGATCGGGTCGTGTTCCACGGGCACGTGTCGGAAGAGCGCAAGCACGAACTGCTCGCGGGGGCCCGCGTGCACCTCATGCCGTCCCGCAAAGAAGGCTGGGGTATCGCAGTCATCGAAGCGGCCCAGCACGGCGTCCCAACGATCGGCTATCGCGCCTCGGCCGGGCTCACCGACTCCATCGACGACGGGGTGACCGGACTTCTGGTCGACAGTCGCGACGACCTCATCGCGGCGACGCGCACGTTGCTGGCAGATCCCGCCGTCACCAGATCACTCGGGTCCGCGGCACGCGAAGCGGCGCAAGGCTATTCGTGGTCGGCGACCGCCGACGGTTTTGATGAGGTGTTCGGCCGGGTGAACCCGCTGTTCGTATCTGGGTCGGGCGCGGAGGTTCTCGATCCGATCGCCCCGGCGCCGCGATCACTCAACCAGCGTTAGCGACGGTCGATCACACACTGTTCTTCACGAATCGAGTGTTGCCCGGGCGCGCGCCCGGCCGGCGGATCGAGACGTCGCACCGAGGAGGGCCAGCGCGATCCCGAGCCCCAGCACCCACGCCACATGCGCGCCGACTACGGCACCGCGCCGGACCGGCGACGCGCCCGCGGCGATGACCGGCCCCGGGATGCGGTAGAGCGCCAGGTACTCACCCTGGAAGACCGGCCTGTCCGTGCCGAAGCCGGCGGGGACACCGTTGCGTTCCGGCTCCTCCACCAGAAGCCACCCCACTCCGTGGGACGCCAGTTCCGTCGGCCCGGCGCCTTCGGCCAGGGCTAGCTCGACCTGCGCGGACACTCGTGTCGGATCGGCGTCGACCGTCTTCCCGTCGACAACCAGCGCCCCGGACTCGAGTACCGGCGCGCGCAGCAGCCGCCGCGCCGGATCGAGACTCGAGGTCGATGCAAAGGAGTACTCCCGCGTCATGGTCGGCGGCCACAAGGCAACGGCACCTTGATCTTTCGGGACCAACTGGGCGACTGCCACCCAGTCTGCCGGGAGGTTGACCGGGTGGAACCGCAGCGCGGCGTCGGGCAGGGGAGCGACGACGAGCAGCGCCACCAGGGCGACGGCGAAGCCCGCCGGCACGAGCCTGGTCAATCCGCGCACGCTGCCGGCGACGCCGATCACGGTGGCAGGCAGCAGGAGGGCAAGGAACTTCTGCGTGTCACGGAACAGGCCCGCGCCGGGCAGGTGGTCGACTGCCCAGCCAATGGCCGACAAGCCCGGCGGCGTCGAGGCAAACACGACCAGGGCGACTGTCGACAGGGCGAGCGCGGCGGCGATGATGAGGATCCGCTTGGCATTTCGGCTTGGGAGACCGGCGCCGCGATCACCCGGATGAGCGCACTCCGGGGCACCGTTCCGGCAGTCGAGTGAACTGTGGCCTCGCGACGAATCGCGACCGAGATCTCGTCCGGCGACAACCCAGCCCACGGCCACCAGCGCCAGCAACAGCAGGGTCCCTACCGCCGCCCACCACGTCGTCCGGCTGGCCGGGACCGCGTCGGCGTTCCAGATCCCCCCCATCCCGAGGGCGGTGAGCACCCGCCCCAACCCGGGCTCGGCGCGCAATGAGAATGCCTGCGCACCAGCGGGGTCACCGAGGATCCCCGCTGAGTTCAGGACGGTTGCCACCAGCCAGGGAAGGGCCCCGGCGACCACCGCGAGCACCGCAAGCGCGGACTGTCGAAGGCCGGTGGCCCGGGGCATGACAACGGTGGCCAGGACCACGATGCCGGCCAGGACCGATCCAGTCGGTGTCAACCCGGCGCCGAACACTGCCACCCACAACAGCGGCCAACCGGTGCGGTCCGACCGCCAAATCCGTTCGGCGGCAACGAAAATCCATGGGATGGCGGCGTATCCGGCGAGCAGGCTCCAATGCCCCTGCATCATTCGTTCGGCGACCCACGGGTTCCAGATCGCCGCGAGCGCGGCTGCGCACTGCGGTGCCCACCGGGCGTCGATCAGGACGCGCCCGGCGAGCAGGCCGGCGCCAACCCCACTGAGCGCCAGCGCGATCCAGGTGAGTGCGACGACGAGAATCGACCCCGGTACCACTGTGCTGGCAGCGGCGAGAAGCGCATCTTGCGGTACCGCGCGGGCCGGATTCTCACCCAGGCCCAGCGCCGCATCGGTGAGGAAGGAGCGCGGTGTCGACACCGCATCGCGCATCAGCAGCGGTCCGCCGCCCAGACCGGCGCCGATGACGAGCGCGCCGGCGCCCACGCTGACTGCGAGCAGCGGGCGCGACACGGCAGCCGCTAGAAGTGGTAGGTGTCCGACGGGGCGGCCGAGTGACCGGCTTCATCGGTGGCGTAGCTGCTCGACGTGATGCCGTAGGCGCGGGCGAGGTCGAGGATCTTCGTAGCACGGGCGATCCGGGGCAGGTCCGAGCCGTTGCGGATTTCACCGCCGTCGCGGTCGAACTCGGCGAAGAACTCACGAGCCCAGCTGATGTCGTCCTGTGACGGCGACAGTCCTTCGTTGACGGGCGCACACTGCTCCGGGGTCAGGCAGATCTTGCCGGTCATTCCGAACTCGACACTGACCGACGTCGCCTCCGATAGTTTCAGTGCGCTCGAGCCGACTGTTGGGCCGTCGATCGCGCTGGGCAGGTGCGCCGCCTTCGCTGCGATGGTGAACCGCGACCGGGTGTACGCCAGAGTCGCCGGGTTCTCGCCGAATCCGGTGTCGCGGCGGAAGTCGCCGATGCCGAAGGCCAACCGGAATGTGCCCTTGGCGGTCGCAATCTCGCCGATCCGCTCGAGTCCGCGCGCGGTCTCGACGAGCGCGACGATCGGAACGTTCGGCAGCCGCTTCGCGGTCTCGGTGACGTGGTCCATCGATTCGACCATGGCGAGCATCACGCCGCCGATCGATGTTTGGGATAGTGCCGCCAAGTCGTCGGCCCACCACGGTGTGCCGAATCCGTTGATACGGACCCAGTCGTCATGACCTTCGTTCATCCACCGCACCGCGTTGTCACGCGCGGTGACCTTGTCTTTGGGTGCGACCGCATCTTCGATGTCGAGGATGACGATGTCGGCACGTGACCGCGCGGCCGGTTCGAAGCGTTCGAACTGGGCACCGTTGACGAGGAGCCAGCTGCGCGCCAGCACGGGGTCGATGCGCGATCCGACATCGTCGGCGTCGGCGTTGGTCACGAATTCTTGGTCGTACACGCCCTCTATCGTCGCCTATCTGCCCTGGCGATGCCAAAGCGGCCGGGCTGAGCGGGCACACTGTACGCCGTGAGTGTTGGAGGCGGCGCCGGGAGCGAAGCGAGCGGGCCCAATCAGCACGGCGCCGGAAGCGAAGCGAACGGGCCAAAGCGGTTCATTGGTGTGGTGCGCTCGGTGGGCGCGGTGACGGCGGGGGCGATGGTCGCGAATGTCGCGGCCTACCTGGTGGCGATTCCGGCCAGCCGCGCACTCGGGGCCGCCGACTACGGGGTTTTCGGCGTCATCATGGCCGCAATGGTCGTGGTGGCCGCACCGTCGATGGCCGTGCAGGCGGTGATCGCACGCGAGGTGGTGCGGGGTCGGCCCGGTTTGGCAGGGCTGGGGTTGCAGTCCGGGGCGTTGGTGGCGGTGCTGTCGCTGATTGCGGGTGCGGTGTTGGTGCCGCTGGTGCGAGTGCCCGTGGCCGCTGCGGCGGCCGGTTTGGTGATGGCGCCGTTGATCACGCTGACGGCCGCGGCACTGGGGTTTGTGCAGGGACGGGGCGATTTTCGTCGGCTCGGATGGTTGCTCGCGCTGGTGGGGGTGGTGCGGTCGGCACCGATGATCGTCGCACTGGCGTTGGGTGTTTCGTCCACGGGTGCGCTGTGGGTCGGCGCGGCGGGGACGCTGTTGGCCACCGGTGTGACGTGGCGATGGGCGAAGGCGCCAATTTCGTCCGAAGGAGCGGATCCCGAGGTCAATACGTCCTCGACCGGGCCCACCCCGGACGAAATTGGCAGCTCCGCCCGGGGAGGCACTGACGTTTGGAGTGTGCTCGCCGCCTCCCAGGTGCAGCTGGCACTGCTCGTCGCCGTCTCGCTCGATCTACTCCTGGCCCGCGTCGTGCTCTCCGACGCTGACGCCGGAATCTACGCACTCGGGGCGGTGGCCACCAAGGCCGCGTTCTGGCTGCCCCAGGCGATCGGGACGGTGGTGTATCCGCGGCTCGCAGCACCTAATCCGAAGACGCGGTCGTTGCTCGTCGCGCTCGGCGTCGTCGCGGGAATCGGTGTGACCACAGTTGCCGGCACGTGGCTTGTCTCGCCGGTCGTCCCGCACATCGCCGGCGACGAATACCAGCCATTGGCCGGACGTCTCTGGCTCTTCGCCGCGACGGGGGCGATCCTCGCCATTCTCGCCCTGCTGCTTCTCGCGGTAATCGCGGTGCGCCGGACGGTGATCGGAATCGCGGTCTGGGTGGCGGCGGCGGTCGAAGCCGCCGCGATCCTGGCGTGGGCCGATTCGGTGACGTCGCTGGTGACGATTGCGGCGGCGTCGGCGGCCATCATGACGGCCGGTTGCCTGCTTCCGATCGTCGCCCCGGTCAGGCGAAGTAGTCGTTCAGGGTGACCATCTGCAGCCGTCGCTCGCGGATGATCTGGGTGAAGTGGTGATACACGTGGGTGACGGGATCGTGGTTGGCATGGCCGATGACGATCCGCTGAGGCTGGAAGTACTTGCGCGCCGCACCAATCAGGAACTTCTCGGTGACCACACTCGAGTCTGACAGCGACCCGTACCAGAGGGTCGGCACCGGGTAGCCGAGATCGGCGGCAACCTTGTCGACTTGATCGTTGTGAAAGCCGTACGGCGGACGGTAATACGGAACGCCGTCGATCCCATATTCGCTGCGGAGGAAGCGCTTGGTCCGACGCAGCTCCTCGGCACATTCACGCGCCGTCAGCGACGTCAGGTCCGGGTGGCTCCAGGTGTGGTTGCCCAACTGAACCTGCCCGGATTCGACGAGCGGCCGCAGCGCGGCCCGGTTCTCCCGCCACGAGTCGTATTGGCCGGTGACGAAGAACGTGAACCGCGCACCGGTGTCTTTGGCGAACTGGCAATACGCCGCCACGACGCTCGAATTCGCGCCGTCGTCGACGGTCAGTGCCAACGCGCGCCCCGGGCCAGGCAGTTTCGTGATCGTTGTATCGGGGCGCGGCGCCCGCGTCGTCGGCAATGCGCCTTGCAGTGGCGGGCGCGGCGGCGGTGGCGCCAGATGCCGCTGGGCGGATTGGTGCGGCGGGGCGGCCGCGTTCGACGAGCAGCCGGTCAGTACGCCGGCGGTGCCGGCGGCGAGCGTCGCAAGAAAGGTTCGCCTGTCCACCGCCGCACCGTAACCGACCAGCCTATGCGCCGGCTGTGCGCCAGTTGCGGCGCCGGCAGCGGACGTGGCGCGCCGCCTCCTGCGCGCTCGCCCGCAACTGATCGGCGACGACCGGTGCACGGTCCGCGACGGCACCAGTCAGTTCGCCGGCCTGGTACCTTGCCTGTTCGAATACCGCCGGCGCGCGGTCGGCCACCCGCATTGCGACGGCTTCAGCCTGGTCGCGGCCCCGGTCGAGCATGCCGGCCGCGGCCTCGCCCCACTCGTGTGCGTGTTCGCCCAGCGCGTGGGCGTCATCGGTGGCCCGCTCGGCCATCTGCGCCCACGCCGAGGACCCCGCCTTGGCGCCGATGGGCAGTGCCGCTGCGACGGCCATCTTGGCCTCATCGGCCTTTCGGCGTCCGCGCCAGGCCAGCGAGGGCTGGCCGGCGGTGTCCGCACTGGCGATCAGGACGCCCCCGAGGAGCCCGAGGTTCTTGATGAAGGACACTTTGCGGGTCTCGCGACGCACCGGATCGGTCTCGGTCCAGAAGGCGCCGTCGTAAACGGTGGTCGGAATCAACGTGCCCGCGAGGACCGCCGACGCGACGCGGGGCACCCGACCGGTCGCCAGTAGGACGCCGCCGGCGATCTGCAGTCCGCCGTTGACCCGCATGGCCGTCGCCGCGTTCGCCGGGACCACGGCGGCGACCTCGGCGGGCAGGGCATCGCGGCCGGCGTCCACCAGCGGCTGTGCGGTGTCCACGGTCGCCGGTCGGGCCCGCAGGGCGTCGATGCCGGAGACGACGAAGGCGGAGGCGAGCAACGGGCGGGCGATCGTGCGGAGAATCATGTCGGACCTTCCAGGGTCGGCGCGAGGCTCGAATGTTCCACCGCGCAGTCGCGAATATTCGTTGGGGTACTTCCACGAGGGTAGGCACAAACCGTGACTCATGCCGCCTACCCGACCAACAGATCAGGTCCCGCACTCGGCAACCGAGTGCGGGACCTGATCAATCGTGCGAGGTGTTGGCGCCTAGGCGTTGACCTTGGTCAGCGTCTCGTTCGTCAGCTTCTCGCCGCGAGCAGCCTTCTCCACCAACGATGCCGGCGGGGTGAACTGCGCTCCGTACTTCGACGCGAGGTCGTTGGCCCGCTCGACAAAGCCCGCCACCCCGCCGTCGTACTGGTTGATGTACTGGACGACGCCACCGGTCCACGCCGGGAAACCGATACCGAAGATCGAACCGATGTTAGCGTCCTCGACGGAGGTGAGCACACCCTCGTCGAAGCACTTCACCGTCTCGAGCGCCTCGGCGAAGAGCATGCGCTCCTTCATGTCCTCCAGCGGGATCACCTTGCTGCCGGACTTGAAGTGCTCACGCAGACCCGGCCAGAGCAGGGCGCGCTTGCCATCGGTGTAGTCGTAGAAGCCCTTGCCGTCCTTCTTGGCGGTGCGGCCGTTCTCGACCATCCAGTCGATGACGTCGTAGGACCCGTGGTGCGGGAACTCGACGCCGGCTGCCGTGGCCGCCGCCTCGGTCTCCTTGCGAATCTTCTGCGGCAGCGTCAGGGTCAGCTCGTCCATCAGTTGCAGCGGCGGCGCGGGATATCCGGCCTGCGAACCCGCCTGCTCGATGAACGCCGGCTCGATGCCCTCACCGACGGCCGCGACGGCCTCATTGAGGAACGTGCCGATGACGCGGCTGGTGAAGAAGCCACGACTGTCGTTGACGACGATGGGAGTCTTGCGGATCGCCAGCGTGTAGTCGATAACCTTCGCCAGGACGGCGTCGGAGGTCTTTTCACCCTTGATGATCTCCACCAGCGGCATCTTGTCGACGGGGCTGAAGAAGTGGATGCCGATGAAGTCCTCGGAACGCTTCACACCCTCGGCGAGGATGGTGATCGGCAGCGTCGACGTGTTCGACCCGAGTACGGCGTCGGCGTCGACGATGTCCTCGATCTCCTGGAAAACCTTGTTCTTGACCTCGACGGACTCGAAGGCCGCCTCGATCACGAAGTCGACGCCCTTGAAGTCGGCCGGGTCCACGGTCGGGTGGATCCGGTCGAGCAGGGCCTTCGACTTCTCCTCAGTTGTCTTGCCGCGCGAGAGGGCCTTCTCCTCCAGCTTGACCGAGTAGTCCTTGCCGCGCTTGGCAGCGTCGATGTCGATGTCCTTGAGGACGACCTCGATCCCGGCCTTCGCCGAGACATACGCGATGGCCGCACCCATCATGCCGGCGCCGATGACGCCGACCTTCTTGGCGGTGTACTTGTCGAAGCCCTTGGGCCGCGAGCCACCACCGTTGATGTGCTGCAGGTCGAAGAAGAACGCCTTGATCATGTTCTGCGCGACCTGGCCGGTGACCAGCGAGACGAAGTAGCGGGTCTCGATCAGGTCGGCGGTGTCGACGTCGACGTAGGCGCCCTCGATGGCCGCGGCGAGGATCGCGCGCGGAGCCGGCATGTTGGCACCCTTGAGCTGCTTGCGCAGCAGCGCCGGGAAGGCCGGCAGGTTGGCGGCCACCGCCGGGTTGGTGGGGGCGCCGCCCGGGATCTTGTAGCCCTTCACGTCGAAGGGCTGCTGTGCCTCGGGGTTGTCCTTGATCCACTTCTTGGCGGCCGGGATAAGTTCCTCCACGGTGCCGACGACCTCGTCGACCAGACCGGTCTCCTTGGCCTTAGTCGGGTTGAACTGGGTGCCCTGCAGCAACACGCCCATCAGTGCGTTCTGCATACCCAGCAGGCGCACGGTGCGCACGACGCCACCGCCGCCGGGGAGCAGGCCGAGAGTGACCTCGGGCAGGCCGATCTTGCTGCCGCGCGTGTCGGCCGCGACACGGTAGTGGCAGTGCAGTGCGATCTCGAGGCCACCGCCGAGGGCGGCGCCGTTGATGGCGGCGACGACGGGCTTGCCCAGGGTCTCCAGGCGACGCATGGTTGCCTTCATCCCGTTGGCCCGCTCGGTGATCGCGGTGGCGATATCGGCCTTGGTGACATCCTTGGGCTTATCGGCCGTCATGTCTTTGAGGTCGCCACCGGCGAAGAACGTCTTCTTCGCCGAGGTGAGGATGACACCGGCGATGTCGTCCTTCTCCGCTTCGAGCCGCTCGACGGTCGCGTTCAGCGACGTTACGAACAGGTCGTTCATCGTGTTGGCGCCCTGATTGGGGTCGTCCATGGTGAGGATGACGACGCCGTCGGCGTCCTTCTCCCAGTTGAACATGTTCTCGCTCATGGTTTCTTCCAAGTCTTTCTGTGAATTAGAGGCGCTCGATGACGGTCGCGACGCCCATGCCGCCGCCGATGCAGAGGGTGACCAGGCCGTAGCGGCCGCCCGTGCGCTCCAGCTCGTCGAGACAGGTGCCCAGGATCATGGCGCCGGTGGCGCCGAGCGGGTGGCCCATGGCAATGGCGCCGCCGTTGACGTTGACCTTGTCGTGCGGGATGTTCAGGTCCTTCTCCCACTTCATGACGACCGACGCGAAGGCCTCGTTCAGCTCGAAGACGTCGATGTCTTCGACAGTCAGACCGGCCTTCTTCAGCGCCAGCTCGGTGGCCGGGGTGGGGCCGGTGAGCATGATGGCGGGCTCCGAACCGATCTCGGCGAAGGAGACGATGCGGCCGCGCGGCGCCATGCCGTTGCGCTTGCCGGCCTCTTCCGAACCGATCAGTACCAGGCCGGAACCGTCGACGATGCCGGAGCTGTTGCCGCCGGTGTGGACGTGGTTGACCTTCTCGACGTTCGGGTACTTCTGCATGATGACGTCGTCGAACCCGGCCATGTCGGCCAGGCCCTGGAAGGCGGCCTTGAGCTTGCCGAGCTGCTCGGCGGTGGTGCCCGGGCGCATGTGTTCGTCGCGGTCGAGAACGACGACACCGTTGATATCGGTGACGGGCAGGACCGACTTGGCGAAGTAGCCCGACTCCCATGCCTTGGCCGCGCGGGCCTGCGACTCGGCGGCGAACGCGTCGACGTCGTCGCGGGAGAAGCCCTCGATGGTGGCAATCAGGTCGGCGCCGATGCCCTGCGGGGCGATGTAGTTGTCGTAAGCGGTGGCGGGGTCCATGAAGAGCGCACCGCCGTCGCTGCCCATCGGGACGCGCGACATCGACTCGACGCCGCCGGCCAGGACCAGGTCGTCGAAGCCGGAGGCAACCTTGGCCGCAGCCAGGTTCACGGCCTCCAGACCCGAGGCGCAGAAGCGGTTGATCTGGGTACCCGGAACGGTCTCCGGCAGGCCCGAGACGAGGGCCGCGGTGCGGGCGATGACCGCGCCCTGCTCGCCGACCGGCGAGACGACGCCCAGCACGACGTCATTGACGTCGGCGGGGTTGAGGCCGCCGTGGCGGGCGAGGAGCTGGTTGATCAGACCCGAAACGAGGTCGACCGGCTTGACGCTGTGCAGCGCGCCGCCGCGCTGCTTGCCACGAGGCGTGCGGACCGCCTCGTAGATGAATGCTTGTTCAGGCACGGATGTTCCTTTCACACGAACCATCGTTGGTTACGAATTGAAGACTAACGCCCAATAACTTTTTTGGCTATACCCGGTGGTCAATTGGTTCATCTTTGGGCAATCGTGGGCTATGGTCTGTTCACCATGACCGTCCAATCCGCCCGTGCGAGCCGACCGGCCGATCGTCGCCGGCAGCTCATCGAACGTGCCGCCGAGCTGTTCGTGCAACGCGGATACCCACATGTCTCGATGGCCGACATCGCCCGCGCCGCCGGCGTTACCGCCCCGTCGCTCTACCGACATTTCACCGACAAGCGCGACCTCCTGGGCGCGGCCGTGCTCACCGGCGTTGACGATCTGGAAGCGTGCACCGAACGCGCCCTCGCTACCCCGGGATCCACCGAGGAGCGCGTGCGGGCACTGGTCGAATTGATCGCCAAACGACCCGACTCGGCGTCGCTGTGGCGGTGGACCGGCGCCTACCTGACCGATGAACAGAACCGGGACGTCGCGCTGCGCACCCGCGCGGTGCTGCGCCGGTGGTCGGACGCACTGTTTCGTGACGCCGCCGAGCTGGCCGACTGGGAACGCTCCCAGTTGGTCTGGGCGCTGCTGAGTGTCGCCGGATCGAGTGCGGTGCACACGTCGCGCCTGTCACCAACCCGTGAAATCGACGAATTGACCAATCGCGCACTGCGCCTGCTGAACCTCCGTCCGGCTCAGGCTCCGCCGCGGCTGCCCGGGGTGCCGGCTTCGCCGTCGACGACCCGTCGCGACGAGATCCTCGACGCCGCGTCGCGACTCTTCGCCGAGCGCGAATACGCGGACGTCGGCGTCGACGAGATCGGTGCGGCCGTGGGGATCAGTGGCCCTAGCGTCTACAACCATTTCTCGTCGAAGGCAGCGATCCTCGTCGGGATCGGCCAGCGCAGCGCCGCTCGCCTGGAGGTGGGTGTGATGGCCGCCTACGGGCTCTCGGCCGATCCCGCGGAAATCCTTGCGGCCCTAGTAGATTCGTATGTCACGGTGATCACCGCAACCCCTGACCTGTCCGTCTCGTTCAACAACTCCTCGGCCCTGCGCAACGAACCCGCGGCCACCGAGCTCCTCGACAGCCAGCGCCGGTATGTCGCGCGCTGGATCGATCTGCTGGCCGCCGCGCAGGGCCTGACCGTCGCCGAGTCGGGGGTCGGGGTGCACGCCGCGCTGTCGATCGTGAACGACGCGGTGCGGCTGCGGCGCGGTACGTCGCGCCCGGAGTTCGGCGCGCAGATGGCCCACCTCATGAAGGGTGTACTGGGGGCCTGCGTTGCTACCGTTGAGCCATGAGTGACGGGTCGCAGTCCGGCGACGCTCCAGCTGACGACGAACCCCGGTACAGCCGCGACGAACTGGGCGTCGCACTGAACCTCACCCCGGAGCGGCTCGACCGACTGTGGAATGCGTTCGGCTTCGCGCGGCGCCCGTCCGACGACAAGATGTTCACCCAACGCGACGTCGACGCGCTGACCATGCTCACCGCGTCCTCCGATGTGATCCCCGAGGACGAGCAGGTCGCCACCGCCCGGGCGATCGGGCAGACGATGGCGCGACTGGCCGACTGGCAGGCCGACATGCTGCTGAATCTGGCACGCGATGAGTCGGTGCCATGGACGCCGGCGCAGATGGCCCGCGCAGTCGACGTCGTCCAGCGTCTGGTGTGGCGCCGGCACCTGAAGGTTGCGCTGACCCGCGACTCCGAAGCAGATGACTCCGCGGCCGCACAGTCGCAACGGCTGGCCGGCGTGCGCACCACCGATGTCGTCGGTTTCGCCGACATCGTCGGATTCACCAGCCTGTCCCGGCGAATCGACATGGCCGAACTGGAGACCCTGCTCGAGGCCTTCGAGGACCGGGTCCACGAAGTGATCACCGCGCACGGCGGCCAGGTCATCAAGACACTCGGCGATGCGGTGCTCTTCACCAACAGCGATGTGCCGGCGGCCGCACACACCGCACTGGCGATCCAAGAGACCGTCGCCGACGTCGAACCGGTGCCGGCGCTACGGGTCGGCATGGCGTACGGCGAAGTCCTCAACCGGCACGGCGACGTCTTCGGCGAACCGGTCAACATCGCGTCGCGGCTGTGCGGGTCGGCGCGCCCGGGAACGATCCTGGTGGATTCGCCGCTGGCCGATCAGATCGTCGACGATGAGCAGTTCCGGATCCGGCCGATCTCACCGCTGTCGGTGCGGGGGTACCGCCGACTGAAGGCGTCGACACTCGGTCGGCCGCGGGCCGCTCGAGACCACTGAATCCGACACTTCAGGGCCCTTCGTCCCCGGTAGTGGTGTTCTCGTGCCTGGCCTCGGAAAAAACTGCTAGCGCACTGTCGGACCTCTCGCCTACCGTCGAGAACCATGACCGACGCCCACGACCTCGCCATCGAAGCCATCGACCTCGTCAAGCGGTTCGGCGACTTCACTGCCGTCGACGGGATCAGTTTCCAGGTGCCGCGCGGCACCGTCTTGGGCCTGCTCGGCCCCAACGGCGCCGGCAAGACGACGACGGTCCGCATGATGACCACGCTGTCCGAGCCGACGAGCGGCACCGCCCGCGTGGCCGGCTACGACGTGCTGACCCATCCCGACGAGGTGCGCCGCAGTATGGGCCTGACCGGACAGGCGGCGACCGTCGACGAGATCCTCACCGGCCGGGAGAACATCGCGATGATCGGGGGGCTCTACGGTATCGGCCGCAAGGCACTGGCGGCACGCGGCGACCAGCTGCTCGAGCAGTTCTCGTTGACCGCAGCCGCCGACAAGCAGGTCAAGGCCTACTCCGGCGGCATGCGCCGACGCCTCGACCTGGCGGTCAGCCTGCTCGCCGCGCCGCCCGTCCTGTTCCTCGACGAACCGACGACCGGCCTCGACCCGCGCAGCCGCACCGAGTTGTGGGACGTGCTGCGCGCGCTGGTCGACGACGGGACCACGCTGCTGCTCACCACCCAATACCTCGAGGAGGCCGATCAGCTCGCCGACGATATCGTCGTCGTCGATCATGGGCGCATCATCGAGCACGGCACCGCGTTGCAGCTGAAGGAGCGGGCAGGCGCGGCGAGCCTCGTGCTGACCGTGTCCCACGCCGACGACCTATCCGCCGCCGCCGCCGTGCTGCGGCGGTCGGGCAACGAAGTGTTCATCGAATCCAGCGCCCGCCGCATCACGACCGCGGCCGGCGGGCTGGCCGACCTGACCACCGCCGCCGGCTGGCTCGACGAGTCCGGCATCGCCGTCGATGACCTGGGCCTGGCCCGACCGAGCCTCGACGACGTCTTCTTGTCGCTGACCGGCCGCCGCACCGAATCCGACGACAACGAGCAGGAGCCCGGGCAATGACCACGACCACCGCCAATTCCGCGACCGTCCTGGCGGCGCCTACCAGTCTGTGGCGCCAGTCATGGATCATGGTGCGCCGCAACCTGATCCATACCAAGCGCATGCCGGAGATGCTGGCCGACGTGACGTTCCAGCCGATCATGTTCGTGCTGCTGTTCGCCTTCGTGTTCGGCTCCTCGATCGCGGTACCCGGCAGCAACTACAAGGAATTCCTGCTCCCCGGCATCATGGGCCAGACGATCGTATTCACCGCATTCGTCGTCGCCAACGGGATCACCGGTGACCTGGAGAAGGGCATCATCGACCGCTTCCGGTCCCTGCCGATCCACCAGTCGTCGGTCATCATCGGCCGCGCCATCGCCGCGTTGCTCCACTCCTCGATCGGCATCCTCGTCATGGCGGTCACCGGTCTGGCCATCGGCTGGCGCATCCGCAACTCGATTCCCGAAGCGGTGCTCGCCTTCGCGCTGGTCCTGTTGTTCGGCTTTTCGATGATCTGGTTCGGCCTGCTGGCCGGTTCTTGGCTCAAGACCACCGAGGCGGTGAACGGTTTCATGTTCACGACGCTGTTCCCGGTGACCTTCCTGTCCAACGCCTTCGTGCCGACCGCGCCGATGCCGGCGTGGCTGCGCATGATCGCGGAATGGAATCCGATCTCGGCACTGGTCCAGGCGATGCGCGTGCTGTGGGGCAACGGTCCGGCCGCGCCATCGACCGCGCCGTGGCCCCTGCAACACCCGATTCTGGCGACCATCATCTGGTCCGTGGTGTTAACGGCAGTCTTCGCGCCGATCGCCCTGCGCGCCTACTACCGTCGCACGACCGACTGATCGCCGCCGCTGCGGAGATCCGTTCCGTGGGCGCCCCACCGATGTGACTATCACGTCGGCGGGGCGCCACGGTGCGGTTTTCAGCAGCGATCAGTCGGTGATCGCGATGGCGCCGAGCGGATCGGCGTACAGCGCATCGAGCGAGACGGCCCCGGCGGCCTGCTGCTGAACGGTCACCCCGGCCCGGGACACCCGGACATCCCGCCGACCGGTGACACTGGTGTCCCGAATGACCTTTGCCACCACCGGCAGCGTCTGCGGTGCATCGGTGAAGGCCTGCCCGCCGAGCACCACATGATCGGGGTTGAAGATGTCGGCGATCAACGCGACCGCCCGACCGAGGACCTCGGCGCGCTCGGTCAAGATGTCCCGGGCGATCTCGTTGCCGTCGCGGGCCGCCTCGTGGACCTCGGCGATGTCGGCGAGATCGAGGCCGGCGGCTCGAGCAGCGGCGACGATGCCGGTATCGCTGGTCGCGGCCTCAAGCTGGCCGGTGCGGTGCGGGTCGATCAACGCCGTCGCCCCGATCGGGAAGTGCCCGATCACCGGCGGCCCACCGCTCGGTGTGTGCACCGAACCGTCGACACTGAACGCGACGCCCACCATTTCGCGGGCATAGAAGTAGAGGAAGCTCGATCGCTGAGCGGGATTGGCGACCAACTCGGCGGCGGCCATCGCCTCCACGTGCGACGCCACCGACACCGGGTAGCCCAGGGTTTGTGCGAAGATTCTGCCGACCTGGGCCTGCGACCAGCCCAGCCGCGGGTGGTCGACGACACCGCCGTCCTGCACCCGTCCGCCGAGCGTGACCCCGACCCAGCGGATCTCCCGGTTGCGCCACCGCGCGAGGAAGCCCGACACGCTGTGCGCCAAGGAGACGAGGGTGTTCTCGGCCCCCGCATCGGCGGGAGTCGGCACCGAGATCGCGCCGACGACGCGGTGCAGCAGGTCATGTGCAGTGATCGAGGTGACCTTGTAGCCGATGTGCACACCGATGGTCAGATGCTCGGCGACAGAGATCTCCACGGGTAATCGGGGCCGGCCGACGGCGCCGGCGGGTGCGAGGTCGCTTCGCTCACGGATCAGACCGGCCTTGAGGAGGGCGCCCACCTGGCGGTTCACCGTCGAGACGGACAGCCCGGTGGACTCCGCGATCTCGTCGCGAAACACCGGCGAGGCGAGGCGAACGGCGCGCAACACCTTCGCGGCGGGCCTGTCCGACAGTGCGAGGTCCGGCGTCGTGACGTGCACGTGGTGGTCGGGCCGATGCCGTGCCGGCGCCGGCGCACCGATCGGGCGCGGTGAACGGACGTGCGGGGAGCGTTGAGCCGGGGCGAGCCGGACCGGGGTGGCGGGGAGATCCAGAATGCTGGTCATGGCGTTGTCCTGAGGTGTGTGCCCACGCGAGCAAGCGCTCATCAGCGTCGGCGGGGTGAATGCGGGCGGCCCGGGATCGGGGCACTGGGATAGAACGTTCAGTGCATTCGGCAACAACACAGCATTCGCGCAAGCGGGAGACGGCAGCCCAGCGCAGTGGTCACGTAGGTGACCTCCGGGGCGCAGTTCGCATGCGACGACATGTCGGCCAAGTTAGCAGCGCAAGGCCGCGCGATGCAATACGCGAACCACCCTCGAGCGCCGAATCGTGGTCCGCGTCACCCGATACGCTGATGCCATGGGTTCCCTCTACCTGGTACGACACGGTCAAGCGCACGCGTCGGCATACGGCGCCGCCGACCACATCGACGACGGTCCGATCTCGGGCGGCCTCACCGCTACCGGGCAGATGCAGGCGCAGGTCACCGGTACCGTCCTGTCCGGACTGATCCCTCGGTTCACCACCGCGGTGAGCGGGGGGCTGGCCCGGCAGCAGCAGACGCTGGCCGGGGTGCTCGACGCCTTTGCCGAACGACCGGACGCGTCGATCGACGAGGGGTGGGACGAGTACGATCTCGCCGGACTCATGGGTGCGCCCACGACGGCCCAGTTGGCCGACGGCCGCAGCTTCCAGCAGTCCCTCGACGCGGTCTTGGGCGCGTGGGTCCGAGGCGAGGTCGCCGAGTCGGCGGCGGAGTCGTTCGACGCGTATGCGCGGCGCGTGGCACGCGCCGGCCAGCGCGCCGTCGAATCGGCGGGGTCGGGACGCAACGTTCTCGTCGTGTCGTCGGCAGGTTCAATCACGCTGTGGCTCGCCCAGCAGCTGGGCGTCCCCGCGCAGCACTGGCCACAACTGGCCGCCTCGATGATGAACGCGTCCATCACCAGGGTCATCGTCGGGCGTCAGGGCGTGACCGTGTTGTCGGTCAACGAGCACCTGCACCTGTCCGACCGCGACGGCGGGATCACGACCTTCCGCTGACTACGAAACGGCGCGCAGCCCCGCCGCGATGAACGCACCGGTCGCCTCGGCGGCCCGCTCGGCGCCCACTGCCCCCGATGACCCGCCGAGCAGCGCCCGATGGGTGATGCCCTCGGCGATGACGCCGAGTTTGAGATTCGCCAAGCCAAGGTAGAAGTCCCAGTCGCCCAAGTCTGTTCCCGTCGCCGCAGCGTAGGCCTGCGCCATCTCCTCGGCATTCGGATAGCGGTCGCTGGTCCACGCCGCCTCGAAGCCGAGGACCGTCGCAAACACGGGTTGGCGATAGATACACATGAGCGCGGCATCGGTGAGCGGGTCACCCAGCGCGGCCATCTCCCAGTCGACGACCGCAGCCACCCTGGCCGGATCGTCCCGGCCGATGATGGTGTTGTCGACGCGAAAGTCGCCGTGCACGATCGTGTTGCGCGCATCGCTCGGGACACGGGCCGAGAGTTTGGCGACGAGTGCCTCGACGTCGGACAGTTCGCGGGTCTTCACCAAACCCCACTGCCGGCCCCACAGTTTGACCTGCCGCCCGGCGAAACCCTCGGGCCGACCGAAGTCGCCGAGTCCGACGGCCTGATAGTCGACCGCATGCAGCCGGGCAAGCGTATGAACGAGCGAGTCAAAGTTGGCCTGCACCTGTTCGTCGGTCCATGCTCGCAAGTCCTCGGCCGTCCGAATCACCTGGCCGTCGACGAACTCGACGATCGTGCAGGGCGCCCCGATGAACTCTCCCTTTCGGTCGATCGCGACGGTCGGCGGGACGGGAACGTCAGTGGCCGCCAATGCAGAGGTGACCGCCCATTCACGCTCCATGTCGTGGGCCGACGGGGTCAGTCCGCCCATCGGCGGGCGGCGGGCGACCCAGTGGTGCTCATCGTCGGACACGGTGAAGGTCAGGTTGGAACGCCCACCGCTGATCAGCTCGATGTTCAGCTCGCCGACGACATCAACCCCGTTGGCGGTCAGCAACTTTCGAAGCGCCTCGGCACTCAGGCCCGGATGGTCAGGCATGGTCTCCCCTTCGTTGGGCCGCCTTGCGGGCACGGCCGACGGCGCGTTTGGCGATCGCCCAGCGATGTACTTCCGACGGCCCGTCGTAGATCCGGAACGGTCGTAGCTCATCGGCGAGGCGTGCCAGCGGCAGGTCCGCGGAGACGCCCAGGCCGCCGCACATCTGGATAGAGCGGTCAGCAACCCGGCAGAACGCCTCGGCGCCGAAGGTCTTGGCGATCGATGTCGAATCCGAGGCGTGTTCGCCCTGATCCAGCTCGTAGCAGGCTCGCTGCAGCAGGGCTCGCGCGGCGGCCAGGTCAATCTCGTTGTCGGCCACCATCTGCTGGATCATGCCGAGGTCGGCGAGCTTGCCACCGAACCCGTCGCGGTCGCGCACGTAGTCGACGGCAACGGCGTGGGCACGCTGGGCCGACCCGAGCCACCGCATCACGTGCGTCATGCGCGCGGGCCCCAATCGAACCTGCGCATAGCGATACCCCTCGTCGACCTCACCGAGAACATCCTCGTCGGGGACGAAGACGTCGGCAAACGTCACCTCGCAGTGACCGCCGATCATCGACTTGTCGATGACGTTGACGTGCCGATCAACGCTGATCCCGGAGGTCTCGGCGGGCGCCAGGAACATCGTGGCGCCGCCACGATCGCCGACCTGCCCGGCGGTGCGCGCCATGATGATGTAGAAACCGGCCCCGTCGGCGCCGGTGATGAACCGCTTGCGGCCGGAGATCGTCCAGCCGCCGTCGACCTTGGTCGCCGTCGTCGACAGTTGGTTGGGGTCCGCGCCCGCCCCGGCCGGCGCGGGTTCGGTCATCGCGAATGCACTTCGGACCTCCCCAGTGGCCAGCGGCCCGAGGTATTTGTCGCGTTGGTGCTCGCTCGCGATGTGGGCGAGCATGTGAATGTTGCCCTCGTCGGGGGCGCCGATGTGCAGCGCTACCGGGCCGAAGGTGGAGGCGCCGGCGGCGGTGAACACCGGCGAGCGGTCGGACATGTTCAGGCCGAGCCCGCCGTACTCGACCGGCGCATGGGGGGCGAAGATGCCGGCCGCCTTCGCCTTCGCGTTGAGTTCCCGCCGCAGATCGTCGCCGCCGGCGGCTTCGATGTCGCCGTCGAACCGATTCTCCACAGGCAGCACCTGCTCGGCGATGAACTCCGAGGTACGAGCTACCAGGTCGTCAACCTCAGGTGAGTACGACAGGTCAATCGGCATCTTCTTGCTCCACTTCCAACCGAGCGATCGATCGGTCTGTGGTCCACCCTAAGTCTGACGTTCCACCCAGGTCAAGAGAACGGTAGCGCCACGACCTGTGCACGGACTTGGTAACCGCCAATTGCCACACGCTAAACACTCCTCGTCACCGGCTACCCCGTCGAATCCACCGTGACCCGGGCACAGTCGACGAGATTCGGGACACAGTCGACGGTCAGATGGTGCCAGCGACGCGCAAAGCGCCCAACTCGGCGGCGGAGAGGCCGAGCACTGACCCCAGAATCTCGTCGGTATCGGCACCGAGTTCATGGGCGGGTGACGCGCCGGAATACTCACCGCCGAAACGCATGGGAGCACTGGCGGAGATGACCGGGCCGATGCCGGGCTGCTCGAGGTCGACGAGGACGGGCGCCGACGAGGGGTGGGCGTGAAAGTCGTCAGTGAAGCCGCCCATGGATTGGTAGGGGCCCCAGAGGACGCCGCCGGCCGATAATGCCTGATGAACCTGATCAGTGCTCCGCTCCCGGAACCATGGCCGGATGATCTCCGCGATGGCTTCCCGATGAAGATAGCGGCCCTCGTCGGTAACGAAGTCGGCGCGAAGCGACTCGGCGAGATTGGCGAAAACCGTTGTCGTACTGGTTGTCTCGGTCAGGTTCTTCCACTGCCGCGGCGTCAGCGCGACGACGTAGACGCGACCACCGTCGGCAGTCACCACGTCGATGCCGAAGCTGCCGTACAGATAGTTCCCGTGGCGCGCACGGTCGCCGCGCTGGTCCACCTCGGTGAGCCAGCCGAGATTGGCGACCCACGCCGCCGCGACATCGGCCAAGGCGATGTTGATCTGCGCGCCGTCGCCGGTGCGGCCGCGCCGATAGACCGCGGCGAGGAGAGCGGTGGTCACGGTTTGTCCCGCGATGAGATCCCACGCCGGCAGGACGTGATTGACCGGGTCCACGCCCGGCGGACCGGTCAACTCCGGTACGCCGACCTCGGCATTGACCGTGTAGTCGACGGCACCGCGACCATCAGCGTGGCCTTCGAAATGGACGGTGATCAGGTCCGGGCGCCGAGCGGCCAAGACCTCGTGGGAGAGCCACGGTCGGCCGACGTTGTTATCCACGAAAATCCCCGCGTCGGGGCCGGGGGCGGTCGCCAAGGCGATCACGAGTTCCCGGCCCGCCGGACTGCGGACATCGACCGCAATCGACTTCTTGCCTCGGTTCAGCGACGTCCAGTACAGGCTCTCGCCGTCGGGCGCACCCGTCGTGCCGCGCTGATCCCGCTCGGCGCGCGATCCGACAGCGAGCGGCCAGCGCCGATAGTCCGAGTTCCCGCCCAATGGATCGACGCGGATCACCTCGGCTCCGAGCTGGGCCAGCGTCATCCCCGCCGACGGGCCCGCGACGAAACTCGCGAACTCAACCACCCGCAGGCCGTCGAGCGGTCGCATCGGCACGTCAGCCATCGGCGCGCTCGAAAATCGCCGCAATGCCCTGCCCGCCGCCGATGCACATCGTCTCCAGCGCGTAGCGGCCGTCGCGACGCTCGAGTTCACGCAGCATCGTCGCGAGGATCCGAACACCGGTCGCGCCGACGGGGTGCCCGAGCGAAATGCCGGAGCCGTTGACGTTGATGCGGTCGAAATCGTTGTCACCCAGACCAAGTGCCGCCGTACAGGCGAGTACCTGCGCGGCGAAGGCTTCATTGAGTTCGATGAGATCCAGGTCGGCCAGGCCGATCCCGGCACGCGCCAATGCTGCGGTAGTCGCGGGCACCGGACCGATGCCCATACGTGACGGCTCAACACCGGCCACCGCCCAGGTGACCAGGCGCGCCAGGGGTTTCAGCCCGAGTTGGCCGGCCTTCGCCCGCGTGGTGACGATGCAGACGGCGGCCCCATCGTTCTGACCGCTGGCATTGCCGGCGGTCACCGTCGCGTCCGGGTCGATTCTGCGGCGCACCGGGTTCAGCCCGGCCAGCACGTCCAGGGAGATGTCCGGGCGCGGGTGTTCGTCGCGGTCGACGACGGTGTCGCCGACCGTGATCGGCACGATCTCGTCGGCAAACCGGCCTGCCCGCTGCGCCGCCACCGCGCGACGGTGTGAGGCGTAGGCGAGCTCGTCCTGCGCTTCGCGGGTGATCGCGTACTCAGCGCGAAGGTTCTCCGCGGTTTCGAGCATCCCGCCGTCGACGGGGTGGAGCTTGCCGCCGGCGGTGACCCGGCCGCGGCTGATGCGATCGAGGAGATCGAAGTCTTGGCTGGTCGGACTCGCGTCGCTCCCGGCGCCGGTCAACCCGAAGCGCAATCCCAGCGCGTAATGCTCGGCCTGGCTCATGCTCTCCACGCCGCCCGCCAGGACGAGATCGCAGATCCCGGTCTGTACCCGCATCGCCGCGTCGACGACCGCCTGCAGGCCCGAGCCGCACCGGCGGTCGAGCTGCAGACCCGGCACGGTGACATCGAGCCCGGCGTCGAGGACCGCGACGCGCCCCATGGCCGGCGCCTCGCCGTTCGGGTAGCACTGGCCCAGCAGCGCGTCGTCGATGTCAGCACTGGTGATCCCGGTCCGCGCGACCAGTTCGCGGACCACCGTCGACGCCAGATCCGTGGCGGGCACCGACGCGAAGACACCACCGTAGCGTCCCACCGGGGTGCGGATCGGTTCACAGATCACTGCATCGCGCATGCATTAGTTTCTAACCCATGACCAGGCTTTGCGATACCGCCGATCTCACCAACGTGCAGCGCGACATGCTCGCGACGGTCCGCGATTTCGTCGACGACGCGATCCTTCCGGTCGCCACCGAGCTGGAGGCGGCCGACGAATACCCCGCCGAAATCGTCGCGAAGATGAAGGAAATGGGGATCTTCGGGTTGATGATCCCCGAGGAGTTCGGCGGGCTGGGCGAATCGCTGCTGACCTACGCGCTGGTCGTGGAGGAACTGTCGCGCGGGTGGATGAGCGTGTCCGGCGTGATCAATACCCACTTCATCGTCGCCTATCTGATTCAGCGGCACGGGACGCCGGAACAGCAGGCCAAGTACCTGCCACGGCTGGCGGCCGGGGAGCTGACGGGCGCGTTCTCCATGTCGGAGCCGGCGCTGGGTTCCGACGTCGCCGCAATTACGACGAGCGCGACGCGCGACGGGGATTCCTACCTCGTCAACGGGCAGAAGATGTGGCTGACGAACGGCGCGACATCGTCGCTCGTTGCGGTGTTGGTGCGCACGCCCGGCGCCGGGAGCGGAGCGGGGCCCGGCGCAGTTGCCGAGGGCGCCGACGACGAGCAGGCCCCGGGCGCCCGCCACCGAAGCCTCACGGCTTTCCTGATTGAGAAGGCGCCCGGGTTCGGCGAGGTCGCACCCGGGCTGACCATCCCCGGAAAGATCGACAAGATGGGCTACAAGGGCATCGACACCACCGAGATGCTCTTCGACGGGTTCCGGATCGGCGCCGAGGAGGTACTCGGCGGCGAGCCCGGCCGAGGCTTCTACCACATGATGGATGGCGTCGAGGTCGGGCGCGTGAACGTCGCCGCGCGTGGGGTCGGTGTCGCGCATCGGGCCTTCGAGCTAGGGGCGGCCTACGCGCAGGAACGCAAGACCTTCGGCAAGCCGATTGCTGAGCACCAGGCCGTGCTGTTCCGCCTCGCCGAGATGGGCACCAAGGTGGAGGCAGCACACCAGATGGTGGTGCGCGCAGCGCGACTCAAGGATTCCGGGGAGCGTAACGACCTGGAGGCCGGAATGGCGAAGTTCCTGGCTTCGGAGTACTGCCACGACGTTGTCGAGGATTCCTTCCGCATCCACGGCGGCTACGGGTTTGCGAAGGGCTTCGAGATCGAACGGCTCTACCGTGAGGCGCCGATGCTCCTGATCGGCGAGGGGACCGCCGACATCCAGCGCATGATCATCGGCCGCCGGCTACTGGAGAATTACGCCGCACGGTAGCCCCGATCGGCCAACTCGTGGGTCGCCGCCCGACGACGATCGCATAGAGTCCGACGCAGACCCAACGCGACGAGGAGTGTGCATGTCCGATGCGAGCCCGGCCATCGGCGGCGCCGAGGTAGACGCCGACGACTTCGCCGATATCCACGCGACCGTCCGCGAATTCATCCGCACCAAGGTGGTCCCGCGCGAGCGGGAAATCGCCGACGGTGACGCCATCCCCGCCGACCTGCGCCAAGCCGCCAAGGACGTCGGACTCTTCGGTTTCGCGATCCCGCAAGAGTGGGGCGGCCTCGGCCTCGACCTTGCGCAAGACGTCGAACTCGCCCAAGAATTCGGCTACACCTGCCTCGCCCTGCGCTCCATGTTTGGTACCAACAACGGCATCGCCGGGCAGGTGCTCGTCAACTTCGGCACCGACGAGCAGAAGGCCCAGTGGCTCTCCAAGATCGCCTCCGGCGACGTCGTCGCCTCGTTTGCTCTGACCGAACCGGGCGCCGGCTCCAACCCGGCGGGGCTACGAACCAAAGCTGTCCGCATCGACGAGGCCCAGGCGGACTCCGACTGGATCGTCGACGGCTCGAAATGCTTCATCACCAACGCGCCGACCGCCGATCTCTTCGTCACTTTCGCGCGGGTGCGCCCAGCGGACGCCAGCGGTACTGGTATCGCCGTGTTCCTCATCCCGGCCAACGCCGCCGGCGTCTCCGTCGCCGAGCACGATCGGAAGATGGGCCAGGAGGGCTCGTGGACCGCCGACGTGCATTTCGACGGGGTGCGCGTCCCAGCGTCGGCGCTCGTCGGCGGCGACGTCGACGTCGGGTATCGCGCAGCAATGATCTCGCTGGCGCGTGGCCGGGTGCATATTGCCGGGATCGCTGTCGGCACCGCGCAGCGCGCACTTGACGAGTCGTTGCGCCATGCTGCGGTGACCACCCAGGGCGGCACCCCCATTGGGGACTTTCAGCTGGTCCAGGCGATGCTCGCCGACATGCAGACCGGAGTGATGGCCGGTCGCGCTCTGGTCCGCGACGCCGCGGCGAAATGGGTGAGCGGCGCGGACCGTCGGATCGCACCGTCGGTCGCCAAGCTCTTCTGCACTGAGATGGTCGGCGACGTGGCCGACAAGGCCGTGCAGGTTCATGGCGGCAGCGGCTATATGCGGGAGATGCCGGTCGAGCGGATCTACCGCGATGTGCGCCTGCTGCGACTCTACGAAGGCACCTCGGAGATCCAGCGCCTCATCATCGGTGGCGGTCTCGTGCGCCGGACACAGAAGGAGATCACGTCATGACCGGACTACTCGACGGCAAGACCGCCGTCATCACCGGAGCGGCCCAGGGCATCGGACTGGCCATCGCCAAACGTTTCGCCGCGGAGGGTGCCACCGTTGCGCTCGGCGACTTGAATGCCGAAGCTGTTGCTGACGCCGCCGCCGAGATCGGCGCCGACGTTGCGTTCGGCCTGCGCTGCGACGTCACCGTCGCCGACGACATCGCGGCGCTGCTGGCCGCTGCGGTCGACCGATTCGGAACCCTCGACGTGGTGGTCAACAACGCCGGCATCACCCGCGATTCGACGATGCGCAAGATGACCGGGGCGCAATTCGACCAGGTGATCGACGTGCATCTCAAGGGCACCTGGCTCGGAATGAAGCTGGCCGCCGACATCATGGGCGCCCACGACGGCGGTTCGATCGTCAACATGTCGTCGATCTCGGGCAAGGTCGGCAACTTCGGTCAGACGAACTATGCGGCCGCCAAGGCCGGCATCGTCGCCATGAGCAAGGCAGCGGCCAAAGAGGTGGCCGCCAAAGGGATTCGGATCAACGCCATCCAGCCGGGACTGATCCGCACCGCCATGACCGAGGCGATGCCGACCGAGGCATGGGATTCGAAGCTGGCCGAGATCCCGATGCGCCGGGCCGGCGAGCCCGACGAGATCGCGAAGGTCGCCTTGTTCCTCGCCTCGGATCTGTCGTCGTATATGACCGGCACGGTTCTGGAAGTCACCGGCGGCCGGTATATGTGAGGCCCCGATGTTGCCCGCCTGGGAACCGCACACGGTCGTCAGCACCGAACTGCTCGACCCCGGTCCGGTCGCGGCACTGGCGGCGCTGTTCGACGACGGGTTGCCGGCTCCGCGCGTTGGCGACCCACTCCCCCCGCTGTGGCATTGGGTCGCCCTCCCGCGCTGGTCGCCGTCGGCGCAGGTCGATGTCGACGGTCATCCGTTCCGCGGTTCCTTCCTGCCGCCGGTCGACTTGCCGCGGCGCATGTTCGCCGGCGGGTCGGCGACGTTCGAGGGGCAGTTGCGGGTCGGCGACGAAATCAGGCGGGAATCGGTAGTCGAGTCGGTCACCGAGAAGGACGGCCGCAGCGGCCCGCTGGTCATCGTCGTGACGTCAACGGTGCTCTACGGCTCCGACGGGACGCCTGCCGTCGCCGAAAAACAGCACCTCGTCTTCCGACCGGCCGCGGCGCGAGTGCGCGCAGAATCTCGGTCGCCGATCGATCCGGCGGCGATGGCTCCGGCCGGAACGCCCCTCGTCGACGCCGGTGCCGGCCACTGGGAGTTCCACACCGATCCGGCGCTGCTGATGCGGTTCTCCGCGGCCACTGCCAACGCGCACCGCATCCATTACGACTGGCCGTATGCGACCGGCGTCGAGGGCTACCCGGGGCTCGTCGTGCACGGCCCGTTGATGACGTTGGCGCTGTTGGAGACCCATCGCCTGGCCGGCGCCGGCAGGATTGCGGCGCTGACTCATCGCATCCGGACACCGCTGTTCTGCGGCCAGTCCGGACGGCTCGTGTCCACCCCCACCGCCGGGGGTACTACCGTCGAACTGATGGGTCCCGGCGGTGCCGAGGCGGGAGCCCATGCGACCGTCGAACTCACGCTCGGTGACCTGACCTAGGAGCCACCATGTCCCGTACCTTCACGTCCCTCGACGAAGTCCGCGCTGCGATCGGCGAGGAGATCGGGCCCGGCCCGTCACTGGTCGTCGACCAGGAGCGGATCAACCTCTTCGCCGACGCGACCGGTGACCACCAGTGGATCCACGTCGACCCGCAGCGCGCCAAGGACGGGCCGTTCGGGGCGCCGATTGCGCACGGATATCTAACGTTGTCGCTGATCCCCCTGCTCGGGGCGAGCCTCTACACCATGGACTTCGGCGGGGCACGAATCAACTACGGCGCCAACAAGGTTCGCTTCCCGTCGCCGGTTCCGGTGAACAGCTCGCTGTCGGCGACCGCCACCATCACCGAGGTGACCGAAAGTGCCGCCGGTACCGTCCTGACGGTGAAGTATGTCGTCACCGCCGAAGGATCGCCGAAGCCGGCGTGCGTCGCCGAGACACTCGTCGTCGTCACCCCCTAGCCCTTCCGCCGAGTGGGCACCCCAACTCCACCGAGTGGGCAGTAGGACCGCGCCGAGTGGGCAGTCATCCCGCGCCGAGTGGGCAGTTAAACCGCCTCGAAGGTCGCGGCAAGCCCCTGCCCGCCGCCGACGCACATCGTCGCCAGGCCCGTGCCACCACCACGACGGCGCAGGTCATGGAGCATCGTGGTGACCATTCGGACGCCGGTCGCCCCGATCGGGTGACCGAGTGAGATGCCCGACCCGTTGACGTTGATGCGGTCCTGATCGCCCCACCCCCAACCGCCGAGCACCGCGAGGACCTGAACCGCAAACGCCTCGTTGAGCTCGACGACGTCGATCGCGTCGAGCAACTCGGTGACCGAACGACCGGCGCGCCCCGCAAGCTTCGCGACCGCGGGCACCGGTCCGATCCCCATCCGCGCCGGGTCACACCCGGCAGCCGCCCAATCGGTGAGGAACCCGATCGGCTCGACACCCAGCGATTCCAACTGATCTTCGGCGACGACGAGCAGTCCCGCGGCCGCGTCATTCTGCTGACTCGCATTGCCGGCCGTGACGGTGCCGCCGCGCATGATCGGGCGCAGAAGGCTCAGGGATTCGACAGTGACGTCCGGACGAATGCCCTCGTCTCGGGTGAATTCGACCACGCCGCCACGGCGCTGCGGGACCGGCACGGCGACGGTCTCGTCATCGAAGTTGCCCGCCGCCCAGGCCGCGGCGGCACGCCGGTGGCTGCGCGCCGCGTAGACATCGGCGTCGGCCCGGGAGATTCCGAAGTCGCGGGCGAGGTTTTCAGCGGTCTCGATCATCCCGGCAATCTTGCCGAAGCGGTCCTCGGGCTGGGACCGCGCACGCCCACGGTCGAGCCGGTCGTAGAGTTCCGAGTTGCCCGACCGTGATCCCCACCGGTGCGTCGTCGAGTAGTACTCGATCCGGCTCATCGACTCCACGCCACCGGCCAGTACGGCATCGGCCGCACCGGTCTGCACCATCATCGCGGCGGTCACAATCGCCTGCAGGCCGCCGCCGCACCGACGGTCGAGTTGCATGCCCGGCACGTCGATCGGCAGTCCGGCGTGCAGCGCCAGCCAGCGTCCGACGCAGGGCACCTCAGAATTGGCGTACGACTGGGCAAAGACGACGTCGTCGATACGGCCGGGATCGATTCCGGACCGGTCGACGACGGCCCGCACGATCGTCGCGCCAAGATCCTCGACGGGCAGGTCCTTGAGTGCACCGCCGAAGACGGCGACCGGAGTACGGAGCGGGGCGACGATGGCTGCGCGGCGAAGCTCTTGCCTGGTCATCGAGGGATCCTCAGATCTTGTTGCGGGCGATCAACTGCGCGGCGATCACGTTGCGCTGAATTTCATTGGTGCCCTCGCCGACGATCATCAGCGGCGCATCCCGAAAGTACCGCTCGACGTCAAACTCCTTGGAATAGCCGTAGCCGCCGTGCACGCGGACCGCATCCAGCGCGATCTCCATGGCCGTCTCCGACGCGAAGAGTTTCGCCATGCCGGCTTCCATGTCGGCCCGCTCGCCGCGGTCGAGCTTCTGCGCCGCATCGACGGTGAGCAGTCGCGCGGCCTGCTGCTTGGTCGCCATATCGGCGAGCATGTTGCCCACCGACTGGTGCTTCCAAATCGGCTGGCCGAAGGATTCTCGTTCCTGTGCATACTTTGTCGCCGCCTCGAGCGCGGCCTGTCCGACGCCCAATGCACGTGAAGCCACCTGGATGCGCCCGACTTCCAGTCCGCGCATCATGTGCGCCCACCCCCGGTTCGGCTCACCGCCGAGCACGGCATCGGCGGGCACCGGCATCGCGTCGAATACCAGCTCGCAGGCTTCGACCCCGCGATACCCGAGCTTGGGGAGCTTCCGGGATATCGCGAACCCCTCGCCCGGTTCGACGAGCAAGACGCTCATGCCCGTGTGTGCCGGTGTGACGTCGCGGTCGGTGCGGCACAGGAGTCCGACGAGGCCCGAGTGTGCGGCATTGGAGATCCACGTCTTCGAGCCGGTGATGACGTAGCCGTCGCCGGTGGGGACGGCGTTGGTGCGCATCGCCTGAAGGTCGCTGCCGCCACCCGGTTCGGTGAGCGCCATGGTGGCACGGATCGCCCCCTCTGCCATCGCACCGAGATACTTGTCCTGCTGCTCCGGCGTGCCGAAGGTCTTGATCAGGTAGGTGATCACCGAGTGGCCGCCAATCGCTCCAGCCAGACTCATCCAGCCGCGGGCCAACTCTTCGCAGACGCGTGCGAAGCACGCCATGCTGACATCCACGCCGCCATACTCGGCGGGCGCGAGCAGGCCGAAGAACCCGAGCTTTTTCATCTCCTCGATGAACTCTTCGGGATAGACATCGTCCTCGTCGAACTCTCGGACGTTCCCGACAACCCGCTGGTCGATGAAGTCGCGCACCAGCGCGACCATCGATTCCTCCGCTTCAGTCAGCGTCATGCCATCCCTTCCGCCGGGCTTCAGCTAAGCACGCGCTGCCGTCGCCGGGCCCAGTCGGCGAAGCTCGGGCCCAGTCGGCGGAGCTAGGGCCGTCAGAACTTGCCGTCGAGGAACTCCGCGTAGGCGGGCAGGTCGAGCTGACCATGCCCGGATAGCCCGATCACCACGACTTCCTCTTTGTCGCTGTCGGCGACATGAGCCGCGCAGGCCGCGATCGCATGCGTCGACTCGGGTGCGGGCACGATCCCCTGAGTCCGCGCGAACTGCACGCCCGCGGCGAATGCGTCGTGCTGGCTGATCGCCACCCCCTCGACGAGCCCCAGCTCGACGGTGTGGCTCAGCGCCGGCGCCATTCCGTGATAGCGCAGACCGCCGGCATGAATGGGGTCGGGTACGAAATCCATGCCCAGCGTGTGCATCTTCAGTAGCGGCGTGAGACCTGCGACGTCGCCGTGGTCGTAGCGATACTCGCCTTGGGTGATCGACGGACAGGCCGCCGGCTCGGCCGCGACGATGCGCGGGTTGGACCGTCCATGGATCAACTCGCGGATAAACGGGAAGGCCAATCCACCGAGATTCGACCCGCCCCCCGCGCAGCCGAAGATCACATCGGCCCCATCCGGTTCGACGAGGGCCAATTGTTCGACGGCCTCCTGCCCGATCACACTCTGATGCAGCACCACATGGTTGAGCACGCTGCCCAGGGCATACCGCGTCGAGGGGTCCTTCGCGGCGACCTCGACAGCCTCGCTGACCGCCATTCCCAGACTCCCCGTCGTGGTGGGGTCCTTCGCCAGCATCGCCCGGCCCGACTCGGTGAGGTCCGATGGACTCGGGTGCACAGTCGCGCCGTAGGTGCGCATGAGGTAGCCGCGGTAGGGCTTTGAGTCGTAGGAGGCCCGCACCTGCCATACCTCTACGTCGATGCCGAACTGGGCGCCCGCGAAGGCGAGCGCGCTGCCCCACTGGCCCGCTCCCGTCTCGGTGGTCAGCTTGGTGACACCGTCGACGTAGTTGTAATACGCCTGCGCAACCGCCGAATTCGTCTTGTGACTGCCGACGGGGCTAACGCCCTCGTACTTGACGTAGATGCGCGCTTTGGTGTTCAGCGCCTCCTCGAATCTGCGTGCCCGCAACAGCGGCGACGGCCGCCACATCTGGTAGATCTCCCGAACCGGCTCGGGGATCTCGATGTACGGCTCGCTGGCCACCTCCTGCATGATCAGCCCCATCGGGAACAGGGCGGCGAGGTCGTCGGGCCCGACCGGCTCCTTGGTTCCCGGGTGCAGATGCGGCGGGATGGGCTCGGCGAGCTCGGCGGCGAGGTTGTACCAATGCGTCGGGACGTCGACGTACACAGCGTCGTTCGCGGGAGTGGCAGTCATGCTGGTCACCCTAGCGCCGAGACCGGTCGGCCACTGCTGAAAACCTCCCCCTGGCGAACCACGAACGTGATTATCACCTCGACCAGTCGTCCTGGTGCGGTTCTCAGCAGCTACGCGGTCAGCCCGACGATCGCGCGAGCAAAGCCGAGATTCTCGGCGATCAACTCGTCGGGGCTCATCGCACCGTCGACGCGGTACCAGGTGGACACTCCGACACACATTGTCGTGATCGCGCGCCCCGCCCCCTTGGCCGCGGTCGTCGTGAAGTCGCCGCCGGCCACCCCGGCGGCAATGATGTCGTCGACAATCCGCTGCTGGCGATCGCGCAAACCGACATAGGTGTCGCGGTAGCCGTCATCGATGCTGCGAATCTCGGTGGAGCCAATGAACGCCTGCTCCTGACGAAACATGTGGAAGCGCAACAGCGACTCGACAACGGCATCGAATTGGGCGACCGGTTTGGCGCCGGCCTCGGCGACGGCCTGCTCACAGCGCGCCACCAGATCAAGCATGGTGAGCTCGAGTAGTCCCTGCAGCAGTGACTGTTTCGACGGGTAGTGATGATAGAGCCCGGGGACCGACAGCTTCGCCCGAGCTGCGATTTCGCGGACCGACGTGCCGTGATAGCCGTGCTCGGCGAACGCCAGCAGCGCGGCCTCCAGTGGTGCGGGCAGTGTCCGCGGTCCGTAGATCCGCCACCCGCCACTGACCGTGCTACTCACCGATCAGCAACGCGGTGCAGGAGCCGATCAGTTCCTCGCGCGCCATCGGCACCCGATCATCGAGCCACGCGGCCAAGAGGTTCCCCAGTCCCCCGACGCGGTAGTAGGCCGCCGCGACATCCTCGGATGATGCGGGATGGTGTACCCCGGCGGTGGACTGGGCGGTCAGTGCGGCGAGGTTCTCGGTCGCGGCGAGACGACGGGCGGCCAGCGTCGCGGAGACGAGCGTCGGCGTGAACAACAGGCGCCCCTTTCGGCGGTCGCCGTCGATCACGTCGACGATGGCGGCGACGGCTCCGCGCACCCTGGCATGAATGCTGGCCCGCCGAGAAAAGGCCGTGCTCGCACTGCGCATGATCTCGTCGATGACCCGGTCGTAGGTTGCGGCCACAAGATCGTCGACCGATACGAAGCTCTCGTAGAAATAGCGCGCGGTCAGGCGCGCCTCGCGGCACACGCCGCGCACACTGATCGAGCCGCCCGCACTGGACCCCAGGGATTCCAGCGCAGCGTCCAGGAGCTGTTCGCGTCGCCGTGCGACACGTTCGTCGCCGTGCTCGCCGGCATAGGTGCGCAGCGCAGTCATCGATTGAGCAGGCATGCACCCCATTGTGACATCGACGTTGACACCGCCGGGCCGAGCGCGTTGAATTGAACTGATAACGACCGTTGTCACACTGCGGCTCGCCAGCCGATGACACAATCATGAGTACAACCGAGGAGTGAGCATGGCCATGAAGTCTTACGTCCCCCCGGAGCAGCGTCCGGCACGCATGTCGCGCGAGGACATGGATGCCCTGACCTCGCCGGACATCAAGATCCACAGTGCCGCACTACTGGCCGGCGTGACCAACGTCATCATGCAGCTCGCCAACGCCCCGGTGGGTCGCGGGGTGGTGGAGAGCAAGGTCGAATCCGGCAACCTGCTGAAGCATCCGGTGAAACGCACGCGAACGACGTTGAGCTACCTTTCGGTGGCCGCACTGGGCAACGCCGAAGACCGTAAGGCCTACCGCGAGGCCGTGAACTCGGCCCACCGGCAGGTTCACTCAACCGCCGACTCCCCGATCAAGTACAACGCCATGGACCCCAAGCTTCAGCTGTGGGTCGCGGCGTGCCTGTACAAGGGCTGGGAGGATGTCGCACTCCTCTACGGCAAGCCGGGGGAAGTGACCGAAGAGGCTTACCAGCAGGGTGCGGTGATGGGTACGACGCTGCAGGTTCCACGGGAGATGTGGCCGGCGACCCGCGCCGATTTCCAGCGGTATTGGGATGAAACAGTCGAGGGAATCGAGATCGACCCCGAAGTCCGCGACTACCTCATGAAGCTGACCCAGCTCCGCCTACTTGGACCACGAGTCGGCCGCGTCTTTAGTTGGTTCAGCGAAGCGCTCACGCTTGGCTATCTGCCCCCGGAGTTTCGGGACAAGATGAACTGGTACCCATCCCGTGGCCAGCAGCGGCTCTTCCAAGCGAACAACAAGGCCATCCGGCTGACCAGCCGGGTGACACCCAACTCGATTCAAGTGCTGCCATTCCGCCTGCTCCTCGAAGAGACCCGGTGGCGCCGACGCACTGGCCGACCACTGATCTAACCCAGTAGTCGCGGCGTACCAGGCTGGGCTACGCCTTCACGCAGCGGAGTGGCTTATCGACTTGCCAATCGGTAGGGACGTTGGCGGCTTTGGCGTCATAAGTCGTCCCCTTGGCGTATCCGTCAGACTGGACTGCGCCTCGGTAGATGCCAACCGGACCGTTAGACCATTTCACGGTCATCTGGAACTTCTTGCCGACAATTCCTCCGGTCGCAGTCCCATGCATCCGTGCCGCTTCATAGGTGGCATCGCCAAAGCTCTGGTTGATCGAGTCGCCAAGCATGCTGGAGAACGGGATCCAGGACACCCTGTTGTGGTAAGCCGATGCAACCGCGGGCGCGGAAACCTTGGTACCGTTCGCCGTGAACCCGGTGTACCAGCCATTCTCTTGGTTCAAGTTGGTCTTACCGGTAAACGCCCATTGCGAGCACGTCGTCGCACTTGCGGACCCCGCTCCGATGGAGACCGTGGCGGCCACTGCCAGCGTGGTCGCGAGTACGCAAATCCGAGTCGTCGACTTCGTGGTTGTTATTTTCATACACTCGATCATCCTGTGCCCGGTTCGCGATCGTTCGAGTAGTCGACTACTCGAATTCTGCTGGCTAGTAGTCGAGCTTGCTCAGCGCACCTCGGTCCAGCGACGCGACGTCGGTGTGCCCCGACAACCCCATCGTCAGGTCCAATTCGGCGGTGATGTTCGCCATGACCTCGGCCACTCCCGCCTGCCCCCTGAGCGCCAACCCGTACATGTGCGGCCGGCCGATGCACGCGGCGTCGGCACCGAGGGCCAGCGCCTTGAACACGTCGGCACCGGTGCGGATGCCCGAATCGACCAGAATCTTTGTTTGACCGCCCACCGCATCCACGACGTCGACGAGGGCGTCGATCGACCCGATCGACCCGTCGACCTGGCGCCCGCCGTGGTTGGACACGATGATTCCGTCAACCCCGAGTCCGACCGCCTGCCGCGCGTCGTCGGGGTGCAGAATCCCCTTCAGCACAATGGGTAGCGACGTCCGCGCGCGCAACCCCGCAATATCGGTCCACGACAGACTGGGCCGTGAATAGATCTCCAGGAACGTCTCAACCGCGGCCCTCGGATGCTTGTCGACGAGGTTGCGCCACCAGGCTCCCGGCGCGTTGCGGGCGATCGAGACCAGCGTCTTGATCGCGCCCAGCGACGGCTTCGGCGATTCGGCCTCGGGGTCCGGGTTAGCCACCTTCTCGTCGACGATGGCCCGGAACCGCGGATCGCCGGTGTACTGCGCTATGCCCTCGCCTTGGGCGAACGGCAACGAGCCGAGGTTGAGGTCCTGCGGGCGCCACCCCAGCATCGTCGTGTCGAGGGTCACCGCGACCGCCGACGCCCCGGTGGCCTCGGCGCGACGCAGGAAGCTGTCGACGAGGCCTTCGTCGACCGACCAGTACAGCTGAAACCAGCGCGGCGCACCCGCGGCGACGGTATCCATCGCGGTGGTGACGTCCTCCATCGCCGAACTGCCCTGGTTGGACAGAATGTAGGGCAATCCGAGCGACGCCGCAGCCTTGCCGATCGCGATGTCGGCGTTGCGCGCGACGAGCCCACCCGCCCCGACTGGTGACAGCAGCAGTGGTGCCGGAAGGGTCTGGCCGAACAGTTCGATGCTCAGCGATCGCTGCGAGGTATCGCGCAACACCCGGGGCACGATCGCCCACCGATCGAGGGCCCGACGGTTAGCGCGCATCGTCGCGCCTTCGCCGGCCCCACCCGCGATGTAGGCCCACGCCTTGGGGGACATGGCCTGCCGCGCCCGCCGCTCGAGCTCGCCGAAGTCAGTGGGGACCGTGGGACGCGCATCGGCAATACCCGCCCGGTAGATGGCGTTCTGCCGCTCCCGGCCCCAACCCTGGTCCACGCTCGCCGCCTATCGCCGATGAGTACTGGGAATACGTGCCACGATCTCAGTCCCGCACCAGGTAGAAGTAGAAGTGGTGCTCGCGCACGAGTGAGGACTTGCCGTTCATGATGCCCATGAGCGTCTGATCGTCGACGCGCTTGAAATGATCGATGACCGCTTGCCCGTCATAGACCATCGACGCGGTGACCTCACCGCGGAACTCGACATGCCACAGACTGGCCTCACCGTTGCCGAGCTCCTTGTTCGAATACAACTCACCGTCGGCGCCCCGACATACCAACGGCTGCACGTCGAGAGCCGATCGAAATGTCTTGCCGTGCCAGCCGACCTGTTCCAGTTGACCGTCCATCGGGTGGCCGGTGGGCAGTTCGCCGCCGCGCCACGCGCCGAGAATCTCGTCGATCCGGACCGTCGGCAGTTGCGCCCACAGTTGATCCAGCGCTTCGCGCGAGTTCATCTCCCCGGAGTCGACTCGGGCCAGTATCTGCCCGGCAGCGTCGTTCTCAGGCATCAGCGGCCTCCCGGTCCTCGACCGTACCGAAGACCATCGATTCGGTGATGTCGTAGCGGCGCGCGTCGTACGCGTCGAGCACCAGGTTATGCCGCACGACCCACGGCTGTGTCCGCGCCGCCTTGGGTAAATTGCCCTCAGCACGTGCGACGTAACCAGAATCGAGCTCGAGTAGCGGCGCATCCTGCAGGACTGCTCCACCCGTACTCGGATAGGCGTGTGTGTAATCTTCCCGTCGCATGTGCTCAATCAACTTGGCCACCGCCTGCGCGGTCAGATCGACGCGCAACGTCCATGAGGCATTGGTGTAGCCGACGGCCCACGCCATGTTCGGGACGTCGTTGAGCATGTAGCCGCGGTAGGCGTACTTGTCGCCCGGCTTCTGTTCCGCCCCGTCGATCGATACCGTCGCGCCGCCCATCGCGACGAGTTCCAGTCCGGTGGCCGTAACGACGATGTCAGCATCGAGGTGCTTGCCCGACTTCAGGTCGAGGCCCGTCGGCGTGAATGTCTCGATCTGGTCGGTGACAACGTCGGCTTTCCCACTGCGTATTGCGGTGTATAGATCGCCGGCCGGAATCACGCAGAGCCGCTGATCCCACGGCTCATACTGTGGCTTGAAATGCACATCCACCGGGTAGTCCTTCGGTAGCTGCCATTTGGCCATCCGCCGCAGGGTCCGACGCGACAACTTCGGGAAACGGCGGCAGTACATGTAGAACGCATAGGTACCCAAGGCGTTGCGCACACGAATGAGGTGGTGGGCGGCCTTGCCGGGAAGCACCTTGAGTGCGATCTTGGTCATCGGATCGTCCCACGGCAGCGCGAGCATGTAGGTCGGCGAACGCTGCAGCATGGTGATCTTCTCGACCTCGTCGGCCATGGACGGAATCAGCGTCACAGCGGTGGCGCCCGAGCCGATGACGACGACCTTCTTGCCTCGATAGTCCAGGTCTCGCGGCCAGAACTGCGGATGCACCACCTGCCCGGCGAACTGGTCGATGCCCGGGAAAGCCGGGTCGTAGCCGCGGTCATAGCGGTAGTAGCCGGAGCAGACGTAGAGGAATCGTGCGACATATTCGCGGGTCTCGCCGTCGACTTCGGTGGTCACGGTCCACCGGTCGGTCGAGGTATCGAAGTTGGCGGCGATGACTTTGACGCCGAAGTCGATGTGCTTGTCGATCCCGAAATGTTGGGCCGCGTCGGCGAGATACTCCCGGATCTCATGGCCGAGGGCGACGGTGCGCGTGCCCTTCCACGGGTACCACGGAAAGCTGAGCGTGAAAATGTCGGAGTCGCTGCGCACACCCGGGTAACGAAACAGGTCCCAGGTGCCGCCGAGCCGGTCACGCTGCTCGACAACCGTGTAGGCCAAGGCGGGGTTGCGCTCGGTCAGCCGGTATGCGGCGTCGATGCCAGAGAGACCGGCTCCCACAATGAGGACGTCGAGGACGTCGTCGGTTCTCGCGGCGGGCATGTGTAAGTACCTCCTTGGGAGGGGAGTTTTTCCCATCCTAACCAATGTAACAATGACTGTTGTCGCGATATGGCTAGCTGGCCGCCCTCTTGGCGGGCGCCTTCCTTGCCGCCGACTTCTTTGCCGGGGTCTTCTTTGC
>NZ_DIAX01000086.1:791-8647 GCF_002414845.1 Gordonia sp. UBA5067 | reverse complement strand
GGGGTCTTCTTTGCCGGGGTCTTCGTTGCCGGGTCCTTCGTCGCCGGGTCCTTCGTCGCCGGGTCCTTCGTCGCCGGGGTCGCACCCGCCGCGCGGTCCTTGACCGATGCGCGCAATGCGGCGAGCAGGTCGGCGACCTCGCCATCAGCTTCGGCGGGGGCCGCGGGCTGCTCGTCGGTGAACGCCGCCGTGCCGCCGGCCTTCGACTCGATGAGCTTGCCGAGCTCCTCGGTATAGGTGTCGGAGTAGTCATCGGGATCGAAGTCGTTGGCCATCGTCCCGATCAACGACTTGGCCATTTCCAACTCTTGGGGGCGGACCTCGACGTCAGCCTCGAGAAAGGCGAAGTCGGGCTTGCGCACCTCGTCGGGCCAAAGCAGCGTCTGCAAAGTCATGACCCCGTCGACGACACGGAGCGCCGCGAGCCGCGTGCGATTGCGCAGGGTGAAGTTCGCGATGGCGAGGCGGTCGGTGGTCTCCAGCGCCTTCGCCAGGAGCACGTAAGCCTTCGGAGACTTCGACGACGGTTCGAGGTAGTAGGGCTTGTCGAAGCAGATCGGGTCGACCTGATCAGCGGGAACGAACTCTAAGATCGAGATCTCCGGGCTGCGGGTCACCGGCAGCGTCGCGAGGTCCTCCTTGGTCAGGACGACCGTCTCACCCTCGTCGGACTCATACGCATTGGCGATATCGGAATACTCGACCTCGGTGTCGGTGCCCTCACGCACCCGCTTGTACCGGATCCGCACACCGTCCTTGGCGTCGACCTGATGCGACTTGCGATCATGGCTCTCCGTCGCCGAGTACGCCTTGACGGGCACATTGACCAGGCCAAAGCTCAGATCGCCGTTCCAGATCGAGCGCATGGTCCAATTGTGCCATTCTCGGCCCCGATTACACGGAGTTGCCAGAATGGAGCCATGAGCAGCGGCGGAGTCATCGATGTCGACGGCCGTTCGATCAGCGTCACCAACCTCGACAAGGTGCTCTATCCGGCGACCGGGACGCGCAAATTCGAGGTGATCGACTATTACACGCGGATTGCCGACGTCATGCTGCCGCATCTGCGCGACCGCATCGTCACCCGCAAACGGTGGCCATCGGGCGTGGAGGCCGCCCCCTTCTTCGAGAAGAGCCTGCCCGCCGGCAGCCCCGACTGGTTGGATCGCCACACCGTCGGCCACAGCAAGCGCGCCATCGTCTACCCGGTCGTGAACAACCGGGCCGACCTGGTGTGGCTGGGGCAGATGGCCGCCCTCGAGTTGCATGTGCCGCAGTGGCAGGTGTCCTCAGCCGCGGCCGGCCCGTTCGCCAATCGCCTCATCTTCGACCTCGACCCCGGCCCACGAGTCCCGCTGACCCAGTGCGCGCAGGTTGCACTCCTAATCCGCGACGTGCTCGCCGACGTCGGGCTCGCCAGCTGGCCGGTGACCAGCGGCGGCAAGGGAATCCACGTCTACGCCCGCGTCGACCCGCCGGTCGCCCCCGATACGGCCCGATCCATCGCCCGGGAACTCGCCGACGGGCTCGCCGCCGCCCAGCCCGATTCGATAACCGCGAGAATGACGAAAACAGTCCGCGAGGCGCGCGTCTTCGTCGACTGGAGCCAGAACAGCGGCTCCAAGACGACGCTCGCGCCCTACTCGCTTCGCGGACGCGAACAGCCATGGGTCGCGGCGCCGCGCACCTGGGATGAGCTCACTGAACCCCGGCTGGCACAACTGCGCTTCGAGGAGGTGCTCGACCGCAGCGCATCCGGCGGCGATCTCCTTATCGGCCTGGACGGGTCTGCGCCACACCTGCCAGCCAGTCCCGTCGTCGACCTAGGCGACTACCGGCGCAAGCGGACTCCCGGCAAGACGCCGGAGCCCGCTGTCGCGCCGCCCGGCGCGGCCGCTGGTCGGCCGGCCCCCCGGGACGGGCCGATCTTCGTGATCCAGGAGCACCACGCGCGCCGATTGCACTACGACTTCCGGCTCGAGCACAACGGTGTGCTGGTCAGCTGGGCGGTCCCGAAGAACCTCCCCGACGACCCCACACAAAATCGCCTGGCAATCCAGACCGAGGACCACCCGATGGAGTACGCGCAGTTCACCGGCGACATTCCCAAAGGCGAATACGGCGGCGGACACGTCGAGATCTGGGATACCGGGACCTTCACCGTCGAGAAGTGGCGGGACAACGAGATTATCGTCGTCCTCCGGGGCACGAAAGTACAGGGCCGATACGCGCTCATCAAGACCGGCACGAGCGGGGCGCGAGCGGGCCGGGACAAGAACTGGCTCGTGCACCTGATGGCCGACGAGCCACGGCCGCTCCTGCCCGACTCACTGCGCGATCCGCGCCCCATGCTCGCCACCGACGAAAGCATCGAAAAGCTCGACGACAGGTGGGCGTTCGAAGGCAAGTGGGACGGCTACCGGCTCATTACCAGCTACACCGGCGGACAGTTGCGGCTCACGTCCCGCTCGGGCATCGACATGACCGCCGACTTTCCCGAGCTCGCGGGCGTCGCCGACGACCTCGGCCTGCTCGACGTCGTCCTCGACGGTGAGGTCGTCGCGCTGGACTCCACGGGCCGCACCAACTTCACCCTGCTGTCGTCACGGCGGAACAGCGCCGAGCCCTACCGCCTCAAACTGTTTCTCTTCGATATCCTGGCCCTTGGTGGCCGGTCCTTGCTGTCTACCCCCTGGGAGTCGCGCCGCGCGTTGCTCGACGAGCTTGCACCGCTGTTTCGGCAGTCCCGCCATGTCGAGATCCCGCCGCTGCTGCCCGGCCCCGGTGCCGCCGCCGTCGCGGTCAGCCGGGACCGGGGATACGAGGGCGTGGTGGCGAAGCGACGCAATTCGGCCTACCAGCAGGGCCGGCGGGCACAGACGTGGCTCAAGCACAAGAACTGGTCCGACATCGAGGTCGTGGTCGGGGGCTGGCGACCGGGCCGCGGCTCCCGCTCCGCCACGATCGGGTCGCTGCTCGTCGGGCTGCCCGAACAAACCGGGCTGCGCTACGTGGGGCGCGTCGGCACCGGATTCACTGAGGCGGCGCTGAAATCTCTTGCGGCCGAACTGAAACCGCTGACGATCAGCCGCAGCCCCTTCCTCGACGTGCTGGACGCTCCGGTGGCCTCCAGCGCCACCTGGGTGCTGCCGAAAATTGTCGGCGAGGTGCAGTTCCTAGACTGGACCTCGACCGGGCATCTCCGCCATCCGAGCTGGCGGGGGATACGACGCGACAAGCTGCCCGGGGATCTCTAGGAGGCGGCAGTCCGATGTTCGTCATCGCCCACCTGTCGGACCTGCATGTCAACGGCAACCATCACACCCGGGGCCGCATCGAGAGCGCTTTCGACTACATCAACACGCGGTCGGACGGGATCGACGCCCTCTTGGTGACCGGCGACATCACCGATCGCGCCAGCACCGACGAGATGCTTGAGGCCCGCAAGCTCATCACCAGCCCCCTGCCCACCCTGATCACCGTTGGCAACCATGATGCTCGCCCATCATTCAACGCCGTGTTCCGGCCCGGCACCAATCCCACTGCGCCGGTCAACGAGGCGCTCACCGTGGGCGACGTGACACTGCTGTCTGTCGACAGTTCCCTTCCAGGCGAGCGTCGCGGGTTCCTCGACGAGGAGACCATTGATTGGCTCTCCACCGAATTGGCCCGCGCGAGTGGGCCGGTTGTCGTGGCATTCCATCATCCGCCGGTCACGCTGGGCATGCCGATGATGGATTCGATCATGATGTCGAGCCCCGAACGCCTCGGTGCCGTCGTCGACGCCAATCCAAACATCGTGGCGCTCGTCTGCGGGCATGCACACAGCGCCGCGGCGACGACCTTCCACGGACGGCCACTGGTCTTGGCTCCCGGCGTTTCCTCGACACTGAACCTGCCCTTCGAGGGCAGTTCGGTGGTCAACCGTGAACAGCCCGCGGGAGTCGCCTTCCATCTCATCGACGACGACGGGCGCGTGATCACGCACTTCCGGTCAATTCCCGGCTGAGAAAGCTCCCCTCCCGACTCACCGAGGGAGTATTTCCCTCGGTCGTGCACCACGGACACATCGTCAACAGGCAGGAAACCGAACGCGCCCCGCGCTGCGTCTAAGTAGGTATGAGCGGTGTCTATACCCGACAGCAACTGCTGCGCCTGGGCCAGGACGACTCGTCAATCCGCCGGCAGGTCCGCCTCGGGCTCCTGACCCGGGTGCGCGACGGCTGGTACGCCACACCGGGCGCTGAGCCTCATGTGGTGATAGCGGTACGCCAGGGTGGCGCCTTGACCTGCGCCTCAGCGCTCAAGCTCTACCGGTTCTGGGTGCCGCCCGGCTATGCGAAGGTTCACGTCCGCGGCCCGCGCGAACACCGCCCCGGGTTCTGTCGTCACCACGGACGTCCCCGCCCGGTACCGACTCCGGTGGATTCGATCGCCCTTTCCCTGGCCTGCGCCGCGAAGTGCATGACTGCCGAGGACTTCATCGTCGCTGCCGACTCCGTACTGAACAAACGCGGCCTGACGGTCGCCGGCCTGCGATCGGCTCTGACCGGGATCGTCGATGCGAAGACGATGCGGCTACTGGACAAATGTGATCCGCGGGCCCAGTCAGGCACCGAGACCCTGGCCCGGGTGCGGCTCCGTGCTCGTGGCTACAAGGTTCAGGTCCAGCCGAGGCGACCGAGCGGTGGACACTCCGATCTCGCCATCGGCAGACTCATCATCGAATGCGACAGCAGGCAGCACCACCTGTTAGACGAGGCGCAATACGAGAAGGACCGGCTGCAGGACCGTAAGTCCCTACTCGCCGGCAGGCCGACCTTCCGCCTGACCTATGCGATGGTGATTCACCACTGGGACGACGCCCTGGCAGACATTGCCGAGTTTGTCCGCGCCGACCGGCACCGTGACCGGCGGCGCTGTTGAGCATGCTCCCCTGATTCATCCCAGAGGGAGTTTCTCCCCCGGTCTGTCACCACGGTGACATTCCCAACCAGGTCGACCTACTTCTGACCCGACGACCCGCTCTTCATCAGTTCCTTGACCAATTTGTCGGCAAGGTCACCAATAATGCCCGGACCGGTATCGGGGAGCATATCGGCCGCACCCTTGGACACCGGGATGCTTGCAGATCGGGTGGCCTCGTACCGGATACCGGCGACACTCGCGCCGGTCAGCGGTTTGCTGTATTGGCTCAACTCGGTCGGCGTGGTGACCGTGCCGACGACCTTGGTGCCCGCGCCGGCGAAGTTCGCCGCACCACGACGAATATGGTTGGGCGAGGTGATCAGAACGATCTGCGAGATGCCCCGGGCCCGCAGGAGTTCAGTGGTGTTCTGCGCATTGGAGACGGTTGATGTTGACTTGTCCTCGGTGGTGATGCGCGACTCCTCGATCCCCTTTGAGACAAGCCACTTCTTCATCGCGGCAGCCTCGGTGATTCCCTTCTTGGGCACACCGCCGGTAACGAAGATGGGAGTCTGCGGCGACATCTGTGCCTCGTTCAGGCCGGCTTCGAGGCGTTTGACGAGTTCCGGCGCCATCGTGCCGTTCGGCCGAAGTCCGTAGCCGAGGACGACGATCGCGGATCCGGCTGGCGCGCTGACCGGGGAGGTCGACGGCACGATGGCCGCTGCACTAGTCACACCGTCGACGAGGCCGCGGGCCTGCGTAGCAGCACTCGCTCGGACCATACCGAGTTTCTGCAGCGCCGCGTCGCGGGTGGCCGAATCGGCTTCCTGATCGGACCAGATCGCCTGCAGCGCCAGTGCGTCCGGATCGTTGGCCGTGAGCGCGAGCATGCTCTTGATATCGGCAAGTCCACCGGTGATGTCACGCGCGGCGAACTTCTTCTGCGCACTGTTGTAGAGTCCGGGCGCGTCGACGGCGTCGGCGGTCCGCACAATGCCGGGGGAACCGTTCGGCATGCTTCCGAGCACGGTGCCACCGGTTGCGGCGACACTGAGCGCCATCAAGCCGACAGCGACACGCTTCTTCACGCTATTCACATGAGTCACACGCGTAACAGTAGGGGGTATGTGCCACAGCTGAAGTTCAGTCCGATATCGGATCAGCAACAACCCTGGCTGGCCGACTGCCCACTCGGCGGGGTTGAGGTGCCCACTCGGCGGGGTTGAGGTGCCCACTCGGCGGGGGAGTCGGCTACAGCGCTGCGATGATGTCCTCTACGCGATCCTTGGCGTCGCCGAAGAGCATTTGCGTGTTGTCGCGGAAGAACAGCGGGTTCTGTACGCCCGCGTAACCTGCGGCCATCGAGCGTTTGAAGACGATGACATTCTTGGCGTTCCACACCTCGAGAACGGGCATCCCCGCGATCGGCGACGACGGATCCTCCGCCGCAGCGGGATTGACCGTGTCGTTGGCGCCGATGACCAGCACAACGTCGGTGTCGGCGAAATCCTCGTTGATCTCGTCCATTTCCTCGACGATGTCATACGGCAACTTCGCTTCGGCGAGCAGCACATTCATATGCCCGGGGAGCCGGCCCGCGACGGGATGGATGCCGAATCGGACGTCGACGCCCTTCGCCCGCAGCTTCGACGTCAGATCCGCGACCGGGTACTGCGCCTGGGCGACCGCCATCCCGTAGCCCGGCGTGATGATCACCGACGAGGCGTTCGACAGCAGCTCGGCCACACCGTCGGCCTGAATCTCGCGATGCTCACCGTAATCGGTGTCATCGGAGGCGGGGGCCGCGATACCGAAGCCGCCGGCAATGACGGAGATGAACGAGCGGTTCATCGCCTTGCACATGATGTAACTCAGATACGCACCCGACGAACCGACGAGCGCACCGGTCACGATCAGCAGATCGTTGCCGAGCAGGAAGCCCGACGCCGCCGCCGCCCAACCGGAGTAGGAGTTCAGCATCGATACCACGACGGGCATGTCGCCACCGCCGATCGACGCGACGAGGTGCCACCCCAGCGCCAGCGCCAGCACCGTGATCGCCGCCAGCAGGATCCATGGCCGCGCACCGGTGTGCCCGTCGGTGCTGACGTAGAGCACGGTCAGCGCGGCGAACAACAGCAGCGCACCGATGTTGATGAAGTTCTTGCCCGGCAGCATCAGTGGCGAGGACTTCATCCGCGCCGATAGCTTGAGGTTGGCGACGATCGATCCGGTGAAGGTCACCGCACCGATGAAGATTCCGATCGCGATCTCGGCCTCGTGCACGTTGGTCAGCGTGCGCACATCGGACAGGTTGACGCCCTCCCCGTGGAAGCCACCGAGTGCACCGTTCCAGCCGATCAGGACCGCGGCAATACCGACGAAGGAGTGCAGCAGCGCGATGAGTTCGGGCATGCCGGTCATCTCGACAATCTTGGCGCGCCACAAGCCGATCAGCGCACCGACGACGATGGCGCCGGCCAGCAGCCCGATGGGCAGCCACTTGTCGTCGAGCCCCTGCATGTGGTTAAGGCTCAGTGCGATCGTTGCGGCCAGGGCGAGCCCCATCCCGACGATGCCGTAGGTCAGACCGCTGCGGGAGGTCTCATGCTTGGACAACCCGGCCAGCGACAGGATGAACATCAGCGCAGCGACGATGTAGGCCGCGGTGGTGATGGCGGGAATGATGCCGATCGTCATCCTCAGGCCCCCTTGCTGAACATGGCGAGCATGCGGCGGGTCACCGCGAAGCCACCGAATACGTTGATGGAAGCGACCAGAATCGCAATCGCCGAAAGCACCCGAATCGTCGTCGCGTGCTCCACGTCGCCGACGGCGATCTGCAGCAGCGCACCGACGACGACGACGCCGGAAATCGCGTTCGTCACCGACATCAGCGGCGTGTGCAGCGCGTGTGCCACGTTGCCGATGACGTAGTAGCCGAT
>NZ_DIAX01000086.1:410-658 GCF_002414845.1 Gordonia sp. UBA5067 | reverse complement strand
GATGACGTAGTAGCCGATGACGATCGCGAGAATCAGCACGGTGAAGTGCTGCGGCAACGGCTGCGGCGAGATCGCGATGAGGCCGCCGAACAGCAGGATCCCGACCAGGGACAAGCCGACCTTCTTGGCCGGCGACATCGGCGCCTTGGGTTCGGCGACCGGCTTGGCCTCGGCGGCAGGACCCGTTGGCGCCGCCGACACCTGTACCGGCGGCGGCGGCCACATGCCCGCACCGTCCCGGGTGACGG
>NZ_DIAX01000086.1:0-143 GCF_002414845.1 Gordonia sp. UBA5067 | reverse complement strand
AGCTGCGAGGTCTGCGCGGCCAGGCGACCGGCGAGGTCGGTGTAACCGAGGATGGTGACGCCACCGGCGGTGACCACCTTCTCGTCGGCGACCGTGCCCGCGGCATTGCCGCCATTCGCTGCGGCCATGTCGACGATGACCGA
>NZ_DIAX01000071.1 GCF_002414845.1 Gordonia sp. UBA5067 | reverse complement strand
CAGGCGGCGGCGTCGATGGCTTCGGCGCCTGTGCCGGCGGGGCGGACCTCGAAGTGCAGGTGGGCTCCGGTGCTCATGCCCGAGGAGCCGACATCACCGATGTGCTGCCCGGCGCTCACTCGGTCTCCGGCGTGGACATGGATGCCGTGCTGCCACATGTGCGCGTAGGCGGTCGCGACGGTCTGGCCGTCGATGGTGTGCTCGATGACGATGAGTCCGCCGTAGCCCCCGGAGAACTCCGCAACGGTGACCAGACCATCGGCGGCGGCGAGGATCGGGGTACCGTCGGGTGCGGCGAAGTCGGTGCCGGTGTGCAGTTTCTGTTCCCCGGTGATCGGGTGCGTCCGCATCCCGAACGGAGAGGTCAGCACCCAGGTGCCTTCCGGCAATGGGAACACCACCCGCGACGACGCGGACGCTGGACCACCTGCTCCGATTCCAGGCCCGCTACTACTGGTGAGGGCGGTGAGGATGCTCTCGGCGACGGGTTCGTAGTTGCGATAGCGGTCGGGGTAGGCGGAGACCTCGACGGCTTGAGCGGCGGAGCCTGGGTCCATCTGCTGCCAGCCGGGGATGTCGAGCAGTCCGCGTGGTGAGGGGTAGTTCGGGCCGGTCGGTCCGCCGAAGAACGCGCGGGCTTGGTAGGTGGGGTCCATGAGTTCGGCGACGGTTCCCCAGCCGGATTGGGGACGCATCTGGAACAGGCCGAGGCTGTCGTGATCGGAGCCGTTGCCGTCGTTGGGATAGTTCGCCGACTCGGGGTAGGTGCCGGTGTTGGTGAGCATCCGCAGCGTGGACTCGGTGAGCGCAGCCATGAGCGCGATCTTGATTCCGGGCCGTCCCACGTCGCCTTGGCTGTTGCCGATGGCGATGATCGTGGCCGCGTGCGTGAGCTGCTGACGGTTCAGGGTTAAGGTCTCGCCGTTCGCGGTGGTCACGGTGAGCGAGTCCGGGAGGGGTCCGAGGTTCACGGTCCCGGCGGGCGTGGCGCAGTGGGCGGCGGCGGGGTTCATCAGCACGCCGATGCCGAGCAGTGCCGCTGCGGGTGCGAAAAACATGAGCGCGAGGGCTGCGATGGCGACTTTGCGGAACACGACAACATGCCCGTTCAGTGCAGTGGGTTGTCGAGCTGCGACAGCCGCAGCAGGTGGCAGGTCGGATACGTCGGTGCGCAGACGACGAACACGGTGAAGACCACTTCGTGTTGCGAGGTGACGGGCTGCCCGTTCCAGACGCCTTCACGGTGGCGGGTGCCCTCGATCGTGACAGCGACCGTCCCAGGGGCGAGCTGCCCTGGCTGTGCCTGCCCGACGGCATCAGCCCACGCGTCGGGGACGAACGCGGCGTCGATGGTGAGTTGCTGGCTCGTGGCGTACTGCCGCAGTTCGATCCAGGCATCGCGGTTTGGCAGGTAGGCGGCGACGTCGGAGGCGAGCCCGGCCTGTTCGTCGCCGGAGGGGTCTCCGACCGCGAGGATCGCCGAGGTGTAGTCCAGCGGCCACAGCCCTGATGCGGTGTCCCAGGCGAAGAGCGTGGACGCGACCCCTTGCGCGAACTTGGCCGGGTCGGCCGAACGCGGCACCGCCGGAACCTGCGGTGCTCGGGGCGTGCTCGGCGGCACCGTCCGCGGTTCCGTCGTGACCGGGCCGGGCTCCGGATCGTCGGTGCTCGTCGGCGCATTGCGGGGGCCGGTGAGGAGTCCGTAGATGCCGACGCCGGCTAGGAGCAGCAGCACGATACCGGCGGCGATGAGGGCGACGAGTCGGCGGCGCTTCGAGGGATCAGTGGGTGCAGGGCTCATGCCGAGCAGGTGCGCACCCGCTGCCCGCGCCGGTGGTCAGAGGGCGCGCAGGCGTGGCCGCGCAGCGGTGTCTTCGCGGGCGGTGTGGAGGGTTTCGGCGAAGCGGGTGGTGCCTTCGACGGTGGCGAGGAAGTTGTCGAACTGTTCGTCGGTCAGCTCGCGCGCGAGGGTGTCGGCGTCGTAGTGGGTCCACCAGTTGGCCAGTTCGCCCCAGGTCTGCACGAACGCCCGTACTGGGTAGCGCACCGGTGGTGCGTCGTCGGGCGCGAGCGGCTTGAGTCGCGGCTTGGGCTTTTTGCCCTTCTTCATTGCGTTGGCGCGTGCGACGGCGTCCTCGGCGAGTGCGTGCATCGTCGCCTCACGTACCTCACGGGCAGCCTCCGCAGATGCGTGGATCGCCTGGTAGAGCGGATGCACCGGGTCGCCTGCCTCGATTCGCTTCAGCGCCGCCGCCGCTTCCGAGCGGAGCGTCTCAGGCTGGGTGGGGTTGGCGGCGATCTCTTCGATGTAGCCGACCTTCTCCAAGGTCTTGTACGACCCTCCGCCGGGGATCATCGCGGCGGCGAGTTCTCGTGCGTCGCCGAGCGCACCTGACGGTCCCGGAAATTTTCCGGGACCGTCGTTTCCCGGCTGGTTCTCGCTGCTGAACTGGGTAGCGGCCTTGCGGCGGGCGGCGTCTTCGGCCATGACCTGCTTGATCTCTCGGTAGAGCGTGGCGGCTTCGAGTTGGGTGTAGGGCTGTCTCTTATACACATCT
>NZ_DIAX01000038.1 GCF_002414845.1 Gordonia sp. UBA5067 | reverse complement strand
CGCGCAGTGATGCCGCGCGAGCACATCGCCGTCGCGGCCCAGACGCTGACCGCGGCGGGGATCGACTCGCCACACTCCGACGCCCACTGGTTGCTGGCCTACGCGCTGGGCGTCGATCGCGGCCGGTTGGCGCTCGTCGACGAGGTCGACGCACCCGCGGCTGCGCGGTTCGCCGAGGCCATCGAGCGTCGTGCCGCGCGCGTCCCGCTCCAGCACATCGTGGGCCGCGTCGAGTTCGGCGCACCGGATGCGGTGATCGAATTGCGTGTCGGGCCGGGGGTGTTCATTCCGCGTCCGGAGACCGAACTCCTCCTCGAGTGGGCGATTGCGACTGCGCCGCCGGGCGCCCTGGTCGCCGATTTCTGCTCCGGATCGGGCGCGCTGGCGTTGGGGCTGGCGTCGGCCCGCGATGATGTGCGAGTCGTCGCGGTCGAACTCTCTGGACCGGCGACGGCCTGGCTGCGGCGTAACGTCGCGGCCCAGCCGCTGTCGGTGGCGCAGCGGGTGGCCGTGGTCGTCGCCGACGTCACCGAGCCCGGTGCGCTCGGGGACGCGATCGCCGCGCAGGCCGGGCCGCTGGGCTGGCCCGTTGCCACGCCGCTGGACCTCGTCATCGCCAACCCGCCGTACGTTCCGTCCGTGGCCGATGGCGCGCCGACGGCGGTATCCCCCGAGGTGCGGGCCGATCCCGCTGCGGCGGTGTTCGCCGGTGTGGACGGCATGTCGGTGATCACGCCGATGCTCGCCTCGGTCCGGGCCCTCGGGGCGGCCGGTGCGGCCGTTGGAATCGAGCACGATGACTCGACCGGGCCGGCGGTGGCGGCCGCGCTGAGTGCTGCGGGGTTTGTCGCGGTCCGGGCCCGCGCCGACCTGGCTGGCCGGCCGCGATTCGCGACCGCGCGGGTGCCCGGGGTCGCCTCGGGGGCTGTGCAAGGATGAGACGGTGAGCACTGTCTACGACTGCATGGACCCGCAGATTCGCTCGTCGGGCATCGCGGCCGCTGTCGCGGCGGCGCGGTCGTCGCGGCTGGTCGTGGTGCCGACGGACACGCTGTACGGGATCGGTTGCGACGCGTTCGACGCCGACGCCGTCGCCGACCTGCTGAAAGCCAAGGGGCGAGGTCGCGATATGCCAGTCCCGGTGCTCGTCGGCTCGTGGCACACGATCGACGGTCTGGTGCTGTCGGTGCCGCTGGCCGCACGCGAGCTGACCCGGGCGTTCTGGCCGGGGGGGCTGTCGCTGGTCGTGGCGCAGGCCCCATCGTTGGCGTGGGACCTGGGGGACACCGATGGCACGGTGATGCTGCGGATGCCGCTGCATCCCGTCGCCATCGAGGTGCTGCGCGAGGTTGGTCCGATGGCGGTGTCGAGCGCCAATGTTTCGGGCCGTCCGCCGGCGACGACGGCGGAGGAGGCGCGCGAGCAACTCGGCGATGCGGTCTCGGTCTACCTCGACGGCGGGACCGCGGCAACCGCGGTGGCGTCGACCATCGTCGACGTGACCGGCGAGGTGCCGACGATCCTGCGCGAGGGCGCGATCAGCGCCGAGGCGATCAGCGAGGTGCTCGACGTCGATGTCGAGCAGTTGCGGGGTGTGTCGTGAGCACCGACGATGTGCGGTCCGTCGATCCGAGGGTCGCCGATCTGATTGGTGCGGAGGAGGGGCGTCGCGCCGACACCGTGTCTCTGGTCGCCAGCGAGGTGGTGTCGACGCCGGCCGTGCGCGCGGCGCTGGCCAGCGAGTTCGGCGACAAGTACGCCGAGGGATACCCGGGGCGCCGCTATCAGGGCGGCTGCGAGGTCGCGGACGAACTCGAGGAGCTCGCCACCGCCCGTGCCCGCGACCTGTTCGGTGCGCAGTACGCCAATGTGGCTCCGCTGTCGGGGTCGGCGGCCAGTCAGGCCGTGTATGCGGCTTTCGCGCAGCCGGGCGATGCGGTTCTGGCCTTGTCGCTGCGCCACGGTGGACACCAGACGCACGGCTCGCGGGCCAACTTCTCCGGCCGCTGGTTCACGCCGGTTTCCTACCAGGTAGAGATGGCCGGCGAGCGCATCGACTACGACCTGCTCCGGGAATCGGCGATGTTCCACAAGCCACGGATCCTCGTCGCCGGGGGATCGGGGTATTCGCGACACATCGACTTCGCCGCGATGCGGTCGATTGCCGACGAGGTGGGGTGTGTGCTGTGGATTGATGCCGCGCACATTGCGGGCCTCTCCATTGCGGGGATCGGACCGTCGCCGACCGATTTCGCCGACGTCGTGACCGTCTCCACCCAGAAGATCATGCGCGGCCCGCGCGGCGGGGTGATTCTCGCCCGCGCCGAGCATGCTGACGCGCTCAGCCGTGCGGTGTACCCGTTTCTGCAGGGCGGCCCGAATATGGCGGCGATCGCAGCCAAGGCCGTCGCGTTCGCAGAGTCGTCCACTCCGGCGTATCGGGAGTATGCGCAGCAGGTCGTCGCGAATGCATCGGCGCTGGCGGCACGACTCGTCGAGGGGGGGATGCGGGTGGTCTCCGGGGGTACCGACAATCACCTGGCCGTCGTCGACGTGACCCGATCGGGCCTGTCTGGGCGTGCGGCCGCGGACGCGCTCGCGGCGGCCGGGATTGTCGTCGACAAGGCGGTCCTGCCGTTCGACCCGGCGCCGGTGGCACAGGGGTCGGCGATCCGGGTCGGCACGCCGACGGTGACCGCGAATGGGCTGGGGGTCGACGACATGGTCGTGCTGGCGGACCGGATCCTCGACGTCCTGGCAGGTGCGAAGCAGTGATCGAGCTGGTGGCGACGACCTCGGGGATCAGCTCCTCCGGGACCGGCGTACCGCTGCGCGAACTCGTGCTTGTCGGCTCGACCGCGACCGCGGTCACCTTCCTGGCAACCTCGTTGGTCCGGGTCTTCGCGATCCGCGTCGGCGCGGTCGCCGTGCCGCGCGCGCGCGACGTCCACGTGATCCCGACGCCCCGTCTCGGCGGGATTGGCATGTTCCTCGGCGCCGTCGCGGCGATCGCGCTGGCCGCGCAGCTGCCCGCGCTCAACCGGGGTTTCGCCTATACGCCGGACATGATGGCGGTCATCGTCTCCGGGCTGGTGATCGTGCTGGTCGGGGTGATCGACGACCGGTGGGGTCTGGACGCGCTGACCAAGTTCGTCGGACAGCTCACCGCGGCGGGGGTACTCGTCATCATGGGGGTCAGCTGGAATGTCATCTATATTCCGTTTGGCAACATCGGGACGCTGACCCTTGATCCATTGCAGGCCGGTCTGCTGACCGTGGTGATCACCGTTGCCACGATCAACGCGATCAACTTCGTCGACGGCCTCGACGGCCTCGCCGCCGGCTTGGGGCTGATCGCCGCACTCGCGATCTGCCTGTTCTCCCTGGGCCAGTTGCGCGACCTCGGCGGCGACTCGAGTTCGTACCCACCGGCACTGATCACCATTGCCCTTGCCGGCGCCTGCCTGGGGTTCCTGCCGCACAACTTCAGCCCGGCCCGCATCTTCATGGGTGATTCCGGCGCGATGCTGATCGGTCTGATGCTGGCGGCGGCATCGACGAGCGCGTCGGGGCGCCGGGCACCGAACGCGTATGGAACGGCCGATGTGTTCACTCTGCTGTCGCCGTTGATCCTCGTCGCGGCCATCATGTTCATTCCCATGCTCGACATGCTGATGGCGGTCGTGCGGCGCACCCGGGCCGGCGTGGGCTTCTACACGCCTGACAAGATGCACCTGCATCATCGGCTACTCGAGATCGGGCATTCGCAGTCGCGAGTGGCGCTGCTGATCTACCTGTGGGTCGGCGTGCTGGCCCTGTCGGTGTCGGCGAGCACGGTCGTGCCGCTGCGCGTAGTCGGGCCGATTTTTGCCACCGGACTCCTCGTGGCGCTGACCTTCACATTCCTGCCGCGCATTGTCGCGGTGTTCCGCGGTTCACCGGCGGGCCATCCGCCGGCCTAACGGATCGGGGATTGGCTGCCGGCGCGGCGGGGACGCTAGCCTGTGCGCATGGCTGATGACACCCCCGACATCGTTCGCGCCACCACCGATCCGCTCGGAGCGCTCAGGGCCGGGCTGCGCTACGGCTCGATCGGCCTGGTCCTCTTGACCGTGCTGGGCCTGGCGGTTTGGGTGCCGGTGGCGGGCAAGCCCGGGCTCTGGGGCGTGCTGGTGGGTGCCGCCGTCGGCGGCGGGTTCATCCTGGTGACGATTGTCGTGGTGCTCTGCACCGCTCACCTGCCGCCGACGACATCGCTGTACATCATCATGGGGTCGTGGTTCCTGAAGATGGTTGCGGTAATCGTGCTGACGGGGCTCATCAAGAACATGGGGTTCTACGACAAAGGTGCGCTCGTCAGCATGCTTGTCGGCGCCATCGTGGTGGTGCTCGGCGCGGAGTTCTACGGCGTGCTGCGCACCCGGGTGCCCTACGTCGACGAGGTGCCGGGCAAGTAGTGCAGACCGCCGACCTGCTACTACACCGCGTCGTAGACATGTCCGGCGAACCAATTGGACCCCGGTGATTACGTACCTGAGCAGGACTTGATAAAGTTCTGATCACACCAAACAGGAGACGGCCGCCCCCGGTTGCGCATCGCGCACCCGATCAGCGTCAGATTCTGCTTGCGTCCCGCCAACCGCGGGACAGTCCGATCGAACCCGCATCGCGACCGCGATCGACGGGCCCGACCACGGGAGAGAACGCTGATCAACGTCTTCTTGGCCGATTCCAGTGGACAGTTCAAGCCGCCGACGCTGGACGACTTCTTTCCCCCGCAGGTTCTCTTCGAGGGCACGCCGTTCGCGCTCGACCGGCTCATGCTCATCCGCCTCGGCGTCGTCATCGTGCTGTCGCTGTTCTTCATGATCGCGATGCGCAGCCCCAAGCTCGTCCCGCGCGGGATCCAGAACGTCGGCGAGAGCATGCTCGATTTCGTCCGCGTCCAGATCGCTGAGGAAATCCTGGGCAAGGAGAACGGGCGCAAGTACCTGACGATCATCGCGACGATCTTCTTCGCGACGATCTTCTTGAACCTGACCTCGATCATCCCCTTCCTGAACATCTCGTCGAACGCCCGCATCGGATTCCCGATGGTGATGGCCGCGGCCGCCTACATCACCTATCTGTGGGTCGGCTTCAGCAAGTATGGCTTCTTCGGCTTTATCAAGGCCTCGACTGTGCTGCCCGGCGTTCCGCTGCCGATTCACTTCCTGTTGATCCCGATCGAGTTCATCTCGACCTTCATCCTGCGGCCGTTCACGCTCACCGTCCGTCTCATGGCCAATATGCTGGCCGGCCACATCATGCTGGTGCTGTTCTTCTCGGCCACCCAGTTCTTCTTCTTCGAGGCAAAGAACTGGATGGCGGTCTTCGGACTCCCGGCGCTGGTCGTCGGCGTCGCGTTCACCTTCTTCGAACTCTTGGTGATCGCCCTGCAGGCCTACATCTTCGCGCTGTTGACCGCGGTCTACATCGACCAGTCGATTCACGCGGACTCGCACTGACCACCCTGACCAACGACAACTGAGAACCTGACTACTCATCCGCCCGGATGAGAAGCCATTTAGAAAGGGAATTCACAAGATGAGCTACATCGCCCAGACTCTGGCCGAGACCAGCGAAATCACCGGTAAAGGCTTCGGTGCCATCGGCTACGGCCTCGCCGCCATCGGCCCCGGCATCGGCGTGGGTATCGTGGCCGGCAAGGCCATCGAGGGCATCGCGCGTCAGCCCGAGTTGTCCGGCCAGATCCGCACCACCATGTTCCTGGGCATCGCACTGTCCGAGGCACTGGCGCTGATCGGTATCGTCGCCGGCTTCATCTTCTGATCGACGTATCACCATGATCAACGCCACCGAACTGACGCTGCACCTCGCAGCGGAGGGCGGCGAGAAGCACAATCCGCTTCTGCCGCACACCTATGACATCGTCTGGTCGCTGGTCGCGTTCGCCATTGTCTTCTTCGTGTTCTGGAAGTTCGTCCTCCCGCGCTATCAGCAGGTGCTTGACGAGCGGCGCGACGCGATCGAGGGCGGTCTTGAGCGCGCCGAGGCAACGCAGGCAGCGGCGAACGCCGAGCTCACGGCGTACCGCGAGAAGCTCGCCGGTGCCCGCGAGGAGGCTGCCGCCATCCGTGACGACGCGCGTGCCCAGGGGCAGCAGATCGTCGCAGACGCCACCGCGACCGCACAGGCGGAGAGCGATCGGATCGTTGCCGCCGGCAACCAGCAGCTGGAGGCTTCGCGCCAGCAGGTGGTCTCCGAGCTTCGCGGCGACGTCGGCAAGATGTCGATCGACCTGGCCGAGAAGTTGGTCGGGGAGTCGCTCGGCGACACCGCCAAGCAGTCGGCCACGGTTGACCGCTTCCTCGCCGAGATCGACAGCTCCAAGTAGCTGGTCGGCGCAGGACAACGAGACAGGAACGAAGAGGTAGATGTACGCAGCATCCTCACGCGAGGCCCTCGCCGGTGCGCGCACCGCGCTGGAACCGGTGACCGATTCGGCCGGCACCGCCGCCACCACCGGTGACGAACTGCTGGCGGTGTCCCGGCTGCTCGGCACCAACCGGGAGCTGCTGACCACTCTCACCGAGGCGGCGGTACCGCCGGCCGAGCGTGCCGCAGTCGCCCGTGCCGTCTTTGCGGGCAAGGTCGCCGAGGGGACCGGCGGGGTTGTCGCCGCTGCGGCGGGCGGTCAATGGTCCACCTCTGCCGATCTGATCTCCGGACTGCACGACCTCGGGGTCGAGGCGCTGCTGCGCTCGGCCGCGGCCGCCGGTGACGGCGACACGGTCGAGGACGAGTTGTTCCGGCTCGGTCGCATCGTCGCCGGTGACGCCAAGCTCGAGCAGGCGCTGTCGGACCGGGCCCGCTCGGCGACGGACCGCGTGGCACTCTTGCGGTCGCTCATCGCCGGCAAGGTGAACCCGGTGACCGAGAAGCTGTCGCTGGACACGATTGAGCGGTCGGACCTGAAGCCGGCCGACGCCCTGGCCGCGCTGGCCGATACGGCGGCCGCCATCAGCGGTCGGCGAGTCGCACACGTTCGCGCGGCGGCGGAGTTGTCTGATGCTCAGCGGCAGCGGTTGGCCGACGACCTCGAGGCGGACTTCGGCTCGCCGGTCACCCTTCACATCGACATCGACCCCGCCCTGCTGGGCGGCGTCGTGGTCCGCGTCGGCAACGAGCAGATCGACGGCAGCCTCGCCGGCAAGTTCGCCGCGGTGCGGCGCGGCCTGCGCTAACCGGCACCCACTACCCCACACGAAACCTTGATCGACACCCGATCACAGAGCCAGGAAGAGTAAGCACATGGCGGAGTTGACCATCTCCTCCGATGAGATTCGGAGCGCGCTCAGTACGTACACCAAGGAGGTGGACACGTCTGCCACCCGCGAAGAGGTTGGCACGGTCGTGGACACCGGCGACGGCATTGCCCATGTGAGTGGCCTGCCCGGCGCCATGGCGAACGAGCTGCTGGAGTTCGCCGGCGGAATCCGCGGTGTCGCACTCAACCTCGACCTCGACGCGGTGGGCACCGTGATCTTGGGCGACTACGAGAACATCGAAGAGGGCCAGGAGGTCAAGCGGACCGGCAACGTGCTGTCGGTGCCGGTCGGCGACGACTTCCTCGGCCGCGTCATCGATCCGCTCGGCGCGCCGATCGACGGCCTGGGCCCGATCGAGGCCGAGGAGAATCGCGTCCTCGAGTTGCAGGCGGCCTCGGTGCTCGAGCGCCAGCCCGTCGAGGAGTCGCTCGCCACCGGCATCAAGGCAATCGATTCGATGACGGCGATCGGTCGCGGCCAGCGCCAGCTGATCATCGGCGACCGCAAGACCGGGAAGACCGCGGTCTGCATCGACGCCATCCTGAACCAGAAGGACAACTGGAAGTCGGGCGACCCGGACAAGCAGGTCCGCTGCATCTACGTGGCGATCGGCCAGAAGGGCTCGACCATCGCGGCAGTCAAGACCGCGCTCGAAGAGGCCGGCGCGATGGAGTACACGACCATCGTCGCGGCCCCCGCATCGGATTCGGCCGGTTTCAAGTGGCTCGCTCCCTACACCGGGTCGGCCCTGGGTCAGCACTGGATGTACGCGGGCAAGCACGTTCTGATCGTGTTTGACGACCTGTCGAAGCAGGCCGAGGCCTACCGCGCGATCTCGCTGCTGTTGCGTCGGCCGCCGGGCCGCGAGGCATACCCCGGTGACGTCTTCTACCTGCACTCGCGCTTGCTGGAGCGTTGTGCGAAGCTCTCCGACGAGATGGGCGGTGGCTCGATGACCGGCCTGCCGATCATCGAGACCAAGGCCAACGACGT
>NZ_DIAX01000066.1:64037-90934 GCF_002414845.1 Gordonia sp. UBA5067 | reverse complement strand
GGTGCGCGGAATCGAGTACGGCCGTATCGATGCCCGGGTCAAGCCGGACATGGGCCGCCACGACGGCCACGACTGCCGGCTGACGTCCGGCATGACCGCCGGCGACCGGGTAGCACTCGTCGAGCACTGTGCCGGCGATCCCGGCTTTCGGCTCACCGTCATCGGCGCCCTCCTCGACAAGGACGAGAAGATCCCGCTCTACGGCTCTGCCGTGATCACCAGTGGGACCGCGTTCGCCGCGCCCGTCGTCGTCGGCATGTCGGAGTCGGGCATCGCCGTCTACGACGGAGGTGCGAACTCCCCCGAGCCCACCGCGCCGGCGATCCGCACCTTCACTTCCGACGGGGTGGAGACCGGGCGCCACCCCGTGCCCGGGGGACCCGCGCTACCCGCCGGCGCGGTGTCGGTGAACTCTGACGGACTCGTGTCGGTGTGGACCGGACACGACACGGTAGTACTCGATGCCGCCGCGCTGCGCCCGCGCTTCACCGTGCCCGCAACCAGCGGACCCGGCGTCGCCGTCGGCGGACGGATGCTGGTTCCCGACCCGGCCGGCTATACGGTCGTCGATGCCGCAACCGGGCGGCGTGTCGGCGCACTGCCGGTGGTGCGGGACCTCGGCCAGACGCCGAGTGTGCCGATAGTGCCCGCGGTGATCGGCGACGCGGTCGTCGAACAACGCGGCAATCTGATCGTCGCGTACGGACCCTGATCGGCTACGCGTCGAGCGCGAACGTCTCGAGCTCGGCGCCCGTGCTCCAGTGGTTCCACAGATTCCGGGCCAATTCGCGGTAAGCGACGGCTCCCTTGTTCTTTCGCCCGCGCAACACCGACGCCCCCGACGCCGACGCCTCCGCGAACCGCACGGTCCGCGGGATCGGCGGGTTGATGACCGCCAGGTCATAGCGATCGGCGACGTCGGCGAGGACATCGCGGCTATGCGTGGTACGCGCGTCGTAGATCGTGGCGATCACGCCGAGCAGATCAAGATTCGGGTTGGTGATCTGCTGCACCTCGGTGACGGTGCGCAAGAGCTGGCCGACCCCCCGATGGGCGAGGGTCTCGCATTGCAGCGGCACGATGACCGAGTCGGCGGCGGTGAGTCCGTTGAGTGTCAGCACGCCCAGTGACGGCGGGCAGTCGATGAGAATGACGTCGTAGTCTTGGGCGACCTCGGCGAGTGCCCGCTTCAACGCGTACTCGCGGCCCGGCCGCATCAGCAGGAGTGCCTCCGCCCCGGCCAGGTCGATCGTGGCCGGCAACAGCGTCACCCCGTCGTCGGTGGTCACCAGCACGTCGGCGATCTCCTCCTCGCCGAGCAACACGTCGTGGACCGACATCTCCAGCTGATCGGGGTCGTGGCCGAGAGAGAAGGTGAGGCAGCCCTGCGGATCGAGGTCGACGACGAGTACCGACGCGTCGAGGTCGGCGAGAGCCGCTCCCAGCGAGACAGCGGTGGTGGTCTTGGCGACGCCGCCCTTTTGGTTGGCGATCGCGACAGTGGTTGTCATGGGGCCCACCTTACGGTTCGGGGTCGGTCGGGGTACTGGGACCCGACGCCCACGCGAGTGCGCTCGCGGAGAACAACGCGGCCAGCGTGGCGAGCGCCCAGAAGCCCAGGGGCACACCGAGGAAGGGCTGATGACTGTCGGTGAGCAGGGAATACGCAACCGGCAAGAGCAGCAACTCCGCGACGACTCCAATTCCGCGACCCCACCGCTTGCCGCGCAGCAGCGCGATACCGCCGGCGAGGACGCCGAGGCCGATCAGCGAGCACCACAGTGCCAATCCGTATCCACTGGCGAAATCGTCGTGGTGCCCACCCGCCTCGCGGATCACCAGGATCGCCGCCGCGACGATGCCCACGCACCCCTGGGTCGCGATCGAGATGCCCGCCCAGCGGATCGGGCGGGGGACGGGGATGACCAGTCGCATGGCCCAAGGGTATTGCCCCGGCGCTGTTTCACAATGCTCGGGGCACCGACGTAGGGTGGTGTTCCGTGCGGGCATTGCTCATCGTCAATCCTTACGCGACCGCCACGACGCCGGCCGGCCGTGACACCCTCGCGCACACTCTCGCGTCGCGGATGGAGCTCACTGTCGAGCAAACCACCCATCGCGGCCATGCCGAGGAACTGGCACAGCGGGCGGTGCGCGACGGCGGCTACGACGCCATCGTCGTGCACGGCGGCGACGGGTCGGTCAACGAAGTCGTCAACGGGCTGCTCGGCAGTCCCGCCGATGCCCGCCCGGCGGCACTCCCCCGGCTCGGCATCATCCCCGGTGGCAGTGCCAACGTGTTCGCCCGGGCTTTGGGCATCGACGCCGACCCACTGCTGGCCACCGCCCAGCTCATCGAATTGCTGGCGTCCGGCGCACAGCGCATGGTGAACCTGGGAATCACCGACGACCGCTGGTTCCTGTTCAACTGCGGCATGGGCGTCGACGCGCGCGTCATCCGGGCCATGGAGGACAAACGCAATCGCGGTAAGGCGGCCACCCCCGGCCGATACCTGTTCACGACGGTCGTCACCTTCCTGCGCCACCGCGCCGACCAGCAGCGTTTCGAGGTCGTGGTCACCGACCGCGACGGATCCACCCGGGTGCTGCCCGGCATCAGCTTCGCCTTCGTGCTCAACACGACGCCGTGGACCTACCTGGGCGGCAGGACTATCGAGACCAACCCGGGCACCTCACTGTCGGGCGGGCTGGGTGTTTTTGCCTCGTCGACGATGAGTGTCGCCCGCAACCTTCCGCTGGCGACGCGCCTGCTGACCCGGGCTGATCCGCACGCCCGCCATGTCTTTCGCGATGACGACGTGACCGCGGTGTCCTTCTCGTCGCCGGTCCCCCTGCCAACGCAGATCGACGGCGACTTCACCGGTGAGCGAACCGAGATGCGATTTCACTACCGGCCCGGCGCGCTCACTGTTGTGGCCCCCGCTGAACAGGCAGGATAGCGGGCGCTAGCATACGAAACCCGACCCCGGGCGCACAGTGACCTTGCCCACGTGTTATTGGAAACCTATTGACTTCGGCTCGATTCGTGAAAGTATTCACAAGGACCCACGAGCGACCAAACGCGAGTTGACGCCCGTGTAAACAGCCAACGAAACCCAGCCAACGCCCGGCGAGGCTCAAAACGGGCGCGCATTGCTGCGCCCACACACGAGGAGTTTGAAGACATGGATTGGCGCCACAAGGCAATCTGTCGCGACGAAGACCCGGAGCTGTTCTTCCCCGTTGGAACCAGCGGACCGGCCATCGCCCAGATCGCCGACGCGAAGCTCGTTTGCAATCGCTGCCCCGTAACCGCCGAGTGCCTGACCTGGGCGCTCGACTCCGGCCAGGACGCCGGCGTCTGGGGCGGCATGAGCGAGGACGAGCGCCGCGCGCTCAAGCGGCGCAACGCCCGCACCCGCGCGCGCAGCAGCGTCTAGGTCCAACAGCAGCGTCTAGTCCAACCGATCAGCCCCGGCCGCCATCGGCGGCCGGGGCTTTTTCGTGCCCGCCGAACCCGGGTGGCGGGGGCGCCAGGGGAATGACCACCCGCACCGACGCTCCCCCGTCGGCCGAGCCGGCGAACTCTACCGCGCCGTTCAGATCGATCTGGACCAGCGTCCGCACGATCTGCAGCCCGAGATGGCCGCTACTCTCGATGTCGAAGTCATCGGGGATGCCCGCACCGTCATCGCTGACCCTAATCGACAGTTCGCGCAGCTCGCGCTGCGCGGCAACCTCGATCCGCCCAGCCCGGCCATCGGCGAAACCATGCTCAACCGAGTTCTGGATCAGTTCGGTCAGCACCATCACCAGCGGCATGGCGAGGTCAGCCGGCAGCACCCCGAACCGGCCGTCGACGACGACCTGCGCGTGTCCCGCATTGGTGCTCGTCGCATCGACGAGCACCGGGAGCAGCCGGCGCACAACCTCGTCGACGTCGACCTCCTCGTCGACGCTGCCCGACAGGAATTCGTGCACCAGCGCGATCGACGCCACCCGGCGGACCGCCTCGGTCAGCGCCGTGCGGGCCTCCGGATTCGCTGTTCGGCGCGCCTGCAGGCGCAGTAGCGCCGACACACTCTGCAGGTTGTTCTTCACCCGGTGGTGGATCTCGCGGATCGTCGCGTCCTTGCTGATGAGGGCACGGTCGCGACGCTTGACCTCGGTGACATCGCGCACCAGAACGATGGCTCCGGTCGCGCTGCCGCGCGGACGCAACGGCACCATCCGCACGAGGACGGTCGCCCGCCGGGCGTCGACCTCCATCCGCAGCACCTGGTGGTCGGCACCGTCGCCGAGGGCGGGACCGGACACGGCCAACTCGATCATCGCCGCGGCATCCCCGGCGTCGAAGGCGTCCGAGACCACCGCGCCGACGACCTGGGCGAGGCTGACACCGGACAGGTCGCTGGTGTACCCCATGCGGTGAAACGCCGACAATGCGTTGGGGCTGGCGTACTCGACGAGGCCGTCGGCGTCCAGGCGCACGAACCCGTCACCGGCCCGGGGAGTGGACAGGCCCGCCTCATTGCCCTCGAGGGGAGGAAAAGTTCCATCGGCGACCATCTGGCACAGGTCCGCCGCCGACGCCTGGTACGCACGCTCCAGGGGGGAGGGCACCCGCTGCGCGGTATTCGCGGCCGCCTGGGTGAGGACGGCGATCACCTCGCCGCCGTACCGCACCGGAACCAGGTCCCGCCGCACCGCCACACCACTCACGACCATCGCCTCGCCCGGCACGATCTCGCCCCGCCGCATCGCGCCCGCCAGGGCACGCCCGCGCTGCTCGTCGGCGACGACCTGGTCGACTTCGTCGCCCGGCAGGACCGTGGACGCCGTGTTCGGCCGACACTGGGCGACGGTGAGGAACGCCCCCGGTGTCTCACTCGACTTCCCGGTCGTACCGGCCACGGCCGGGACCGTGAGCAAGAGGTCGGCAAACGAAAGATCGGCCAGCAACTGCCACTCCCCGACGAGCCGTTGGAGATGACCGCCCTGTTCGTCGGTGAGGCCGGTGTGGGCAGCGAGAAGATCGGCGAGGGTCGACACCGGCCGGCTACCGGTAGGTAGCTATCACGTCGCCGGCCTGGATGACGTCGTCGACGGAGACTTTCACCTCGTCGAGCACACCCGCGTCTTCGGCGACGACGGGAATCTCCATCTTCATCGACTCCAGCAGCACGAGGGTGTCGCCGACCTCGACCGACTGGCCGCCGGACACGCGCACCTCGAGAACGGTGGCAACGATCTCGGCAACTACGTCTTCAGCCATGGACCCACGGTAGCCCACCGGACTGCAGTATTCCGGCCCGGTTGGCATCGGGCTCCGGGTGGCTCGTTTTCCGATTGCGGCGGGGTGCATGGAAGAATGGATCCACCACCGGAGAAGGAGAGTCCCATGGGTAAGCGTGGACGCAAGAAGCGCGCTCGCAAGAAGAATGCCGCCAACCACGGCAAACGACCGAACGCCTGACCCGCGTTTTGGGTCGAAACCTATGACCCGGGTGTTGCTGGCGCTAGCGCCGGCCGCCCGGGTTTTCTGTTTGCCGGTGTGAGGTGACGCTGGTACGGGTCACCGTCGTCCGCGACACCGACTCGCCATCCGAGCTCTGCAGCACCGTTGTCGATTGACGGATTTGCACCCGGAGCCGGTCGGCGAGCCCCTGCGGCGCACGCTCACCGCCGCACTTGCGGCTGACCAGCGCCTTGATCTGCTGCTCGATCCCGAACTGCGCCAGGCAGGACGGGCATCGGTCGAGGTGCTCCTGCAACCGTGCCCGTGCACCCGGATCGCATTCGTTGTCGAGCAACAACCACACCTCGGCAAGCACATTGGTGCAGTCGAGGGACTCGAACTCGGGGTCGCTCTCGGTCATCGGTTCACTCCCGCCTCAGCGGCCTTCTGGCCCCGGTTGAAGCCGCGCTCGCGGGCGACGTCGGCAAGCAGGTCGCGCAGCTGACGACGGCCCCTGTGCAGCCGCGACATCACCGTGCCAATCGGAGTGTCCATGATTTCGGCGATCTCCTTGTACGGCAGTCCTTCGACGTCGGCGTAGTACACCGCCATGCGGAAGTCCTCGGGCAAGGCCTGCAAGGCTTCCTTGATCTCGTCGTCGGGCAGCGCATCGAGAGCCTCGATCTCCGCCGACCGAAGCCCGGTCGACGTGTGCTCGGCGGTCTGGGCCAGCTGCCAGTCGGTGATCTCGTCAGTCGGGTACTGTGCCGGCTGCCGCTGCTTCTTGCGATAGCTGTTGATGTAGGTGTTCGTCAGAATGCGGTACAGCCACGCTTTGAGGTTGGTGCCCTCACGAAAGGAAGCGAACGCCGAGAACGCTTTGATGAAGGTCTCCTGGACGAGATCCTCGGCGTCCGCGGGATTGCGCGTCATCCGCAGCGCAGCGCCGTAAAGCTGATCGAGAAGCGGCAGCGCGTCGCGTTCAAACCTCGCAGTGCGCTCCTCGTCGGTCTCGACGGTGCGCTCAGCCACCTCGTCGGCGGGCGTTTCGCTCACGACGGTCCTTTCGGTTCGCGTCGGGCGATCGTTGGCCCGGCGCTCGCCCAAGTCTAGCGAGCCGAAGATCTGGCGCTCCTCGATCGGGTGCGCAATGGCGCATGACATGGGCGAACTCCTCGTCGTCAGTGTTTCTGTGTGGAGTCAACGCGCCCCGCGCGGCGCACATTCCCCGGCCCAGCGCGCCTCTAGCATGTATCCCATGTGCGGACGGTATGCAGTGACGACGGATCCGGCGAGGCTGGCCACCGAGATTGACGCGATCAACGAGGTGACCGGCCTACCACGGTCCGAGACGCCGCCGCAGCAACCACTCGACGGCCTGGCGACCGGCGACCAGCCACCATCACGGTGGGAGAACTACAACGTCGCACCGACGTCGACGGTGCTCACCGTCGTCGACCGGCATGCACCGGACTCGGGCGCCACCGGCCCAGACGTTCCGGCGCGCCGGATCCGGGCGATGCGCTGGGGGCTGGTTCCGCCATGGGCCAAGGAGATCGGAAAGGGGGCGCTGTTCAACGCGCGCGCCGAGACCGCTGCGACGAAGGCGTCGTTTCGCGCCTCGGTCAAGTCCAAACGGTGCCTGGTCCCGATGGACGGATGGTACGAGTGGCGCACGGCGACCGGCGATGATGGCAAGGTCAAGAAGGTCCCCTATTTCATGTCCCCCGCCGACCACACGCGCCTGTTCATGGGCGGGTTGTGGTCGGTTTGGCACCCCACGGACGCGGACCCGTCGGATCCACCGTTGTTGAGCTGCGCGATCCTGACCGCCGACGCAGTCGGTCCCCTGCGCGAGATCCACGACCGCATGCCGCTGATCATGCCGGTGCAATGGTGGTCGGCCTGGCTGGATCCCGATGCGCCCGCGCCGGCAGACATGCTCGCCCCACCGTCGCCGGCGTTGGCCGACGCCATCGAAATCCGCGAAGTATCCCCCCTGGTGAACCGAGTGGCCAACAATGGGCCACATCTCGTTGATGCGGTCTCGTGAGGCGGGCCCGCGAGATGTCCGCGATCCAGCGGCTGGCGGTCAGCGTCCTGGTGGGCGCGTCGATCGGCGCGATCTTGTGGTTCGGATGGGCGATCAGCCCGACGATGACGGTATGGACGGGCACCGCCATCACCTATGTCGGGTGGACGTGGGCGACACTCGGGCCGATGGATGCGGCGCAGACCGCCAGGTTCGCCCGCCGCGAAGACCCGACGCACGCGGGGACGGCCATCCTGGTCGTCACCGCTGCCCTCGGCAGCCTCGCCAGCATCATCCTGGTGCTCATCCACCACGACGACACCGCACGACTGGTCGGCACGCTGATCGGCATCGTCGCGTCCTGGGCCACGATTCACACCTTGTTCGCCACCCACTACGCGCGGCTCTACTTCACCGACCCCGTCGGGGGCGTCGACTTCCATCAGTCCGATCCCCCGCTGTACACCGATTTCGCCTATGTGGCCTTCACCGTGGGCATGAGTTTCGCCATCTCCGACACCGACTTGTCCGGCTCGCGGATGCGTCGCCCCGCCCTGCTCCACGCGCTCCTCTCATACCTATTCGGCACGGTAATCGTGGCGCTGCTCATCAACCTTCTCGCCGGTGTCGCCGGCTGACTGACGCGCAGCCGGGGAATGGGATTGGGTGACGTCGTCACCACACGTCCGGAGGTGGATTGTGACGAGTCTCGCCGAAGCACTGCAGCAAGAACATCTCGACATCGACGCCGGGATCGCCGTTGACGGAAGAACCGATCCTCTATCCCCAGGGCCGACAACGCGCTCACCGCGGAGACCTCCGCCCGGTTGCCGCGACTTCTTGACGTCGGGGTCAACGCCCGACGGCTGGGTTTGCGATCGCGCCTGACCACGGCGTCGGACCGTCGAAGTGATAGTCCGACAGCGGAAAGTTCTTCATTTCCCGCAGCGCCCCCGCCGTCGACCGTGGCCGTAGGAGTGTCGCCTCGCCCGCATGATTGAAGTAGTAGCTGCGCGACGTCGAACAGTCGCCGTTGTAGAACACTGAGGATTCCAGGCGACGCGTCACGTCCTCGAGGAATCGGGTGTTGGCCTCCTCGGCGACCTCAAAGGTCACCGCTTTGCGGCGCTTGACTTCACGGAGCAGGCGCGCCATATGGTGCATCTGCCCCTCGATCGTCGTGAAGTATGACAGTCCGCTGTAGGAGTACGGGCTGTTGAGCGTGAAGAAGTTCGGGAACTTCGGCACCGTGATTCCCTCATAGGCCTGGAACCGCTCGGCGCGCCACCACTTCCCCAGATCGCGACCCTCCCGCCCGCGGATCTCGAAAGCCGGGAAGTTCGCATCCCACAGGTCGAAACCGGTTGCCAGCACCAGCGTGTCGATCGGCACCTTCGCACCGTCGGCGGTGATGATGCCGTCGGGGTCGACCTTGACGATGGAGGTGTCCTGCAAGTGCACATTGGCCCTGGTGAACGTCGTGAAGTATTCGTTGGAGAAGGTTGGCCGTTTGCAGCCGAAGTCGTAGTCCGGTGTCAGCTTCTTGCGCAGGCCGGCGTCGGGAATCTGCCGCCGCAGATGCGCCGCGGCCAATGCGGCCGCGGCCTTGTTGCCGAACGTGAACTGCTTGTAATGGAGCACCCCGGTGACCATCAGCAGTTCCAGTAGCGCGTTGCTCACGAGGCGGGTGGCCCGCTGGGTGAGCGGCACCCGGGCGAACATCGCCTGGACCGGTCGGGGGATCACGAAATCCAGCTTGGGTACCACCCAGATCGGGGTTCGCTGGTAGACGATGAGATCAGCGGCCTGCCTGGCGATTTCGGGGATGAGTTGCACGGCTGTTGCGCCGGTGCCGATGACGGCGACGCGCTCGCCGGTGAAGTCGTGACCGTCCTCCCAGTCGGTCGTGTGGATGGTCCGGCCGGCAAAGGTATGGATACCCGGGATCTCCGGCGTGTGCGGCTGGGACAGGAAGCCCGTCGCGGTGAGCAGGAACCGGGCGGTCCGCTCGGTGCCGTCATCGCTGAAGACGCGCCACATCGAGTTCGCCCCGTCCCACTCGGCGCGCGCGATCTGCTCACCAAAGGACATGTGTCGACGCAGGTCATATTTGTCGGCGACATGCTCGGCATAGCGCTTGAGCTCGGCGCCCGGTGCGAAGAGTCGCGACCAGTACGGGTTGGGCTCGAAGGAATAGCTATAGGTGACCGAGGCGATGTCGACGGCCAGCCCTGGATAGTGGTTCACGTGCCACGTGCCGCCGAGCCCGTCCGTCCGCTCGACGATGGCGAGGTTCTCGATGCCCTGCCGCTTGAGTTCGATCGCGGCACCCATCCCCCCGAAACCAGCGCCGACGATGACGGCCTCATACGCCGGGGCGATAGCGTTGTGTGCAGCCACGATCCCTCAATTCATCGGCCTACCCGAACACTACATCGCCCGATGGCATAGTTGCCCGATCGTCGACCGCCAACCGAACCGGAGCGAGCTCATGCTGATCGATCAACTCGACAACCTCACCATCGCGACGGTCACCGCCGCCGGCATCATTCTCGCCTGGGCGATGGCGCTCGGCGTATGGAAGTACCGGCAAATCCTCGCCTCCCCCGATGGTCGGGCCCACATCTACGTCGACATCGCACACCGCGCCGCGCTCATGTATTCGTTCGCGACGCTTGTCCTGGCCGCACTCGTGGCGCTCTCGGCGTGGCCGGCGTGGGTGAACGCCGCCTGCGTCATCGTCGAACTGATCTTCTTCGTTGGCGCGATCATGAGTTACCTGGTGCACGGGGCGCTGAAGGATACGACGAATCAACTGCACCCCCGGCCGGGTGTCCTCGTTCACGGCTTCATGGCCGCGCTCATCGTCGGTGAGATCGGCGGCGTAGCGATTCTGGTCGCCGGAGTCGTCGCCAACTGGGTCGCGTAGCCGAGCCCGAAGGCACCGTCGACGAAGTTCCGGGCACCGTCGATGGTCAAGGAAAGATGGCACCCGGATTCAGGCGGTTGTCGGGGTCCACCGCGTTCTTGATGGCCCGCATGACGGCGACGTCCGCATCGCCCCGGGCGACGGCCAGCCAATCCCGCTTATCGCGGCCGATCCCGTGCTCGGCACTGACACTGCCACCGCGCGCAATCACCATCTCGAGCACCCGACGGGCCAGCGCCGCCTGCTCCGGCAGCGGAACGTCGAGCAGATTCACGTGCAGGTTCCCATCTGCCGCGTGGCCGAACACCACTGGGCGACAACCGAACGAGACAGCAGCGGCGACCGCGTCCAGGTCCTCGATGAACTGCCCGAGGTCTCGGCGCCGAATGGTGACATCGAGCTTCACCGGCACGGTGGTACTTGCCCGGGCAATGGTCTCGGTGTGACGCTCCCGCAATTCCCACAGTGCGTGCGCAGGCCCCTCATCGAGCACCGCGTCCTCGACCCCCGCATCATTGAGGACTTCGGCAAGGCGCTCGGTGGCCTGAGCACCCGAAGCCTCGAGCAACACCTGGAAAGCGCTCGCCCCGGTCAATGCCGGACGCGCCCCCGCCTCGACGACCAACCCGACGCCGGCTCGCGTCATCAACTCCACCGCCTCGACGGTCAACCCGGCACGACGGACCTTCGACACCAGCACAAAGATCTGGTCGGCATTCTCGACGCCGATAAGTGCAACGGCGGTCGGGCCAGGCGGGTCGACGAGGGTGAACAGCACGCCGGTGATGACGGCCAAGGTGCCCTCGCTGCCGGCGATCAGTCCGGGCAGGTCATAGCCGACGTTGTCTTTGCGCAGCGGATTCCACCGGCGGATCACCCGGCCGTCGGCGAGGACCGCCTCCATCCCCAACACCTGCGCCCGAGTACCGCCGTGCCGCACCACGTGGACACCACCGGCGTTGGTGGCCACGATTCCACCCGCCGTCGCCGAGTCGCGCGACGCGAGATCGATCGCGAAATGCAAATCGGCGGCGGCGGCGGCAGCCTCGATCGCCGCGATCGTCGCACCCGCCTGGACCCCCACACACATCTCGACGGGGTCCACCGTGTCGATGTCGGTCATCCGCTCGGTGCTGAGCACGATCGTCGATGCGGCCCTGTTGGATGCGACCCTGTCGTCGGGCACGGAGCCGCCGACCAGTCCGGTATTGCCGCCCTGCGCGACGACTGCGGTGCCGGTGGCCGCGCAGGCGCTCAGCACCGCCGATACCTCGTCGGTGCTGCGGGTCCGGACGATCGCATCGGCCCGGCCCATGCGCCGACCGGTCCAGTCGACGAGATAGCGGGCCATCACATCGGCATCGGTCAGGACATGCTGATCGCCGACGATCGTGGCGAGGCGGTGGGCGTCGAAGCGCGTCACCACGCCAATCCCACGGCGTCGGCGCCGTCGCTGAATTCCAGCTGCCGTCCGATCGTCGTGGGGTCCGATAGGACTGCGGCGATGACCGCCGCGACCGCATCACGGCTCACCGATTCGGCTCGGCCGGCCGTTCCTGCCGCACCCACCGAGATCCCGCCGCCCGGCCTGTCGGTCAACCGGCTCGGCCCCAGAATCGTCCAGTCGAGTTCGGAATGGCGCAGGAACTCGTCGGCCGCTGCCTTCGCCTCGGCATACGCGTAGAACGAATTGTCTTGCGGCACACCGTGGTCAAGCCCGGCTCCGAAATATGACACCATCACGTACCGCCGGACCCCGGCGGTCGACGCCGCCCTCATCGAGCGGATCGCGGCGTCGCGGTCCACCGCATCGGTCCGGGTCGGATCGCCCCCGCCCGCGCCTGCCGACCAGACAATCGCGTCGTGCCCGGCAATGGCATCGCCGAAGTCGGCATCCGTTGCGTCCTCGACGTCGAACCTCACCGGCGTTGCGCCCGCCGCACGCACGTCGGCAGCGTGGTCGGGGTTGCGGATCAGCGCGGTGACCTCGTCGCCCCGCTGCGACAGCAGGCGTGCTGCGCGCAGTGCCACCTTGCCGTGCCCGCCCACAATGATGACGCGCATCCTACTGCCCCGATCGTGACGTCAGCGCCTCGTACCCGAAGGCCAGTACGACCGCAGCGGCGATGCTGATGATCCACCGCAACCAGTCGACCCCGGAAGTATCCGCCGCACCGAGCTTCGCCGACGCGAAATAGCCGACGACTGCACCGAGTACCCCGAGAATGACGGTGACGAGCACCGAGAGCGACTGTCTGCCGGGCATCACCACCCGGGCGAGGATCCCGATGACCGCACCGAAGATGATCAGCCCGACGATTCCGCTCACACTCACATCCATCCGCCCTCCCTCATCGCGATGACCTGACGGAATCCACCCTAGTCAGGACGGCCTCGTGCCGCGATCCATTCCGGCCGCCGCGCCGTGCGCGGCAACGACTTGGCCCGCATGTGGGCGAAGCCCACATCTGCCGGATCCGCGAATCCACAGCGCTCGCGAAACCAGGCGACAACAAGGTCGGCGATCAACGCCGGCGAATCACTCACCAGGTAGCCGTGCGTGCAGTCCTCGAAGAGGTCGTCATGATGCCATCGGTCGGGCTCCATAATGTCCCCGTCGTACGCATCGAGGAGTGGAATGATCATCAGAGTCGTCGACAGCCGCAGCAGGATCCGGCCACCGTGCAGGCGCTGCATCTGGGCACATTCGACGTCATAGCCATCGACCTCGGGCGTTGCGCTACCCGGGCCCGCGTCGATCACCGACGCCACCGGCAGGGCGGCCAGGCGCCCCGCAAGCCAGGGCGAGAACCTCTCCCACTCCGAGTCTGCGTCCGCCTCGCATTCGTGTTGCCGTGCCATCACGTCCTCCTGCCCGAGCCCGCCACCGGCCATCGGTGAACTGGTGTTCGAATTCAACCACCGGGGTCTGACATTGCTGATGCGCGGTAGTCTCGGCCGCGCGGTAAACCCGCGCGGCGCCCTATCATCGGGATATGGCGCACAGTCCGGACCCGGTGGCAGCCCTGCAGCGCTGGGCCGAATCCGGCGCCCTCTGGCGAGTGCTCTCCCGCGACGGCGACATGCTCGTCATCGGCCTGTTCCGGTGCGATGGTGGCGAGGAAGTCGATCGGGTGTCGTCGTCGACGCCGTCATTGCGCCGGTTCGTCGGCGATCGGGCATCGAGCGAGGACTGAACCAGATCAGAGTTCCTCGACGATGATCGGCACCTCGCTGATCGCTGGGTCCTTCGTCGCCGTCACCAACTCGACGTCGCCGTGCTCGGCCAGCTGCCGGATGCACGCCAAGGCCGCTGCCTGCTCGCCCGAACCCAGTTCGTCCCGATAGCGACGCGTGAACTCGTCATGCTTGGCCGGGTCGTGGTGGTACCACTGTCGCAAGTCCGAGCTGGGCGCGACTTCCTTGCACCACTGCCCGATTCGAGGGTCGCCTTTACGGATCCCCCGCGGCCACAACCGGTCGACCAATACCCGGGTCACCCCGGGCGGCACGTCATCGTAGACCCTGCCGATGGTAACGCTCATACTGTCAACGGTACGCCGGGCACGACCCGATCCGCCGCGAGCGCGAGGAGCGAAGATGACTTCCGGCCATTCCCGAACAGTCCGCGCCATGGCTGCAACGAGCTACGGCGACCCCGCGCAGGTGGTCGGCCCCGTCGACGCGGCGATACCACCGCCCGGGCCCGGGCAGGCCGTCGTAGACGTGCGAGCAGCCGGGGTGAACCCCATCGACGGGAAGATTGTGCGGGGCCTCTTCGGCACCGATCCGGCCGCTCTGCCCCGTCGGATCGGATCGGAGGTCTCCGGGGTGGTGACCGCCGTCGGCGCCGGCGCCCGCTACTTCGCCCCCGCCGAAGCGGATCGGCGGGAGATCCACGCCGGCGACGAGGTCATCGTCTACCGGGCCATCGGCGGCTACGCAGAAGCCCTCCTGGCCGACGCCGACTCGGTGCACCCCAAACCCGCGACGCTCCCCTTCCCCACCGCCGCCGGCCTGCTCTTGGTCGGCGTGACCGCCGCAGATCTCGTCGGGGCCGCGAAGATCACCGGGTCGGACACGGTCGTCGTTCACGGCGGAGCCGGTGCGGTCGGCGCGATCGCGGTCCAACTGGCCCGCCGGCGCGGCGCGACGGTGATCGCCACCGCGGCGCCGCGCAACCACGAGTTCCTGGCCGGACTGGGCGCCGTCCCCGTCGCCTACGGTGCGGGTGTGGCGCAGCGGATACACGCGGCCGCGCGCCGGCCGGTGACGGCGGCACTGGACACCGCGGGCACCGACGAGGCGATTGACGCATCGCTGGACCTGGGCATCTCACCGGCACGGATCGTGTCGATCGCCGCGTTCGGGCGCGGCACCGACGGGATCGTGATCGTGGACGGGTCCACCGCCGACAGCCGGCGCCGGCGAAGCGCGGCGATCGGCGGGCTCATCGCCGATGCGACGAGCGGCGAACTGACCGTCGAGATCGCCAAGACCTTCCCGCTGGAACAGGCCGGACAGGCACTGGCCGAACTCGCCGGCCCACATTCGCGCGGCAAGTTCGTGCTGCTCCCGTAACGCGGGTCTAGATCACTCCCAGGGCCAGCATCGCGTCGGCGACCTTGATGAAGCCGGCGATGTTGGCGCCGGCGATGTAGTTGTCGGGCATGCCGTAGGTCTCGGCGGTCTCCACGCAGCTGTCGTGGATGCCGCGCATGATCTCGGCCAGCCGGTCCTGGGTGTAGTCGAAGCTCCACGAGTCGCGCGAAGCGTTCTGCTGCATCTCCAGGGCACTCGTCGCCACGCCGCCGGCGTTGGCCGCTTTGCCCGGTGCGAACAGAACGCCGGCCTCGGCGAACGCCTTGGTCGCGTCCGGAGTGCACGGCATGTTGGCGCCCTCGGCGACCGCAACGACACCGCCGCCGATCAGCTTGGTCGCGTCATCGCCGTGCAGCTCGTTCTGGGTAGCACAGGGCAGCGCCACGTCGACGGCAACATCCCAGATGTTGCCCTTCTCGACGACCGAGACCCCGTTGCCGCGCTTGGTCGCATAGTCGCCGATGCGTCCCCGATCGATCTCCTTGACCTGCTTGAGGATCTCGAGGTCGATGCCCTTCTCGTCGACGATGTACCCTGACGAGTCCGAGCAGGCGATCACCGTGCCGCCGAGTTCGTGGATCTTCTCGATCGCGTAGGTCGCGACGTTGCCCGAGCCGGACACCGACACCTTCTTGCCCTCGAAGGACTGTCCGCGCGTCTTGAGCATCTCATCGGTGAAGAACACCGCGCCGTATCCGGTTGCCTCGGTGCGGACCTGCGATCCGCCCCACGCCAGGCCTTTGCCGGTGAGCACGCCCGACTCGTAGCGGTTGGTGATCCGCTTGTACTGGCCGAACAGGTAGCCGATTTCCCGCCCGCCAACCCCGATGTCACCCGCGGGCACGTCGGTGTACTCGCCGATGTGTCGGTACAGCTCAGTCATCAGCGACTGACAGAAGCGCATGACCTCACCGTCGGACCGGCCCTTCGGGTCGAAGTCGGACCCACCCTTGCCGCCGCCGATCGGCAGGCCGGTCAGCGAGTTCTTGAAGATCTGCTCGAAACCGAGGAATTTGATGATGCCCAGGTAGACGCTCGGGTGAAACCGCATGCCACCCTTGAAGGGGCCCAGCGCAGAGTTGAACTCGACGCGGAAGCCACGGTTGATCTGAACCTTCCCGGCGTCGTCGACCCACGGCACCCGGAAGATGATCTGCCGTTCCGGCTCGCAGAGGCGTTTGATGACCGCCGAGTCCGCGTACTCCGGATGCTTGCTGAGTACTGGGCCGAGGCTGTCGAACACCTCGCGCACCGCCTGATGGAACTCGAGTTCGCCGGGGTTCCGGCCCACGACCTCGTCAAAGGTCTCAGCCAGCTTCGCGTCCATGAACCGCACACCTCCGCCTGGCCTCCACGTTGAGGCCAACGATGAAACCCTCACACACGCGAGGGGTCTACTGAGCGCAAAACTGCCACATCAGCGCCGGTGCTGCCAAATCGCACGAAGCGGACATCCCGCTGACCTGCCGGTTCAGTCGCCGATGGCGGCCTGGAACCGGGTCAGGAACTCGGCCTGGGCTTGGTTGATCTTCACCGCCGCGGCGGCGAGGGTGAACCACTCGCCGCGATCGGCCTCGGGGAATTCGCGCAGCTGCCCCGACCCGGGCGGCCACTGGATGGCGAAGGTGTTGGAGACCACCGCCGCCGCGTCGACCACCCCGCGCACGGCGTAGGCCCGGACCACCTTTCCGCCCCGCTGGCGCACCTCGCCGAGGTCGAGCACCGGCCCCGCCGGCGAGCGCTGCCCGGTCTCCTCGCCGAACTCGCGCCGCGCCGCCGCGAGCGGATCCTCGTCGGGGCCGTGCTCCCCCTTGGGGATCGACCAGGCACCCGCGTCCTTACGCGCCCAGAAGGGTCCACCCGGATGCACGAGAAAGACCTCGCAGCCACCGGACTCCTCGTCTCCGCGAAAGACGAGGAGGCCCGCACTGTGCGCCACCATCCGTCGATTATCACCCGATGCGCGCCATGAGAGACTGGCAGTCATGACGACTTGGTCCGCCCCCACCGCGCACGCACCGGTGTCGGCGACCGTCGAACTGCCCGGATCGAAGTCCATCACCAACCGCGCGCTGGTGCTCGCCGCCCTGGCCGATGCGCCGTCGACGATCACCGGCGCCCTGCGCAGCCGCGACACCGACCTGATGATCGACGGGCTCGCCGCCATGGGTACCGGTATCGCCGCGGCCCCGGACGATCCCAGCCGGCTCACCGTGACCCCGCGGCCGCTACACGGCGCAGCAGTCCAGTGCGGGCTGGCCGGCACCGTCATGCGCTTCCTGCCCCCGGTGGCGGCCGTCGCGAACGGCACCGTCGAGTTCGACGGCGACCCGCAGGCCCGCACCCGCCCACTGCACACCATTCTCGACGCTCTGCGCGAACTCGGCGCCGACATCACCGGCACCGCGCTGCCGTTCACCGTGGCCGGCGCGGGGTCGCTGCACGGCGGCGACGTGGTGATCGACGCGTCCGCGTCGTCGCAGTTCGTTTCCGGCCTACTCCTCTCCGGCGCCCGCTTCGACAACGGCGTGCGCGTCATCCACCGCGGCGCTCCGATGCCGTCCATGCCGCATGTCGAAATGACGGTGGCGATGCTGCGCGACCACGGCGTCACCGTCGAGACCGGCACCCCCGACCAGTGGCGGGTGGCGCCCGGTCCGATCGCCGCGCACGACTGGGTGATCGAGCCCGACCTGTCCAATGCGACCCCCTTCCTCGCCGCCGCCGCGGTGACCGGTGGCAAGGTGCGCATCCCACGCTGGCCCGCGGCGACCACTCAGCCGGGCGCGCAATTCGTCGACATCCTCGCCGCCATGGGCGCCAGCGCCGTCCTCGGCGCCGACGGCGTACTGACCGTGACCGGTTTGGGTGCGCTGCGGGGAATCGACGTCGATCTGCGCGCGATCGGCGAGCTGACCCCGACGATCGCGGCCCTGTGCGCCCTGGCGACCGGCCACTCCCGGCTCACCGGCATCGGCCACTTGCGCGGCCACGAGACCGACCGGCTCACGGCACTGGCGACCGAAATCAATCGGCTGGGCGGCGACGTCGCCGAAATCGACGGCGACAACGTATCCGGGGGGCTGTTGATCCGTCCACGGCCGCTGCACGGCGGAACCTGGGAGTCCTACGCCGACCATCGGATGGCCACCGCCGGTGCACTGATCGGGCTACGGGTGCCCGGAGTCGAGGTGCTCGACATCGGCACCACCGCCAAGACGCTGCCCGCGTTCCCCCAGATGTGGGCGGATATGCTCGGCGCCGGAGTCACCGCCGAGTGAGCCGGGGCCGCTCGAGTAGCGCGTACGACGAATCCGATGTACGGATCCGCCCGGGCAAGAGTTCGCGGCCCCGCACCAAGACGCGGCCGGCCCATGCTGACGCGGCCACCGCCATGGTCGTATCCGTGGACCGGGGCCGATGGGGCTGCGCGATCGACGCCGATCCCGATCAGGTCGTCGTCGCCATGCGTGCCCGGGAGCTGGGCCGCACCCCCATCGTCGTCGGCGACCGCGTCGGTGTTGTCGGCGACACCTCCGGCACCAAGGACACCCTGGCCCGGATCGTGCGGGTCGACGAGCGATCGTCGGTACTGCGCCGCACGGCCGACGACACCGATCCCTTCGAGCGGATCGTCGTCGCCAATGCCGATCAACTGCTCATCGTGACTGCCCTGGCCGATCCGCCGCCCCGCACCGGATTCGTCGAGCGCGCCTTGGCCGCGGCCTACGTCGGCGGCCTGACGCCGATCCTCGCCTTGACCAAGTCCGACCTCGCCGACGGCTCCGCGTTCCGCGACGCGTTTGCGGGGCTGGACCTGCCGATCGTCGCCGCCGGCCGCGACGACAACCTCACCGCCCTGCGTGAACTCCTCGACGGCAAGGTGACCGCCCTCGTCGGCCATTCCGGGGTGGGTAAGTCAACGATGGTGAACCGCGTAGTGCCACAAGCAGATCGGGCCACGGGCGCCGTGTCCGGCGTCGGCAAGGGTCGACACACCTCCACCCAGTCGGTGGCCCTGCCGATCCCCGACCTGCCCGGCACGTGGGTCGTGGACACCCCCGGGATTCGCTCCTTCGGGCTCGCCCACGTCTCCCCCGGCGACGTGATCAACGCGTTCGCCGACCTGCGCGCCACGATCGAGGACTGTCCGCGCGGCTGCACCCACCTCGGACCGCCGGCCGACCCGGAGTGCCGGCTCGACGAGCTGGCCGGGGTGTCCGCGCGGCGCGCCATGGCCGTCCGCAACATTCTCTTCGCACTCTCTGCTGAGAATCGGCCCCTGGTGGCCGACGAAGGGAACATTCCCCTCGGCGATGCCTGAGGGGGAAACCTTCAGCGGGACTAGCGCCAGGAACGAGGAATCCGGCGGTGGCGCGAGCGGGCCAGGTCCCGAAGCGCCGTCTTGAGGCCGCGCTTGGGTGGCCGGCCGTCGAAGCGGTGCTCCGATGCCGTCTCCGGCGCATCGTCGGCGGTGTCACGCAGGAACTGATCGGGCAGCGCCAGCTTGTTGATGGTCCGCAGCGTCTGCAGATACTGGCCCAGCAACGAGCCCGTCGTATAGGGCAGGTCGTACTTCTCACACAGTTCGCGCACCCGCACCGAGATCTCGGCCATCCGGTTGCTGGGCAGGTCCGGGTACAGGTGGTGCTCGATCTGATAGGACAGGTTGCCCGAGAGGAAGGCCATTGCCGGACCGGTCCGGAAGTTCGCGGTGCCCAGCATCTGCCGCAGATACCACGCGCCGGACGTCTCGCCTTCGAGCGATTCGACGGTGAACTTCTCGGCCCCATCGGGGAAGTGGCCGCAGAAGATCACCAGATAGGCCCACAGGTTGCGGACCAGGTTCGCCGTGAGGTTCGCGGTCAGGGTGTGTTTGAAATTCGGTCCGCTCAGCGCCGGGAACAGGAGATAGTCCTTGCCGACCTGGCGTCCCGCCTTGCGCAGGAAGGTCTTGATCTGCGGGACCGCGACCTCCTTCGACTTGTTCCCCTGCAGGACATCACGCAATTCGAGGTCGTGCAGCGCAATACCCCACTCGAAGGTGGCGGCGAGCAACACATTGGCGAGCGGCTGGATGAGCCAGCGCGGCCGCCACGGCTCATCACGCGTCACGCGCAGCGTGTTGTACCCCACGTCGTGGTCCATGCCAAGCACATTTGTGTACTTGTGATGGATGAAGTTGTGGGAGTGTTTCCAGTGCGGCGCCGCGCACACCATGTCCCATTCCCACGTCGTCGAGTGCACCTCGGGATCGTTCATCCAATCCCACTGGCCGTGCAGGACGTTGTGGCCCAACTCCATGTTCTCGATAATTTTGGCGAGCGAGAGCGACCCGGCGCCCAGCCACCACAGGCTGCGCTTGTTGCTGCCCAGCAGTGCGACGCGGCCGACGATCTCTAGCGTGCGCTGAGCGCGGATCGTGCGTCGCAGGTAGGCGACGTCGCGCGCACCGAGGTCCGATTCGATCTCTCGCCGCAACGAGTCCAGTTCATTGCCGAGCGCTTCGACGTCGGCGTCGCTCAGATGCGCGTACTCGCGGATATCAGTGATTGCCATTTGTAGTCCATTATGCGCGTACCTGCACCGGTCCGCGCACCCTGTCAGGGGCCGAGGCCCTAGGCCGCGTCGGCCGGTCGGCCCGGCTCGCGCCGGCTCACGGGCGACAGCGCCCCGGATGTGCGGCGCGTCCGGCGGCGGTTGCGCAGCCCGGCGATCGCCGACCGCAGCCCACTGCGCCGTCCGGTGACCGGATCGACTGTCGCCACCAATCTCGCCGCCGGGTCGTCGCCCTTGAAGCGCCGCTCCGACGACGTCTCGGGCGCGTCATCGGAGGTGGCGATCAAGAAGCGATCCGGCAGCGACAGCTTGGCGATGGTGCGCCACGTCTTGAGGTACTGGACCGGCAGCGACCCGGTCGTGTAGGGCAGGTCGTACTTCTCTGCGAGTGCCTGCACCCGCTGCGCGATCTCGGGCATGCGATTGCTCGGCAGATCCGGGAACAGGTGGTGCTCGATCTGGTATGACAGGTTGCCCGACATGAACCCCAGCACCGGGCCGGAGTGGAAGTTGGCGCTACCGAGCATCTGGCGCAGGTACCACTGGCCGCGTGTCTCGCCGACCATGTCGCTCTTGGTGAATTTCTCGGCGCCGTCGGGGAAGTGCCCGCAGAAGATCACCGCGTTGGTCCACACGTTGCGGATCACGTTGGCCGCCAGGTTGGCAGTAGCAGTCTTACGGGCGGCTTCCGGCGACCGGGTGAGGGCACCGACGACGGCGGGGTACACCACATAGTCCTTGCCGGCCTGCCGGCCGATCTTGGCGCCGACATCGCGCAGGTCGGCCTTGAGTTCGGCCTTTTCCTCTGGGGTCCGGCGCGGGCGGCCGAGTTCGAGGTGCTGGGCGGCCACCCCGTATTCGAAGAACAGCGCGAGGACGGTGTTGTACGCCAGATTGCCCAAGTAGAACGGGCGCCACCGCTGGTCGCGGGTGACGCGCAGCAGGCCGTAGCCGACATCATCGTCCATGCCGAGGATGTTGGTGTACTTGTGGTGGATGTAGTTGTGGGTGTGCTTCCAGTGCGCCGACGGGCCCGTGTTGTCCCACTCCCACGTCGTCGAGTGGACTTCTGGGTCGTTCATCCAGTCCCACTGGCCGTGCATGACGTTGTGGCCGAGCTCCATGTTCTCGATAATCTTGGCCGCCCCCAGCGTCGTGGCACCGGCCCACCAGAATCCGCGACGGCGGCCCCCGGCGATCATCGCCCGGCCCGCCAGGTCGAGCCCGCGCTGCAGCCGGATGGTGTTGCGGACGTAGCGGGCATCGCGCTCACCACGATCCGCCTCGATGTCGACACGGATCTGATCGAGTTCGGCGGCCAACGCCTCGATGTCGGAATCGGTGAGGTGGGCATACTCGGGAATGTCGGTGATCGCCATGCGCTTCCTAACCTACGGGTTCGTAACTTACGATAGCGTAGGTTACGCTCGTGGAGGTTGTCCAGCCCCAGACGATCAGCAGATCCCGGAGGAGTAGGCAGGCATGAACTGGCGCGAACGATTCGAGGAGCCGGTGCGCGGGATCGCCGCCCGCCGTCGCGGAACTCACTGGGTGCGCGCCGCCGTCGCCCGCATCACCACCCCCCTCCTGCCCGATGACTACCTTCATCTGGCGAACCCTTTGTGGTCGGCGCGCGAACTGCGCGGCCGCGTCGTCTCGGTGACGGGGGAAACCGCGGATTCGGCGACCATCGAGATCAAACCGGGATGGGGATTCTCGTTCGACTACCACCCCGGCCAGTATCTCGGCATCGGCGTGGACGTCGGCGGCCGCTGGATCTGGCGCTCCTATTCGCTTACGTCGGCCCCGGCGATCGCCGAGCGCACCCAGACCGTGTCCATCACGGTGAAGGCCATGCCCGAGGGTTTTCTGTCCTCACACCTGGTCACCGGCCTCAAGGCGGGCACCATCGTCCGGCTCGCCGCGCCCGCCGGCGAATTCGTGCTGCCCGAGCCGCTGCCGCCGAAACTGCTGTTCCTGACCGCCGGGAGCGGGATCACCCCGATCATCTCGATGCTGCGGACCGTGGAGCATCGCGGTCAGCGCTCCGATATCGTGCTCATCCACTCGGTGCCCGACCTAGATGGCGTGCTGTTCGCCGAGGAACTCGCGGGCTACGCGGAGCGCGGCATCGTCGACGTGCGTCTGCATCAGACCCGGGTCGGGGGGCGACTGACCGCCGACGACATTGCGGCCCTGTGTCAGGACTGGGCCCAGCGCGAGACCTGGGCATGCGGCCCGGGTGGCTTCCTTGAACTCGCTTCGAACATGTTTGCCAAGGCGGGCGCCACCGATCACCTCCACCTGGAACGGTTCGCGCTCGAACGTGGTGCGGCCGGTGAGCAGGGCGGCACGGTCGCTTTCACCCGGAGTGGCAAGACGGCGACCGTCGACGGGGCCACGACCCTCCTCGAGGCCGGCGAAGCGGCCGGAGTGCTGATGCCGTTCGGCTGCCGGATGGGGATCTGCCAGAGCTGCGTCGTGTCCGTCGAGTCGGGGGTCGTGCGCGACCTGCGCACCGGCACCGAACACGTGGCGGGCGAGCGGATCCAGACTTGCGTCAGCGCAGCGGCCGGCGACTGTTCGCTCGAGGTCTGACCACGCTCCACTAGAGCAGTTCGAGCAGGAACGGCAGTTCTTGCGTCGCATACCAGCCGAGGTCGAAGTCCTCGACGTCGCCGATCGCGAGTTCCGCATCGAGGTCGCCGAGATCGGCGGCATCGACGGCGGCGACCGCGGCTCTGACCGCCCCCTCGGCTTCGGCGCCGTCGACATGCACGGCTGCGATCGCCGCGCGTGGCACCGGGCCCGACAGTCTGACCACCGCGGCGTCGAGGTCGGGGCGCAGCGCGGCACCGTCGACGTCAGCGGCAACGACGACCCGACGCGGCGGCAGCGGGGCGAGGTCGCCGACCTCGCCGTCTAGGAGCCTCAGGCTGGCGCGCGCCGCCTCCCGTAGCGCCGCTTCCGACAGTTCTTCGTCATCACCGGCGGTATACGCCTCGCGCAGCGCCGGGGTCAGCGCGAAAGCCGTGCCGCCGACGGGGACGAACTCGCCCGACTCGTTCAACGACTGCAGCATCGCCAGCGTCGCCGGAATATATACCCGCATGTGTATCAGCCTCCGTCAGCGTCGCGCTCGGGCCGGAGCTCGTCGAACGCGTCATGGGTGTAGTCGACCATCGCCGGCAAGTCGTCGAGCACCCCTCGATCCCCGAGGAACGCGAACTCGACGCGGTCGGTGTAGGTGAGAACCGTGATCGCCAGCGCCCGGTTCGCCAAGAGCGCCGGCACGCCGAACATGCCGCGCACCGGCACTCCGCGCAGCCAGCGCTGACTGATCGGCTCCGCGGCGACCTCGATGGGCAGGTTGTAGGTGTGGCTGTTCCAGCTGGTGAACAATCGCGCCGCCAGCTCGCCGAACGGGACGAACCCGAGCTCCGGCAGCAGGGGGCCGGTCCGCCCCGCCTGCCGCGAAGCCGTGTGGGCATTGCGCTCGGCCAACCCCGCCACCTGCGCAATGACCACCGCCGGATTCGCCTCGCCAACCGGCAGATCGGTGACGAATCCGGGACCGTCCTCGCCGAACCATCCGGTGTTGCAGTCGACGTCGGCGTCATCCTCACCCACGATCGCCCGATCCCCCAGCGGCAGCACCACCCGCACCGAGTCGCCGGCGGCGAGGGTATACGTGAACGACAGCATCCATCGGCGCAGTACGCCGGTGATGATCGCCAACTCGACATCGCCCCGCGTACACCGATAGTGCGCCGCGACGCGGACCACCTCCGACGCGGAGATCGATGCGACCGCGAAGGTGCGCGTCGCCGTCGTCGCCCGGTTCAGCGGACTGTCGGGGGCAGAGTCGGCGAGCTGCGAAAGCACCTCGGTCACCTGGCTGACCGAGGCCCGAACCAGGGACCGCAGCCCGCCCAGCGGGCCATTGCCGCCCACGAGGTTCTCCACCAGCTCACCGGGGCGGGCCAGCCCCTCCGCGATTGCATCCACCGCGAGCTGGACAGAACTCGGTGACCTCTTGGGCATCCAGATGTCCTCGACGGACGCCGCAAGAGTGGGCTCGGCGTCGAGCAACACCTCCGAAAGTTCGGGCGAGCCCGCGTCGACCAGGCAGCGGTGGGTCTTGGTCAAGACCGCCATCGCACCATCGGCCAGCCCCTCGATTAGGTACATCTCCCACAACGGCCGCTCCAGGTCGAGGGGTCGCGACAGCACCCGGCCGATCAAGTCCTGCAGTTGCTCGGCCCCACCCGGCCGCGGCAGTCCGGCCCGGCGGACGTGAAAATTGATGTCGAAATCGGGATCGTCGGCCCACACCGGTCGGGCGAGTCCGAAGACCACCGGCTTGACGACCTGTCGGTAGTGCGGCGCGAATTGGATCCGGCCCTCGGTGAGCGCGACCAGCGATTGATAGTCCAGCCCACCGTCGCCGGACTCGGCCGTCGGCTCGATGATGATCAGCATGCCGATGTGCACCGTGGAAGAACCCTCGTCGAGGAAGTAGTACATTGCTTCGCGCGGGGTCAGCCGATTCACCATGATGTCGCGATCTTATCGGCCGACGGACACGAGTGCGCCAGGCATGGTCAGTCCAGCATCAAACCCTGCATCTGCCAGCACGCCGCCTTCGTCACCGCCATCCGGCCGGCGAACGCCCGCACCCGCCGCCCACAGGTGTAGCTCCCGAAGAACTCGGCCGCACAATCCCCGACGAATTGGATGTGCACCCGCCGCAGGCGTAGCCCGGCCGCCGCGGTCCGCGCGGCCGGTCCGGGCGCGGTGCGCGACTCATGGCGCGCCCGGCCCCGACTGAGGACGTGGTCGACAACGGGCGCGGCGACCAGCGGCCGCAGTGCGGTAACCGGACGCCGGCGGTCGACAACCTCCAGGACGACGGTCATCGCGGCAATGACGAACTCGCGCGCCGATGCCGCGGCGGTGTCGGCAGCCCGCCGGTCCGCGGCGGTGTCGGCAGCCCGCCGGTCCGCGGTGGGCACCGCACGCAGTCGCCCGGGAGCGGGGGGACGCGTCGCGTGCGGCCGCTCGGCGCCGTCGCCACACTCACATGCGGTCGCCCAGCGCCCCGGGTGCTCGAACTGCGGGGCCGGGCGAACCACGACGCTGCTGATGTCCATATACATGGGACGCAGCGCAGCGCGAAACGGTTCCATCCGAACCGAGGTGGCCGATCAGCGGCGGCGCTTGGCCTTGCTCGACGCCGGCTTGCCCCGCTTGGCGCGGCGGTTCGATCGACGACCGGCCGACGACGCAGCGGTCTCGGCCGACGGTTCGCCGGCTTCCTCGTCGAAAGCCGCCGTGTCACCGCTCTCATCCGGGCCGGTGAAGACCATCGGCACCTCGGTGGGCACGGCCGGCACGCCGCGCGCCCGCAGACCGGCCGGCACCTTCGACTCGTCGGCCGAGTCGGCGACCGGCCCGGTTGGCAGCTCTGGTTCCTGCTGGTAGGCCGGCTCGGTCTCCACCTGGGCGTTGAAAAGGAACCCGAGGGCCTCCTCCTTGATGCCCTCGAGCATGCCGTGGAACATATCGAAGCCCTCACGCTGGTACTCGACCACCGGATCGGCCTGGGCCAGTGAACGCAGATAGATGCCCTCGCGCAGGTAGTCCATCTCGTAGAGGTGGTCGCGCCACTTGCGGTCGATCACCGACAGCAGGATGCTGCGCTCGAGCTGGCGCATCGCCCCCTCCCCGGCCATCGCGTCGATGTCGTCCTCACGCTTGGCGTACGCGTTGTGGGCGTCGGCGACCAGGATCTCGCGCAGATCCTCGGCAGCAACGTCGTCGCGCTCCCCGAATTCGTTCTCGCCGAGCACCTGGCGCGGCGACAACTCGACCGGGTACAGCGTCCGCAGCGCCGCCCACAACTCGTCGACATCCCAATCCTCGGCGTAGCCCTCGCCGGTGGCGCCGTCGACGTAGGCACCGACGACATCGTCGATGAACTGCTGAACCTGCTCGCGGTGATCCTCGCCGGCGAGAATGGTGGAACGCTCACGGTAGATGACCTTGCGCTGTTCGTTCATCACCTCGTCGTACTTGAGGACGTTCTTGCGGACCTCGAAGTTCTGCTGCTCGACCTGCGTCTGCGCGGAGCGGATGGCCTTGGTGACCATCTTCGCCTCGATCGGCACATCATCGGGCAGGTTGACCCGGTTCATGATCGCTTCGAGCGCCGCACCGTTGAACCGGCGCATGAGTTCGTCTCCCAGCGAGAGGTAGAAGCGGGACTCACCCGGGTCGCCCTGGCGGCCCGAACGGCCGCGCAGCTGGTTGTCGAT
>NZ_DIAX01000066.1:0-63912 GCF_002414845.1 Gordonia sp. UBA5067 | reverse complement strand
CGCGACTCGTGCCGCTCGGTGCCCAACACGTACAGGCCACCGGCGGCGCGGACCCTATCGGCCTCCCGCTCGGCATTCTCCCGCGCCAGGGTGATCGCCTCGTCCCACGCGGCCTCGTACTCCTCGGGCGTGTGCACCGGGTCCAGGCCCGCCTTGCGCAGCCGGCTGTCGGCGATGATGTCCGCGTTGCCGCCGAGCACGACGTCGGTGCCACGACCGGCCATGTTGGTCGCGACGGTGACCGCGCCGACCTGCCCCGCCTCGGCAATGATCTGCGCCTCCTGCTCGTGGAACTTCGCGTTCAGCACGTTGTGCGGGATCTTGCGCCGCTGCAGCTGGCGCGACAGGTACTCCGAGCGCTCCACGCTCGTTGTACCGATCAGCACCGGTTGACCCTTCTCGTGCCGCTCGGCGATGTCGTCGACGACCGCGTCGAACTTCGCCTCTTCGGTCTTGTAGATCAGGTCGGTCTGATCCTTGCGGATCATCGGCTTATTGGTCGGGATCGGCAGGACGCCCAGCTTGTAGATCTGGTCGAACTCGGCGGCCTCGGTGTCGGCGGTACCCGTCATTCCGGCCAGCTTGTCGTACATGCGGAAGTAGTTCTGCAGGGTGATCGTGGCCAGCGTCTGGTTTTCGGCCTGGACTTCGACGCCCTCTTTCGCCTCGATCGCCTGGTGCAGGCCCTCATTGAAGCGCCGGCCGTCGAGGACGCGTCCGGTGAACTCGTCGACGATGACGACCTCGCCGTTGCGGACGATGTAGTCCTTGTCCCGGTGAAAGAGTTCCTTGACCTTGATGGAGTTGTTCAGGTACCCGACCAGCTGCGAATTCGCCGCGTCGTAGAGATTCTCGACGCCCAACTGGTCTTCGACGAAGGAGACCCCGACTTCGTGCACGCCGATGGTCTTCTTCTTGATATCGACCTCGTAGTGCACGTCCTTCTTCATCAGCGGGGCCAGTCGGGCGAACTCGACGTACCACTTGCTCGACGAGTCTGCGGGGCCGGAGATGATCAACGGGGTGCGGGCCTCGTCGATGAGGATCGAGTCGACCTCGTCGACGATGCCGAAGGTGTGGCCGCGCTGTACCTGCTGGTCGAGGGCGTGGGCCATGTTGTCGCGCAGGTAGTCGAAGCCGAACTCATTGTTGGTGCCGTAGGTGATATCGGCGTCGTAGGCGCGCTTGCGCGCCTCCGGCGACATCGCCGACAGGATCACGTCGGTCTCCAGGCCGAGGAATCGGTGCACGCGACCCATCCACTCCGAGTCGCGCTTGGCGAGGTAGTCGTTCACCGTCACCACGTGCACCCCCTTGCCGGCGAGCGCGTTCAGGTAGGCCGGCAGTACACAGGTCAGGGTTTTGCCCTCACCGGTCTTCATCTCGGCGATATTGCCGAAGTGCAGCGCCGCGCCACCCATGATCTGGACGTGGAAGTGCTTCTGGTCCAAGACGCGCCAGGCCGCTTCACGGGCTACTGCAAACGCCTCGGGCAACAACTCGTCAAGTGTCTCGCCATCGGCGAGCCGCTCCTTGAATTCGTCGGTCTTGGCCCGCAGTTCATCGTCGGTGAGCGCGGCGGTCTCGTCTTCAAGCGCTTCGACGTGACCGGCGATCACGTCGAGTCGCTTGACCATCCGGCCTTCGCCGACGCGGAGCAGCTTGTTCAGCACTGGCAATCCCTTGTGTTAACCGTGAGTGTCTCGCCCGATCTGAGCGCCCCGAGTCGGAGCGCTCAGATCGGGCCCTTTGACATGGTACGGAACACTGGGACTCGGTGCGCCAGCGCGTCGACTCGGCGGCGATCAGGTCAGGCGTAGCAGGCCATAGTCGAACGCGTGGCGGCGGTACACCACCGACGGCTGATCGGACTCCTTGTCGTAAAACAGGAAGAAGTCGTGCCCGACGAGTTCCATCTCGTAAAGCGCGTCGTCAACCGTCATCGGCACCGCCGGGTGTTCCTTGATTCGCACGATCTGCCCTGGTTCGTGGTCGTCAACCGGGTAGTGGTCGAGATCGGCATCGGCGATCGACGCCGCCGCGCTGCCCGCCAAGTCTCCCGCACCCGTGGCGGTTGCCTCGGCCAATGATGTCGGGGTGCGCAACCCGTAATGGACCTCGCGGCGCGTCTTGGCCCGGCGCAGTCGCGAATTCATCCGGTCCAGCGCCAGTTCGAGCGCCGCATAAAAGTTGTCGCCGCCCGCCTGCGAGCGGACCACCGGACCTTTGCCGGTCGCGGTGACCTCGACCTGCTGACACGCTTTGGATTGTCGGCGGTTGCGCTCGTGATACAGCTGCACGTCGAACCGGAAGATCGCCGGGTCCAGGCGTTCAAGGCGGGCCAGTTTGTCCACCACGTACTCGCGATAATGGTCGGGGATTTCCACGTTGCGACCGGAGAAGTTGACTGCCGCATTCGGCTCGACCGGGTTTTGGGAGACCACCGTGCCCGGCGGGCGGGCGAACGCCGCCTGCGCGTCGAAAGGCTGCTCCTCCTCACGCCGACCGGCCTTGGACTCGCGCTGACCTTTGCGGTGAATAACAGACGACATACAACTTCCTCCTACTGGCGGAACGACTCGATGCGGTGCGTGCCAGCCGGGCAGCTGACACTGAAGTGGCGGCGGCCTCACCTCCTTGTCGTCGCTGCTGCGACCGGAGTGGGAATGGTGATTCCGACGGTAGTCCCCTCGGCACACCCCTGCCAGGTTTTGCCTCACCGCGCGCGCCGACAGTGGTGTGATGGTGTCGAGGGGGACTCGCTTGGATGAATCAGGGCACCGATTCTCATCCGGGGCGTTGTTTGGCGCGCTGGTCGACCTTGTGCTGCCCGTCGTCTGCGGGGGCTGCCGATCGCCCGGATCGCCGTGGTGCGATTGCTGCGCGCAGCACCTCGCCGACGATCCCCGGCGCGTCCTCCCCCGTACGCCGGTACCAGTCGGCGTGTGGGCGTGCGGGCCCTACCGCGGCCCGCTGCGCAGTGCGATCATCGCCGCCAAGGAGCACGGGCGCCGGGACCTCGTCGAGCCACTCGGCGGCGCCCTGGCCCGGTCGCTGATCACCCTGGCGCGCTGGGGCGAACTCCCCGACGCCGACCGCCTGCTGTTGATCCCCGCACCCACCCGACTGGCCGCCGCCCGGCGCCGCGGCGGCGATCCCGTCGAGGCCTATTGCCGCGCCGCCGCACAGCACCTGGGTCCCGGCGTCGGCGTCACCCGTCTGCTGCGCACGAGTGGGTGGGTCCACGACTCCGCCGGACTGTCGGCCGGCGCCCGGGTCGAGAACCTGCGCGGCGCGATCCGGCTGCGCACCGATCACCCACTCCCACCGGCGTTTTCGGCCCGGCCCGCCATCGTCCTCGTTGACGACGTCGTCACCACCGGAGTCACCGTCGCCGAGTCCATCGGGGCGCTGCACCGGTCTGGCGTGGCCGTCTCGGCCGTCGTCGTACTCGCGGCCGCCGATTGAAGACCGGCAGACAGGTTCCGCCGGGGCGCGGCCGTTGGTAGGTTCACCGTATGTCGACATCCACGACGCCCGTCCGCGAACTGCTCCTCAACCCGCGCACCTACGATCCAGCGCAGTTCGACGACGAGACTCGTCGTCTGCTCCGCGCCACCATCGACTACTTCGAAGGCGTCGGCAAGCAGGAACTGCTGCGGCGCGATCGGGATGCCGAGTGGATCGACGACTTTCTCGGGTTCGTCCACCGGGAGAATCTGTTCGCGACCTTCTTGACCCCGGCCGCCTACGCCGACGGCCACCCGAATCGCCGGTGGGATGCCGCGCGCAATGCCGCCCTCAGCGAGATCCTCGCGTTCTACGGGCTGAGCTACTGGTACGCCGAGCAAGTCACCATTCTCGGACTCGGGCCGATCTGGATGAGCGCCAACGACGCCGCCAAACGCCGGGCCGCCCAGCAGCTCAATGCCGGCGGGGTCATGGCGTTCGGGCTTTCCGAGCAGTCCCACGGGGCAGATCTGTACAACACCGACATGCTGCTCACGCCGGATGGCGCCGGCGGATTTACCGCATCCGGGGAGAAGTACTACATCGGCAACGGCAACGTGGCGGGCATGGTGTCGGTGTTCGGGCGGCGCACCGACCGTGAGGGCCCAGACGCCTACGTCTTCTTCGTCGCCGACGCCCGGCATCCGGACTATCACCTCATCGAGAGCGTCATCCACGGCCAGATGTACGTCAGCACCTTCGCCCTGACGAACTATCCGGTGGCGGCCGGCGACGTCCTGCACACCGGCAAGGATGCGTTCGCCGCGGCCCTCAACACGGTCAACATCGGCAAGTTCAACCTGTGCAGCGCCTCGGTCGGCTTGTGCGAGCACGCGTTCTACGAGGCGATCACCCACGCCAACAACCGGATCCTCTACGGCCGGCGCGTCACCGACTTCTCCCACGTCCAGGCCAACTTCGTCGAAGCGTTTACCCGGCTGGTCGCGATGAAGCTGTTCAGCACCCGGGCGATCGACTACTTCCGGAGCGCGAGCCGCGACGACCGCCGCTATCTCCTGTTCAATCCGCTGACCAAGTCGAAGGTCACCTCCGAGGGTGAACGGGTCGTCACCCTGCTGCTCGATGTCGTCGCGGCCAAGGGCTACGAGAAGCGCACCTTCTTCCAGCAGGTGAACCGATTCGCGGGCTGGCTGCCCCGGCTGGAGGGAACCGTCCACGTCAACGTGTCCCAAATTGTGAAGTTCATGCCGAACTATCTGTTCCGCCCGGCACAGTACCCCGCGGTCCCGCCGCGTCCCGACGCCACCGACGACGCGTTCTTCTTCGCCCAGGGGCCGCTCGGCGGCGCCGGACAGGTCCAATTCGACGACTGGACGCAGGCCTATGAGCGCAATGCGGCACAGCCCAACGTGGCACTGTTCTACGAACAGGCGAAAGCCCTCGCCGACCTGCTCACGACGGCCGCGCCGAGTGCCGAACAACTCGAGGAACTGGACTTCCTGCTCATCCTCGGGCACCTGTTCTCGCTCATCGTCTACGGGCAGTTGATCCTCGAGCAGGCTGAGATCATCGGGCTCGACGACGCGATCCTGGATCAGATCTTCGCGGTTGCGGTCCAAGACTTCTCCGCATACGCCGTCGCGCTGCACGGCAAGACGGCGGCGACCGAGGCGCAGCAGGCCTGGGCACTGGGCGCCATCGCGCGCCCGGCGGTCGACGCGGATCGCTACCAGCGGGTGTGGGAGACGGTCCGCTCGTTCGACGGCGCGTACGAGATGCCCTGACGCCACACCTGCTACGGCAGCACCGGGGCCATCTCGGGACCCTTTGCCGCGGGCACGTCGGCCCAGGTCTGGTCGCGGTCGCCCGAACTGGTCGACAACACGAGCACGCCCCGGGTATCGGCAACATAGATCGACGACAGGTTCGCCGCGACGGCGTGCACCGGCGGAGCCAGGTTGCCCGACGCCAGCCCGACGGCGGGCAGCCCCGACACCGGCACCTGGGTGACCGGTGACTCGGTGGCGTCGCGCGCGACGACCAGCGTCGTCGGCGACGCCCAGTCGAGGGCGACGGCCCGGTTGCCGATGTTGTACGCCGCAAACCGCGGATGAGCGAGGTCGACTTGCCGGCCGTCGCGTTCCTCGATCACCGCGAACAACACTTGACCGGCAACGATGAGCGCCACTCGGACACCGTCGGGCGACACCTGCAGATCGGTGATCGGCCCGTGGGCCAGCGCCGACAGCGCGGCCGTGTCGGCGACCGCGGTGTGCCCCCCGGTTTCATCGCTCACCCAGCGCGTCGGCCGGCCGTCCACCACTGCCCACACATCGCCATCCGCACCAAACGCCGGCCGGGTGATCGAGGTGCCCGACGCCAACGGCTGCACCGGGCCGTCGTAGCGTCCGGTGACCAGTTGGGCGCGGGGCCCGCCCGGTGGCGTCTCGACGGGCGCGGCGGGTGCTACCGGCCGTGGTGAGCGAACCGCGGCCACCCGGGATCGGTCGCTACTCAAACTCGCCGAGGCGATTTGGGCGCCGTCGTTGAGGTTCCCGCCCACCGGCGTCAGCTTGCCGTCGACGACGCTCTGCAGCCGGCCGTTGCTGATCACATCCAGCCGATCAGTCTGGCCCGATGAGGCCGTCGGCGAGTAACGCTGCACATCGGCGAGCCTTATCCCCTCGGGGCGGTCCGGTAGCAGCGGCGCCCCGTCCAGCGTGATCTCGTACGGCGCCGGCGCGTCGACACTGTTCAACGTCCACACCAGTTGGGCGGCCATCAATGCGCGATCAGCGGCATTCGGTGTTCCCGCGCGCCGGAGATCGATCCGCACCCCGCCGGCCTCCCGGCGGGCCACCTCGCCGACTTCGGTCTGCGCCGGTATCGCCGACGTGGTGGCGCCCACCAGGTCCAGGCTGGGGCCGGCGAGCAATCGCGCGACGACCGACGCCGTTCCGGTCTGCCCGATATAGAACCACCGCGGGTCGCCGATAAGCCGTGCGCGACTGCGGTCCGCGAAAAAGAGGGTGACCAGCCGGTAGGTCGCCTCGAACTGGGTGCGATCAATCAGCACTGCGGGGGGCGGCGGCCCGTCGATGCGCCAGCCCAGCGGCGTGCGGGTGAGCCGAACCGTGGCCTCCACCCGGCCCGTGGCCGGCAGCAGCTGGCCGTTGACCTTCAGGGAGGCCGTGTTGTCCCCGATGATGCGCACCGTCGCCGCGGTGTCGGTGCGCGAATCCACCAGCACGCTGACATTGCTCAACACCGCCGAGTCGCCGCGGTCATCCCACCGGGACCCGTTCGCGGGGGTGAGGAAGGCCCGCGCTGCGGAGTGGGCTGCGGTGGGGTCGGCGGTCGCCCTCAGAAATGCGCGCACCAGCGCCTCCGGATCCATCGCAGCATCCGGCTTGGGCAGCGGCTTGGCGTCGGGACGCCGCTCGAAAGTCTTCAACGGCTGCGGCGACGAGTCGTTGGGGATCACCACGCAGCCGGTGGCCACGACCGCCACGACCGCCAGCACTGCCACCAGCACCCCGCGGGCGCGCGCGACCGTCATCGCGAGCCGCCGCTGGGGGCCGGGCCCGAACGCACGTCGAGCGGCCGGAGCGGCAATGGACTGCCGAGCACCTTGTGGCCGCGTTTGAGCGGCAGGGTGAGACGGAAGTTCGAGCCCTGCCCCGGCTCGCCCCACGCCTCCAGCCGCCCCGAGTGCAGATTGGCGTCCTCCACGCTGATCGCCAAGCCGAGGCCGGTGCCGCCGGAGCGGCGGTACCTCGACGGGTCCGAGCGCCAGAATCGGTTGAACACCAACTTCTCCTCTCCAGGGCGCAATCCGACGCCACGGTCGCGAACGGTCACCGCCACCGCATCGCCGTCGGTTCGCATCGTGAGCGTGACGGGACGCTGCTCGGAATGATCGATGGCGTTGGCCAGCAGGTTGCGCAGAATCCGTTCCACGCGGCGGGGATCGATCTCCGCGATGACCGGCTCCTCGGGGAGGTCGACAACAAGCTCGGTCCCGGTTTCGTCGGCGAGGTGGCGCACGGTCTGCAGTGCCCCGTCGATCGGGATGGACATCGACATGTGCTCAGCCGCGAGCTCGGCCATCCCCGCGTCATGGCGGGAGATCTCGAGGAGCTCGTTGAGGAGCGTCTCGAACCGGTCGAGCTCCTTGTCGAGGAGTTCGACCGACCGCTTGCGCACCGGGTCAAGATCGTCGCGGCCGTCGTAGAGCAGATCCGATGCCATCCGCACCGTCGTCAACGGTGTGCGCAGCTCGTGCGACACATCCGAGGTGAACTGTCGTTGCAGACCGCCGAATTCTTCGAGGTGCGCGATCTGGCGCTGCAGGCTCTCGGCCATATCGTTGAAGGCCACCGCCAGCCGGGCCATATCGTCTTCGCCGCGCACCGGCATCCGCTCGGACAGCTGGCCGGCGGCGAACCGAACGGCGACCCGCGCCGCCGAGCGCACCGGCAGCACCACCTGCCGCGACACCAGCCATGCGATGGCCGTCAGCAGGCCGAGCAGGACCACGCCGCCGGTGAAGAGCGTTCGGAAGACGAGTTTCACCGTGTCCTCTTCAGCCGTCAACGGAAACACCAGGTAGATCTCGAGGCCGGGGATCGCCGCATTGGTCGGGCTACCGACCAGCAGGGCCGCTGTGTTCGCGCCGTCGGTCGTCTCCACGGTCGAATACTGGTAGGCAACCTGTCCGCTCTGCACCATCGTCCGCAGGTTCGCCGGTATCGCGCCGACCGGCCCGACGCCGGTGACGGCGCCGCCGCTGCCCGGGCCGCGCACCAGCAGCACAGTGTCGAATGCGCCCACCGCGCGCGAACCGGTACCGGATTCGCCGGTGTCGCGTTCGGTCAACAGGGCCCGCGTCTGGCGCAGCCGGGTGATCACCGGAGTGCTCGGGTCGGGACTCGCCAGGTCGCGCTCGACGACGACGCGGGCGCGATCAATCTCCTCGCCGGCGGCGACCAGCTTCGCGTCCAACAGGCTGTTGGTGATCTGCGACATGAGGACGAAGCCCAAGACCACCAAGACGACGAGCGAGAGGACGAGTGTCGACACGATAACGCGCAGTTGTAGGGAGCGCCGCCACACGCCGCCAAAACTGTTGCCGATCCGGGTCAGGGTTCGGCGCAGTCTGGCGGTCGCACTGTTGGGGCGGCGCGGACGGGGGGCTCGCCCCCGCCCGGAACGCTCGGTCACGGCGGCCCGGCTTTGTAGCCGACACCCCTCACGGTCAGGACGATCTCGGGGTTCTCCGGATCAGTCTCCACCTTGGCGCGCAGGCGCTGCACGTGCACGTTCACCAGTCGCGTATCAGCCGGGTGGCGGTAACCCCACACCTGCTCCAGCAACACATCGCGGGTGAACACCTGGCGGGGCTTGCGGGCCAGCGCCACGAGCAGATCGAATTCGAGCGGCGTCAACGAGATCTGCGCCCCGTCACGCGTCACCTTGTGCGCCGGCACGTCGATCTCCACCGGACCGATGGACAGCATCTCGGCGGGTTCGTCGTCGGTTCGACGCAGCCGGGCCCGGATGCGTGCGATCAGTTCTTTCGGCTTGAACGGCTTGACCATGTAGTCGTCGGCGCCGGACTCGAGCCCCAGTACCACGTCGACGGTGTCGGTCTTGGCCGTCAGCATGACGATCGGCACGCCGGAGTCCTGCCGCAGCACGCGGCAGACGTCGATTCCGTTCATTCCCGGCAGCATCAGATCTAGCAGCACCAGATCGGGTCGAACTTCGCGCACCGCGGTAAGCGCCTGGGTCCCGTCGGCGACGTGGAATGGCTCGAAGCCCTCACCGCGAAGCACGATGGTCAGCATCTCCGCAAGCGCGGCGTCGTCGTCGACGACCAGGACACGTGGCTTCATGCGGTCCATAGTGACACTTCCGTGACCTGTTGGCCGGTACCGACGCGCCGAACCCGACGACCGCACGAATCGCTGGCCTGCGGTGGCGCGTCTAGGATCCAGACCGTGGCCACGTTCATCGCCGTCGAGGGAATCGACGGAGCAGGTAAGCGCACCCTCGTCGAGGGGCTGCGCCGGCAATGGGAGACCGGCGGCGTCCGGGTGGCGACAGTCGCCTTCCCGCGCTATGGCGAGTCGATCCACGCCGATCTCACCGCCGAGGCCCTGCGCGGCGGACATGGCGACCTGTCGCAGAGTGCCTACGCAATGGCCCTGCTCTTCGCCCTCGATCGCCGCGATTGTGCGCGGCGACTTCGCGAGCTGATCGACGACTACGACGTGGTCATCGCCGACCGGTACGCGGCGTCGAACGCCGCTTACACCGCCGCCCGCCTCGCCGACAACTCGGTGCGCGAGGCGGTGGCGGCGACCGAATGGGTGCGCGCCCTGGAATTCGACCGGTTCGGCCTACCGGTTCCCGATCATCAGCTGTTCCTCGGCGTGCCGGTAGCCCTCGCCGCCCAGCGAGCGGTGTCCCGGGCGGCCGGCGACGCGAGTCGCGACCGGGACCGCTACGAGCGCGACTCGACACTTCAGGAACGCGTGGACGAGGCCTACCGCGGCCTGGCCGCGGCACAGTGGGTTTCGCCGTGGCGAATACTGTCCGGCGCACCGGAGCCGGACCTGGCACAAGATCTGCTCCGCTGACACCGCCTCGGTGCTGACACCTTCTCAGCACTGAACCCGCTCGGTGCTGAACGTCGTCAGCGCTGATCGCTGCGCAGCGGATGCCCGGCGGGCACTTCCACGAGGACGACCGGCACCCCGTCGGGATCGGTCAGCCACATCTCGATCAGGCCCCACGGCTCGGTCCGTGCGTCACGGGCGATCCGAACTCCGGCAGCCTCCACTTGTGCCCGCGCAGTAGCGATATCGCGCACCTGCAACCAGATGTCGGCCGCCGGCCGCCCGGCTGGCGCCGGCGCCACCGGCGAACGATGGCCCGCGATCTCGATCAGCCCCTGCCCCGCGAAGAAGACCGTCCCGCCGGGGTACTCGCGGTAGACCGCCAGCCCCAACGCATCCCGGTAGAAGGCCAGGGTCTTCTGGTAGTCGGCGGGCCGCAGCAGCAGGCGGCTGCTCAGGATCTCGACCATGCCGGCTCCGGGGCCTAGTAGCGGTAGTGCTCGGGCTTGTAGGGTCCTTCGACATCGACGCCGATGTACTCCGCCTGCTCCTTGGACAGCTTCGTCAAGGATCCGCCGAGCGCCTCGACATGGATCCGCGCCACCTTCTCGTCGAGATGCTTGGGCAGTCGGTAGACCTCGTTGTCGTATTCGTCGTTCTTGGTCCACAGCTCGATCTGCGCGATGACCTGGTTGGAGAAGCTGTTGCTCATCACAAACGACGGGTGACCGGTAGCATTGCCCAGGTTCAGCAGGCGGCCCTCGCTCAGCACGATGATGCTGTGACCGTCGGGAAAGACCCACTGATCGACCTGCGGCTTGACCACGATTCGGGTCAGCCCCGGCGCGGACTCCAGTCCCGCCATGTCGATCTCATTGTCGAAGTGGCCGATGTTGCCCAGGATCGCCTGGTTCTTCATCTTCGCCATGTGCTCGAAGGTGATGATCCCAAGGTTGCCGGTCGCGGTGATCACGATGTCCGCCGCGCTGATGGCCTCGTCGACGGTCACCACGTCGAAGCCGTCCATGAGGGCCTGCAACGCGTTGATCGGGTCGATCTCGGTGACCTGCACCCGGGCGCCCTGTCCGGCGAGGGATTCCGCACACCCCTTGCCGACATCGCCGTAACCGCAAATCAGCACCTTCTTGCCGCCGATGAGTACATCTGTGCCGCGGTTGATGCCGTCGATCAGCGAATGCCGGGTGCCGTATTTGTTGTCGAATTTGCTCTTCGTGACCGAGTCGTTGACGTTGATCGCCGGGAAGGACAGGTCACCGGCCGCGGCGAATTGGTAGAGACGAAGGACCCCGGTCGTGGTCTCCTCGGTGACGCCGCGGATGGACTCGGCGATCGTCGTCCACTTGTCCTTGTCCTGTTCGAAGCCGGCGCGCAGCAGGTCGAGGAAGACTTTGTACTCGGCAGAGTGATCGTCGCTGGCAGGCGGGACGACCCCGGCCTTCTCGAACTCGGCGCCGCGGAGGACGAGCATCGTCGCGTCCCCGCCGTCGTCGAGGATCATGTTGGCCGGCGCCGGATTGCCGTCCGCGCCAGCCGGCCAGGTCAGCATCTGCTCTGCGCACCACCAGTACTCCTCGAGTGTCTCGCCCTTCCAGGCGAACACCGGGACACCCGTCGGCTCGTCGACGGTGCCGTTCGGACCGATGACGACGGCCGCCGCCGCATGGTCCTGGGTGGAGAAGATGTTGCAGGACGCCCAGCGCACCTCGGCGCCGAGGGCGACGAGGGTCTCGATCAACACCGCGGTCTGGATCGTCATGTGCAGCGAGCCGGAAATCCGCGCCCCCCGCAGCGGCTGCACGCCGGCATATTCGCTGCGCAACTCCATCAGCCCGGGCATCTCGTGCTCCGCGAGCCTGATCTCGGTACGGCCGAATGCCGCGTCCCCCAGGTCGGCGACCTTGAAGTCGATTCCATTGCGGCGGTCAGCGGTCGGCGTGGCCTTGGACACGAGGCTCATTTACTCCCCTAATCGGTTCCTCCCGGGCCGAACGTGGCCGGGCGGTGCGGTAAGTCCCGATCAGGCTATCGTGTCGGACTGCTTGTCGTTCCACGCGGGCAGCTCCCCGCGCTCGCGCCGCGCCAACACCGAATGCTTGCGGCCGTAAGCGACATAGACCACCAGTCCCACCGCCATCCAGATGACGAAACGCAGCCAGGTCTCGAGTGACAGGTTGAGCATCAGCCAGCCGCAGGCGATCACGGCGATGATCGGTGTGAACGGGACCAGTGGAACCCGGAATCCACGCGGCAGGTCTGGCCGCGTCTTGCGCAGGATGATCACGCCGATGCACACCAGCACGAACGCGAAGAGGGTGCCGATATTCACCATCTGCTCCAGCGCGAACATGTCGAAGAAGGCGGCCAGCAGGGCCGCGACCACTCCGACGATGATGGTCATGCGCACGGGCGTGCCGCGCGTCCCGGTCTTGGCCAGGCTCGGCGGGAAGAGGCCGTCACGGGCCATCGCGAACCCGATACGGGTCTGCCCGAGGAGCAGGACCATCACCACGGTCGTCAAACCGGCCAGGGCGCCGAGGTTGATCACCCACTCGGCCCAGGTGACCCCGTGCGCCTTGAATGCGGTCGACAAGGTCGATTGGACGAGCTCGTTGTTCGGCCCGCGCTTATCGGCGAGGTCGGTGTACGGGACCATGCCGCTGAGCACGATGGAGACACCGACGTAGAGGACCGTGACAATCGCCAGCGAACCGAGGATGCCGCGCGGCATGTCGCGCGCCGGGTTCTTGGTCTCCTCCGCGGTGGTGGCGATCACATCGAACCCGATGAACGCGAAGAAAACCAGCGACGCAGCGGCCAGCAGGCCGTACCAGCCGAAGCTGCTCCCCGTCGCTCCGGTCATCCACGAGAACACCGTCTGATGAATGCCCTCCCCGTGCGAGCCCGTCGTCGCGGGCGGGACGAACGGGTGGTAGTTCTTCGGCGAGATGTAGAACAGGCCGACAACGATCACCAACAGGACGACACCGACTTTGATGGCGGTGATCACCAGCGACACCCGGGACGACAGCTTCGTCCCCAGGGCCAGGAGCGTTGTCAGCACGGCAATGAGGACCACCGCCCCCCAGTCGACGTCGATCGAGCCCACGCGAACGACGGCGGCCCCGTCGGAACCGAGCACCTTGCCCAGGTAGAGCGACCAGCCCTTGGCCACGACCGAACTGGCGAGGGCGAGTTCGAGGATCAGGTCCCACCCGATGATCCAGGCCACGAATTCCCCGAATGTCGCATAGGAGAACGTGTAGGCACTGCCGGCGACCGGCACGGTTGAGGCGAACTCCGCGTAGCACAGCGCGGCCAGGCCACAGGTGACGGCGGCGACGACGAAGGCGATGGACACCGACGGCCCGGCGACGTTGCCCGCGGTCCGCGCGGTCAGGGTGAAGATTCCGGCACCGATCACGACCGCGACCCCGAAGACGGTCAGGTCCCAGGCGCTGAGGTCGCGGCGCAGCCTGGTGTCGGGATCGTCGGTGTCGGCCATCGACTGCTCGATGGATTTGGTCCGTGTGAACGAATTTCTCATCGCTGCCTGCCTTCGTCGGCATCACCGTCGGCGTCGGTGCCGCGGTCGATGTCGGGCTCGATATAGATGACCCGGGCGTGCGGCACCGCCTGGCGAATCGCCGCCTCAGCCGAGTCGATGGTGCGCGCGATCGTCGACGCGTGCTTGGTTCCGGGAATCGCGACCTTCACGCCGACCAGCAGTTCTTCCGGCCCGAGGTACTGCGTCTTCAGATGGATGACCCGCTGCACGTTGGGCTCCGCGTCGATCGCCGCGACAATGGCGCGTTCCTCATCCGGGGTGGCCCCTTCGCCGAGTAGCAGGCTCTTCATCTCGATGATCAGGACAATGGCAATGATACCGAGCAACAGGCCGATCCCGACTGTGCCGAGGCCGTCCCACAACCCATTTCCGGTAAGCCAGGTCAGGCCGACGCCGATGAGCGCCAGCAGGAGGCCGACCAATGCGCCGGCGTCCTCCAGGAGCACGACGGGGAGTTCTGGTGTGCGGGAGGTACGGATGAACCGCCACCAGCTGGCGCGGCCCTTCAGCGGCTTCGATTCGCGGACCGCGGTGCGGAAGCTGTAGCTCTCCAGTGCGATTGCGAATACGAGGATCACCACTGCGATGACCGGCGAGCTCAGCTCATGATCGTGGGCATGCCTGATCTTTTGATAGCCCTCGTACAAAGCGAACAACGAGCCAAGGGTGAACAGCACCAGGGCAACGATGAACGAGTAGAAGTAACGAGCACGTCCGTAGCCGAACGGATGGAGCTTGTCTGCTTCCTTGCCCGCCCGCTTCTGTCCGAGGAGCAATAGCGCCTGGTTGGAGGTATCGGCGACTGAGTGCACACCCTCGGCGAGCATTGACGACGAACCGGTGACCGCCCAGCCGACAAATTTTGCCGCGGCGATACCGGCGTTTGCCGTCAATGCGGCGATGATCGCCTTCTTGGATCCTTCAGTCGACAACGTGTCACCTCGTGTTGCGAGCGGATGATTCGCAAAGACTACCTGCCGCTCCGTCGACCCATCGGGCGACGGCGCAATGCCGCGCGGGACCCGCCGCCGCCCGAGTGGACGACGACGGCCCCCCGGCAATTACACAGCGAAAGTGCGCCCCACCCGCAGGTCGGTGTTGCCCATCGTCGACGACGCCTTCGACACGGCGTTGCTCAGATTGTTCAACCGGCCCCGCGACTCGTCGAACACCCGGTCCCAGTGTTGTTGCGCTTCCCCATACGCCTGTGCGCCTTGTACCGATTGCCACTGCGATGCGAGGGCGTTGACTTGGGTGCGTAACTGACCCGACAATTGTTCGAGGCGGGCGAAGTTCCTGTTCAGATCCCCGGTGAGCGTGTCGAGGGCGGCGAAATCGTATTGAATGACACTCATTTTGGTTGCTCCTTACTTCTGCGGTTGGGATCAGACGGCCAGTGAACCGGCGATCGTGGTGGCGCCCGAGTCGTCCTCATCGCCGTACCCGGCGAAGGAGGAGGTGAGCTTGGCCTTGATGTCCTCGAGGGCCAGGTTCAGCTTGGTTGCGCTCGCGTTCCAGTCTGCGTGTGTCGTGTCGTAGGCGCCCGACGCACGCCCCTTCCAGGTGGTGGCCGCGTTCTGCGACGCCGTCTGGATGGCGCGGATGACCTGCTGCATCTCGTCGACGATTCCGGCCACCGACTTGGCCGATGCCATCGAGGCGGCGACGTCGAGGTTGAGCCCTGATCCGGGCATGGTGTTCCCCCTTCATTCTTCGGGTCGGCTCACACGGGTGTGTGTGCCGAGTTCGTAGCGGTGGGGTCGGCAACCCGCACCTGGTCTCCGGTCGCGAGCTGCACCCAGGTCAGCGGCTCTGCCGCGGCCGTGCTCGGCGGTGATGCCTCGACCGCCCCGGCGGAGATCGATGCGGCGGTGGGCGCGGTGCGCCCGGCTGCCACCGTTGGCGCGCCCGCGATCGGGCCGACGGGGCCGGGCGGCGCGTCGCGGCGCGGCGCAACACCGGGCTGCGCCGGCCGGTCGACGTCGGTGGTGCGCGCCGCGGCGGACCATCGGGTTCCCCGGTTCCCGAGCCCGACGGTCCGGAACGTCCCCAGCACCCGGGGCGGCATCGCGGCCAAGCCCGCCGGTATCGCGCCCGCCGACGACGAGCCACATTTCGACGACTCGACTCTCGCGGCCGAGGATCCGCTCGTGTCTCGCACGAGCACTGGGACCCGATCGGATCGCGGTGGCGCCGTCACGACCGGGGTACAGTCGCGCTCATAGTCGGCCATCACGCGCGCGGTGGTGACGGCCAGCTCTGCCCCGGCCCGCTGGGCCGCAGCAATACCGCCGGTCATAGCCGCGGCGACAGTGCTCAGCCGGGCCCGCGCATCGTCGATCGCCGAGGCGGCGGGCATCGCGAGTCGGGCGGTTTCGGCGGCGCCGGCGGCACCGCGGACCAGTTCGCTCTGCTGTCGAGCCCGATGTGCCAGGGCGTCGAGCCACCCCGGCACGCCGGCCACTGCGCGGCGCGCGGCTGCCGCTCCCGTCGAGTCCCACTCCGCCTGCAAGTCCTGAATGGACCGCCGCGTCGCGGTGACCAGTGCGTCGAGGTCGCCGGCAAGGTCGGCCCAGGACTGCGCACAGTGCCACAGCGGCGCCGCCCCAGGACCAGCCATCAGATCGGTGCGCAGCTGATCGGGACGCCGGGTCGCCCAGTCGACGCCGGTGAAGCCGACTCTCGTGGTCATGATGGGCTCACTCCAGCGGGGTCAGTGCCGTCGCGTCGGCCGCGCTAAGCGCATCCGCCTGCGCCTGGACTATGGCGGCGAACTCGCGCAGCGCACGTGCCCCGCCGGTCAGGTCGGCCTCGATATCGCTAGCCGCGCACACCAGCTTCGCCGCCACCCGGCGACTCACCTCGTCGTTGCCGGCCGCCAGCGGCGTGCGAACCGTCGCCTCGTCGACGATGTGGGCCAGCCGGTCGGCAATCCGGTTGAGCGCGGCGCCGACGCCGGCCAGCCCATCGGGGTTTGCGCGCAGATTCGATGTCATGACAACAATTCCTCTCTCAGTGCGGCGAGCCGTGCCGCCGCCGCGTCATCTACCGGACCCAAGCCGGTGTCGTCGGGTCCATGGGCCGATGGCCGGCCGTCGTCGCCGAACACCGCCGGGGCGCAGGCCCGCTCGCACTCGGCGACGGCGTCCGGGGACTTGAGCACGACGGGAGATCCGCCGATCACCCGCCCGACCGCGTGGGCACCGCCCATCGCCCCCACCCCGGCCATCGGTGCGACCGTGCCACCGGATCCGAGCACTCCGGCCTGACTCGGCGCCGGCGTGGACGCGGCCACCGCTCCGGCAGGTTCGGTTCCGCCGAGACCGGCGGTGCGCGCCGCATATCGCGCGGTGACCTCACGGTTGCCGGCGTCACCCAGGCCGCCGACGCGGGCTCCCCCGCCCTGGCCCGCGCCGCCCAGGCCCCGGGTATGTGCGCCGCCGACGCCGGCCGCACCGACCTTGTGCGCGTCGGCCGGGCAGCATGGTTCCGGGGTCGCGTCGCGTCGCCCGTCCCGGTTGTCGACGCTCGGGGTCGTCTTCGCCGAGCCGGTATTGCTGCTCGATGCGGCCGCCAGGGCCGAGCCGAGCACGCCCGTGGCCGTCTTGAGTGGAACCGCTGCGGCCTCGAGCGCGGACGCGGCGATGGCGAACGGGGAGAGGGCACCCGCCGGTGCACCGCTGATCGGCACCGGCGCACCGTGGGCGACCATCGTGGCGGTCGGCGCCAGCAGCTGGGCCTTCGTCGCGGCGACGACTGCGGCCCCTTCGGCGATACCGGCGCTGATCGCCGCCAGCGCAGCCGCCTGCCCCGGCGGGGTCCAGATGAATACCATCGCCGCGCTGAGGAGTCCCACCGTCTTGGCGATGACCGCCTGCAGCGCCGCCAGCCCACCCGCGACGATGGTTCCCGCCGCACCGATATCGACAGACATGGCGGCCCCCTGCTGCGACACGACACCCGTCTCAGCCGCCGTCCGGCCCATCTTTGTCGCGGCAGTGGTTGCCGCGGTGCCGGCCCACACGGTGTCGACGGCCTTGAGGACCGAGGTGGTCCCCGAGATCGTGAGATCCAGCAGCTCCGACAGGCCGGAGAAGACTTTTCCCAGGTCCCCCGCGCCCGCGAGGTCCCCGGTGCCGAAGGCGCCCAGCAGGTCGGTCAGCGGCTTCAGCAGCGCACCCAGGTCCAGCACCGGAAGCGGCGGCAGGCCGGGCAGCGGTGGCACGGGCGGCAACGCCGGGAGCGGCGGCAGTCGCAGGGAGCGCAGGACCTCGGCGATCGGGGTGTCCAGCGCCGGGCCGAGTCCCACCGCCCGCAGCGCACCGTCGACGGTGAGGTTCGCCGACGCCGGCACGACACTCGCCGACGCCTCGACACCACTCATCGGAAGACCACTCATCGCGACACCGTGGCCGCTCCGGTCGCATCGGCGGCGGCAAACGCGGCTGAGCCGGCAAGCATCGCGGCCGCCGTACCGGCGTGCACCGCCGCGAGACTGCCGACGGCCGCCAGGTGGGCGGCCTGCGCACCGGCGAAGGCCGCGACAAACTCCTGGCCGACCAGACCGAAGACCGCGACCATCGCGGTTGTGTTCGCAGCCGCGTTGACACCACCGGCGGCGGCCAGCGCGGTTCCCATCGTCGCCGAGGTGGCGGCCAGTCCGTCGACGGCCTCCCCGACCATCATCAAAGAACTCATCTCTGTTTCTCCCTGTCACTCGTTGTGGCCGGCGAGTTCGGCGAAGTCCCGATTGAATTCATCGGTCAGCGCCGCCCGCTGTGCGTACGCCCGCTGCGCCGCGATCATGGCCGTGGCGGTGATGAGGTCGCCCAGCTCTCTGGGGGCGAGGCGCATCGCAGCGCCGTCGATCTCCATGCCGACGAGCGCACCAGATCCGTCGGTCCGGGCGGTCACCAGTCGACGCGCATCACTGCTCTCACCGCGGATCGCGCCATAGGCATCGGACAGGTCGGCCATCGCGCCGATCGCCGAGTACGCGCGGACCAGCATCTCCTCCAACTCGGGGTTCGCCATGGTCACCGCAGCCAGGAGTGCGGCGCGCACGCCCGCGCGTCGTCGGCCGACTGGGCGCGGGCGAGATCTTCGGCGGTGGCCAGGCCCATCATGTCGAGCACCTCGTCGCCGACGCCTTGGGCGGCGACCGCCTCCCGCAGCGCGACGCCGGCAGCGATCCGGCCCTCCCCACAGAGTGCGAGGATGCGTGCGGCGAGCGTGTCGGCCCCCAACCCCATCGCCGAATCCGTCAGGCGCACCGCCACGGGCAGTCCCTGCGCGGTCGTCGTGACGGTGATCGCCCCCGATCGCGATCTCGTCGTGTACCGCGAATCAACCCAGTCCAGCGTTCCGGTTTCCATTGCCCCTCCCCCGGGCGGCGCGTTTCGCCGCGTATGGGATTAGACGCACCGGAGCCCGAAACGGTTCCCCCACCCCCGCGGGGTTGGCCCAATGTTTCCCGCCGTAAACACCGTGCTACTTCGGCGCTACCGACCGTGTGAAGCGCCGTCGCATGCGGTTGACTCAACCGACCACGTCGAAACTAGGAGCCCGCCATGACGATCGACGTCATCCATGCCCGCCCGGCCCCCGTTACCGATCAACCGCGGATCCGGTTGCGCTACCGCACGATTCACGGCTATCGACGTGCCTACCGCATCGCGGGCAGTGGCCCGGTCGTCGTCCTGGTCCACGGCATCGGCGACAACTCATCGACCTGGGAGCCCATCATGAGGCGGCTCGCCGCCGAGTACACGGTCATTGCCCCCGATCTGCTCGGCCACGGATTCTCCGACAAACCGCGCGCAGACTATTCCGTCGCCGCCTTTGCCAACGGGGTGCGCGACCTGCTGTGCGTCCTCGGCCACGAACGGGTAACCATCGTCGGCCATTCGCTCGGCGGCGGTGTGGCCATGCAGGTCTGCTACCAATACCCCGCGCTGGTGTCGCGCCTGGTGCTGGTTTCGGCCGGTGGTGTCACGCGAGACGTGTCGCCCGCCTTGCGCCTGGCCACACTGCCCGGCGCCGGCCAAGCACTGGCGCTGCTGCGGCTGCCCGGCGCGGTGGCCGGACTCGACGCGCTGGCCCGCCTCCTTGCCGCCGCACCGTCGCTACTCGGTCCGGCCGAGAGTCTGTCACCCAATCGGCACCTGCGGGACCGGTCCGAGCTCATCCGGATCCTTCGTGACCTGAGCGCCCCCGACGCCCGGGCCGCCTTCGGGCGCACGCTGCGCTCGGTCGTCGATTGGCGCGGCCAGCATGTGTCGATGCTTGATCGCAGCTATCTCACGTCTGCCATCGGGGTTCTCATCGTGTGGGGCACCGACGACACGGTGATCCCGTATCGGCACGCCGAGATCGCTCGGACGGCGATGGCCGGGGCCACCCTCGAGACTTTCGCCGGATGTGGGCACTTCCCGTTTCGCGATGAACCCGACCGCTTCGCCCGACTCGTCGACGGCTTCATCAGATCGACGAGCTCCAGCGCTTTTGACCGGCGGGCCTGGCGCACCACCCTGCTCAAGGGCGCCGGCCCTGGCAGGACCAGGACCGCGGCCGATCAGCCGCCACAGCAGCCCGATCGACCTACCTCCGGGAAGTCGCGCAGGCCCCGAGTCGTCTCGTTGCGCGCAGCCCACTGCGACGGCGCGGGGTAGTCGACCCCTACCAGGCACAGCCCGCGCGCCTGGGCGACCGGCACCTGCGCGCTGCGGACCCGATCGCCCAGCAGTGCGGCGCACCAGCCCACCTCCCGGCGTCCCTCGCCCACGGTGGCGACGGCCCCCACCAACGAGCGCACCATCGACCAGCAGAACGCGTCGGCGGTGACCCGGCCGCGCAGCAGCCCGTCGTCGTCGCGGCACCAGTCGAAGGCCTGCAGGTGCCGAATGGTCGTCGAACCCGGACGGAAGCGGCAGAACGCCGCGAAGTCGTTCAACCCGATCAGCCGCGCCGACGCGGCGTTCAGCCGCTCGACGTCCAGCGGGCGCGGCCAACTCGCCGTGGTCCGCGCGACGACCGGTTCAGGACCCCAATCGGCATCGGCGAGCCGGTATTCGTAGTGGCGGCGGAGCGCCGAGAACCGGGCGTCGAAATCGGCCGGCACCTCGTCGATGTGCTTGACTCGCACGTCGTCGGGCAGCATCTTGGCCAACCGCCGTACCAGGGTCGACGGATCACCGTGGATCGACCGCGTGTCCAGCGCGGGCCGCGCGACCTCGAAATGCGCGACCTGGCCGGTGGCGTGGACTCCGGCGTCGGTCCGGCCCGCCACAGTCAGGCGCACCGGCTCACGGAGCACCGTGCCCAGCGCCTCGGTGAGCACGCCGGCCACCGTCCGGCGGCCCGGTTGAATTGCCCAGCCACTGAAGTCGGTGCCGTCGTAGCCGGCCACCAAGCGCAGACGGCAAACCCCGCCACCGGCATCGGTGGCGGGGTCTGCCGTTGTCGAATCGGTCACGACGATCCGCTGATCGACTGGCGACTAGTCCTCGTCGGCCTTCGCCTCAGCAGCCTCGTCGGCCTTCGCCTCAGCAGCCTCGTCGGCCTTCGCCTCAGCAGCCTCGTCGGCCTTCGCCTCAGCAGCCTCGTCGGGCTTCTTCGACGCGGCCACGCGGTTCGCGCGGTTGGCCTCGGTGGCGACGGTCGACTCACGAACCAGTTCGATCACGGCCATCGGGGCATTGTCACCCTTGCGCGGCAGCGTCTTGATGATGCGTGTATAGCCGCCCGGACGCTCGGCGAAGGACGGGCCGATCTCGGCGAACAGGGCATGCACGATGTCCTTGTCGCGGATGACCTTCAGCACCTGGCGACGGTCGGCGAGCGAGCCGGCCTTCGCATGGGTGATGAGCTTCTCGGCGTACGGCCGCAGGCGCTTGGCCTTGGACTCGGTGGTGGTGATCCGGCCGTGCTCAAACAGCGACGTGGCGAGGTTCGCCAGGATCGCCTTCTGGTGGCTGGCCGACCCGCCGAGGCGGGCACCCTTGGTGGGCTTGGGCATTGTCTTCTCCTCAGAGGTGACCGACTCTCACGAGTGGGTCAGGGTTTGGTAGAGCCGCTTACAGCTGCTCGGTCTCAGCGAAATCCTCACCGGCATCATCGAGGCCGGCATCATCGGACCACGTACCGGTGGCCGGGTCATAGCCCGCCACCTGCGACGGATCGAAGCTGGCCGGGCTGTCCTTGAGGGACAGCGCCATCGCGTGCAGCTTCACCTTGACCTCGTCAATCGACTTCTGGCCGAAGTTGCGGATGTCCAGCAGATCGGACTCGGTCCGCGCGACCAACTCGCCGACGGTGTGCACGCCCTCACGCTTGAGGCAGTTGTAGCTGCGCACGGTCAGCTCCAAATCCTCGATGGGGAGGTTGAACGATGCCATGTGGTCGGCCTCGATCGGCGATGGGCCGATCTCGATGCCCTCGGCTTCGACGTTGAGCTCGCGCGCCAGGCCGAAGAGCTCGACCAGCGTCTTACCCGCCGACGCCAGAGCGTCGCGCGGGGTGATCGAGTTCTTAGTCTCCACGTCGAGCACCAGGCGATCGAAGTCGGTGCGCTGCTCGACACGGGTCGCCTCGACCTTGTAGGTCACCTTGAGGACCGGCGAGTAGATCGAGTCGACCGGGATCCGGCCGATCTCGGCGCCGCTGGCCTTGTTCTGCACGGCCGGCACGTAGCCGCGGCCCCGCTCGACGACGAGCTCGATCTCGAGCTTGCCCTTGTCGTTGAGGGTTGCGATGTGCAGGTCAGGATTATGCACGATGACACCGGCCGGCGGCACGATGTCAGCGCCGGTGACGTCACCCGGTCCCTGCTTACGGACGTACATGGTGACCGGCTCGTCCTCCTCGGAGGACACCACCAGACCCTTGAGGTTCATGATGATCTCGGTGACGTCTTCCTTGACGCCGGCCACGGTGGTGAACTCGTGCAGGACACCGTCGATGCGCACACTGGTGACTGCCGCGCCCGGGATGGACGAGAGCAGCGTGCGGCGCAACGAGTTGCCCAAGGTGTAACCGAAGCCCGGCTCGAGCGGTTCGATGACGAACTTCGACCGGTTCTCGGCGATGACCTCTTCGGACAACGTCGGTCGCTGTGAGATGAGCATTGGTGTGATTCTCTCCTTGTGGCCGACCACTATTTGACGGCCTAGAAGTGGACCGGACAGCTGGTTGCTGAACGGCGGGGGAAGCCTACTTCGAGTAGTACTCGACGATCAGCTGCTCGGTGAGCGGCACCACGATCTGCGAGCGCTCGGGAACACTGTGCACGAGGATGCGCAGGGTCGACGGAACGACCTGCAGCCACGCCGGCACCGGCCGGTCGCCCTGGATCTCCTTGGCGATCTGGAAGGGCACGGTGGCCAGCGACTTCGGCCGGACATCGATGATGTCGTACTGACCAACGCGGTAGCTGGGCACATCGACCTTCACACCGTTGACGGTGAAGTGGCCGTGGCTGACCATTTGACGGGACTGCCGGCGCGTGCGGGCAAGCCCGGCGCGGTAGACCACGTTGTCCAGCCGGGTCTCAAGGAGCTTCAGCAACTCGTCACCGGTCTTACCCGTGCGGCGATTCGCCTCCTCATAGTAGCGGCGGAACTGCTTTTCCATTACGCCGTAGGTGAAGCGGGCCTTCTGCTTCTCCTGCAGCTGCAACAGGTATTCGGTCTCCTTGATCCGCGCACGGCCATGCTGCCCGGGCGGGTAGGGACGACGCTCAAACGCCTTGTCGTCGCCGACGAGGTCGACGCGCAGACGGCGGGACTTCTTAGTTGCGGGTCCGGTATAACGAGCCATTTTCTTGTCCTAACCTTTCCCGCTAAACCCGGCGCCGCTTGGGCGGACGGCAGCCGTTGTGCGGCTGGGGGGTGACATCGGAGATCGTGCCGACTTCGAGTCCGGCGGCCTGCAGCGAACGGATCGCCGTCTCGCGACCCGAACCCGGGCCCTTGACGAAGACGTCGACCTTCTTGACGCCGTGTTCCTGGGCCTTGCGGGCGGCGTTCTCGGCGGCGAGCTGCGCGGCGAACGGCGTGCTCTTGCGCGAGCCCTTGAAGCCCACATGTCCCGACGACGCCCAGCTGATCACATTGCCGCTGGGGTCACAGATCGAAACGATCGTGTTGTTGAACGTTGACTTGATATGCGCATGGCCGTGCGGAACGTTCTTCTTCTCGCGACGGCGGGTGCCCTTCTTGGGGCCAGCGCTACGTGACTTAGGAGGCATTACTTCTTCTTCCCGGCGATGGTCTTCTTCGGGCCCTTGCGCGTGCGGGCATTGGTCTTGGTGCGCTGACCGTGGACCGGAAGGCCGCGACGGTGACGCAGACCCTGGTAGCAGCTGATCTCGATCTTGCGACGGATGTCGGCCTGCACCTCGCGGCGCAGGTCACCCTCGACCTTCACCGACGCTTCGATGTACTCGCGCAGTTTGGCGACATCAGCGTCGGTCAGGTCCTTTGCACGCAGGTCCGGCGACAGGCCGGTTCCCGCAAGGATCTCCTTGGAAGTGGTGCGACCCACCCCGTAGATGTAGGTAAGTGCGATCTCCAGCCGCTTCTCGCGGGGGAGATCGACACCGGCAACACGTGCCATGTGTTCAATTCCTTCTCATTTTCAGAGGTCTGCTCCCAGTCCGTCCCGCTCGCTGTCGGGCCCCGGCCTCTGAACCGGGGGTGGGCGGGTACTCGGATGTGCCCGCTGGTGCTGGAAGTTCGTCAGAGTATTCAGTTGTCTCGATATTCAGTTGTCACTGTTCGGCCAAGCGACCGGTGGAAGGGCGCTGATCAGCCCTGGCGCTGCTTGTGGCGCAGGTTTTCGCAGATCACCATGACCCGGCCGTTGCGGCGGATCACCTTGCACTTCTCACAGATCGGCTTGACGCTCGGCTGGACCTTCACGTCAGCTTCTCCTGTTTTCTTGTCCGCGGGCGGCGCGAAACCCCGCGCAACCCGCTGATGTTTCCCGACGGCAGTTCTGCGACCGCCGGGAAGTCCTACTTGTACCGGTAGACGATCCGTCCACGGCTGAGGTCATAGGGCGAGAGTTCGACGACCACCCGATCCTCGGGCAGGATGCGGATGTAGTGCTGCCGCATCTTCCCGCTGATGTGGGCGAGAACCTTGTGTCCGTTCTCCAGCTCAATGCGAAACATCGCATTGGGCAGGGGCTCGACCACGCGACCCTCGACCTCGATGGCACCGTCCTTCTTCGCCATGTCCTCCGCGCTCCCGGCCGATTAGGCCTGGTGGTAGTAGTCGGCACACGACACGCGCACCGACGGTCCATCTTACGCGACGGGCCGCACCCAATCCAATTCGGGCGGTTGGGCCGCGCTAGACCTTGACGCCCATCGATCGGGCGATCGACGCCAAGTCGTCGAATCGTTCGCCGCGGGCCACGAGGATCCACCGGTCGCCGTCGCGGCGCAGGTCGGCATAGACCATCGCCGAATCCTCGGGGAAGCCCGCGGCGAGATCGTATCGAGCCAGTTGGCCGGCATCGGAATCCCACAGTTCGACCCGACCGGCCGGGAAGTCCCGGAACAGTGCCTCACCGCCGTAGGAGCAGATCGCGATGACAACCCGCTCGATCCGGTCTGGCAGCGCCGCAGTGTCCACCGTCATCTCCTCCTTCCAGCCGTGGAACACCGCGGAATCGACGTTGAGCTTGATCGCCCCGCCGCACGCGCTGAGGTTATTGAAGAAGACGAAGTCGTGATCGGAATCGACAATGCCGCCGGCGGGAAGCACGAACGCGGCGATGTCGAGGTCGAGTTGCGCCGTGCTGGGCGCCAGGTCCCAGCTGACGCCGATACTCACCTTGTGTAGCCCTCTGCGCACCCCCACGATCACCGGCCTCCCCACGGATCGAACGGGGCTGGTCCGGCAGCGGAGTCGGGCCCGCGGCGCGCATACCGGCGGGACGGCGGCAACCAGAGGAAGCCGACGGCTACCACGCCGACGACGACGAGGGCAATGATCACCGTCCCGCCCATCAGTCCGAACAGCGACAATCCGGCGAGCACGGTTCCCAGTGGTGCGGGCCAGGACTCGCCGCGCCACACCGCATAACCGAAGCCGAGATAGGCCAGCGCGAAGACGACGGCGATGAGGACGGTGACCACAATGGCCGTCGTCGACAGGTCGGCGACTTCGCGGCCCAGATAGTGGACCTGGGCGTCGTCGGCCGATGAATGCCGGGCGGCGCGGACTCCCAGAGCCGCCTGCGCGGCGCACAACCCGGCGGCGGCGGCGACGCAGGCCAGGGCCAGCCACACCGTCACCGGCGGCGCGCTCGGGCGCGCCCCGGCCGGCACCGGTGGCGTCGGCATCGGCTCGGGCCGCATCGGCGCCGGCGGAGAGCCGGGCTGGGCCGGAAACCCGGTCCGCCCACCCGGTCGCGGCGGACCGGACGCGAACGGATCGGGGCCCCGGAAGCCAGGATTGGTCATCACGCGCCCTCCACCATCACGTTGCTGCCGGCCAGGACCCACCGCACCGGATCGGTCACCCGGAACGGCGAGATACCACGATCGCTGAGCTTGTCTCCCTCGGGCGAGGCCCCGAGTGCCGAGACCGCGAAGAAGCGATGCTCATACTGCCGCCCGGTCACCGGGTTCACCATCGTCGTCAGCGCCGGGCCCGCGTCGAGCCGGGTGAGCAGGCTGCGCACCTCCTCGTGCAGGGCCTGGCCGTCGTTCTCGTCGTAGGTGCGCGCGAACAGACTCGGGTCGCGGTTGTATGCCGCGCCGGGTTGTGCCATCATCGCGCCCCACGCGCTGGCCTCGACGACACTCAGCGCTTGCAGCGCATCGAACTTCGACAGGATCACGGCCAGTTTCGGCGAGCCGTTGCCGATCAGGTTCGTCATGGTGTGCAGGACGTGGCGCGGATCGCCGCCGAGACTCGACGGCGGGGGCACCAGGTCGCGCAGCTGGTTGGCGATCTCGCCGACGCACAACGGGTCGAAGAGAAACAGGACGGCGTCCGCGCGCGAGAAGAACTCCCAGGAGAGGCCGCCGACGTCGGCTGCCTCGAGGTCTTCCCCGGCGACGTCGCGGATCACCAGGTACTGACGCTTGCGGCCCCACTCGCCGAGATTGAAGATGAGCGGATCATGCTGGTAGCTGCCGTGCAAAGAGGCGCGCGGCGTCGGCTGCAGGATTCCGCGATCCTCGAACAGCGGCTTCTCGTACTCGTCGCGGAAGCGGCGCACCGTCTCGTCGTTGGCGGGGAACACCTCCCGGTCGAGCCGAGCCGCGAACCGTTGCAGCTGCTTGATCAGGACCGCGATGTAGACGGTCTTCCCGGTGGCGCGGGCACCGGCCATGGTGAGGCAGATGGCGTTGCCGTGGTACCAGTGCTGCGGCAAGACGAAATGGCAGGTGGGACAGACCGGGTCACACGGGGGGTCGGGGGTGGGCGGCCATTCGCCCGCCCACTCGTGCCGGCGCGCGAGGGTCACCACACCCATCCGCACCTCGCGCCCGGCGTAGGCCGAGGCAACCGGGTCGACGACGACCTGCGCCGGATCGCGGTCCACCCAGGCGACGGCGTCGTCGGTGCCGAGCATGGAGAAGCAGCGCGGGCACTTGGTCAACGCGCACCCCCGGCCAGCGCGAAGGGCGCCAGCAGATCGGCGACCACCCGCGCCACGACATCGGGATGGGCGATCAACGCCTGCACCGGGTTGTCCGTCAGCGCCAGGACCGAGCCGCGAAACGCGGCGCCGGCCGGCCGGGCGCCGCTCAGAATCAGCACCACCTGGTCCGCGGTCGGCGCGTCGGCCGGCGGCGCATCGGTGACCAGCACGGTGAGGGTGCCCGGCGCCGCAACCACCGCCGGGCCACCGCTGAGGCCGTATCCACCGGCCGGGGCGGCCGACAGGGCGGCGCCGACGCCGTTGGTCGCGGTGGGAACCGGTGGCGCCGCGGCCGGGCCGACCAGGCCGACCGCCACCTCCGATGTGCCGGAGACGACTTCGGCCAGGCCGGCGACCAGGTCGGCGGCCGCGGCCACCAGGCCACCAGCGAACAACGGTGCCATCGACGCAGACGCATCGACCAGCAGCCGCACCGGCAGCGCACGGGACTCATGGACCTGATCGGCGTTGAGCACGCCGCGCGCCGCGACGCGGGCAGCCTCGGCCACCGGGGGCAGCTTCGAGTCGGGGCGGGTCAACCACGTGGTGACGGTGATGGTGTCGGCGGCACCGGGCGCCACGCTGGCAAGCTTGATGAACCCCAGACCGGACACATCGCGCGGTGTCAGTTGCGCGACATCGGCGTCGAACTCGGCATTTGTATCCGGGCCGATCGACATGTGGACAGTGGTCCCCGGAGCGAACAACTCGCGGCCCTGCGGCACGGCGCCGAGCACGATCTCCTCGGTGACATGCGGGATGATCAGCATCGTCGGCGCGGTTTCCACCACCGCGTCGCTGGGAACGCCGTCGGGTGTCCGGGCGACCAGTCGCACCCCATTGGCGTTGGGTGCGCCCGACACCGCGAGCCGGGCCGCCAGCGGCCGGCGGGCCAGCGTCGCCGCCGACTTCCCGTCTAATACGTAGGTTGCCATTATCCCAGTCCTCCCAGTCCTGCAGCCGGACCATTGGCTTGTGCCGCTACCCCGGTGCGCACCAGCCAATCGGCGGCCACACTCCGGTATTCGGCGAAGAATTGCTCGGCGGACGCCGCACCCAGCCCCCGCACAACCAGCCACGCCGCGTCGCGCAGGCCGATCACGTCGGTCGGTCCACGATAGTCCCCGGTGGCCGCACGCGCCTCGATCAGCGACTGCGACCAGGGCACCGGCCGGCCGTGCTCGGGCTCTGCCGGCGAGCCGAACCCGTCCAGCGGACCCGCTCCGGCACCGGGCAGGCCCATTGCGACTGTCACCGCGTCCCCGACCAGCCACGCGGTGTCGAGGATCCAGGCCCGTTCGGCGCGCGCCAGTTCGCCGACGACCAGCGGGTACAGCTCGGCGCCGCCCGCCGCGCCCGTCATCCGCGCACGCAGCGCAGTGCAGAATCCGGACCCGGGATCGGCCCAATGCGCTCCGACACTCTGGCCGACCACGAATCCGGCCGCAGTCATGACCACGAGTTCGTCCACGGCCCGGGCCACCCAGGTGTCCGCCGGGACCGGCCCGGGTTGCGGCACGCCCGGCGCCAGGTTCGCCAGGACCGCCACACTCGCACACCAGCGGTCCCGGTCCGGTACGGCCCCGGTGCGCCGAACCAGCCGCAACCATGCGGCCGCCACCAGCTCCGGTGGAGCCGCCTCGGCCGCCGCCAGCACGGCCCGCAGGCTTTCATCGTCCACCTCGCCGTTGAACACCAGCGAATCCAGGATCTGCGGCGGCACGCGGGCGCCCGCGGTCGCGAACTCGAGCAAATCCGCCGCCGCGGGGCGCTGCTGGACCACGATCTCGGCGACGAGGTCACGGCACTGCGCATCATCGAGACGCGGCGTGCGCAGCGCGCCCCGGATGGCCTCGGCCGCGTAGTGCGCCCGCGCGTCAGCCGGGATGTCCAGTTCGGGCGCCGCCAGCACGGCGAGCGTCGTGAAGCCGAACAGGTAGTCGTCATCAGCGGTGCCCGGCGCCGGTCGCGCATAGCGGAGCCCGTCGGCCGCACCGTAGAGCCAGAGGGCCGTCTCGGCCGGCAACTGCGCCAGTTGTCCCGCCGGCCGATGGGCGAACACCGGTCGCACGTATCGTGCGAGCACCGCCTCCGAGATTTGTCCGGCGTCGAGCGCATCCTCCCACCCCAGCGTGCCGACGGCGGCAAATCCGGCCCGCGATGTTGTCGCGGCCACCTCGTCGCGCACGGCGGCAAGGTCGTCGTCAGGAGCGGCGAGGCGTTCGATCATCTCGGCCAGGCGCAGCGCCGCCCGGGTGGCGGTCACCGGATCTTCGGTGCCCAACGCGTCGAACCGGGACCCGATTTCCGCACGCAGAGAACCCAATCGTGCCGTGCCGACCGCCGGCACCGCCGCCAGATCGCACCGGTCCAGCCAGGCGGGGTCGGCCAGGGCGCCGCGCAGCACGTATGCGGCGAGCAGTTCGGTTCCGCGGCCACGGCGAGCAGCGCTGCCCAGTCGGCGCAGCGCCTCGTCGGGGGCCGGCGGGTGCCTGCGGAGCACCGTCGCGACCAGGTCCGCCGCCCAGTCCACCGCAGCGAGGTGCGCCGGCGCCTCGTCGACGACGACCGCTGCCGCGTCCGGGTGGAATTCGATCAGCTGCGGTTCCTCCAGCACGGCGACGGCAATCGGCCATTCGGGTGCGAGTGGCCCTGGTGATTGCGCTGCCGCCACCTGCCTTGAGCCTTCGAAGTCGGCGGCCACGGCGTCGCGCCGCGCGAGAACCCGCAGCGCGATGGAGTGATCGGCGAGCACCGCTTCCGCGAGGACGGACAGCGCGGTCACCGCCACCGTGCCGGCCGCCAACCGGTGCGCCGATTCGGGATCCCCAAGGTAGGGCTCTTCGTTCTCGTCGATGACCGCGGTGACCCCGGGGTGCCCGGCCAGTTGTGCGCTGCGCGCGCGGGGCACGCCCACGAGGTGCAGCCCGGCCGCGGCTCCGGCCGCGACCGATTCGGGCGCCTCGTGCGTACTCCAGCACAGCCGGTTCGCGCCGGCAGGGGTGAGGAAGTGGCTGACCGCAGCGATCCAGGCGGCCGCGCGGTCATGGTCGTCGACGGCCAGCACGACGGGGCCGCGCGTCTGCCCGGACAGTCGCGCCGACACCGCGTCGAGCAGCACCCGCACGACGCCGGTACGGTCGCGCACCGGGTCGAGCAGGAACGCCACGGTGGACTGCACCGACAGTGCGAGGTTGCCCACCAGGGCCGGCGGACCAGCAGGCAGGACTGCGGCTTTGACCGCCTCTGGGCCGTACGGGATCAGCCATCCCGCCCACCGCCACAGTTCGATCGGACACAGTCCCGTCCCGCCCGGCCCCTGGGTCAGCACATGGGCGAACACGTTGCCCGGGCGGCCGGTGCCGTCGCGCCCGGCATCGACGGTGTGCCAGTACGCACCGCGCCCGCCGCCATCGTCGTCGGCCGCGAAGCACAGCCGCGCCGGCCGGTTCGCGATTTGATCGGGCGTCGGGAACGCCGGCAACGCGGGCTCGAGGTCGAACCGGGTGACGATGCGCGCGATGAGTTCCTCGACGTGGGCCGGGTCGATCTCGCCGGCGATCTGTTTGACCTGCCACCCGCCACCGTGGCTGCGCTGGCCCGCCATCGGCCCGCCGAGAGTGCCGCGCCCAGTGAGCGCACCGTCGTCGAACGACGTGTAGGTCAGCTGCCCACACCGATCTGCGGCGATGAACCGGGCGGGTGCGGGAGCGGTATTCGGTGGCATCGCACGACCAGCGGTGGTCGAGCGCTTGGTCAGATCGGCCATTGCCTCACCGTTCGCCCTGCGGCGGTCCCGGCGGCAGCAGTCGCAGGTTCGCCATCGGCGGGTCGAGGATGGCAATCGGACGTCCGTTGCGCCGGGTACCGTCGTGGATGAAGAGCCGCACGTAGCCGGTGACGCCTGTCAGGTCGGCCACCCACTCGGTCGAGCGCAGGCCCGCCAGGAGTTCGCCGCCGATCTGGCAGTGTGGCACCTGCTGGCCGCTGTCGGAGTAGAACCGCCAGGCCCGTCCGTCGGCCGCGTCGAGCGGCAGCCGGTCGGGGCGGTGCACCAGCACCAGGGGCGGCAGATCGATCACCGACGACTCGCTGTGCAGCACCAGCCGAACCACGTGCCGGCCGGGGGCGGCGGGCTGCGGCTCGAGGTTGTAGGCGATCCGGGCCAGCCCCGGATAGGTGATGCCCACCGGTTCACCGGTGATTTCTCGACCGGCCGAGTACGAGACCGCGACCAGCGCCACCTGACACCCCTTGAGGGTCAGTGGCCGCGCCAGGATGAGCGCACCGTCGCGCTGGTATTGCTCGGCGCTGACCTCGCCGAACGGGCGGCCATGGCACAGCTGCTCGGATGGGACTCCAGGCTGACCGATGTAGGCCCGCACCGCGGCGGCGCCGCGGGGCCAACCGAAGGTGATCATCTCGCAATGAAAACGCTCAACAATGCGCGGTTCGACAACAGCGGACAGCGGTCGCGCCAGGACGCGCGTCATCCCGATCCGTGCCTTGCCCGACGCCATGGTGACCGGTGTCAGGTAGGCCCGGTCCCACCCGCTCGGCCACGGCACCCCCGACATCTGTGACCGCGACGGGTCGGTACCGGCCTTCACCGGATGCCGGACGCGCGTTGCGTCGTTGAACCCTTGCGGGGACAGTGCGTCGACCGCGAGGTCCTCGCGCTCCAAGCCAGCGGGCGGCGGTTGCTGGAACCGGAAGATGCGCACGTCCTGCCCACCCTCCGGGGTGGTCCAGGACAGGTCGAACTGCGAATTGTTCGCACTGATCGCGACGGCCAGATCGGCGATCGACGTGAGTTTGACCGAGACCAGGATCTCCTGCTGCGCGGGGCGGGACAGTCGCAGTTGGTTCCCCACCGGCACCTCGGCCTGCGCGCGGTAGAGGTAGCGGCGGCCGCGTGGCGCATCGGCGTCGACGAACCCGGTCAGGTTCGGCTCGGTGAGCGCTATCTGGTATCTCGGGTCGGTGGTGATCGGACCGCCCTCGTCGAGCGGGATGCGGAACACGCGGACCGCCTGCGTACCGGCGAACACCGACCACTCGCCGACCACGCGCCCCTCGTCCTCGGTCAGGCGCATATCCTCGACCGGGCTGATGTCCTCGCCCACCGCCCATTTCACCGGTTGCGCGGCGCGCGCCGACGCCTCGTCCACGCCGGCCTGCACCCACACCTGGTAGTGGCGCACGGCCGATGTGAGAAACCGGGTGTCCTCTGCGGAGGTCCCCGTCGTGACGGCCAGCGACTCCCCCGCTTCGGGCTTGTACGGCGGTATCGGCTCGTCCCCGGAGACGACGCGGTAGATCACCCGCGCCCCATCCGAACAGGCGTCCCAACTCAGTCGGACGCCGTCGGGAGTGGTGGCGATACTGATCGCGCCCGGGTCCCGGCCGGGCTTGTCGAAGGCGAATTCGGGAAAGTCGGCATGCGTCAGCGCCAGCAGGTCGGGATCGACGACTATTGATCGCGCGACCGGCGGCACCTCCGGGGCGACCGCGGCTCGCACGGGTTGCGGATCAACCGGCGGGAGCACCGGCGCATCGTCGCCGCCGAACCGCCCGAACACGGTCGCCAACTCGTCGACCAGCGCACCTGCACCGGGCAGCTTCTTGCGGAGCTGCTCAGCGCTGACCGGTGCCCGTTTGGCGAGGTTCCGCAGCGTGAGGTCCTTGATCGTCTCGGCCCCCGGTGCCCCCTCGGCGATCTTGCTGCCGCGCCACGCGATCAGCGCAGCCGTCAACTCCTCCACCGGGTCGGTGGCGGCACCGGGGCGAGCCGAGCCGGTCGACTCCGCGTGCCGTCCGGGGCCGCCCGGCGCCTCGGGCCGCTGCGGTGGCGGTCCGGTTGGGGCGAGGCCGGCAGGCACATGGGCGACGGCGATCATCGGAAGGACACCGAGTCGGACTTGGCCGAGCACGTGGTCGATGGTCGCTCCCCAGTACTGGGCCGCCGGCGAGGCCGCGATATCGGTGCGCCAGGAATCGGGACGGCGGGCGATCGCCTCGAGTTCCCGATCCGGGGGAACCGCCCCGCCGTCGGCAGCCGCACCCGTGGCCCATTGCACCAGTGCGGCCACCAAGTCCTGACTCGTCGTCATCGATTCAGCCCTGCCCCATCTCCGGCGCACGGAACGGATCGGGTTTCAGCGACTGACCCGCGGGGTCACTCGGATTGATCGGCGAAACCGGCGCGGCGGGCACCTCCCACTGGAGTGCGGCCGGGCCGGTGGCGGTGCCCTCGAGGCGCAGGTAGTCGAGCGTGACAGCCTCCGACAGTTGCGAGGCGACACACACGATCCCCAGTCCGGCGCGGACGCGGTGCCGCACGTCGACACGGACCGTGGCCCCCCCGTTGGTCACGGCGACGTCGGTGAGCAATGCATGGTCGAACGAGCCGGCCGGTGGCGCGTCGCGATCTATCCCGGCGAGGAACTCCTCGCGCGGCAACTCGGCACCACCGGCGACGGCGACGGTGCTGACCAGGCGTGGCACCAGCGACCCGAGTGGTCCGCCGAGCGCTTCCAGTGCCTGTCCCCAGACCGCGTCGGCGCCGGTTGAGCCGACCACGCCGGCGAAGACATCGCTCGACCAGCGATCCAGCGCAGTGCCGGTGTCCTTGCCATGGTCGAGCCACACCGGTGATGCCTGCGCCCCGGCCTCGCGGGAGCCGAGCCGCGGGGGGATCGAGGTGACGATCATGGCGTCCCACGACTGGGTCAGCCATCCCGGCCGGAACAGGTCGCGGCGCAGATAGTTCACCGACTCGTCGACGTCGGGGGTGCTTGGCCGTGCCGCGCCGAGCCCGGTCGACATTGGCAGCCCCCACGTGAGTGGCAGCGAACCGGCCGGGGTACCGGACTGCTTACCCAGGGGCGACTCGAGATAGGCCCCGAGCGCCCTGTTCCACGACAGGAACTGCCCATACGCCTGCGACAGTCGGCGAACGTCGCGCAGCGCGGCGCGCAGGTTCTGCCGGTCCACTTCCAGCCTGTCGATCGCCGCCCGGCGGTGGTGCAGGAGCGCGAAGATGGCCCGCTGCGACTGGATGAACCCCCACAGGCACGCGCCGAGCCCGATGAGCAGCAGCGCGACGACGACGATCAGCGACACCCACCACGCCAGCCCCTGTTCCACCGTGAGGTAGCTGAACAGCGCGATGACGAGCAGGATGGCGATCACCGTCGCCTGGACGGCGCGGCCGAGCGATTTGTTCCGCTGGTCCGGTTCGGGCGGTGGGGCGACCGCGGAGTTGACCTGGTGCAGCAGGTGCTGCACCTCGTTGTAGGCGGCGTAGAAGGCGTCGCCGAGGCGCTGGCCAGCGGCCACCCCGAAACTGCGGCCGGCGGTGCGGCGCCAGGCACCGAGCTCGGTGAGGGTCGACCGGGCGCCGACGCCGTGATCGGGACTGGACTCCAACTCGGTCAGCCGGTTGGACAGGTCGACGATGCCGAGCACATCGGTGGCGTCGACGCCGTCCACCTCGACGGCGGCCGACACCGGACCCGGAATCGCACGGAAGGCCGCGGACGGCCCGGGCACCACATCGCTGGCGTACTTGACGATGGCCCGGGCCGAACCGACCTGGATCGGCGGGAGATCCCGGCTGCGGGTGCCCGCGTCGGCCAGCGTCAGGGCCGCACGCGAATAGTCCTGCCACACCTGCGATAGATCAGAATCGGCGTCGGCCATCTGCCCGGATGGATCGAACAGGGCACCCGACAGTGCGCTCGAGGCGGCCCCGATCTCAGCCCATCCCGCCATCCGGCCCGACGATGTGCGGCCGTTGACGACGACCTGGTAGGCCGCAGGCTGGCCTTGGAACGCAGCCTGCTCGGCACCGACGGCGATCTTTGCCGACACGCTGCCGACGACGCTGCGGTACCACTCCGCCGGCGCGTTGCGAATCGAAGCCCAGACGAAGTTGACGAACATCGCCAGAACGGCCAGCGCCCTGATCTGGGTCGGCGGGTTCGCCCCGTAGGACATTCGCGGACCGCGCAGCACCCCGGCGTACTTGCGCCAGAAGACATCGGCCATCGTCGAGGTGGCGGTCGCCACGTCCGCGACATACACGATCGGCGAGCGCTGGTCGCTGGGGAGCGGCAGGACCCCGTCATTGCTCAGCAGTGCGGCACTCAACGCGGCCTCGACTTCGTCGGTGCGAAGTTTGCGGTAGAACGAGCGCGCCAGCCGGACCGACTCGCCCGGGACCACCGGCAGCCCGTCCAGCGGCGCATGGTCCACGCCGCTCCACAATCCGGCAAGACCGGCGATCACCGGCGCGCCGTGCCGCCCGAGGTCGTGGGCCGACGCACCGGCGGTCAGCGGCACCCGCCCGAAGCCGGGTCCACGCGCATCCTCGGGCGAGATCAGGATGTTGTGCCACCCCGGCACCGCCAGTTCGGCGGCCGACCCCGACACCGCCGGGGCGCGCGCCACGAGCGCGCGAATCCTCGTCACCGCGCCGGCGCCGGTCGCGCTGATCAACTGGCTGGCGACGGCGGTCTCGTCGGCCACCGTGAGCCGCCGCTGACCGGGCAACGCCGGCACCACCGAACACACCCGCAGCCGGGAGGTCCGGCGACCGGCGACCAGTTCGGGCAGGGCGACGTCGTGGGCCCGCCCGCGCGACACCACGAGCACCGCCGTCAGCGGGGTCTGCGCCGAGGGCTCGGCAACCCAGAGGAAGTCGTCGACCAGGCCGGCCGCGGACAGGTCGGTCAACCCCGACAGGATGCTGCTCGCCGCGTCACGCGGCGCCATGAAGACGGTCAGCGCCGACATCAGAATCCGCCGGGCTGCCGCGGCGACTCCGGCCCACCGAACGGATTCGCCCCGCCGAACGCACCGGGCGCACCGGGCGCACCGGGCGCACCGGGCGGATCGAACCCGGGGCCTGGAACAAGCGGATCAGCCGCGATAGCCGCCGCGGGGTCCATGGATGGAACCGCGAAGGTCTCCCCGGACTGGAAGTGCGGCGCCGGCGCCGGCGCCGGCGATCCCTGTTCGGCCAGCACGACCGCGGCCTCCAGCAAACCCAGCAACTCGCCGGTCGCCCAGAAGACGTCCGGTGCGATATCCCGATAGATGGGCGTCTTCGACGCCTGCTGCCGCACGGTGATCCGGGCGAAGACCCCGGTCCCCTCGGCGCCGGCATGTCCCGGCGTCGCGCCCTGCCCCGGCTCCATGTAGTTCTTCGATACGAATTCGTGCTGGTAGGCGAAGTAGGCCCGCAGTTTCTCGGCTCGATCGCGAATCGGCATCCCCGGACCGGAATCGGGAATGGCCGAGGCGACCCCCGTCCCGGACTCCCCGGTGCGCAACCAATTGGCCATGTTGACGGTCGCAGCGAGCTGGCGCTGGTCCAGTCCGGACGACGGGTTCTCCGCACCGGCGTCATAGATGTGCCGAAGCGCGCGGTAGGGCGCCATCGACGACATCGCCGGCGGCTTGTGGCTCTGCGCGATCGCCAAGAGCACCGACTCCAGCACCGCGGGGAGCCAGTCGTAGTCGGCGAGGAACTCCGACTGTGGCGTCAACAGCGGATTCGGGAACGCCAACCACCGGCGCGAGTCCGTATCCCAGACATGCACCGCGTCGGCGAACGGCGGCGGCGGTACCTGGATGAAGCCGATCGCCTGGCCCAGGACCCACCCGGCCACCATCGTCCGGCGCTCGTTCTCGTGCATCGGCAGGCTCGCCTCCAGCGGCCGGGCCCGGCGCATCGTCCAGAACGCCTTGCGCTGCCCGGGGGACGACGCCAGCCACTGGCGCGCTGCCGGCTCGATCACGGCCTCATAGGCCAGCGGCGAATAGTTCGGGTAGGAGCCGAAGATGTCGATGCGCTTGATCCGCGCCTCGTCGGTGAGCGCATTGCCGACCGCGTCGGCACTCTTCTTGTCCACCCGCGCCGTCGCGCCCAGGCTGGTCTTCAGATCCTCGGCGACGGGCAGCCCGAGGAACGGTATCGCCGAAAACTTGTAGCGATAGACCATTTCCGCGACGCCGTGGATGGCTTGCATCGCGTTCTCGTTGACACTGGCCAGCGGCCGGGCCAGGTTGACGGCCTCGATGAAGCGCAACTCCAGATCGGTGCGACGCGCGAAGCGCTCGGATTCTGGAGCATCCGCCCCCTCCACGTACTCGCGCAGCGACACCGAGCAGAACCGGTGGAACGACTCACCGCTGCGCGCCACGAAGCGCCGGGCCCGGCTCAGCAACTCGGCCGGGCGCAGGTGGACGTCGTAGCTGGCGCGCTGCGCGATCAGGCCGTCACCGGTCTCCGGATGGCGTGGGAAGGCCCGCGACACCCACGTCGTGGTGCGCTCGACCACCGCCTGCTCCTCGGCTGGCGACCTGCTGCCGTCGAGGGTGTGCCAGTACCCGGTGACGACGTGACCGGCGGCGCGCGAGATTCCCTCGCCGAGCAGTCGCGGGTCGGTGCTGGTGGCGCCGACCGATGCGGGCAGGTCGATCTCGTAGCGCTGCTTGAACTCTGCCGACCGGGTCAGCATCACTTCGTTGTCCGCCTCGGAGAACCGTTCGGCCACGAGTTCGTCGGTGTCGGCGGGCCAGGCGGCGTATTCGTCGGTCTGCAACTGAGCCAGGCCGACCTGCTGCCGGTTCGCGCCGGCCGCCTGGCGCAGCAGCGTCTGCGCCTCGTTGAGGGCATCGATCAGCGGGTCGACGACCTCGGTGATCATCGCCCCGCTCGCGTTGGCGACGTGATGGGCCAGCGCGGCGTAGACCTGGCGCTCGACGGTGCGCCCCGACCCGGCGAACACCTCGTCGGCGATGGCCGCCGGATTGGTGATCGTGCCCGACAGCGCCGCCAGCGTCGCCTTGGTCTCACCCGGCAGGTCGGCGATATCGGCGGGCCCGTACTTCGACAGGTCGTGCAAGGACGGCATCAGCACGTCCTCGAGCAGCCGGGCGACCCGCTTGACCAGCCCCGTCGCGTACGGCAGGCCCTGCGTGGCCAGCGCGCGGGTGGCGGCCTGTTCGAGGTGGGCGACGAAGTTCTGATGCCAGACGAAGGCGTCGTGATAGGCGGCGCCGTTGGCTCCTTCGGCGAGGCTGTGGCGCTGCTCGACGAGCACCTGCGAGACGCGCGCGGCCCACTGCTCGCCGTTGATGCCGGGGGTCTGGTCGATCATCGGCCGCACATAGGAGTTGACCACCCCGCGCGCCTGCGCCGCCACCTGGTCTCCCGGCAAGACGGTGTGGGTGAGCCACGGCGCCACCACGTTCGCCGATCCGTCAACCACGTCGGGCAGGCCCAGCGAGTGGCAGATGTTGCTCCACTGGTTATCCAGGATTGCGTTGACCTGCTCCTCGTCGGAGCTGTCGTTGCCCGGCTGGACGTGGCCGTGCAGCAGCTTGTCGACGCTGCTGCGCGCCAACCGCTGCGCCGAGTACTCGGCGTAGCGGTCACGGCCCATGGATAGGCTGGCATAGCCGAATGATCCCCACGGGATGTTGTTCCACTGCTTGTTGCCCCAGCCGAGGAACTCCAGCGAGCCCTGGTCGCCGGCCTGGTTGGTCAGGTCCCATTCGATGAACTGCTGGGTGGCGGTCCCCGACAGGACTAGTCCGGCCAGCCCGCGACCGAGTCCGCGGTACACCGCGCCGGGTGTTCCGTCGCCGAAGACGGTCCGCTGGGCGCCCACGTAGCGCCCGACCGGGAAGACTCGGGCGAACGGGATCCGCTCACCCTCGCCGTTCTCGTGGCCGAGGGCCCGCAGCAGGTCGACATCGGTCTCGCGCGCCGATCCGGTCTGACTGGCAACGATCTCCCCGAGCATTGCCAGCGCATTGGCCCGGGTGCCGGTGACGGCAGAATCGTCGAGCGATTCGAAGATGTCGGGAGTCACCATGAAAACGCCCATCAGGCGCGGGTCGACACCCTGCACGAGCGTGAGGGTGCGGCAGATGTCGAGCGCCATCGAAGCGCCCGCACCCCCGGCCATCGATGAGACGACGAGCACGATCGGCTGGTCGTTCGAGTTGTACTTACCCGCGCCGGGGATCCGCAACGACCGCATCTCCGAGTCGGTCGAATTGGCGAACAGGGTGTCCCACGACCGCTGCAGTGCCTTGCGCACGGTGTCGACGCGACTCAGGGTGATCATTCGGCCGAGTGCGCGATACTGCCCGGCACCCGTTGACAGGGGGGTGTAGACCTGCTCGGGTTCACGCGGGGCCCAGGTGGCGATGGTGTCGAGCGCGTTGTTCGCCGCCAGCCGCTGCGACAGCGCGTTGTCGAGGATCTTGTACCCGTCGCTTTCCGGGCCGGTGCCCACGTATTGGCCACCGTGGTCGGGCACCGTGCCGACGCCGGCGACCGGCGACGGCGAAGTCGGCACGTCCAGGTGGACGAATTGCCAGCCGGCGGGCAGCTTGTTGATGCCGTGGGACCGGAGATCGGACTCCAGCTGATCCATCATGTACGCCAGGGCGGCTCCACCGGAACCACCGCAGCCGACCACCAGAAAACGCTTCATCTGTGTTCAATCCTCTTCACGGAATCGATCGATTCGACACTCAGTTTTGGAACGGGTTGTAGTCCCTGGGCGGGGGTCCTGCCCAGCCGGGTGCTGGACCACCCGCTGCTGGACCACCCGGGGGTGGTCCGCCGTGCCCCGGAGAACTGGGGGCCGGACCGCGGGGGGCCGGACCGGTGTGCCGCGGGGGGCCGAACGAGCCCGGGCCGGGTGCCGGGGGTCCGGCTGAGAACGGGTCGGCCCGGCCGCCGTAGCCGCCTGCGCCGCCGAACGGGTCGGCCGGATCCGAGGTGGCCGCCGCGGCCCCGGCCTGCTGGCGCAGCGTGGCGAGCACGGCGCCCAGGGACTCGGTGATCTCCTCGGCGAACCGCTCCACCGTGGCGCGGCCGGCGTCGTCGCCGACGAGCACCACCACGGTCGCCTGGTCCGGACTGCCGCTCGGGTTGTGCAGGACAAACCACCGGTTGTGAACGTTCAGCGGCAGCTTCGCGTCCGGCGCCGGACCGAAGGTGTCCCCGGTCTTCCCGGCGGCACCGACCATTCCCGGCGCACTGGCCACGACGAAACCAGTGCCGAACGGTGATCGGCCCACTCGGGTGTCGAGCACTCCCCCCGGCCCCAGGTCGAGGTGGCGCGACGGTCTCGCCGTGCCGGGCACCATCCGGACGAAGTCGTTGTCGCGGAAGGCGAAGGGCTCCCCCGCACGCAGGATCGACGACCCGCTGACGGTTACCGCGATGGCCTCGGCACGCAGCGAACGCGCGGGAATGCGAGCGGTCCACCACTTCGCGAGGTAAGCCAGACCGAGCGGCACGAGGGGACCGAGGAGCAGTGCCGCCAAGACGCCCAGAATAGTGTTGGCCGTGTCCTGCTTCTTGGCGAGGATCGCACTGAACTGCACGTCCATCGCCTGCGGTTGGCCCGCTCCGTCGGCTTTGGCGACCATCACGGTCACCGTGCCGCTCGCGGTGCCCCGCGCCTGGTTCGGCACGTGCAGGGTCAGCGGAAGCGACGTCGTCGTGCCATCGCCGGCCGACTTGACGCAGTTCTCGCGGCTCGTGGCGGTCGAGGTGACCGTGAGCCCATCGGCGCCGCTCGGTGCCGCCTGTACCTTCGTCGCCCCCTGCGGGGCGACCCACACGCAGCCCGAACCGTCCACCGGTAGCGGTGCCGAGGCCTCGCCGGCGCCGGTCACAGTACCGAAGTCGACGCGCGCGGGCACCTGCGGATAGCCGGCCGGCGGGTTGATCGTCACCGGCAGGTCTACGCCCTTGGGAACGAGGGGGGTGCCGGCAACGAGTTTGCCCTTCGCGTCGCGCGCCGGCGCCGTGGTAACCGCGAGCGTCATGTGCAGCGTCGCCGCGCCCGGCGCCACCCCCGCAAGATCAGCCGTCCGCTTCTGCGTCAGCTTGTTCTTCGGCACATCCGCGGCGACCGGAATCGTCCTACCGGCGCGAGTCACCAGCTCTGCGCTGAAGGAAACGGTGCCCGGCAGATCCTCCACGGCAACCGTCTGGCCTTTCTTGTTCGTGACCACGAAGAAGAAGGGCGCCGCTTTGTCACCGCTGCGCAGCTTGGTGTTGCCGTTGCCGGGCCAGGCCGGCGCGAGGTCGCCGTAGATGCGGATATTCGACTGGGTTTGCGCGCTGACCGAAGCTTCGGGCGAGACGAAGACCAGCGCCCACACGCCGCGCCATTTCGCGGCGTCGGTACTCGACATCTCGATCGACACCGATTTGTCGCTCGGCGATGAATAGGTGATGGCCGCACCGCCCACATCGATTTTGCCGGGTTTACCGGCATCCAGGCGATGCTCGCTGCCGTCGGGGGCGACGATGACCGGGGTGAGACCGGGGGTGGTCGCATCGGCGAAGATGCTGACGCTCGACACCGACTTGTCGAGGACGAACCGGTGCTTGGCGTCCTCGCACACGCGGTTGCGCGCACATGCGCCACGCTTCGTTTCGATGCCGGCCCCGCCGCCGATCAGGGCGAACGCGCGCAGGAGACCATCCATGTCGGTCACCCGGTAGAACGCGCCGGGCACTGGTTCGGTGACCGTTCCGCAGGTCCGCCCGCCGGGTGCCGCGCCGGTGGCGATGGCCTGCAGAAGGTTGAAGTCGGCGGCACGAGACTGGGCGTCCAGACCGATCGCGACGGTGATCACTCCCGACGAGCGCAGTTGGTCGGCGACACCACCCGGGCGGCAGATGCTCGATTCGGCGGCCTTCTTCATCGCATCGCGGTCGGCCGGGCTGTTGAGCTGCTGGCCGGGTGCGAACTCTTTGTCGACCTGGCCGCGGTTCTGGTAGTCGAAATCGAGGGCGCCGTCGGTGAACCACACGATCATCTGGCAACCGGGCGCCGCGTTGGGCTTGCGCTTGGCGGCCAGCGAGGCGGCCGCGCTGGTCAGCGCGGTCGCATAGTCGGTGTCGCGGCCGGTATTGCTGGTCTCGAGCTTGGCGAGTCCGTCGGTGACCGCACCCATGGAATCGTTGCCCAGGGCGGTCCAGTCGGTGATCACCCGGTAGCTGTCGGAGAAGGCGGCGATCGATACGTCGAGCTGGGCCGCGTCGCGATCGGAGGCCAGCTGCAATTGGCGGGCCAGCTCTTTCGCCGCGGCGACCCGGGCCGCCTTCGGGTCGGACTTCTGCAGGCTCAGCGACTCGTCGATGAGGAACAACACCTGTCCGCTCTTCTGGCCGGCCACACACGAGGCGAACCTCGAGACGGCGGCGTCGGCGGGCTCGGCGTGGGCCGCCGCACCGACGAGTAGCCCAAGTGGCGCGAACAGCACCGCCAGTGCGAGCGCGGCACACCAGCGCGCCACGGTTGACCGCACCACGACAACTCCTCCCCCGGCCATCACAACCGCCCGATCCAGAACCCGACGGCCAGGGCGGTCACCGCGATCCCGAGGACGGTCAGCACGATCGCCACCGCCCACAACACGCCCGTCGAACCGGGTCGCGAATATACCGTCGCCGTCTTCCGCTCGGTGTCGACCGCGACAAACCTGGCCACCAGCCAGATGGCGATCGGCCCTGCCAAGAGCCACCCCAACAGGGACCACCACCGGCCCCATCCGAGGGCGCCGATCAGGCCGCCGGCGCCGGCACACGCCGCGGCGACAATCAGGAGCCCGTTCGGCGGGGCGGACATGGTGATCGAACTGGCGACGGCCGGGACCTGCGGATCATTGAACCCGGTCGCTGCGGGACCGTATTGGCCGGCGCCGGCACCGAACTGCCCGCCAACCTCGTGTCGGCCCGGGCTCTGCGGTTGTCCGGCCGCCGGGGGCGACCATTGTCGCCGATCGCCCGGCCCGGACTGTCCGTGCTGCGGCGGGGGCACGGGCTGTTGGTAGGCCCCCGGATTGCCCGGCCGGCCACCGCTGTTGGGCGAACCCCCCGGCATCGGCCCGGGCGGCGGCGACTGCCTCGGATCGTTGCCCGGGCCAAACGGATTGAACGATGACACGGTTGACATGCTTTCACATGGGCCGGACATCTGGGTGACCCGGACGAATGAGCGGATCCGCCGCGTCGCCCGGTGGCCACCGGATTTGCGCCACCGATGCGTCCGGATTCTGGCAGGATCGGGCCATGATCCCTTTTCTCTGGCGCACCGCGACCACCGGTCTGACCCTGTGGCTGGCGACCCTCCTGGTTCCCGACAGCATGTACTTCGTGTGGGGCGAGGCCGGCCAGCGGTGGCAGCAGGTCGGCATCGTCCTGCTCGTCGCGGTGATCTTCGGTGTCATCAACGCATTGATCAAGCCGGTCGTCCAGATCTTGTCGATCCCCTTCTACATCCTCACCCTCGGCCTGTTCCACGTCGTGGTCAACGCACTCATGCTGTGGCTGGTGTCCTGGTTCACCCGGCATGTCACCCATTGGGGTCTCATCGTCGAGAGCTTCTGGTGGTCGGCGATCTGGGCCGCGATCATCGTCTCCCTGGTCGGCATCGTGGTCACGGCGATCACCGATCGCCTCGCCGACTCGGTCACCCGGTAGCGCGTGGTGGTTCAGACACCGACCGTCCTGCGCGTCACCGCCGTCGTCGCCGCCCTCGGCGCCGCCGCAGCGCTGCTCGCGGGCTGCTCGGCCGGGTCGACCCCGGTGGACCAGGCCCGCTCGGTCACCGTCGTCGGAAGCGGCAAGGTCACCGGCGTGCCCGACACGCTGAGCGCCACCATCGGCGTCGAGACGCAAGCCGCCGACGTGTCCGCCGCCATCAACGACTCATCGGCGACGATCAGCAAGATCACCGACGCCGCCGTCTCGGCGGGCGTGGACCGCAAAGACATCCAGACCCAGCAGGTGTCGATCAATCCGCGGTACTCCTCGCCCGGCGCGGCGGGCGGCACCTCGACCATCAGCGGATATGAGGCCACCAACACCGTGTCCATCAAGGTGCGCGACCTCGGCAAGGCGTCGAAGGTGCTCGGTGACGCCGTGACCGCCGGCGGCAACAGCACGCGCTTGTCGGGCGTGAGCTTCGCGATCGACGACGATTCGGCGCTGATGCGCAACGCACGCGATGCGGCGTTCGCCGACGCCCGGGCCCGCGCCGATCAGTATGCCCGGCTGGCCGGCGACAAGCTCGGCAAAGCACTGGTCATCACCGAAACCAACACCGTCGACTCGCCCGGTCCGACGCTCCGGCGCGCCCCCGAAGCCATGGCTGCCGCGCCGGTGCCCATCGAACCGGGTCAGCAGACGCTGACCTACTCGGTCACCGTCAAGTTCGCACTGACCTGATCCAATGCATCCCCTGCTGGAACCGTGGGCGAACTTCAACGTCGCAGTGGCCGGGGCCAGCGCGGCGCTGGCTGGTCTGATCATCGTCGCGATGTCGGTGAACTTGGACGGCACTCTTCTCGCATCACCAATTCCCGCACGGGCCGGTGCGTCGATTGGTGCGCTGACTCTCGCCGTTGCCGCCTCCTGCCTTGCCCTCATCCCCGACCAGTCCCTCGTCCTCTTGGGTGTCGAGCTGCTCGCCGGCGGGCTCGCAACGCTGTGGATCGCACTACTCGCGGTACGTCGGATCTACCGGGCCAGGAGTAACGTTGCGTTGGATCCACAGCGGCCGTCACCCTTGCGGTTGTGGTGGCCTGGCAAGGTCGCGATGCACCTTGCGCCACCAGTGCTGTTCACCGTTGGCGGCGGGGTCCTCGTCACCGGAAATGCGCACGGGCTCAATTGGATTGCCGCCGCGTCCATCATCGCGATCGTCACCGGTGTCGCGTTCGGGTGGATCGCACTGGTCGAGGTCCGCCGCTAAACCCCCGCCGCTACCCCCTTGTCGAGGAGTGTCATGACAATACTGTTCACCGACCCTTTCCTCGACGACTTCGGCGTGTGGCCGCTCGCCTACGCCCCCTATGGCGGTAGCGACTTCGGTGAACTGGCCGCCATTGCCGCCGCTGTCGGCGACGGCAACGCCGACACCTTCTACACCGCGTTCACCGACATGGCCGCACGACTGGCCACCGACGCGGCGAGCGCCGAAGCCGCCGGATATCTCGACTCCGCTCGAGAACTGCACCTGCGCGCGGCGGTCTACTACGCGTCGTCCTACCACCCGATCTACGGGACCCCGGTCGATCCGCGTCTCGTCCATGCATTTGACCAGCAGGCCGCCGAGCTGAGTCGTGGCTTGGCGCTCGGCGACAGCCCAGGTGCCCCGGTGCGGATCCCGTACGACCAGACGTCGCTGCCCGGCTACCTCGTCCCGGCGCCGGGCTGCGCCGGGACGAAGCGTCCGCTCATCATCTTCACCAACGGCTACGACGCCACCGTCACCGATATGTACTTCGCATCGGCGGTCGCCGCCGGCCGGCGCGGCTACCACTGCTTACTCTTCGACGGCCCCGGCCAGGGTGAGATGCTCATCCACCACCGGATGCCGATGCGCCCGGACTGGGAACACGTCATCACCCAGGTCACGGACTGGGCAGCGAGCTGTGCGATCGTCGACGCCCAATCCATCGTGCTGAGCGGGTGGAGCCTCGGCGGCTACCTCGCGCCGCGCGGTGCCGCCGGGGAACACCGGCTCGCCGCGGTGGTCGCCGACCCGGGTCAATGGGATGTCGGTGCGACGATGACAGCGCTGGCGACGGCGATGGGCGTCTCGGCGCACCAGGCCGCCCATCCCGAGACGATCGCCGACGCGGCCCTCGCGGAGATGATGGCCGTGATCACCGCCAATCCCAAACTCAACTGGTCGATCGTCAAACGCGGATTCTGGGTGAACGGCGTAGACAATCTGCGCGACTTCCTCGCCGCGACGCTGCGGTACACCCTGGCCGGCATCGGGCGCGAGATCTCCTGCCCCACCCTCGTCACCGCTGCGGAGAACGACTTCCTGTCCAAGGATGCGGACCGGTTCGTCGCCGAACTCGGCGACCGCGCCACCCTGGTCCGGTTCACCGCCGCGCAGGGCGCCGGCATGCACTGCGAGATGCTCAACCGTTCGCGCTACAACCGCACCGCCCTCGACTGGCTCGACGCCACGGTGGGATCGGGCCCGACGGGATCCAGCCCCACGAGATCCGGCCCGGCACTGGCGGGCTGACCGGCATGCGCGCAGTGGTTCAGCGGGTCCGTGCGGCGCGGGTGCTCGTCGACGACGAGGTCGTGGGCGAACTCGACCTTGCCGCCGGGCGCCAGGGGCTGGTCCTGCTCGTCGGCGTCACCCACTCCGACACCGAGGCGCAGGCCCGGGCCCTCGCCGAGAAGGTGTGGCGGCTGCGCATTCTCGATGGTGCGGATGGCGCACAGGTCGGCGCTGCCGATCTGGCCGCCCCGATCCTCGTCATCAGCCAGTTCACCCTGTATGCGAATACCGACAAAGGCCGGCGGCCATCGTGGCATGCCGCGGCGCCGGCCGCCGTCGCCGAACCGGTCGTCGACGCGGCCGCGGCGCACCTGCGCACCTTGGGCGCAACGGTGGCCACCGGCCGCTTCGGCGCACACATGGCGGTCGAGCTGGTGAACGACGGGCCGGTCACGATCCTGCTCGAGGTTTAGGCGCTACCCGGTCGCTGCGTGAGAATCCGCGGGCCGTCCTCGGTCACCGCGACGGTGTGCTCCCAGTGCGCGGCCCGGCTGCCGTCGTCGGTGACGACCGTCCAGTCATCGTCCTCGATAGTGGTCTCCTCGGTGCCCAGGGTGAGCATCGGTTCGACCGCGAGGGTGGATCCGACGACGAGCCGCGGGCCTTGGCCCGGGTCGCCCTCGTTGGCCAGGAACGGCTCCAGGTGCATTTCGCGCCCGATGCCGTGGCCGCCGTATCCGGCGACGATGCCGAAGTGCCGCCCGAACTTCGCGCGCGCCGCGACCGTGCCCCGCTCGATCGCGTGCGAAATGTCGGTCAGCCGCGCGCCTTCGACCATGGCGGCGATTCCCGCCACCAACGACAGGCGGGTCGCTTCGCTCAGCTCCTCGTCGTCCCGCGACAACTCGCCGACACCGTAGGTCCAGGCCGAGTCGCCGTGCCAGCCGTCGAGGATCGCCCCGCAGTCGATGGATACCAGGTCGCCCTCGGCCAGGATGATGTCTTTGCTCGGAATGCCGTGCACGACAACTGCATTGACCGAGCTGCAGATCGACCCGGGAAAGCCGTGGTATCCCTTGAACGAGGGCACGGCGCCGGCGTCGCGGATGACGGCCTCAGCAATCTCGTCGAGTTCGAGGGTGGACACACCAGCCTTTGACGCCTGGCGCACGGCGACCAGCGTCGCACCGACCACAGCACCGGCGGCGGCCATCGCATCGAGTTCGCCGGCCGACCGAAACGGCACCACCCCGCGCCGACCGAACAAGCCCATCGCCGCCCGCCTACTTGCCGTCGACGCCGAGTGCGTCCATCACGCGGCCGTGCACGCCGGCCACTTCGCCGACCGCATTGATCGACGTGACGTCCGAGCCGTAGAACTCCAGCAGCGGTGCCGTCTCGCTCGCATACACCGCGAGGCGGTTGCGGATGACGTCCTCACTATCGTCGGCGCGGCCGCGGGCCAGCATGCGCTCCACGACGACGTCGGGGTCCACCTCGAAGGAGAGCACCGCGTCCAGGGCCACGCCCATCTCCCGGAGCGCTTCGGCCTGTTCGATCGAGCGCGGGAAGCCGTCGAGGATGAATCCGCGGGCGGCGTCGGGCTCGGCGATGCGGGCACGCACCATGTCGACGGTCACCTCGGAGGGAACCAGGTCCCCGGCGTCGAGATAACGCTTGGCCTCAACGCCGATCGCCGTGCCCTGCGAGATGTTCGCGCGGAACAGATCGCCGGTCGAGATGTGCGGGACGCCCAATGCCTCGGAGAGCAGTTCGGCCTGAGTGCCCTTACCGGCCCCGGGAGGGCCGAGAATGATGAGTCTCAATTGAGGAACCCTTCGTACTTGCGCTGCATCAACTGGCTGTTGACCTGCTTGACGGTGTCGAGGGCGACCACGACCATGATCAGCAGTGCCGTACCGCCGAACGGGAGGTTCTGCACCCCGCCGGCCTGACCGACCTGCATGAACAGGTTAGGCAGAATTGCGATCAAACCGAGGTAAATCGAGCCGGGCAGCGTGATCCGCGACAAGACGTAGCCGAGGTAGTCGGCGGTCGGCTGGCCAGGACGAATCCCGGGAATGAAGCCACCGTACTTCTTCATGTCGTCGGCGCGCTCCTGCGGGTTGAACGTCACCGCCACGTAGAAGTACGTGAAGAAGATGATCATCACGAAGTACGTGACGATGTAGACCGGGTCGCTGGGGTTCACCAGGTGCTGGTCGATGAACGTCTGCCAGCCCTTCGGCGTGCCGTCCCCCCGCGTCAAGTTGCTGATCAGCATCGGCAGGTACAGCAGCGACGACGCGAAGATGACGGGGATAACACCGGCCTGGTTGACCTTGAGCGGCAGGTAGGTCGACGAACCACCGTACATCTTGCGGCCGACCATCCGTTTGGCGTACTGGACCGGAATGCGGCGCTGGCCCATCTCGATGAACACCACGCCACCGACGATGATGAGGCCGGCGACGATAACGAGTGCGAAGGCCACCGGGCCGCGGTCGTTGAGGATCATCCGTCCCTCGGCGGGAATGCGGGCCACGATGCCGGCGCTGATCAACAGCGACATGCCGTTGCCGATGCCGCGCTCGGTGATCAGCTCGCCGAACCACATGACGACCATGGCGCCGGCGATCATCACGATCACGATGATCGACAGTCCGAGGATCGACTGGTCGCGGATGATGTTTTGCGCATCGCAGTTCGCTTGGCCGCGCAGCAGATTGCCGTTGGCGGCGAGCGCCACGATGCCGGTCGCCTGGAGCAGTGCCAGCGCCACGGTCAAATAGCGCGTGTACTGCGTCATCTTCGCCTGGCCGGCCTGCCCCTCTTTGCGGAGTTCCTCAAAGCGGGGAATGACGACGGTCAGCAGCTGCACGATGATGCTCGCCGTGATGTAGGGCATGATGCCGATCGCGAACACCGACAGCTGCAGGAGCGCGCCACCGGAGAACATGTTGATCAGCGAGTAGATCTGCTGCTGGGCCGTGTCCTGGTTCGCCGGGTCGAGACACTGTTGGACGACCTTGAAGTCCACACCCGGCGACGGCAGGGTCGCACCGAACCGGTACAGCACAAGAATTCCGAGGACGAAGAGAATCTTCTTCCTCAGGTCCGGCGTGCGGAACACGGCGACGAGGGGGGAGAACACTAAATTCCTCCTAGTGGCGACCACTTCGGTTCAGGGCCTGGCGATTGGGGCTTGGCACGGACAGCTTTGCCGGACAGCAACGCTGCAAACTCTAACAGGAGCGCAGCGAGCGGGCCGATGCCTGCTGGCCAGATGGCCGGTGCAACACGTCGAGCGCTGCACCGGCCAACTGGCAGACGGCTGTTAGAGCTCGGTGGTGCTACCGCCGGCGGCGGCGATCTTTTCCTTCGCCGACCCGGAGAACTTGTTGGCGGTGATGTCGAGCTTCACCGACAGTTCGCCGTTGCCGAGCACCTTGACCAACTGGTTCCGGCGGACCGCACCTTTGGCGACGAGGTCCTCGACGCCCACAGTGCCGCCCGAGGGGAACAGCTCGGCGAGATCGCCGACGTTGACAACCTGGTACTCGACCCGGTTGCGGTTGGTGAAGCCCTTGAGCTTCGGCAGCCGCATGTGGATCGGCATCTGGCCGCCCTCGAAACCGGCCGGCACGGTCTTACGGGCCTTGGTGCCCTTGGTGCCGCGCCCGGCGGTCTTGCCCTTCGAGCCCTCACCGCGACCCACGCGGGTCTTCTCGGTCTTCGCGCCCGGTGCGGGGCGAAGGTGGTGGAGTTTGATCGTCATTTCTTAAACCTCTTCGACAGTCACGAGGTGCCGAACGACATTGATCAGGCCCCGCGTCTGCGGGTTGTCCTCGCGGGTGACGGACTTGCGGATGCCCTTGAGGCCAAGGGTGCGCAGGCTGTCACGCTGGTTGCTCTTGGTACCGATGGTGCTCTTGATCTGAGTGATCTTCAGCTGACCCATATCAGTCTCCTTCTTGGCCACGGCGCTCACGCTCCCTTGGTCGTCGCCGCGGCGACGGCACGGGCGCGCAGCATACCGGCAGGAGCGACGTCCTCGACCGGCAGACCGCGACGGGCGGCGACCTCTTCAGGACGCTGCAGCATCTTCAGTGCGGCGACGGTGGCGTGCACGACGTTGATGGCGTTGTCCGAGCCGAGGCTCTTGGCCAGCACGTCGGTCACACCGGCACACTCGAGTACGGCACGCACCGCGCCACCGGCGATAACACCGGTACCGGGGCTGGCCGGGCGGAGCATGACGACGCCCGCAGCGGCCTCACCCTGAACCGGGTGGGTGACCGTGCCACCGATCATCGGGACGCGGAAGAAGTTCTTACGAGCCTCTTCGACGCCCTTCTGGATCGCGGCCGGGACTTCCTTGGCCTTGCCGTAGCCGACACCGACCATGCCCTGACCGTCGCCGACCACCACGAGTGCGGTGAAGCTGAACCGGCGGCCGCCCTTGACGACCTTGGACACGCGGTTGATGGTGACGACGCGCTCGAGGTGGTTGCGCTCCTCGCGCTCGCGCCCGCCCCCACGGCTGTCGCGACGATCGCCGCGGCCGCCGCGGCCGCCGCCGCGCTCGTTGCTGTTGCTGTTGGTGTTGTTGCCGGCGGGTCCGTTCCCGCCGTCACGCTGACGTCCGGGCATCAGAGGGTCCCTCCGTTGTTGATCAGGCACATCGAGTAGTTGGTCATTAGAACTTCAGGCCTCCCGCACGGGCGGCGTCGGCGAGCGCGGCGATCCGGCCGTGGTAGCCGTGCCCACCGTGATCGAAGACGACGCTGTCGATGCCGGCAGCCTTGGCGCGCCCGGCGATCAACTCGCCGACCTTGGCCGCCTGCGCCGACTTGTCGCCGCCGGTGGCACGAACGTCGGCCTCGATCGACGAGGCGGCGGCCAGCGTGTTGCCGGCCAGATCGTCGATGAGCTGGACGTGGATGTGCCGGCTGCTGCGCTTCACCGCGAGGCGCGGACGCTCCGGGGTGCCCGACACCTTCTTCCGGAGGCGGAAGTGGCGGCGGTTGGTGGCGGTGCGACGACGGGTCGACGCATCCTTGCCGGCGGGCTTGCGCCCGGCGGTGTTGACAGTTGCTGTTTCACTCATGGCTTACTTACCCGTCTTTCCGACCTTGCGGCGGACCTGCTCGCCTTCAAAGCGGATGCCCTTGCCCTTGTAGGGGTCCGGACGCCGCAGGCGGCGGATGTTCGCCGAGATCTGGCCGACTTGCTGCTTGTCGATGCCCGTGACCGAGAACTTCGTCGGCGACTCCACGGCGAAGGTGATGCCTTCGGGAGCCTCGATCGGCACGGGGTGGCTGTAGCCGAGGGCGAACTCGAGGTCACGGCCCTTGGCGGCTACGCGGTAGCCGACGCCGAAGATCTCCAGCTTGCGGGTGTAGCCGGCGGTGACGCCGACCATCAGGTTGTTGATCAGGCTGCGCGACAGGCCGTGCAGGGCACGGCTGCGGCGCTCGTCATTGGGCCGGGTGACGACGATCTGCTTCTCCTGCACGGCGGCCGTGATCGGCTCGCTGATCGTGATGGCCAATTCGCCCTTGGGGCCTTTGACCTTCACGTCCTGGCCGTCGATCGTGACGTCGACGCCGGCGGGGATGTCGATGGGGTTCTTACCGATTCGCGACATGTTGTGCCCCTACCAGACGTAGGCGAGGACTTCGCCGCCCACGCCCGTGTTGGCTGCTTGACGGTCGGTGAGCAGGCCCGACGACGTGGAGATGATCGCCACGCCGAGGCCGCCCAGCACCTTGGGCAGATTGGTTGATTTCGCGTAAACCCGCAGGCCGGGCTTCGAGACGCGGCGCAGACCAGCAATGCTGCGCTCCCGGCTCGGGCCGTACTTGAGGCTGACGACGAGCTTCTTGCCGACCTCGGCGTCTTCGACGCGGTAATCGGTGATGTAGCCCTGTTCCTTGAGGATCGCAGCGATGTTCGCTTTGATCGTCGACGACGGCAGGGTCACCTCGTCGTGGTACGCCGAGTTGGCGTTGCGCAGACGTGTCAAGAAGTCTGCGATCGGATCAGTCATGGTCATGGTTGACCGTCAACCTTTCTCGTAGCGGTTCCCATACAACGGCCGAAACTGGATTGCGCCAGGTCGGTACCGGTGGGCCTGCCACGAAGTGAGTGTTGTGCAAGGCTCTTCCCATCCGGTGCCATTGGCTTATCGCCGGCACCGGAGAGGTATGAAGTTGTGGCTCCCAGGGGGCACAGTTCACCCCGGGCAACCGCTTCAGTGTAGAGACTCTCCTGCCCAGACCCAAATCGCGTCGGGGCCCAGGCCGGCTACCACCCGGATCAGTTGCCACCCAGACCGGTTACCACCCGGGGACCTACGTCTGAACTTCCCGCGTTCGTCTATCGGGGCACCGTTTCCCGAACTACCGTGCTCGTTATGAGCCGACCAGCCCAGGTTCAGGGACAAGCAGCGCAAAACCTCCTCAACATCGGGAAGTTCTTCTCCCGGTGGGACGAATCCGACGACGGCCGCGCCGTGTTCCGCAAGGGCGGGCGCGCCGGCGACATCTTCTACCGCGACCGGTGGAGTCACGACAAGATCGTCCGCTCGACGCACGGGGTCAACTGCACCGGTTCGTGTTCGTGGAAGGTGTATGTCAAGGACGGGATCATCACCTGGGAGACCCAGGAGACGGACTACCCCTCGGTCGGCCCCGACCGCCCCGAGTATGAGCCGCGCGGCTGCCCGCGCGGCGCCGCCTTCTCCTGGTACACCTACTCCCCCACCCGCGTCCGTCATCCCTATGCCCGCGCCGTGCTGGTCGAGATGTATCGCGCGGCGAAGGCCAAACTCGGCGACCCGGTTCTGGCCTGGGCCGATGTGACCGGCGATCCGCTGCGCCGCCGCTCCTACCAGCGCGCGCGCGGGAAGGGTGGCCTCATCCGGGTCAGTTGGGAGGAAGCCATCGAGATGGCGGCGGCCGCGCACGTGCACACCATCAAGACCTACGGGCCGGACCGGTGCGCCGGCTTCTCGCCGATTCCGGCGATGTCCATGGTCAGCCACTGCGTCGGCACCCGCTTCATTCAGCTCATCGGCGGGGTCATGACCTCGTTCTACGATTGGTATGCCGATCTTCCGGTGGCCAGCCCGCAGGTGTTCGGCGATCAGACCGACGTGCCGGAGTCAGGCGACTGGTGGGATGCGACCTACCTGATGATGTGGGGTTCAAACGTCCCGGTCACCCGCACACCGGACGCCCACTGGATGGCCGAGGTCCGCTACCGCGGCACCAAAGTGGTCACCGTCTCCCCCGACTACGCCGACAACACCAAGTTTGCCGACGAATGGTTGCCCGCCCAGGCCGGCACCGACGGCGCGCTCGCGATGGCGATGGGCCACGTGATCCTGCGCGAGTTCTTCATCGAGCGCTCCACCGGGTTCTTCACCGATTTCGTCGGCAAGTACACGGATCTGCCGTTCCTCGTCGAACTCGACGAGCATGAGTACGAGGGTGCGACCACCCTGATCCCGGGCAAGTTCGTGACCGCCGATCAGGTCGGGCTGGTCGAGGCGCCGGCCGACGAAGACGCGTGGAAGACCGTGCTCATCGACGATGCCACCGACACCGTCGTCGCACCCAACGGTTCGATGGGCTTTCGCTACGCCGAGTCCGGGGAGGGCCGCTGGAACCTGGATCTGGCCGGGGTCACCCCGCGCTTGAGCCTCTACGACGACCCGGCAGCAGAGCCGGTCGCCATCAGCGTCGCCGCCTTCGACGCCCCGGACGGGAGCGGCACGGTCCTGCGCCGCGGCGTCCCGGCGCGGCGAATGCACGGGCGACTGGTGACCACTGTCTTCGATCTGATGCTCGCGCAGTACGGTGTCGGCCGCGACGGCCTGCCCGGCGACTGGGCGTCGGGCTATGACGACGCGGCAACCCCGTACACCCCGGCGTGGCAGGAGGAGATCACCAGCGTGCCGGCTGAGGCGGCCATCCGTATCGCCCGCGAGTTCGCCACCAATGCCGTTGACTCCCAGGGCCGTTCGATGATCATCATGGGCGCCGGCATCTGCCAGTGGTTCCACGGCGACGCCACCTATCGCGCAATTCTGGCCCTGCTCAACCTGACGGGCAGCATGGGCCGCAACGGCGGCGGCTGGGCCCACTACGTCGGACAGGAGAAGTGCCGCCCGATCACCGGCTGGATCTCGCTGGCCAATGCGCTGGACTGGTCCCGCCCGCCGCGCACGCAGCCGGGAACGTCGTATTGGTACATGCACACCGACCAGTGGCGCAACGACGGCTATTCCACCACCGCGCTGACCTCGCCGCTGTCCCGCGGCGTCTTGGACCATCCGCACACCGCCGACGCGATCGCCCAGTCCTCGCGGCTCGGCTGGATGCCGTTCTATCCGCAGTTCTCCACCAACCCGCTGCAGGTGGCCGACGACGCCCAGGCCGCCGTCGACGCGGGTGCGGCGCCATCCACGGGCGCCTGGGTGGCGCAGCAGTTGCACGAGGGCTCGCTGACCCCGTCGATCAACGACGTCGACGCGCCGGAGAACTGGCCGCGGACCCTGGTGCTGTGGCGCTCGAATCTCCTGGGCTCCTCAGCCAAGGGTGACGAGTACTTCTTGCGCCACCTCCTCGGCACCGACCACAACGTGCTGGGCGTGGAGAACCCCGACACCCCGCATCCGCGCGAGGTGGCGTGGCACGACGAAGCGCCCGAGGGCAAGCTCGACCTGCTGCTATCGGCCGACTTCCGGATGACGTCGACGACGCTGATGAGCGACATCGTGTTGCCCGCGGCCACCTGGTATGAGAAGTACGACCTGTCCTCGACCGATATGCACCCGTTCGTGCACGCCTTCTCGCCGGCCATCGACCCGCCGTGGGAGGCCAAGAGCGACTTCGACCTGTTCCACCACCTGGCCCGCGAACTGTCCCGGCAGGCCCAGACCCATCTGGGCACGGTGCGGGATCTGGTGGCGACCCCCAACCAGCACGACACCCCCGGCGAGACCGCCAATCCGCACGGCATCGTCGACGACTGGCTCGACTCGGGCAAGCCCGGCGTGCCGGGCAAGAACCTGCCGCAGTTCGTCGTCGTCGAACGCGACTACACCGCCATCGCGGACAAGCTGGCCTCGGTCGGCCCGCTTGCCGACAAGTTGGGATTCACCGTCAAGAACGTCACCTTCGACGTCGGATCCCAGATGGCGAAGCTGGCGGCGAAGAACGGGGTGATGATGGGGCCGGCCGGGGCCCCGGTCAGCCCCGCCGAAGGCCGCCCGGCGATCGACACCGACGCGAAGCTCGCCGAGGCGATCCTGATGTTCTCTGGCACGACCAACGGCGAACTCGCCGTCGGCGGTTTCGAGCAGTTGGAGAAGCGCACCGGGAAGCGCTTCGTCGACCTGGCGGCGGGGTCGGAGGAGAAGCGAATCACCTTCGCCGACACGCAGGACTCACCGCAACCGGTGATCACCTCGCCCGAATGGTCGGGCTCGGAGACCGGCGGCCGGCGGTATGCCCCGTTCACCATGAACGTCGAGCGGGAGAAGCCGTTCCACACCCTCACCGGCCGAATGCACTTCTACCTCGATCACGATTGGATGCTCGACATCGGCGAAGCACTGCCCCTCTACCGGCCGCCCCTAGACATGCACCGACTGTTCGGCGAACCCAAACTCGGCCCGACCGGCGAGATGGAGATCGCGGTCCGGTACCTGACCCCGCACAACAAGTGGTCGATCCACTCCGAGTACCAGGACAACCTGTTCATGCTGTCGCTGTCGCGGGGCGGGCCGACGGCGTGGCTGTCGCCGGAGGACGCGGCCGCGATCGGGGTCGAGGACAACGAGTGGATTGAGTGCGTCAACGCCAACGGCGTGTTCGTCGGGCGTGCGATCGTCAGCCATCGGATCCCGACCGGGGTCACCTACGTCCACCACGCCCAGGAGCGGACCATCGACGTCCCGAAGTCCGAGGCCACCGGTAAGCGCGGCGGCATCCACAACTCGGTGACCCGTCTGCTGGTCAAACCGTCGCACCTCATCGGCGGCTACGCGCAGCTCTCCTATGCCTTCAACTATCTGGGCCCGACGGGCAACCAGCGCGACATCGTCTCGACGATTCGCCGGCGCAGCCAGGAGGTGACGTACTGATGCGAGTCATGGCACAGATCGCGATGGTGATGAACCTCGACAAATGCATCGGATGCCACACGTGTTCGGTGACGTGCAAGCAAGCGTGGACCAACCGTGCCGGCACCGAGTATGTGTGGTTCAACAACGTGGAGACCCGCCCCGGCCAGGGATATCCACGGCGCTATGAGGACCAGGACGCCTGGCGGGGCGGGTGGAAGCTCAACCGCTACGGCCGGTTGCGGCTGCGAACCGGCGGCCGCGTGCAGAAGCTCGCCACGATCTTCTTCAGCCCCGTCCAGCCCACGCTCAGCGACTACTACGAGCCGTGGACCTATGACTATGAGAACCTCATCAGCGCCCCGCTGGGCGACGACATCCCGGTGGCGCGGCCCAAGTCGCTGATCACCGGCGAGGACATGAAGATCTCGTGGTCGGCGAACTGGGACGATGATCTGGGCGGCAGCGCGGCAACCGCCGAACAGGACCCGGTACTGCAGAAGCTCGCCGCCGAGTCCAGCGCACAGATCAAGTTGTCCTTCGAGCAGACATTCATGTTCTACCTGCCGCGGATCTGTGAGCACTGCCTCAATCCGTCGTGCATGGCGTCGTGCCCGTCGGGCGCGATCTACAAGCGCGCCGAGGACGGGATCGTTCTCGTCGACCAAGACCGCTGTCGCGGGTGGCGACAGTGCATCACGGGCTGTCCGTACAAGAAGATCTACTACAACCACCGGACCGGCAAAGCAGAGAAGTGCACGTTCTGCTACCCACGCGTCGAGGTCGGCCAGCCGACGGTCTGCTCAGAAACCTGTGTCGGGCGGCTCCGCTACATCGGACTGTTCCTGTATGACGCCGACCGGGTGACCGAGGCGGCGTCGGTCCCCGACGAGAAGGACCTCTACGAGGCGCAGCTCGACTTGATGCTCGACCCGGCCGATCCAGAAGTGATCGCCGCGGCCCGCGCCGAGGGCATTCCCGACGACTGGCTCGACGCCGCCCGCCGCTCCCCCGTCTATGCGCTGGCGAAGAAGTACCGGGTGGCACTGCCACTGCATCCGGAGTACCGCACAATGCCGATGGTTTGGTACGTGCCGCCGCTGTCGCCGATCGTCGATCTGCTCACCGAGCAGGGCCACGACGGCGAGAGCCACCAGAACCTCTTCGGCGCGATCGACACGCTGCGCATCCCGGTCGAATACTTGGCGGAGCTCTTCACCGCCGGGGACACCGACATCGTCACGCAGGTGCTGCGCAAGCTCGCCGGCATGCGGTCGTATATGCGCGATGTGGCGCTGGGCCGGGAACCCAATCCGCTGATCCCTGCGTCGGTGGGGATGGACGAGGAATCGATGGTCGAGATGTATCACCTCATGGCCATCGCGAAGTACGCCGACCGCTACGTCATCCCGACCGCCCATGTCGAACAAGGTCACCAGTTGGAGGAGATGGCCTGCTCATTGGACTTCGAGGACGGACCGGGGATGTACGAGTCCGGGCCGTTCGGCGAGGCGAGCGGACGTCCGACACCGGTGTCGGTGGAAACCTTCCAGGCGCTGCGGCAGCGGCAGACCAGTGATCGTGCGGCCGACGCCGAGGCGCTGCGGGGTCGGGTGAATCTGTTGAACTGGGACGGCAACGGCAGCCCCGGCGGCATGTTCCCCGAGGATCGCTGATGCGCAACCCGTTCGCGTCCGCCGCCACGCGAGAAGGCCGCGGGGACGCCGATCACCGCGTCGCCTACCAGGTCGCCTCGTGGTGCCTGCAGTACCCCGACGACGGCGTGCTCGCCCGTATCGACCTGTTGCGCGCCGCACTGGCCGAGCAGCCGTCGTCGCCGGTCAACCGTGCGCTCGCACAGTTCGTCAACCACGTCGCGTCGTCCGATCCGGCGGAGCTGCGCCGCGAGTACGTCGACGTCTTCGACCTTTCCCGGCGTCAGACGCTGTATCTGACCTATTGGTCCGACGGTGACACCCGGCGGCGCGGGGCGGCGCTCGCGTCGATCAAGCGTCGCTACCGCGACGCCGGATTCCTCGTGGACACCCACGGCGAGTTGACCGACTACCTGCCGATGGTGCTGGAGTTCGCCGCGCGGGTGGACCCGCGGAACGGTCGTGAACTACTGATCGAGCACCGCCCGTCCCTCGAACTCATCCGGTTGGCACTGGCCGAGAAGGACTCGGCCTATGCCGACGTGCTGGTTGCGTTGTGCGCGACGCTGCCCGGGGAGTCGCCCGCGGACAAGGCGAGTGCGCTGGCCATGCGCGCCGGGTCCGAGACCGTCGAGCAGGTCGGCCTTGAGAGCGGCGATCCCCGGTTGATGCCGCTGTTCACGACGGCGGAGATGACCGCACCATTGGCTGCGGGGAAAGGCGGGCGACGATGAATATCGTCTTGTGGGGCGTCCTTCCGTACTTGACGCTCATCGCGGTGATCGGTGGAACGATCTGGCGCTACCGCTATGACAAGTTCGGCTGGACGACGAGGTCGTCGGAAGTCTACGAGTCACGGCTGCTGCGCATCGGATCCCCGTTGTTCCACTATGGCATCTTGATGGTGATCGCCGGCCATGCGATGGGCCTGATCATTCCGGAGTCGTGGACCAGCGCCGTCGGAATCAGCGAAACGACCTATCACTGGGTCGCCGCGGGCGGCGGCATGATTGCGGCCGTGGCGACGCTGATCGGCGTCGCGATCCTGGTCTATCGCCGGCGAACCGTCGGGCCGGTGTTCTCGGCGACCACCGCCAACGACAAGCTCATGTACCTGGTCTTGGTCTCGGCACTGGTGGCCGGCACCTACCTCACGATTGTCGGCCTGATCGATCCACACGGCCCCGGGGTGAACTACCGCGAGACCGTCGCCCCCTGGTTCCGCTCGATCTTCTTCCTCCAGCCCGACATCGGCGCAATGGAGGCGGCTCCGCTGCGCTTCCACGTGCACGTGGTCATCGGCATGCTGATGTTCATCCTGGTGCCGTTCACCCGACTGGTGCACATCTTCACCGCGCCGTTGCACTACCTGTTCCGCCCCTACATCGTCTACCGCAGTCGCGACGCGAAGACAACACCGGGCGCCGGCAAGACTGCCGACGCCTGGGCACCCATCGGCACATCAGATCGAGAGCGCTCATGACCATGGACACCACCTCGTTCGAACCGGTTTCGGCGGTGCGCACGGCTCAGAAGAAGAACCTGGCGCTGGCCACCCTGGCCTTCGCGATCACGTTCTGGGCATGGAACCTCATCGCGCCGCTCGGCGTCTTCTATGCCGGGCACGGTGAGATGGATCTGACCTCGTCGCAGAAGTCGATCCTTATCGCCGTGCCGATCCTCGTCGGTTCGCTGGGCCGGATCGTCGTCGGCGTGCTGACACCACGGTTCGGCGGACGCGTGATGTTCACCGCACTGCTGCTGTTGTCGGTGCCGTTCGTCATCTTGGTCGCGATCGCGGGTCAGGCGAAGTCGTACCCGCTGATGATCGTCGCCGGGTTCTTCCTCGGCATCGCGGGTACCAGCTTTGCAGCGGGCATCCCGTTTCTGAACAACTGGTATGAGGCGAGCCGCCGCGGTTTCGCGACCGGGGTCTTCGGTGCCGGTATGGGTGGCACCGCGCTCTCGGCGTTTTTCACCCCGCGGTTTAAGGAGTGGTTCGGCTACTTCCCGGCGCACATCATTATCGCCGTTGCGCTCGTCGTGGTGGCGGTCATCTGCTGGCTGTGGATGCGTGATGCCCCCTCCTGGTCGCCGAATACCGAGCCCGCACTGCCAAAACTCCGCGATGCCGTCACGTTGCCGATCACCTGGCAGATGGCGGTGCTCTATGCGGCGGCCTTCGGCGGTTTCGTCGCCTTCTCCACCTATCTGCCGACGTATCTCAACGACGTGTACGAGATGACCGACCTGAAGTCGGCCGGGGCCCGCACCGCGGGCTTTGCCCTGGCCGCGGTCATCGCCCGGCCGATGGGTGGTGTCCTGTCGGACCGCTTCGGACCGCGAGTCATCACCGCCATCTCGTGTGGCGGTGCAGCAGTGCTGGCGGTGTGGATGATCACGAAGCCGGTGATGCCCTGGCTGGCCGGAGTCGACTTCATTCTGATGGCCGTGATGATGGGAATGGGAGCCGGCTCCGTATTCGCCTGGGTGGCGGTGGCCTCCCCGCCCGCCCGCGTGGGGGCCGTCACCGGCCTCGTCGGCGCCGCCGGCGGTCTGGGCGGCTTCTTTCCACCGCTGTTGATGGGTGCCACGTACAACGAGGCCACCAGGTCGTACACCATCGGGCTGACCATGCTGGTGATCGCCGCGACAGCTGCCTGTCTGTTCACGATCTTCGGCATCCGCCGGACAGCTTCCGCGCAATGACTTCTGGCGATCACTCCCGGGCAGCCCTTCCCAACCGGTGCTCGATCGAGTCGAGGATCAAGCCGAGTCCGTATCCGAACTCGTCGGCGTATCGATAGCCGCTGGCCATGATCACTGCGGCCAACTCGCCGAGGTGCGGGTATTCATCCATCGGCAGCGCTTCGGTGAACTCGCCGACGAACTCGTCGGCGCCGTCACTGAAGGGGAGGTTCATTTCGGTAAGCACGAAGCCGTAGACATAGGAGTCGATCGCCGAGAACGTGTGCGAGGCGAGGTCGATAGGAAAGCCATTGCGGCGCAAGCATCCAAGAATGGCGTCGTGGTGGCGCAGCGTGGCCGGGCCAGGGGTCCGTCGCGACTCGATAAGACCCAGGGCCCAGGGGTGCTCCGTGAGGACTGCGCGCGCCGAATCGGCGCACCGCACCATGCCCGCACGCCAGCCGTCCCCCGCGGCGGGCACATCGATCCGGGTGAAAATCCAATCAACCATCGCATCGAGCAGTGCACCCTTGTCGGCCACGTGATGGTAGAGCGACATCGCCTCCACACCGAGTTCACGGCCGACGGTCCGCATACTGACCCCCGTCAGCCCGCCCGAGTCGGCGACGGCGACCGCCGCGTCGACGACCCTCGCGCGGGTCAGCCGGGCACGGTTCACGGACACTCCTCTCATCCTCCCCATTGCGGACTTACAGGTGTAAGGTTAGCATTCAACCAAAGACTTACACCTGTAAGGAGAAGGTCATGCGCGCAGCCGTCGTCGAGAAGTACGGACCACCCGAAGTCGTGCAGATACGCGACCTCCCCCTCCCGCGCGTCGCCGCGAAATCGGTCCTCGTCCGGGTCGCCGCCACCGCGGTCACCTCCGGCGACGCCCGGATCCGCGGCGCGAACTTCCCCGACGGCTTCGGGACGTTGTCCCGGTTGGCCTTAGGGTTCCGCGGTCCCCGCCGAACCGTCCTCGGGGGCGTCTTCTCAGGAACGATCGAGGCCCTCGGCGCCAAGGTCACCGGCTTCGCCGTGGGCGAGGAGGTCTGCGGCATGACCGGGATATCGATGGGCTGCCACGCGCAATACGTCGTCGCGCCGGCCACGAAACTCGCCCCCAAGCCGGCCACGGTCAGCCACGACCAGGCAGCGGGACTGCTCTTCGGCGGGTCTGCGGCGCTACATTTCCTCCGCGTCGCCGGCACCGGCCCCGGATCGACGGTTCTTGTCAACGGTGCGTCCGGCGCGATCGGCACCAATGCGGTTCAGCTCGCCAAGCACCTGGGTGCCACCGTCACCGCGGTGACCAGCGGCCGCAACGCCGAACTCGTCGAAGCTCTCGGCGCGGACGACGTCATCGACTACACCCGCACCCCGCTCGCCGGCATCGGCCGGCGCTTCGATGTCGTCCTCGACAACGTCGGCAGTCTCGACCGGCGCACTGCACGTCGCCTGCTGACCGAGAACGGCACCGCTCTACTCGCCGTCGCCAGCCTCGGCGACAACCTGGTCGCACGCGGCAACGTCAAGGCGGGCGTCGCCCCCGAACGCGCCGAAGCCTTCGCCTACCTCCTCAGCCTCGTCGCCAGCCGTGACCTCCGCGTCATCGTCGACGAGGTCATGGATCTCGACGACATTCAGCAGGCCCATCGCCGCGTCGACACCGGGCACAAAGTCGGCAACCTCGTCGTACGCTGCTGACGCGCCGGAACCGGTCAGCCGCGCCGCGCCGCGTCGAGCAAGATCGCCTTCTCGGCGACGGCGACGTTGTGCCGCGTGCGTTCGGCAACGTCGGGCGTCACCGATACCGAGGTGATGCCGCGCCGGACCAGGTGCTCGGCGAGTTCGGGATAGATCGACACCGCCTGCCCGCACAGCGACGTCGTCAGTCCCGCTGCGGTAGCCCGGTCGATGATCGTGTCGATGGTGTCGAGGACGGCGGGATCCATGGTGTTGAACAGGTCCTTGCACGTCTCTGAGTCACGGTCGACCCCCAACACCAACTGGGTGAGATCGTTGCTGCCGATGGACACCCCGTCGATGCCGAGGCGCGCATACTCGGGGATCCAGTACGCCGCCGACGGCACCTCGGCCATGATCCAGCGCTTCATCGCCGAATCTGCGCCCAGCGGATGCTCGTCGAGGAGCGCGAGGCATTGCGCCAACTCCCATTTGGTGCGCACGAACGGAATCATCAGGTGCACGTTGGGGTGCTGGGCGCGGACGGTGTGCAGGACGTCGAGGTCGAGCCGGAACAGCTCGGGCTCGCGGACGTAGCGGAAGCACCCGCGGTAGCCGATCATCGGATTGTCCTCGTCTGGTTCGACCTCCCCGCCGTCGAGGGCGGCGAACTCGTTGGACCGCAGATCGATGGCCCGGTAGACGACCGGCCGGTCACCGAAGGCCGCGGCGATCGCCGCCACGCCGTCAGCCATCTTCGCCACATATTCGTCGCGCCGGCCCTGCGCCAGCAGCTTCGCCGGGTGTAGACCGTCCAGCGCCGTGGTGATCATGAACTCGGCGCGCAGCAGGCCGACGCCGTCGACGTCACCGGCGGCGACCGCCGTGGCCGCGTCGGGGGTGGCCAGGTTGACGTAGACGCGGGTGGCGGTGATCTCCCGACCGGCCGCCGCGGTGGGCGCCGCCGCTGGTGGTGGCGGTGCGACGGTGCTGGTGCCCGCCGTGATCGTGCCGGTGCTGCCATCCACCGTCACCGCAGCTCCCTCCACCAGCGTGCTGGTGGCGCCGCGCGCCCCGACGACCACGGGCTTGCCCAGTTCCCGGCCGACGATCGCCGCATGACAGGTGATCCCGCCGCCGTCGGTGACGATTGCCGATGCCCGGCGCAACACGGGCAACCAGTCGGGCCTGGTCATGGGGGCGACGAGGATGTCGCCGTCGCGCAGGGCACCGGCGTCGGCGACCTCGTGCAGGATGCGCACCTGGCCCGACGCGACGCCGGGACTGGCGCCGAGCCCGGTGACGAGGACCTCGCCGCGGG
>NZ_DIAX01000068.1:1250-5900 GCF_002414845.1 Gordonia sp. UBA5067 | reverse complement strand
GGGCCGAGGAACGGCGGAAGATAGTTCTGTCGCTTATGCATCCGATGCAAGTAGGTGTGCATCGTGTTTGCGGGGTAGTTCGGCATGGCTGACCTGCTTCGACGTGGGTCGTGGGCTGGGGCGTGATGCCGATCCGTGTCCGACGAGCCGGCCCGAGGCCCCATTCGCCGTCCGTGTGTTGCACGATAGTTGCATCTGATGCATGATGCAAGGTGTGGGGGATCGGATCTTGCCGGGCGCAGCGGCGTTGTCGTTGGTGGGTGGGGTGTCGTTGCTGCATCCGCAGGATCAGGTGTTCGCGGCGATGTTGGAGGGTTGGGGCCGTCAGCAGCAGTCGAGGTTCTTGGCGCCGTCGACGATCGCCGGCCGCCGGCAGTTGGTGGAGCGGTTCGCCAGATGGACGAACGAGTATCCGTGGCAGTGGCGGCCGGCTGATCTGGAGGAGTGGACCGCAGCGGCGGTGTCGGAACGCAAGGTGGCGCACTCGACGGTGCGTGGTGAGCAGGTGACGTTGTCACTGTTCTGCGAGTACATCTGCGACGCCCGCTACGGCTGGACCGCCGAGTGCGAGTCGCGGTTCGGGTCGTTCCCGGTGCAGATTTGTCATGAGTGGAACACGGTGCAGCATCGTTCGGAGTTCGAGGGTCGGCCGGGGAACCGGCCGCTGACCCGTGTCGAGTTGCAGGCGTTGTTCGATCACGCTGACGACCGTGTCGGGCAGGTGCGGGCGCGTGGCCGCAAAGGGTGGTTGGCGGCGTTTCGTGATGCGACGTTGTTGAAGGTCGCCTATGGCTGGGGTCTGCGCCGGCGCGAGCTGACGATGCTCGAGACCGTCGATTTCGGTCGCAATCCGAAGGCTCCAGAGTTCGGTGACGCGGGTGTGTTGTCGGTTCGCTGGGGCAAGGCGAAGGCGGGTGGGCCGCCGCGGCGGCGCAGTGTGTTGTCGGTGTTCCCGTGGGCGGTCGAGGTTGTCGACGAGTGGGTGTCCGAGGTCCGTCCCCTCTATGGAGCGTCGTTGCCGGTGTTGTGGCCGACGGAACGCCAGAGCCGGATGGGGATCGTGTATGTGAACAAGGTGTTCGCCCGTTACCGCGACGAGCTCGGCCTGCCCGCCGAGTTGGGTCCGCATTGCCTGCGGCATTCGTATGTGACGCATCTGATCGAGGACGGGTGGGATCCTTTGTTCGTGCAGCAACAGGTCGGGCACGCGTGGGCATCGACAACGGCGATCTACACCGGGGTGTCGTCGGACTACAAGAACGTCGTGTTGCGCCGCGCGCTCGACGACCGGTTCAACCTTGGAGGCGACACGTGACAGTTCGCAGGCTCGGCTACCGGTGGCGGCTGCGCGAGGTGATGGCCGCTCGCGGGCTGTGGCAGACGACGGACCTGGCCCCGTTGCTGGCCGAACGCGGGATCGAGTTGTCGTCGACGCAGGTCTACCGGTTGGTGACCCAGACCCCGGAGCGGTTGTCGTTGCGGATTTTGATGGCGTTGTGCGACGCGTTGGAGTGCACCTCGACGGATCTGATCGAACCGGTCGCCGAGGCCATCCCGGCTCGCAAGCGTGCCGCGTCCGGCGCCGGCAGCGACACCGCCGGTGAGGTGCGGGCGCTACGCCCGAAGCGAGCCAGGATCGTGCCGGACCCGTGACGGGCAAGGCGTGCGCGACGTGTGGCCGGTCGGGGCTGGTCCTGTCGGGCGGGCGGTGCGGGACCTGCAATGCGCGGTCCCGGCAGCAGCCCTGCACTGCATGCAAGAATGTCCTTCCGGTGTCGACGCGCACGGAGACTGGGGCCGCGTTGTGCGGCACGTGCGCCAGGCGTCGCACGGCTCACCGGTTGATGACCGAGCTGCATCACACGGCGGCCACGACCTTGACGGCGTGGCTACCGACGCTCGACGAAGACGTCATCCTGGCCGCGGTGGGTCGGGCGGCACCGAACTTCCGTCAGGCTGCATGGTTGGTCGGCGCGCTCACTGATGTCGAGGTGTTGCACGCGTCGACGACGGCACCGCCGGTGATCGACCGGCTCGTCACCGAACTGGTGTCGGCGGGCGCGGTCGGGATCGCCGCGCCGCGGTGTGTGCGTTGCGGGCGCAGCGACTGGTTGACGCAACGTCTCGACGGTCATCGTGCCTGCGTCAACTGTGCGCACCGGGCCCGTGTCGAGACGTGCGGGCGGTGCGGGCAACAACGAGGCGTGACGACGCGTGACCCGGGCGGGGCTGCGGTGTGTGGCGTCTGCTTCAACAAGGACCGGAGCCGCTGGGAGACCTGCGCCCGCTGTGCCACGCTGACGCGTCCGGCGCGCCGGCTCGACGACGGCACAGCGTTGTGCCGGGCATGCAACCGCCCGACCGCGGTGTGTGTCGAGTGCGGGCTCGAACGACCTTGTGACGGTGTTCGCACTGGTCGTTTCCGATGTGAGTCGTGCTCGCGCCGCAAGGCCGGTTGCTCGCGCTGCGGCCGTGTTGCGACGGTCGCGGTGGTGTGGGCGTGCGGGCCGGTCTGCATGACCTGCTACCACAAGGGTCTGGAAGTCAAAGCGGTGTGTGATGGTTGCGGCCAGATCCGCCGCCCCGATCCGCGGGACCTGTCGGGGCGTTGCTCGGACTGTGTCGGGTTCCCGGCGTTGAGCGTGTGTTCCGGGTGCGGTGTCGAGGATCGCCTCTACCGCAACGGTCACTGTTGGCGTTGCAGCCTGGCGGACGTGTTCGATGCCTTGACGACTGGCGGCAGCGTGGACGTTGCCTCGCTACGGTCGTCGCTGCTGGCGACGGATCGGCCGCGTGCTGTCGTGCGCTGGCTGGCGACTCCCTTCGCTGCCAACAGCATCAGGGCTCTGTCGGCCGGGGAGGTGGCGATGACCCATGAGGGGATCGACACCTTCGGTGACACGCTCGCGGTCAGCCGGTTACGCGCCGAGCTCGTGACCGCGGGGCTGCTTGCGGCGCGCGACGAGATCGTCGCCAAGCTCGAAGCCTGGATCGCCACTCAACTCAACGCGATCGCCGGCACCGGCGACCGGCAAACTATCGACGCGTTCTCGACGTGGTGGGTGCTGCGCCGCGTCCGCCGCCGTGCTGCGACGGCCGAGACGACCAACGACCGATCGGCGCGCATGCAGATCGCCCGGGCGATCGAGTTCCTCGCGTTCTTGCACGGCCACGGGGCGACGCTCGCGACCTGCACCCAGGCCGATGTCGACCTGTGGTTGGCCGGGCCTCCGTCTCGGCGAGGCGCCCGCGATTTCGTGCGCTGGGCACATCGGCGAGGGCTGTGCGGTGAGCTCGAGATCGCCAACCGGGTTCAGGGATGGCCAACGCGCCAACTCGCCCCGGGCGCTCAGGAACAGATCATCAGACGGCTCCTCACTGACGACACGATGAGCCTTGTCGACCGCGTCAGCGGGCTCCTCGTCGGCTGCTACGGCCAACTCCCCGCACGGCTCGTTCGCCTCACCATTGACGACATCACCATTGACGGCACGACGGTCACGATCCGCTTCGGACGCGATCGGGTCGAGCTGGTGGAGCCGGTTGCTGTGTGTGTCACCGCGCTCATCGAGACACGCCGCGGCCGATCAGCCTCGGACACCACGGCTGCGAGCCGATGGCTGTTCCCTGGCGGGTTCGCCGGCCGCCACCTCGACCCCGAAACACTGGCCAACCGGTTGCGCCGGCTCGGCATCAGCGCGTCCAAGCTCCGCACCGACGTCTTGTTGGAGCTGGCCGCCGAGATCCCGCCCGCGATCCTCGCTGATCTGATCGGGCTCTACCCGACCACAGCGGCCCGTTGGACGCACGCCGCCGGCGGCGACTGGGCTGTCTATGCGGCCGAGCGGGTTCGTGCCACCCCGCCGCGATGACCACAACGTTGGCGGGCGCCGAACCCTCGGAGTGGAGAGTTTCTTGGCGTCCGTGTATCCGATCGGGACGCTCGCCGGTGGATACCTGTAGTGAGAGCGACCAAGGCTGAGATGACGACGAACAAGGACCATGCGGAGGCTGCCTTCGCCGAGTTCTTCGACGTCGAGTTCGCCGGGCAGTTCCGCCGGGCAGTGTTCCTGCTACGGGATCGAGGTGCCGCTGAGGACGTCGTGCATGACGCGTTCGTCGAGGTGTGGCGCCGCTGGTCGGAGATCGCCGAGCCGGGCCCCTACCTCAACCGATGCGTGCTCAATGGCTGCCGTGACCACACCGCCAGCCGACGCCGTCGATGGACACACGACCGCACGACACGCGTCGAACAGCACGACGCCGCAGCCGACGAGCTCTCTGACATCCTCGCCCGACTGCCGTTCAATCAGCGTTGCGCCGTCGTGCTGCGGTTCTACGTCGGGATGAGCAACGACGAGATCGCACACGCCATGGGCTGCCCGGTCGGCTCGGTCGGACCATGGATCCAACGCGCAAAGCAGCAACTACTGAAGGAGCTGACATGAACCCGGTCGATGACGACGACACGACACTCGAGTCCCGTTTCCGGTCCGCGGCGGCGACGATTCCCGCGCACGGCGACGTCAACGACGTTCTCCACGGCCGTGACGTCTCGGTCCGAGCGACAGCGTCGAGTCGCCCGAATCGGCATTTCGTCAGCTACGCCGCCGCAGCCGGCCTGGTGGTCCTGGTCGGGGGGCTGGTTGC
>NZ_DIAX01000068.1:0-1092 GCF_002414845.1 Gordonia sp. UBA5067 | reverse complement strand
CGAAACAACACCCCGCAAACCTCCCCCGCACAGTCCCCATCGACGACCGCTGCCACCGAGCCGACCAGCCCGGACGAGCAGCTGCCGATTCGCGGAGTGAAGTACGCGACAGCAACCACCGCCGTCGGGGTCGTCGAACTCTACGACTCGCCGGACACCGCAGAGCAGTGCTTCACCCTCGCGCTCGCCGACGGCTCCGACCTTGCGGACTGCTTCCCGAACGAATCAGTCCACGACGGCACCGCCTACGTCTATCTCCGCATGCGCCCCGAGGAACCAGGCCTCCTGATCGGGCTCACAGACCCCGACAGCAGCGTCCGCGTAGAGATCGGTGACACCTCAACCGAGCCGGACGACCACGGGATCTGGGTCGCCGAAGTCCCCAACGGAACCGACACGTTCATCGTCGACACCGACAACGGCCCACAAACATTCCGCATCCAAGAACCAGGGTGACAACACCGCGTCGCCCAACCCGCCGGCCGCGTCGCTACAACCGGCGGTGTGACGGCACCCACAACGTGGCAACGTCAACGAGTTCCCGAGGCGGCTGCCGGCATCACGAGCCCGAACCACCGTGGCGCGGATGCCGGCACCTGTCGCTGTCTACGCCGCCTGGCCCTCCGCAACGCGGAGCATCCGATCGTGCGCACGAACCAGCCCTGGCGACATCCTCGCCAACCGCCGCTCCGACAGCGCCGGGACCATCGTGAGGACCTCGAACCCGTCAGTCCAGCGTGCCAGTCCGAACATCATCAGCCGACGCATCGACCGCTGCAGCGACGAGTTCGCGCCCGACGACCAACCGAGCCCGAGCGACTCGCTCAACTCCGGCAGCACGACCGTCAGGCCATCCGGACACGCCAGCACCCAGCCACCCATGCGGCGCAGCAACCACATCGCTGAAGGCCCGATCACCGGCAACCACAGCGTCTCCACATACTGATGCTGAACCGGGAACAACGGACCGTCCCGGTCAACCTCCCACCCCCGCACGGTCACCTCGACCGGGAACACGACGGCATCGGCGGCGCTCATCGCGCGCCTCCCGGAACGCATTCGCACGAATCGAACATGGCATCTGTGCCGGTG
>NZ_DIAX01000035.1:33371-61935 GCF_002414845.1 Gordonia sp. UBA5067 | reverse complement strand
TCGTTGGGACCGGCCCCGGCGGGCGGCTGCACCGCGGGGTCGAACATCCCGAGCTCGCGCAGTTCGTTGATGACCGGTCTCACCTCGGCCAGCAGGAAGTCGACAACCCGCGGCGAGGGATTCCACGGCTGTGCGGTCGCGGTGCACAGGTCATGGGCGTGCAACGCCAATTCCATGACCCGCATCGCTGCCAGAGTGGTCCCAGTCCTCGGTCCCGCACGGTGATCGACAAGTGTGTTGAGGTCAGCGGCCTCGGCGGCGGTCCGAAAGGCTTTCTCCTGCTGCCGGAATCGGGCGATCGGGTCGTCGCCGAGATAGTCGTTGCCGCGGGTGGCCGCAGTCTGTTCGGCGGAAGCGCCAGTCAGCAGCATCGCATAACGCTCGCCGCCGCCCGCCACATGGTTGATCAGCTCTGCGATCGTCCAAGCGCCGCAGCCGCTCGGCTGCGAATACGTCTGGGGGCCAACATTATTCAGCGCGGCAATCCACAGTGCCGCAGCGTCGTCCAGGGCGGTCGCGGTGGTGTCGGACAGTGTCATGAGGCTCCTTGCGCCGATATCCTGCGATCTGATCGTACGACTCGCCGTGTTCGTCCCATATATCCACTCTGTGGATATATGGGAAGATCGAGGTGTGGAAGCAGTGCCGAGTGCCCGTCGTGGCCGCCCCCCCAGAGGACAAGCAACGCTCTCGAAGGAACTGATCGTCGAGGCCACCCTTCAGGTCATCGATTCGGCCGGCATCGGCGGGGTGAGTATGCGAGCCGTCGCGGGTGGGTTGGGTGTTGATGCGAAGAGCCTCTACAACCACGTCGACGGCAAGGACGGACTGCTGGACGCGGTCGCTGAGGCGCTACTCGGGGCGGTCGACCTCCCGTCGCCGACGGGGGATCTGCGCGCCGACCTCATGGGAGTGGCCCAGGCTTTTCGGCGGCGGGCACTGGCGCACCCGGAGGCGGCGTCGCTGGTGCTTACCCGTCAGTTGTCGTCTTTCGACGGCCTTGCCCCGGTCGAGGCGGTCCTGCGTGCCCTTGGCGATGCAGGCTTTCTGGCCGAGGAGTCGGTACACCTGCTCCGAGCGGTGTTGGCGACGGTGATCGGGACGCTCCTACGAGAGGTCAATGCTGGACCGACCTACGGGACCGTCGACACGACCGGTATCGAGCAGCGGACAGCGGCGTTGCAGAGCAGCGGCCTGCCGGCGGTCGCCTCGGCTGCTTCATCTCTCGCGATATTCGATGCCGACAAGGAGTTCGAGTATGCGATGGAATTCTCTGTCGGCGCCGTACTACAACGCGCTCCCAGGGTGGCCGGGGACCGATAGGCAGCCAATTGAGGCTCGAGACTCCGGTCAGTCGTCGAGATTGGGTGTAGCGGTGTCGAGAAGCCGGGGGTCGGGTTCGGTGCCCGCCATGGCCAGCGCACCCTTGAGGGCACCGGCCAGCTTGGCTAGATCCTTGGGCTTCTTCTTGTCTAGGCCGCCGATGAGCTGCTTGAGAATGGTGAGCTGGTCGAAGTAGATCCGTTCGGTGACCAGATTCTCGTTCTCGTCGAAGATGAAGTACGCCGTCATTCGGGTGCGATGGGTGCCGCCCGTCGGTGGGATCTTGCCTAGCGGACCGAGGTGGGTGCCCGTCAGCCAAAACTCCACGATGACCGCATCGACGCTGTGCCGGAAGGCGATGATCTCGTGGTCCTGATCAGGGAAGGCAACCCGGGTGTCATGGTAATACTCACGCACCTCGCCGTCGCCGTCGTGGACGAGCATTTGGGCGATCAACTCGTAGTGCGGGTGCGGGAAGGTCGACAGGGTCGCATCCCAGTCCTGCGTCACCTCGTCGTGGAAATGGTCGAGGACGAGCTTCTCGCGAGCGCGCAGAACTTCTTCGGACGGCAGGGTGAATCGTGACATTCGAGATCTCCTTGGCCTACATATCCACAATGTGGGTATATCGAGGGACGATATATCCACGGTGTGGATTTCACAAGTGGTGGGAGTCGGTCACGGGCGCGCCAGGGTGCTGCGTATCCACCGAAACACCTTCGGCATCGCCCACCCGGCCGCGATCATGTGCTCACCCGGAACCGGCAGGTAGTCGACGGTCGCCCCCCAGGCGCGCCAGCGGTCGACCAGGTCGGTCACGCCCTGTTCCGGAATGAACTGATCGCCGAGGAAGCGTGCCTGCGAACCGTGGTACAGCAGCATAGGCGTGGCAGGCGGCGTGGCACCCGGCCTGTTTGCCTCGATCACCGCCTGCGCGACGTCGGATTCGAACGGCTCCGGGACGGTGGCCAAGACGCTCAGGTCGATGCGGGCCAGCCCCGATGCGGCCAACGGCATTTGTGGCAAGTCTTTGATGCGGGTGGCGAGGTAGAAGGCGAAGTCGCCGAACAGCTCCGTCATATCCGGGTACTCGCGGGCCTGCCCGATGGTCGCCGCCGCGAACAGGCCCGAGCCGAGGGCGCCGTTCATACTGCGGAACAGCAGGCCGTAGTCGGTCGGTGTTCCGCCGGCGACGGCACCGTTGAAGCGGAGCTCCGGCGCATAAATCGGCTGCTCCTGTGCCGCCCACACGGTTGCGATGGCACCGCCGCTGTACCCGTCCAGCACCATCGGCGACTCGGCGAGATCGGGCCGAATGCGGTGCAGGCCGCGCACCGAATCGAGGACGGCATGGGCAGCCATCACCCCGGCCGAGTACGCCATTCGCGGGCCCTCGTGATCGGGGATGAGGACCGCGTAGTTGCTGGCCAGAAGCAGGGGGAGTAGCGGAGGGGTGTCGACGTAGGTGCCCCGCGCGATCCGATAGGACGGTGCGGACTTGAGTCCGAGTGAGTTGATCGGCTGATTACGAATAACCACGGGCCGCGGGCCGCTGCCCCGCCACCGGCGGCGGGGTTCGATGAGGGTGGCGGTGACCGGCACGGCGCGGCCCGCGGTGTCGGTGGAGCGGACCATGAACCGGCGTACGGTCGCTACCGGTGGCGGGATCGTCAGCGGCATCACGCGCTCGGAGCGCACAACCTCCCCGTTGGGCAGCGCCGTGAGGTCGCCGGGATCGCGGTAGAAGGACGTGCCCGACAACGGGGTGGGCAGGATGGCCGCATGACGATCGGCGCGCTGCTCGTCGGTCAGCCGGCGGGCGGCCCACTCATTCAAGCGCCGCATCGACGCGGGGGTCTGCAACCGGGTGGATGTCACAACCACCATTGAACGGCACCGGACGCCGCCTCCGTCGCGATTTCCGAGGGTCGAAATGAGTCACCGATTGGTCACTGGGTTGCGATCACAAGTCCACCTGGTCGAGCTGCCAGTCGATCGACTCGAAATGCGGCATCTCGCGGCCGTCGTCGACGCCGATCTCCCGCTTGATGCCGGCTTCGAGTTTGGCGCTCGACGCCAGCACCACGGCGTCATTCTGCCCCTTGGCGGCCCCGATGTTGTGCATCTCGCCGGGATCGGACTCCAGATCGTAGAGCTCGACGTCGTTGTACCGGTAGATCTCGTCGAGGTTGCGCGGCAGGTTGCGCTGGGTCGGCGCGAAATAGCGGGTGAACTTGTAACGACCGTCGAACATGGTTCGCAGGCTGCCGCGCTTGGTCAAATCCGGCTTGTGCCCGGCGGCTCCCAACGCGTCCTTGGGATCCTTGCCCGCGGCTTTCGCCTGGGCGATGAGGCGAATGGTTTCGGCATCGTTGGTGGCGATACCGCTGTAGGTGTACAGGATCGAGTCCCGGACGCTGTGCAACCCGGCCTTGTTCGGCTGCTGCATCGCCGCCGTGAAGTCCCGGCCGGGGAGTTCGCGGCCCGCATACTGCGCGGCGTTGGTCGAGGAGATTCCCGCCATCGAAAGGATGCTGGGCACAAGATCGATGTGACTTGTGAGCGCGCCAAAGTCCTGTCCTCCCTTGATGTCTGGGTGACGGACGTGCATAGGCAGATGAATGCACTCCTCGTAGGCGAACGGGCCCTTGCCGCGCAATCCGTGGGCGCCACCCATCTCACCGTGATCCGACGTGAACACGATGATGGTGTTCTCGCTCAAGCCCAGATTGTCGAGCTCGGACTGAATCGCTTCGAGTTGGAGGTCGACGCTGCGGATGCTGTTGAGATAAAAGTCCGAAAATCGTTGCCATCGGGCCTCTTCCGGCGGGATGCGGCCGAGTGTGTAGGCCCATGCGCGATCGAATTCGCCATGCGCCGATGGGCGGCCGCTCTCGTCGAACGGCTGAGTCAGGTTGGCCGGCAGGGCCGCGGCCCAGGTCGTGTCGTAGACGGCGTTTTCCGGTGCCGGCGCGGCGTGCATCAGTAGCTTGCCGTTGTCCTGGACGTGTTCGCCGGGAGCGTCGGTGTTGAAGTACATGATGTCGTGCGGATTCACCAGCGAAACGAACAGCGCCCACGGCTGCTTCTCGTCGGCGAGGGGGCGTCCCTTGTTTCGCAGCCACGACACCGCGGTGCCGCCGATGACGTTGTCGTAGCGGTAGCCGCCGAGGGTGTGGCCGACGACGTCGCCAGGCCAGTAGAAGTCCGAGAACCCGTATTCGTTCATCTCCTTGGTGAACAGGCGGTCGGGGTTCTCGACGTCAAAGGCCGGATTCAGGTGCCACTTCCCCTTGTACGCCGTGTAGTAGCCGCCTTTGCGCAGCATGTCCCCGACGGTGGGGATGTCGAAACTCATCGGGGCGACATACGACATGTCGACGTTGTCGAACATCTTGGTGTCAGGGGTCTGGAGTCCGGTCAGCATCACTGAACGCGAACTCGTGCACATGACGGCAGGGCCGTAATGCTTGTGAAAACTGACCCCGTCGGACTGCAGGCGTTCGCGCCCCGGCAACGACATTCCGGATGGCCACTTGTCGAAGTAGCGCTCCTGGTCGGTGAACACAAACAGGATGTTGTGCTTGTCCGACGCCGGCGGCATCGACCGTGGACGGGCGGCAGGGCGCGTTGAACTCGCGCCCCCGCCGGACGTATCGCAGGCGGCAAGCGCAGCGCCGCTCGCCATCGCCCCGGCTCCGATTCCCGCTGCCGCGAGGAACTTTCGTCGGGACACGGTCCACCGCGAGTTCGAGGCGGCGTCGCCGTCGTGGTGCCCGCCGGCTGGAGACGCCGGGGAAGAGTCGCTCATCTCATTGCCCTTCACGATCACTGATGTCAGCGCTGGTGACGCCGTTCTGTAGTGAAGAGTACAGAAACAGTAGTGTCTGGTCTATGGCATGCAGTGATGAGTTAGGGTCGTGGCGTGGATGTGCCACGGCGCTGGGTAGGCTCGCGATAGTGCCCGAGTCAGCGAACGGAAGCCGAGGTCGAATCCGATGTCCAGCCCTCGCTCGACAGAAGGCCGGCCGCGGCGACGGCGAGGAGTGGAACGAAGCCCTCGCGAGCGCATCCTCGACGCCGCCACCGAGGTGGCGTCTGAGCGCGGTTACGACGGAACCACCATTGCCGAGGTGGGGAAACGCGCACAGCTGTCCGCTACGTCGATCTACTGGCAATTCGCGGACAAGGATGATCTGATCGCCGCAGTGATCGGACGCAGCTACGACCGGTGGGCCGCGACCGTCGATCTGCCATCGTCGGGGGCCCGAGAGCGGGCCCTCGAAATTGGGCGACATGTGGCCAGCGCGTTGACGCGCAGCCCCGACTTCCTGCGCCTCGGGCTAAAGCTGGCGCTGCAGCACCAAGAGACGCAGCCGTTGGGACACGAGATCTACCTGCGCGGCAGACAAGGGGCATTCGAACAATTCGCGACGTTGGTGCGGGATGCTGATCCGGCGCTGAGCGAGCGCGGCGTCGCGTTGGTGACGACCTACGCCATCGCGGGTGCGGACGGATTGTTCATCGCCCGAGAGATCGGCGGTGACGACATCGACTTCGTCGCTTTGTTCGAACTCCACGCCCGACTGGTCTTCGGGGCGGCAATCGACATCATCGCAAACGATGAATCGGCCGGCCGGCCGACGTCGGTCGGCGACCCCTAGCATTGAGTGCGTGGGACGCGACATCGACATTCGGGAGACCCACGGCGCCATGGAGTATCCGCAGCTGGTGAGGGTGTGGCGCAGTGCTGTCGACGCCACGCACGACTTTCTCGCCGACGACCACAAAGCGGAGATCGAGCGGAGAATTGCGGCCGACTATCTTCCGAATGTGGCGGTGGTGGTCGCCGAACGCGGCGGCGTGGTGGTCGGCTTCGCGGGCACCGCCGCGGGAAAACTGGAGATGCTGTTCGTCGATGCGCACTTACACGCTGGCTTCTCGATCACCGGCCGGAGTTCGATGGACGATCAGGGCTGGCCGTATCCGTTGTTGCACATGGCGTTGGGCGAGGATGGCGGGCCGCCGCCGGTAAGAAAGGTCTAGTGCATGCCGATCAAGTTGGAGAACGTCGGGATCGCCGTCGCTGATCTTGACGCGACCATCGCCTTCTTCGTCGACCTCGGCCTCACGGTCATCGGTCGAGACACGGTCAGCGGCGAATGGACTGACACCGCCGTTGGCCTCGACGGCAACCATGCGAAGATCGCGATGCTGCAGACGCCCGACGGGCAAGGTCGCCTGGAGCTCTTCGAGTACCTCCACCCCGCCGCGATCGAGACGAGCCCGACCCTGCCCAACGAGATCGGCATGCACCGCGTCGCCTTCTCCGTCGACGACCTCGACGCCACCCTCGAGGTGGCCGCGGCACACGGATGCTATCCGCTGCGCGGTGTGGCGAACTATCAAGACATCTACCGGCTCACCTATCTGCGAGGCCCCAGCGGCATCATCGTGATGCTCGCCCAGGAATTGCCGCGCTGACGGGTGCGGTGCCGACCAACGGAAGTCCGTCGATCATTTCCTGCAGCTGCAACACCGAGCGCGGCACAAACTCGGCAAGTGTGAGTCCGACGATCTCTGCCTGCTCGCCGATGTCGGCGATGACGCGGTGAACTTGTGCGCGGGTCAGCCCGCCGGGCACTTCACCCAGTCCCAGTACGGCTTCGTTGCTGTCCACCACATCGACGTCGAGGTGAATGGCCACCTTCGTGGCGCCCGAGGCGGCCAGCCAGGATAGGAGGGGTTCGGACGTCGTCCGCAGGTCGTCGGGACCGAAGACTGGCAGGCCCCACTCGGTCAAGTGGACCAGCGCGTCCGGCTCGCCGTCGTGCATGCCCGCGTAGGCCACGCGCGTCGTGGGCACGATCGCCGGCAGCATGGCGGTGATCGTCGAGTCGCCGTGGCCCAGGAGCGTTGACACGGCCATTGCGTGATAGCCGTCGTAGTCGGTATCGGCGGTGTCGGTGTCCGGGTGGGAGTCGATCCAGATGAACGCGAAGTCGTCGCCGTATCTCTTCTGCAGAAAGGAGAAGGGGGCGACGCTCACCGAGCACTCGCCGCCGATCGTCAGCACCTGCGTCGGGTTCTGGTCGGCGAGGATGTCCAACGCTGCTTGGAGAGAGCCGATGATCGTGGCCCGCGATTCGATCCCCGCAGTCGAACCCTCGTCCCGGTCACCGGTGGGGACGTCGACGACAGCGGTGGGGCCGTCGTGCGCCGGCAAGACCGCCTGTAGAACCTGGGCACCCACCGCGTATCCGCGTCGGGCGCGCTCCGCGGCCACCTCGGGAACAAGGGCGGTGGCATTTGCTGCGGTCGCGCCTTGCCACTGCGGCCAGATGAGGCGCAGTGCGCCGGGCAGACTGCTCGCGGAGGGGGTGGAGGCGATGGTCATGTGACCATTATGACGACGTTCCCATCGGCGGCCGGGCATGTTGACCGCCAATCGGGGCGACCGCGTGACAGAGTCTGCGCTGTGAACCTTCGCGCGCAGGAACCGGTTGCGGCAGCAACCAAGTGGCGCGATGCCGGGTGCGGTGTCGCGGGCGGACTCCTCGGCGGAGTCGTGGCGGCGGTGTTCGTGGTCGGTGTGACGACACTGATCAAGGCGAACCTCGACTGGATCATGCGTCAGGGCGGCGGGGTGATGGTGGCCGCGCCGTTCGTGGGCATCCTCGTGGCCGTCGTCGTGCTCCACCTGGTCGCGCACGGTCGGGCGGTGCAACAGCTGAGCGGTGATCCGGCGCCGCCACGCTCGTTCACGGCGTGGCTTCGGTTTCCGGCCAACGCCGTCCGGGCCGATCTGACCGCGGATGTGGTCAACACGGCGGGCGCCGAGGAGAGGTTTCCGTGGCGGCTGGCCCCGATCCGCGCGGTCGCGATCATGGCGACTGTCGGCATGGGTGCGCCGATGGGTACGGAGTCGCCGGCGGCGCACCTGGGCGTGGCCGCCGGATCGGCACTCGGGGAGAGATGGCGGAGCCTCGCGCGCAGCGCCGGCATCGGTGGGGGTGCGGCCGGCGTCGCGGCGCTCATGGGCCTGCCGCTGGTGGGCGCCGCGTTCATCCTGGAACTCGGCCGGCGCAACGGCGCGCCGCTGAGCCTGCCCCGGATCGTGGCGGCGAGCAGTGGGGCGCTGGTCGGCTGGGGCGTCAACGCGGCGCTCGATCTGAATCTGATCCGGCTGATCGTGCCGCACATCGCCGCCGGTGACCTCCCGCGGGCCCTGGCGACCGCCGCGTTGGTGGGCGCGCTCTCCGGCGCGATCGGCTCGGTGACCGGCACGGCGATCTATCGGGCCCGCGGCTGGTCGGCCGGACCGGTGGTCAAGTTCCTGGTCGGCGCGGTGACGCTGGGCTTGTGTTTGGTCGCGATCAGCAAGCTCGCGTCGCTGGCGGCCGCAATCGGCCCGGGAGCCACTGCGGTGAGCTGGGCGGAAGTCGCATCGGCGTCGTCGTGGACCCTGCTGGCGGTGGTCGGCCTGCGTGCGGTGGCGACGACCGCCGCCGTGCTGGCGGGCGGCTGTGGCGGACTTTTCGTGCCGCTCCTGGCGATCGGCGACCTGACTGGGCGGGCCCTCGCCCCGGTCTTGGGCGTGCCGAGCGATCTGGCGGCCGCAGCGGGTGCCGCAGGCAGTATCGCCGGCGGCTACCGCCTGCCGTTGACGGCGATCGCGATGGTGCTGACCATCGGCGGACCGGTGCCCGCGCGGCTGACGTGTGTGACCGCGGTGCTCTTCGCCACCGGTTCGGGGATCCTCGCGGCCTACCTGCTCGACCGGTACGTGTTGCACCGCCGGACCGCGAGTCCGGCGGTTAGCTGAGCGGCCGGCCACCGCCACCGGGCGAACGGCGTCCGGTGCGCTAGAGGTACGCGGCGGTCACGTCATTGTGGAGCATTCCCGGCCACCGCCGGACCTCGGCGGCGTTGTGGGCGAGCGTCAGGGTTGCGCGGGGGTACAGGGCCGTCAGGGTTTGCGCCGTCGACAGCGGGTGCGACGGGTCGTCAACCCAGGCGAGGACCCGGATGGGCACGTCAATACCCATCAGCTGCTTCGGCGCCGGCAGATCGCTGCCCGCCGCCCCGCGAAACACCGACGGGAGCAGCGCCGCCACCACCTCCGGCACAGTCTCGGGGTGACCGACGGTGGCCGGCGGCGGCGGAAAGTCCTGGCCGCGGGCCAGGAATGCCGCCACGCCCTGCTGCTCGATCACGGCGGCGCTCAGCCGATACCGGCGGGCCTGGGCAACCCGGGTCTCCCAGGCCGTCGGGGGGAGCAACAGCGTCAGCCCGGCGAACCGTCGTGGATCGGCGAGCGCCGCGTGCATCAGCGTCCCCGATCCCATCGAGGTGCCGACGCCGTACACCCGTTCGCCGGGGAACCAGGCATCGAGGAGGCGGAGCAGGTCATCGGCCAGGTTGGGCCACAGGTAGTCGCCGGTCACCGGACGCCCGGTCGAACGACCGTGACCGCGGGCGTCATACCGCAGCAGCCGGGTCCCCGACAGTCCGCGCCCGAGGTCGAGGTCGAGGACGCGGTCGCGCGCACGGCTGGAGGTGAGTCCGTGCAACTGGACGACCGGGTGTCCACCCTCATCGCTCAGTTCGACGTCGAGCATCGCTCCCGGCACCTCGAACGTCGCCATGGCGTCTCCTCTCATCAGGCGGCTATCGTACGAAGCGCGATAGGGTACCCGCCATGCGGCTCACCAATGTCGCCCATCTGCGCCTCCCGTTCGGCCGGCTGATGGGCTACGACGTCTCCATCTCCGAGCCCGGCACGCGATTGCCCCTGTCCTTCGATCAGCGACGCCACGTCGCGGCCGGTGACCGCGGCGGATCGTGGATGGCACTGTCGTTCCGGCTGCCCGGCGCGGTCTCACTCGACGCCCTCGCCCAGGCCTGGCTGGCGGTGATCGCCCGACACGGCACCCTGCGCACCGTGATCGTCCGCGGGGAAGCGGGCGAGCCGGAGTTGGCGGAGGTCGAGATCGGCGCGGGCAGTTGGGTAGAGCATCCAGTCGGTGCTGGTCAGGCGGTGAACGACGCAATGCGCGAGGTGCTTGACCGCACCTGCTCGTCGTATTCGCGCCCCGCCCATCGACTCTGCGTGCTGGCTACCGCGGCCGGGCCGACGATCGTCGTCGCGGCCGACCATTCGCACGTCGACATGTGGTCGATGCTGGTGATTCTGCGCGACCTCCGCACCGCACTCGGGCAGATCGAGGCAGGTGGACCGGCGACGCTGGCGCAGGTGCCGGCCTTCGTCGAGCACACCCGGGCGCTGCGCGAGCGGCCGCCCGCCCCGGCGGACGTGAAGCACCGGTGGGCCGAGATCCTCGCCGACAGCGGCGGGGTGATGCCCCTCTTCCCGCTGCCGCTCGGAACCGCGGTGCCGCATGCCGAGCGGGTGGAGGTGCGCGACGTCTTTGACGTCGACGACAGTGCCGCCTTCTCGGCGCAGGCTCGGGCGGAGGGCACGTCGACGCTGGCGCTGGTGGTGACGGCGATGACCGCGGTAACCCGGGAGATGGCCGAGGTGCCGTTGCGCGCGGTGTTCCCGGTGCACAGCCGGTACGACGAGACGTGGCACGATTCGGTCGGCTGGTTCATCACGAACTCGGTACTCGAGTCGGATGTCGCGCACCCGGGTGCGGCATCGGCCGCGGTACGCGAAGCCGTGCGATTGGGATCATGGCCGCTCGAGGACGTGCTCGCCCCGTGGGGCGGCATGCCCGAGGAGCCCGGGATGTTCGCGATCTCCTGGCTGGACCTGCGCCGACTGCCGGTGCGCGTCGACGCCGCAGGTCTCGGTGCACAATATGTCGGTGCGACGATCACCACCGACGGTGTGATGCTGTGGTTCATCCTCGACGGCTCCGGGCTGCACCTGCGCTGCCGGTACCCGGACACCCCCGAGGCCCGGACGAACGTGGGCGGTTGGCTGGACCGGTTGGTCGCGACCCTGCAGGCCGGCGCCCGCTCATCGGTCGGCGGAATAGTGCGCGACCGCGACGGCGCGCCCCTCCGCGTGCAGCGCGCCACGCGGGTCGACGTCCCGGACATCGTCGCGCTGTTGCGCGACGACACGATCGGCGGTTCCCGCGAGGTGCAGGACTATGCGCCGTACGAGGCGGCCTACGACGTCGTTGCCCGCGACCGGACGCATTATCTGGCCGTTGTCCGCGCCGATGACGACGAGATCGTCGGAACGATGCAACTCACCGTGCTGCCCGGACTGTCCCGCGGGGGCACGACCCGCCTGCAGATCGAGGGTCTGCGCGTGGCGCGGGCCCATCGGTCGCGTGGGGTGGGCACGGCCATGCTTGCCTGGGCGCACGAACATGGCCGGTCGCACGGTGCGACGCTGGCTCAGGTCACCACCGACGAGGTCCGTGAGCGGGCCCGCGACTTCTACGCACGGCTCGGATACACCGCCAACCACGTCGGCCTCAAGCGCACCCTGTAGGCGTCGACCGTGACACCGCCGCGCCGGCGCGGCAGACTGGCAGACATGCATCCCGGTGACACCGCCCCCGACTTCGCCCTGCTAGACCAGAACGGCACGAGACGACGGCTCGCCGTCTTTCTCGCGGACGGCCCGGTCGCCCTGTTCTTCTATCCGGCCGCATTCACCCCCGGCTGCACGAAAGAGGCGTGCCACTTTCGCGATCTCGCCGCCGAGTTCGCCGCCGCCGGCGTGCAGCGCGTGGGGATCAGCCGTGATGACGTCGAAAAGCAGCAGCGGTGGACCGGGGAGCACCACCTCGACTACCCGTTGCTCGCCGATGTCGACGGGCGGGTCGCACAGGCCTACGGGGTGCGCCGCGGACTGCTGGGATTGGTGGGCCTGCCCACCAAGCGCACCACTTTCGCGATTCGCGCCGACGGCACGGTGGCCGATGTCATCGCCTCCGAGTTCGACATGTCGGTGCACGCCGACCGCGCCCTGGCGGCATTGACGGGCTAGCGTTGTCCGTCGTTACAGACGGCGGACCACGAAACTCGCCGCCAGCGCGGGCGTCCCGTTGAACGGGTAGTACGCGTGCGGGGCACTCGGTGCGCCGATGGGTGCGCCGTCGCAGATCGAGTCGCCCGGGGCGCAGTAGCTTGCGGTCATGGGCCGAAAGCGCGCGCCGATCGTGATCGGCGGGGCCCCGGCATCGCGGATGAACCGCTTCGACGGTGCGCCGAACATCACCGCCGCCACGAGGTGGCGGGTGACGTCCGCGGGCAGCGGTGCCGGCGCGTAGCGCGCGTACTGCTGATATTGCGATGGGATGGCCAGCTTGTCGACCAGCGCGTATCCGGCGACGACCGCGCCCTGGGAGAAGCCGCCGAGGACTATTCGGCTGCGGGGGCAGCGCGCCGCGGTTGTCGTGATGTCCTTCTGGGCGGTCTTCACGCCGTCGTTCACCGTCTCGGCGATTACTGCCCGATTGCGGAAGTCGTCGCTCGCGGCATAGCGAACGCCGCGAGCACGCAAGGAGCGTCCGGGCGTTTGGGCGCGCAGCGCCTCCACAAACGCGAGGCCGGTGTAGCCGATGGGGGCGCCGGGCTCGGCGGTGCCGCGAGCCCAGAAGACCTCGATGTCGGCGCACCCGGCCGCCGCCGCCGGTGCGGCGGCGATGACGCCGCCGGACAGCACGGTGAGGGTGCAGATGAGGGCGGTTGACCAACGTCGAATCATCGGCCCAGTGTAACGCTGCGACGCGGATGGTTTCCCGGCTAACTTTGGACCATGGCCTCGAAACCCGCGGATCACCGTGCCCGTGCCAGCCAGATCGTCGCTGCGTTGACGGTTGAGCAGAAGGCCGCGATCACCTCTGGCGCGAGCTTCTGGGAGACGGTGGCGATAGCGGACGCCGGAATCGCAGCACTCACCCTCACCGATGGGCCGCACGGGATCCGCAAGCAGGTACAGGGCGCCGATGCGTTGGGGCTCAACGACTCGGTCGTCGCCGTCTGCTTTCCGCCGGCGGTGGCCCTGGCCGCAGCCTTCGACCCGGCGCTGGCCGGGGAGGTCGGAGACGCGCTGGGCCGGGCCTGCCTGGCGGAGAAGGTCGGTGTCCTGCTGGGGCCGGGAATCAATATGAAGCGCTCGGCCCTGGGCGGGCGCAACTTCGAGTACTACGCGGAGGACCCGTTCTTGGCGGGCCGGATGGCCGCGGCGTACGTGCGGGGTGTGCAACAGCACGGCGTCGGCACGTCGGTCAAGCATTTCGCCGCCAACAATCAGGAGACCGAACGCTTCCGCGTCTCGGCGGATATCGACCCGCGGCCACTGCACGAGATCTACCTGCGCGCCTTCGAGTATGTCGTGCGCAGCGCCCAGCCGTGGTCGGTGATGGCGGCCTACAACAAGCTCAACGGCACCTACGCGACCGAGGACCATTGGTTGCTGACCGACACACTGCGGCGCCGGTGGGGGTTCGAGGGAATCGTGGTCTCGGATTGGGGGGCGGTCGACGACCGGGTCGCCGCCGTGGCCGCGGGCCTCGATTTGGAGATGCCCAGCAGCAACGGGCTGGGCCCGGCCGCGATCGTCGCCGCCGTCGACGACGGCGTGCTGTCCGAGGCCGCGCTGGACGAGTGTGCCGGGCGGGTCGTCGCCCTCGCGCTAGCGGCCGGCGCCAACGCCGTTGACACGTCCTACGATCGGGATGCACAGCACGAGCTGGCCGTAACGATCGCGCGTCGATGCATCGTGCTGTTGCAGAACCAGCCGATCGACGGGCGGCCCGTGCTCCCGCTGACCCCGAGTGGCCGGCTCGCGGTCATCGGCGAATTCGCGCGCACTCCGCGCTATCAGGGGGGCGGTAGTTCCAAGGTCAATCCCACCCAGGTCGACGCGGCGTTGGACGCCATCGCGGCCCGCGCCGCGCACGAGGTCGTCTTCGAGCCCGGGTTCACCCTCGATGGATCCGGCGAGCCGGACCTTGCGGCCAGGGCCGTGCATGCGGCGCGGACCGCCGAAGTCGTACTGGTCTTTCTCGGCGTGCCGGCCGGCGACGAGTCGGAGGGCTTCGATCGCACCGATTGGCAGTTGCCGCCGGCGCAATTGCGCCTGCTCGAGCAGGTGCTCGCCGTCAATCCGCGGACCGTCGTCGTGCTGTCGCACGGCTCGGTCGTCGACTTGGCCCAGATTGTCGCCGCGCCGGCCGTGGTCGACGGTCTCCTGTTGGGGGAGGGTGGCGGCACCGCGCTCGCCGACATTCTCTTCGGATTCGACGATCCGTCTGGGCGGTTGGCCGAGACCATTCCGCTGCGCTTGGCCGACGGCCCCGCATACCTCGACTTCCCCGGCGAGTTGCTCCACGTCCGCTACGGCGAAGGAGTGTTTGTCGGCTATCGGTGGTACGACGCGCGCGAGATCCCCGTGCAGTTCCCCTTCGGACATGGGTTGTCCTATACGACAACGACTTTCACCGAAATCACGGCAACCCCGTCGGACGTCGGCGTCGACGTCGGGGTAACGGTCACCAACACCGGGGAGCGTGCCGGGCGGGTGGTGGTGCAGGTCTACGCCGGACTGGAAAGGTCGGTCGTGGCCCGCCCGCCGCGCGAACTGAAGGGGATGGCGGCTCTTGCCGTGGCCGCGGGTGAGCGCCGGCGAGTGACCGTGACCGTTCCGCGCGCCGAACTGGCGTACTGGGATCGGCGCGCCGGCGGGCCGGCCGCCGGCGGGGCGATGGCCGGTGGGTGGGTCGTCGAGGGCGGCGACTACCGGATCGACGTCGGCCACAGTAGTCGTGACATCGATGCCAGTGTCACCGTCACCGTCGTTGGCGACTCCGCGGCCCAGCCGTTGAGTCTCGACTCGACGTTGTCCGAACTGCTCGCCGTCCCGGCCGGCCGAGCGGCGATTCTGGGGCAGATGCGGAAGTCGTTGGGGCTGACCGAGATTGATCCGGCCCTTGAGCAGCTGATCGGATCCATCCCGCTGCGGCGGGTGGTACCGATGATGGGCATCGACCCCGCCGAGCTCGAAGCACTGCTGGCCCGGGGGTGACGCGGCTGCACCCCGTCGACGCCCGAACGCTGTGGGCGGTCCCGGCGGCACGGAGCGACCAGTTCCTCCTGTTCGCCTTCGACGACACCCCGGCCTCGGCAGCCGCGGTGGCCGCCGAAGTACTCGCCGCGGCGTTGACGATCGAGCGGCTGAACCTGGTGGTACGAGAGGTACCCGCCCACCTCGACTACCCGCGTTGGGTGTCCTCGGCGGCAACCGCCGGTCAGGTCCGCGGTCACCGCCTGGTCGATACGTCTTGGCCGGCGATGCTCACTGGTCTCGTCGCCCTGATGGGCGATCAGGTCGACCCGGGTGTCCACCCCTGGCGCGTGCACCTATTCGGTCCGGTGGATGATCCGAGCGGTGGCGGCGCGCGGCTTCGGGTGGCGGTGTTGCAGATCTCGCACGCGCTGACCGACGGTCGCGGTGCCAGCGAGACGGCCCGAGCGCTGTTTGGCGGGCAGCGCGCCGGCCCGCCATCGGCCGGCTTCGCCGAGCCGTCGATCCCGCCAATGGCCCAGGCGGCAGGCGGGGTACTACGCCTCCCGGGGCAGGTGTGCGGGCTCATCGGCGGCGGGCTGAACTCTTACCGGCTGTCGCGGGCGCCGCGGGCGGTCGGCCCGCCGCCGGTCGCCGCGGCAAAGATCAACCGGCGGCCCGGGCCGCGTCGCGCCCTGCGGACCCTCACCGTGGCCAAAGACGACATCGACGGGCGGATCACCCCGGCGGTCATCGCTGCGATCGGCGACACCATGGCCGCCGCCTGGGTCGATGGCGACCCCGTCGTCGAACTGACGCTGGCGCGCGCCCCGCGGCCGGGACGGGCGAACAACTTTCAGATGGCTGGAATCGCCAGTCGGACCGACCTGGTCGGGGTGAGGCGAACGACTGCCATCACGGCGGCGATCGACGCGGCTCGAGCCCGCGACCGCGAGCGGGCCCGGGTGGTCGCGCGCGCGGCCGAGGCGGCGACTCCGGCCGCGTTGATGCACTGGGCCACCACCGCATTCGAACCGGGCGGGCCTGATTCAGATCCGCCCGGCGCCGTCACCGGGCATACCGTCGTGTCATCGGTGAACCGTGGCGGCGACGATCTGTTCCTCGCCGGGGGCCGGGTCCGGTTCACCGCCGGATTTCCGGCGTTGTCCGCGGTTCACTGCTTGACCCACGGCATCCACGGGATTGGCCGGTCCGTGACGATATCGGTGGTCGCCGACCCCGACGTCATCGACATCGACAACTATGCGGCGGAGTTGCGCGAGCGGCTGTGACGCGAATCGGGCGGGCTACTGCTCGATGCTGTTGATCTGCCTTCCGCGCGTCAGCCGTTTGGGTAGCCGCTCGGCCAACCCGCCCAGCGGCGCGACGGAGGCGTTGAGCAGTTCGACGGTGGCGCGCAGGTCGCTGACCGCCTCCTGCATCGCGACGAGGCTGGGCGTGAGTTCATTCATGTTCTCGGCGAGTTCGGCGACCCGGTCGAGTGGACCGCCCGGCGCAATGGTCCGCTCCACCGCGCCGTTCTCCCCGAGGAGCTGGTCGAGTAGACCGTTGTCGTCGGCCAGGCGATCGATGATGCCGCCGGGTTCGGCAACCTTGTCGAGCACTCCGCCCGGCGCGGTGAGCTTGTCGATGACACCGCCCTCCGAGGTCAATCGCTCGAGGATGCCCTCGCTCTCGGTGATCTGATCGATCACCCCGCCCTGGCGAGTCAGCCGGTCGAGCGGGCCGCCTTTGGCGGTGAGGCGCACGAGAATCCCGCCGTCCTCGGTCATCTGGTCGAGGAGCCCGCCCTGGGCGGTGAGCTTCTCGAGAATTCCGTTGGAATCGGTCAACCGGTCGACCACGCCGCCGCGCCGCAGGAGACGGTCGACCGGACCGCCCGGTGCGAGAGCCCGCCCGATGGGCCGGTCCGGCCCCAGCAGCTTGGCCACATGACTGAGAATCTCCAGCGGCGAGCGTGTGTCGGCGAGGAGGTCGGAATCGATGCCGAGGGCATGGTTGACCTCGTGTTGGACACCCTCGGTGGTGACGCGGGCAACCGAGACCGCCGACTCGACGGCCCCGAGCGCGGCACCGGCGATCGCGAATCCGAGGCGGATCGGCAAGCCGATCACCAGCTGCGGACTCAGGGTGGGTGAACTGGCCATGTCGTGAGCCTAGGCCACCCAGTCGGGACTACCGGGCAGATTCGGGTCGTCGCCGGGCGGTGTCAGCCCCTGGTCACCTCTGCCGCGCTGTCCGTCTGGTGTCGTTTCGCCACACCGGCTGCCATGAGGCCTTCGGCCGCGACGACCTCGGGGGACTCCTCGGGCGACAGACCCGCCATCGCCTCTGCCGCCTGCTGCTGCTCCTCGAGCGGCGTGAGGGTCTTGAGACCGACTTCCTTGATGAACGCGATCGCGACGAGCGCCAGTGCGCTCATGACGGCGGCGATCAGGAAGATGGTGGGCACTCCGTCGCCGAAAGCGGTCTGCTGGACGGCCGCACAATCCGATGGCAGGTCGCCGGCGATTCCCGCCGACAGTAGTTTTCCGCAGGCGGCGACCTTCGCCATCGCTCCCGGTGCCCCCAGGGACGGCACCAGCGCGTGGCCCATGGCTGTCAACCCTGACACCGTAAGGTCCTTGACGTGCGTGGCTAGCACGGCGCCGAGAACCGAGACGCCTGCCGCGCCGCCGAGAGACCGGAAGAATGTCACCGTCGAGGTCGCGACCCCCAGGCTTTCGGCCGGTGCGGCGTTCTGGACCGGCAGGATCAGGTTCTGCATCGTCATTCCCATGCCCGCGCCCAGGATGAACAAGAAGAGGCCGACCAGCAGCATGTTGGTGTGCCCGTTGATGGTGGCGAGCAAGGCGAACCCGATGGTCATGAGGATGCCGCCGGTGACCAGGAAGATCTTCCACCGGCCGAACTTGGTGATGAGTCCGCCGGAGACGGTAGCGAAAATCAGCGAACCGCCCACCATCGGCAGCGTCAACAGCCCAGCGATCGTCGGCGAATAGCCACGACCGAGCTGGAAGTACTGGCCGAGGAACACGGCGGACCCGAACAGGGCGACGCCGACGGCGACGCTCGCGAGGGTGGCCAGCGTCGTCGTCCGGTCACGGAACAGATGCAGCGGAATGAGCGGATCGTGCACCTTCAGAAAATTGGGCAGAAACCGGTTCAGGAGTTTGCCCTCGGCGAGCACTGCCAGGATGAGCAGAATCGCGCCGAGACCCGCCAGCAGTACCGATGTCCCCGAGGCCCACGCGAACGACTTGCCGGCCAGGGTCACCCAGATCAGCAGGACGACGACGCCGCCGGCGATCAGGGTGGCGCCCAGGTAGTCGATGCTCACGCCGGGCTTGCGGATCGTCGGAACGTTGAGGGTGCGCTGGATGACGACGAGGGCGATGATCGCCAGCGGGACGCAGACATAGAAGGTCCAGCGCCAGCCGAGCCAGCTGGTGTCGGTGATGATCCCGCCGAGCAGGGGGCCGCCCACCGTGGCGATCGACATGACCGCGGCAATGGGGCCCTGGTAGCGGCCACGTTCGCGGGGGCTGAACATCGAGGCGATGACGATGATGACCAGGGCCTGCAGACCGCCCAGGCCGATGCCCTGCACCGCCCGAAAGGCGATCAGCATCCCCGCCGACTGTGACATGCCGGCCAGAACCGAGCCCAGGGTGAACACGGTCAGCGAAATCTGGACGAGGAGCTTCTTGCTCATCAGATCCGAGAACTTGCCCCAGATCGGGGTCGTTGCGGTCGATGCGAGGAGCGTGGCGGTGACGATCCAGGTGTACTGATCGGTGGTGCCGTGCAGCCCCTTGATGATCTCCGGCAGGGCGATCGAGACGACGGTCGACGACAGGAACGCGACGAACATCCCCAGCAGCAGGCCGACGAGGGCCTCGATCTTCTGACGGTGGGTCATCTGCGCGGAATCGTGTTCCGCGATTGCGTCACTCATAGGGGAAGCCTCTCGGGTCAAACTGGAATACGGGTACCGCCGGGGTACGCCGCAATAGTGGGGGTGTGCGGGGAAGGCCGCGCAGAGCCATCACAGTAGCGGACGATAGTTGCAACGCGCAACTATCTGATATCTATTCCCGGTGCCCCAGGCCCACGCCCAGGCGGTGAAGGAGGTCGATCAGCGTGCGAATGTCGGCCGGGTCCCACTGGGCCAGCTGGCTGCGCCACCGCGGAATCTCGGTGGCGTAGACGGCGTCGATCCGGGAGCGGCCCTGGTCGGTGAGTTCGATGACACGAGCACGTGCGTCGCCGGGGTCGGGGCGCCGGACGACGAGTCCGAGGCGCTCGACGGCATCGACCTGCCGGGTGACCGTCGATTTGTCCACGCCCAAGGCGCCCACCAACTGCGACATCGCCACCGGTGCATAACGGGCCACCGACATGAGTAGCGGGTAGCACGACGGATCGAGGTCTGGGTCGATCTGATGGGATCGGTCGCGCGCACGGATCCGTCCGCGGCGCCAGAAATCGGTCAACTCCTCCTCGAGCTCGGCGATCAGCCTGTCGGTCGGCAGGCCGGTAGCCGATTCCGCGTTCACGCCCGAGCCGTTGCTCACGCCCGGGCCTTCGCGGTGGCCTTGGCCGCCTTTTTGAAGTCGCGGACCTGTTGGAGAGAATCGGCGTCGACGACGTCGGCCACCGAGCGGTGCCCGGGCTTCGCGTAGTCGCCGGCGGCCTCGGCCCACCCCGGCGGCGCGACGCCGAGTTGTTTGGCCAAGAGGGCCAGGAAGATCTTTGCCTTCTGCTCGCCGAATCCGGGGAGTGAGTGCAGCCGGGTCAGCAGCTCGCCGCCGGAGGATGCGCTGGACCAGATGGCCGCGGCGTCACCAGCGTAGTGGTCGACGACCACCTGTGCGAGCGCCTGAATCCGGCCGGCCATCGAGCGGCCGTAACGGTGCACCGCCGGCGGCGTCGCGCAGAGGTCGGCGAAGGCCGTCGGGTCGGCGGCGGCGATGGTCGCCGGGTCCAGCGAACCGAAGCGCTGCACGACCTTCAACGGTCCGGCGAAGGCGCGCTCCATCGGGAACTGCTGGTCGAGCAACATGCCCATGAGCAAGGCAAACGGGTCGCGCGACAGCAAATCGTCGGCCGCCCGATCTTGGGCGATCGTCAGGTGTGCAGATTTCGGCGAGTTGGCCATGCGCCGAGTCTATCGACCGATAGGGTGGGCGCATGTTCAGCGGAGTGAAGTGCGCATTTGGGCTGCTCGGCGCCGGATTGATCGTGAGCGGCACGGTCATAGCGCCCGTTCACGCGGCGCCCGGGGACGATCCGTACGCCGGGGGGCGCAGCTACGTGAAGACCGTGCAATGCCCGGTGCCCGATCCGTGGCCAGGCCCGGAACTGCGGACCTGGGTCGACGTCTGGAACAAGATCTCATCTCCGTCGGATGGGTTGCCGGCGCCGGCCATCGCGCTGATCGCCAGCACGCGCCGGATGCAGGTCACAATGACCCCGATCACCGAATACACGATGTGGGTCCGGGTGTACTGGCGCAACGTCGACACCGGCCGAACGGGGGTGGTGCGGGTGCGGTCGCGGGCCCCGCGGAACACGTGGCAGGTCGTGCTGCATCCCGGTCAGGGCCTGATCAGGTTCGAGATTCACCAGTCGGTGGAGGCGGTGTTCGTGGTGCCCGGGGTGAACCCGCAGAACTCGGTGTGCTCGGGCTCGGCGCAGGCGGTCTGACGGGACCGGCCTAGCCCGCCTTGATCACTCCGGTCGATGCCGCCGGTGTCGACAAGGCATCGACGAGAAGGGTCTGGGCGGCGAAGTAGCTGCCCAAGACCCACGCCTCGAGGGCGCGGCGCGCGACCGGCGAATTCGCGAGGTGCCGGCGATTGATGATCGCGATGTCGGATGCCTGGAACAGCAGCCCGCCCACGGCTGATCGCCGGCCGGCGTCGCCCGCCAGCGCCGACATGCCCGCGAGCAGCGCGCCGTAGGGGCCGAGCACCGGGAGGACCCGTGGTGCATTCGCGGCGAGAACGATGGCGGGCTCGCCCATCGCGGCCATGCGGGGGGCGAGCGAGCGCAGCCGGTAGCGGGCGCCACGCCGGGCAAACGCCACCTGGTAGCAGATCTGCGCGCCGGAGAAGAACGCTGCTCCCCGTCGCAGACTGGCGTCTTTGGCTGCGGACCCACGCGGTTCGAACTCTTCGCGGAGCATCCAGTAGTCGCCGGCCATGGCGAACCCGATCGCGCCGAGGGTAAGTGCCCGATCGACCGGCGCAGTATCGCGCTGGGCCAATGTCCGTAGCGCCAGGAGTGTCATCGGGAGTGGTTTGGTTAGCGCCGCCGCCCGCCGGTTTGACGCCGCCCCAGCGACGGTCGCGGCGATTCCGGCCACCGCGGTGGCGCCGGTCCAGGCGGTCCGGCTAGGAATTGATCACTCCGACCGAGGGCAGGAAGAAGCATTCGCGGTGGCCGGCGACTCCGGCGGTGCCGTACACGGCGGCGAGAATGGTTCCCTTGCCGGTGTCGACGGGAACCAGACGCACACCAGACAGTCCGGGCAGCACTTTGAGCATCGGATTGGATTCGGCCAGCGGGGTGAGGTCGGTGAGACCGCCGCGCATGGTGGTGCTGTTGAACCAGGCGACCCGCATCGTGCCGTGCTCGCCGGCGGGCCGCACATCGGCGGGCACGAACGCGAAGGCGGTGTGCTCGTCCTTGACGATACCGGGATCGGGCATGCTCACGCCGGGGAGCGCGAACGGCAGCAGGGTGAGCGGATGGGCGGTCTTCAGCGGCCACGGACCCGGTATTGCGGCAGCTCCGGCGGTGACCAGGCCCAGCGGATTCTGGGGAGTCGGCGCCGCGCACAGTGGGGCGACCGTTGGGGACAGGGGTTGAACGCCGGCCTGGCGCAGCAGGCCCATCGGATCGGCGGTCGCGGCGACCTGCTTGATTCCGGGGGCGGGTGCGCTCCCGGCAGTGGCCAGCGGCGACATCTGGCCGGCCGCGCCGATGATGGCCTGCAGCACCTCGACGAGGATTTTGTCGCCGCCGACCTGCTTGGCGAACTTCAGTACGGCGGCCAGTTCGTTGTCGAAGGGCACCTCGATGGGTAGCGTGTTGCCACCGGGTTTCGGTCGCGGCAGCTCGGGTGCGGCCGGCGGCGCGGGCGGTGGCGCGCTGTGGGCTGCGGGTGCCCCGGCTGCCAGCGCGGCTGCGGTGGCCAAGCTGATTGCCGCGGTGACTACCGGTCGTGCGAACTTGCCGAGCATGGTCACTCCAAGATGCTGTTACTAGTGGGGTTCTAGTGACAGAACAACATGGATGTGACTAGTGGGGCAATTGATGAGTCCAAGCTGTGACGCGGCCGCAATCGGCCGTAGACCGTCGGGGGCAAGGCAACCGCTGAGCGGCGCCGGCCGGCAGCCTAGACGTACGCGATGCCGATGACCGGAACGATCCCGCAGGAGGCGATCTTCTTGGTCTTGGTCTTGGTTGTCACATCACCCGAGATCACGGTCAGCACCCGCCCGCGTCCGGTACTCGCGATGGCCGTGAAGGTGCCGGGGCCGTCGGTGGCGTTGATCTTCGGATTGCTGCGCAGGTTGATGCTGCCGGTGCGGCCGGTATCAAGATTGAGCCACTGGGCGACGAGCGGGCGGGCGCTATTGTTCACCGCGGGCCCGGTACCGAGGCTGGTGTAGACGTAGCCGACCTGACCGGCCTTCGGGCCGGGAGCCGGCGCCTGCTGCGGTCCGGCGGTGACCAGGGCGCGCCCGAGGGAGTTACCGCCCCCCGCCGAACCGAGCGGTCCGGTGGCCGACTCGGGCATACAGCCGATGCCGATCGTGGGGTAGAGGAATTCCTGGATGCGCGGGGCGTGGGGGCCGCGCGGAATCTCCGGGTCGCCCGGCTTGGTCGCCTTCGCGGCGGGGAGGGTGTGGGATCGGTGGTAGGCCGCGAGACTCCGCTTGCCGGGCGCACCGAGGAAGTCGATGACCTGTTGCCAGACCGCGCGCACATTCGGGGGTAGTGCCGGGTCGGAGCCGAGCGTGTTCGCGTCGGCGAACAACGCCGGGTTGACCTTGCCGTCCGGGCCGGGGGTGGCCATCGATCCGACGATAGCGGGGGCGAAGGCCCCCAACGAGTCCAGGACCTGGCGGTCGACTCGGGTGGGGATGGCGCTCAGGGCTGTGGTCACGGCGTCGGGCTGTGCTGCCGGTGCGGCGATCGCCGGTGCCGCGGCGGCGGCGAGTCCGGCGGAGACGGCGACGGTGGCCGCGGCGAGCGAAAGAGTCAGTCGCACGGGGGTGGGTCCTTACAGTCGGCGAAGGCGATCGCGCGTCAGTCTATGTGGCCTTCTAGATGGGGGTTCGAATGCACCCGCAACCAGCACCATAACCCCAGGACCCTGGGGCCAGTGATGCTGGTGATTCAATTGTTACTGTCTTGTTTCACGCGTTGTCGACCCGCGGGACGGTAGTTCGATCATCGAACGGCGTCGGCGCGCCGCACTGGTGGTTAGATCGGTCCATGCGCAGCCGATACTCCCCGACGTCCCCGATGAACCGGGTCGGCGGTGTGCTTCTCGCGTCGGTGCTGGCGCTGGGACTCGCCGCCTGCGGCAGTCCCGACGACGGCCGGACGGTCACGATGCTGACCCACGACTCATTCGACCTCCCCGCGTCGGTCATCGCCGAGTTTCATGCGACCACCGGCATGACACTGAAAATCGCCAAGTCCGGCGATGCCGGAAAACTTGCGTCGCAGATCGCACTGACGCCGGGTTCCCCCAAGGGGGATCTGGTCTACGGCATCGACAACACTTTCGCCTCCCGTCCGGTCGAAGCCGGTGCGCTGCTCGAGTATGTCTCCCCGGCGGCGTCGAACGGCGCATCCGACTACGCGCTGCCCTCGGCGCCGGGTTTGCTCACCGCGGTCAATCGCGGCGACGTCTGCCTCAACGTCGATTCTGCGTGGTATGACCGCCGCGACGTCCTGCCACCCGCCTCCCTTGACGACCTGCTGAAGCCGGAATACCGCGGCCAGGCCGCCCTGCTCGACCCGGGCACCTCGTCCCCGGGGATCTCGTTCCTCCTGACGACGGTCGGTCAGAAGCGCGGCGGCTGGCAGAACTATTGGCGCGGCCTCGTGGCCAACGGCGCCACGATCGTCTCCGGTTGGGAAGTCGCCTACAACCAGCTGTTCAGCGCGGGTGCCGGCCACGGCACCAAGCCGATCGTCATCTCCTACGCGTCGTCGCCGGCCGCGACACCGGGCACTGCGGCGCTGCTGGAGACGTGCTTCCGCCAGGTTGAATACGCGGGCATCCTCAAGGGGGCGGCCAATGTCGACGGCGCGCGCAAGGCCATCGACTTCCTGCTCGGGCCGACGGTGCAGAAGGCGCTGCCGTCGTCGATGTACGTCTATCCGGTCACCCGCAATATCCGGCTACCGGATGGCTGGGCCACCCGCGCCCCGATGCCGGAGTGGACGGTGAACATGCCGCCGGACTACATCGCCAAGAACCGGGAGCAGTGGTTGCAGCAGTGGCGCGCCGCCGTCGGCCGGTGAGTCGGCGCCGGGTCGGCGACACGCGAAGCCCGCGCGCCGGCACGGTCCTGCTCGGCGTGATCGGGCTCGCCTTTCTGGTGATCTTCTTCGGCTGGCCGCTGCTCGCCCTGGTCGGCCGCGCCGTTGCCGTCAACGACGGCGCCGGCATCGTTGAGCTGTGGCGCCGCGCGGACGCCGGTCCGCTGCTGGCCTTCACCTTGGCCCAGGCAGCGGCATCGACCGTGTTGACGTTCGTAGTCGCCGCGCCGATCACCTGGCTGGTCGCCCGGGTGCGGTTCACCGGTTCGCGCCTGCTGCTGGTGATGGTGACGCTGCCGTTCGTGCTGCCCAGCGTCGTCGTCGGGATGGCCTTTCGCGCCGTGTTCACCGGGCCGCTCGCCTTCCTGCCCGCGAGTCTGGGCGGCGCGCTCGACGACGCCGGACCCAGTCTTGTCCCGGTGCTGTGTGCCCACGTGTTCCTCAATACCGCCGTCGTCGTGCGGGTGGTCGGGGCGGCCTGGTCGGGCCTTGACCCACGGCTCGCCCAGGCCGCCCAGGTGTCCGGGGCGGCGCCGCTACGCGCCTTCACCACCGTCACCCTGCCGCGCCTGCTGCCGGCGATCGCGGCCGCTGCCGCGCTGGTCTTCCTGTTCTGCACCACCAGCTACGGCGTGATCATGGTGCTGGGCAATGGTCAGCTCCGCACCGTTGAGACTGCGATCTACACCGAGGGCGTTGGCTACTTCCGCCTGCCCGAGGCCGCCGCCCTCTCGGTCCTGCAGATCATCGTCGTCGCGGTGACCCTGGCCGCTGCCCGCGTGTTGTCGAGGCGGGCGACCGGCGACCGGCCGAGTGACGAACAACCGCCTGCGCCGCGCGGCCCGACCCGCGCCGCCATGGCCCTCACCGTTGCCTGGGCGGCGCTGTGGCTGGCGCTCCCGCTCGCAGTCTTGGCACTGTGGTCGGTGCGACCGGCCGGGCCGGGCAGCTGGACGCTGGCCGGCTATCGAGCCCTTGGCCGGGAGGTCAACGGAATCACACCGCTGGAGTCGGCCGTCGTATCGCTGACCACCGCGGTGGCGGCCGCCGCGCTCGCCGTGGCGCTGGGCCTGACGACCGCCGTCGTCGTGACCCGCCTGCGGGGCCCACTCCGCGAGGTCGGCGAGATCATCGCGGCCATCCCGCTCGGCGTGAGCGCGGTGACGCTCGGCTTCGGGTACACGCTCGTCCTCGCCCATTGGCCGGCCCGACTGGCGAATTCGTGGCTGGTGATTGCCGGGGTGCAGGCCCTGGTCGTCATGCCGTTGGTGATCCGGGTCGCGGTGCCCGCGTTGGAGCGGGTGCCGACGGGATTGACCGCGGCGGCCGCGTCGCTGGGCGCGCGCCCTATCCGGGTCTTCGGCACCGTCGACCTGCCCATCGTCGGCCGTTCACTGGCCGCGGCGGCCGGTTTCGCCTTCGTCATGTCCCTCGGCGAGTTCGGTGCGACCAGCTTCCTCGCCCGGGTGGACACGACGACGCTGCCGGTGATGATCGGTACGGCGCTCAATCGCCCCGGCGAAGCGAGCCTGGCCACCGCGATGGCCTGCTCGGTGGTCCTCGTCGTCGTGACGGCCATTGCCGTCGCGATCGTGGAAGCCATCCGTCCGAACGCGGGGTCACTGCTGTGACGCTGGTGCTGAGCGGCGTCGGCGTCGACTACGGCGACCGGCGGGTCGTCGACGATGTGTCGTTGACCGTGTCCGCAGATTCGGGGTCCGCGGATTCGGGGTCCGGCCCGGTGACCGTGATCCTCGGACCGTCGGGTTGCGGGAAGTCGACGCTGCTGCGGGCCGTGGCCGGCCTGGAGCCGCTCGCGGCCGGCGCGATCACCTTCGACGGGGCTGATCTGGCCGCCGTGCCGCCGTACCGCCGCGACTTCGGCATGGTGTTTCAGGATGGGCAGTTGTTTCCGGGGCGCACCGTCGCGGCGAACATTGCCTACGGGCTGCGGGCCCGGCGGTGGGCGCGGCCGCAGATCGCCGAGCGGGTCGCCGAGATGCTCGAGCTGGTCGGTCTGCCGGAGCTGGCGAACCGCCGCGTGGACGATTTGTCCGGTGGGCAGGCCCAACGCGTTGCGCTGGCCCGGGCGCTGGCGCCGCGTCCACGGCTGCTGCTGCTCGACGAGCCGCTCGCCGCGCTCGACGCCAACCTGCGGGGCCGGCTGGCCGACGACATCGGCGACATCGTCCGGGCCACCGCCACCCCGGCGATCATGGTGACCCATGACCACGACGAGGCGGCGACGATGGGCGACACCATCGTCGTCATGCGTGCGGGTGCGGTGGTCGCGCGGGACAGTGCGGCCCGGGTGTGGCGCCACCCGCGCGACGAGTGGACCGCGAGATTCCTCGGCTGGGAGCACTTCCTCGCCGCCGCGCACGCGGGCGACGTGGTGCGCACGGAATTGGGCGACATTCCCGCGGCGCAGCTGCACGTCGATCATGGCGAGCGCGTTACGGCAGTCGCGATCCGAGCCGAATCATTGCGCGCCCGCCGGCCCGACGACGCCGCAACCACGCTGCTGCCGGTGCTTCGGGTACGGGACCTGCCCGAGCGGATGCACGTGATCCTGGACGGCTCGGCGCTCGCCGTCCCGATCGCCGAACTCGGCGCACTCGTCGACGATGAGCGGGCCGGTCGCCCCCGGGTGGGCGAGATGATGGCGGTGACCCTCGTCGGCGCCCGCGTCGGCCTGCTGGGTGGGCGGGGGCGATAGTGGGCCGACAACTGGTGGTGGCGGGGGCGGTGATCCGCGGCGGGGCCGAAGGATCGAGTCTGCTGCTGGCGCAGCGGGACTATCCGCGTGAGCTCGCCGGGTTGTGGGAGCTGCCCGGCGGCAAGGTGGAGCCGGGGGAGACGGCGGCGCAGGCCCTCCGGCGCGAACTCCGTGAGGAACTGGGAATCGAGGTTGTCGTCGGCGGAGCCATCGGCGATCCGGTGGCGCTGCGCGAAGACCTGGAACTGCGGGCATATCGCGCCGAGTGGACTCGGGGGGAGCCGGCAGCGCTCGAGCACCGCGCGGTGGCGTGGTTCGGTCCGGCGGACCTGGCGGACCTCGCCCGGCGTGGGGAGATGGTGCCGGCCGATGTCGGGTGGGTTCCGGAGCTGGCGGGCCTGCTCAGGCGACCCGGGCCTTCTTGATCGCCTTTTCGAGCTTCTTGCGGTTCATGCCGTCGACGTCGAGTTTGCGGAGGCGGTGGACGACGACGGGGCAGCGAATGCACCGGACATCTTTGCGGCAGCACTTCTTCTTTGGTTTGAGGTCGCGCACCTTCGCCGTTGCATTCTTGCTGCCCATACCGACGATATTAGCGTAGGTATACCTAATTTGTGAACCGGTGCCCGACGTGAGCGGGGTCTCACCCCGGGCCTTCGATTCTGGTTGTGGGCGATTGCGCAGGTAGAATTGCACAGTTGGCGGTTCCCGCCCGGCGCCGCGAGCGGTTGCGAGCGGGACGAACGCACGACCACTATGCCCATCACCAGAAAGTTCCGCCTGTGAGCGCTGCTCAAAACTTCCGCAATGTCGCCATCGTCGCACACGTCGACCACGGGAAGACCACCCTCGTCGACGCGATGCTCCGCCAGTCCGGCGCGTTCGCCGAACGCGCCGAGCCCGTCGACCGCGTCATGGACTCCGGTGACCTCGAGCGC
>NZ_DIAX01000035.1:0-33211 GCF_002414845.1 Gordonia sp. UBA5067 | reverse complement strand
CTTCGGCGGCGAGGTGGAGCGCGGCCTGTCGATGGTCGACGGCGTCGTCCTGTTGGTCGATGCATCCGAGGGCCCGCTACCGCAGACCCGGTTCGTCATGCGCAAGGCCCTCGCGGCCGCACTGCCGGTGATCCTGGTCGTGAACAAGACCGATCGTCCCGACGCCCGCATCGACGAGGTCGTGAACGAGGCGCAAGATCTGCTGCTCGACCTGGCCGGAGATCTCGAGGACGAAGAGGCGAGCCAGGCCGCCGAACTCGCACTCGATCTGCCGGTGCTCTACGCGTCGGGTCGCGCCGGCGTGGCGTCGATGAACAAGCCGGCCGACGGTTCGGTGCCCGACGGCGACAACCTCGACCCGTTCTTCGACGTCCTGATGGAACACGTGCCCGCACCCAAGGGCGATCCCGACGCGCCGCTGCAGGCACACGTCACCAACCTCGACGCCTCGGCCTTCCTCGGCCGCCTGGCGCTGGTGCGTATTCACAACGGAACGCTGCGCAAGGGGCAGCAGGTGTCCTGGTGTCGCGAGGTTGACGGTGAACCCGTCATCGAGAAGGCCAAGATCACCGAGCTGCTCGCCACCGTCGGTGTCGACCGGCAGCCCGCCGAACAGGCGGTTGCCGGCGATATCGTCGCGGTCGCCGGCATGCCGACGATCATGATCGGCGACACCCTCGCCGACCCCGAGAACCCGCAGCCGCTGCCGCGGATCACCGTTGACGAACCGGCGATCTCGGTGACCATCGGCACGAACTCGTCACCGTTGGCCGGCCGGGTCTCCGGGCACAAGCTGACGGCGCGCATGGTCAAGACGCGCCTCGATACCGAGCTCATCGGCAACGTGTCGCTGCGCGTCGTCGACATCGGCCGTCCCGACGCCTGGGAGGTGCAGGGCCGTGGCGAATTGGCCCTGGCGATCCTCGTCGAGCAGATGCGCCGCGAGGGCTTCGAGCTCACCGTCGGCAAGCCGCAGGTCGTGACCCGGCAGGTCGACGGCAAGCTGCACGAGCCGTTCGAGCACCTCACCATCGACGTGCCCGAGGAGTTCTTGGGCGCGGTGACGCAGCTGCTCGCCGCCCGTAAGGGCCGGATGGACCATATGGCCACCAATGCCCACGGATGGGTGCGGATGGAGTTCATCGTTCCCAGCCGCGGGCTGATCGGTTTCCGGACTGATTTCCTGACCGAAACGCGCGGCACCGGCATCGCGAACGCGGTGTTCGACGGGTACGCGCCATGGGCCGGCGAGATCCGTGCCCGCCACAGCGGCTCGCTGGTCAGCGACCGCCAGGGGACGGTGACGCCGTACGCGATGATCCAGCTCGCCGATCGCGGCACCTTCTTCGTCGATCCCGGCGATGACACCTACGAGGGCCATGTGGTCGGCATCAACCCGCGCCTGGAGGACCTCGACATCAACGTGACCCGCGAAAAGAAGCTGACCAACATGCGTCAGTCCTCGGCGGACGTGATGGAGACGCTCGCCAAGCCGATGCAACTCGACCTCGAGGGTGCGATGGAGTTCTGCGCGGTGGACGAGTGCGTCGAGGTCACTCCGGAGATCGTGCGGGTGCGTAAGGTTCATCTCGACGCGACGACCCGGGCCCGCGAACGGTCGCGGGCCAAGGCGCGCGACGCGAACGTGTAGCACCCTCGGCGGGTGGACGAGCAGTGGGCCGGGGGACCGGAGAGGGAGGCCGCGGTGCGCAAGGGGTTGTTGGTGCTGGTGTCGGCCGCGGTGCTGTTCGTCGCGGGATGCACGGCCTCGCCGCCCCCGCCCGTGCAACCGAGCGCGCCGGCGCCGGTGCAGGCGGAGTATCCGACCGAGAAGACCATCCATGTCGCCACCGATGCGATCGGTGCCGGGTTCAATCCGCACCTGGCCGCCGATCAATCGCCGGTGACCACGGCCATCGGGACGCTCACCCTGCCGAGCGCGTTCGACCCCGGGCCGGGCCCCGACGGCGAACAGATATGGCGCATGTCGGATTCGCTGCTGACCTCGGCCCAGGTCACCTCCGTCGCTCCCTTCACGGTGACCTACCGGATCCAGACCAACGCGCAGTGGTCTGACGGTTTGCCGATCACCGGCGATGACTTCGCCTACCTCTGGCAGCAGATGTCGCATCAACCGAATGCCGTGTCGCCGGCCGGGTATCGGCTGATCGAATCCGTGCAGACCGGCGGCGGGGGCAAGACCGTCACGGTCACCTTCGCCCAGGAGTACCCGCAGTGGCGCGAGCTGTTCCGGTCCCTGCTGCCCAGCCATGTGCTGCGGGCGCTGCCGACCGGATTCCAAACCGGGATGGACTCGGGAAAGCCGGTTTCGGGTGGTCCGTTCGCAATAGTGGGCATCGATTTGGCGCGCGACGAGGTGCGCCTGGTGCGCAACGACCGGTTCTGGCGTGAGCCGGCCAAGCTCGACCAGATTGTCTTCCGCCGGCCGGGCACCCAGTCGCAGACCGTCGAGTCGATCCGGACCGGTGATTCGGCGCTGGGGATCCTCAGTGCCGGCCCGGCGCAGGAGCAGCTGTTGGGGGCCATCCCAGGAACCGTGGTGCGACGCAACCTCGAGTCGCGCGTACTCGCCATCCACGTGAACACCCGCGCGGCGGCGATGCGCGGGCAGGCGGCGCGAGCGGCGATCCTCGGCATGCTCGACGCGCGGATCGTCCGTTACGCCGCGACCGGCGATGACGATGTGGCACCGTTCGCCAACACCGTCTACGTCCCGTCGGATCCGGGCTATTTCAGCCCGGAGCGGCCACGGCCCAATGCTGACGCCGTCGAGTCGCTGCTCGCGACGGCGGGATACCGTCGGGCCGCACCGCCGCCGCGGCCGCGCAGCGTGCCCAGTGGGCAGGTACCGGGCTCAGCGACCGCCGAATCGTCGAGACCGGCGCCGACACCGCGGGTCGAGGCGATCCCGGCCGGCGTCGAGCCGGTGGTCAAGGACGGCCTCCCGCTCGAGGTCCGCGTCGGGGCGGTGGCAACCGATCCGCGCACCGTGGCCGCCGCGTCGTCGATCACCGACCAGCTGCGCGCCCACGGGGTGGCTGCCTCGGTGGTCAAGCTGGCCAACAGTGAGCTCTACTCCTCGGCGTTGACCGGTGCCCGGGTCGATGTGGTGGTCGGCTGGTCCGACGGCAGCATCGCGCCGGCCACCGCGTTTGCCTCACTGGTTGATTGCGACCAGCCCAAGAAGAACGGTGCTGGGTCCGGGGAGAGCACACGGCCGGGAGAGCCCGCCGCGCCGGCGGACTTCATCAGCAATATCTCCGGTCTGTGTGACGCGCCGTTGATCGACCTCGCCCGCCAGGCGGTCTCGGCCGCCGATCCCGCCCCACTGCTCGACGAGGCCGAAGGCCAGTTGGCGCAGGCGGCGATCTACCTGCCGATCTACCAGGACGCCGGCCTCGTTGTCGTCACCGACGAGGTCCTCGGCGTGCCGCTGACCGGGCCGGTGCAGACATCGATCTTTGCCGGGGCGCCGCGCTGGGCACTGCCGCAATGACCGGTGGCCCACCGTCGCGTCGACTCCTGCTGGTGCACGCGCACCCCGACGACGAAACCCTCATGACCGGGGGCACGATCGCCCACTACCTGGCAGCCGGGGTCGATGTGGCAGTCGTGACGTTCACCCTCGGCGAGGAGGGTGAGGTCATCGGCCCACAGTGGGCCGGCCTGGCCGCCGACGGCGGCGCCGATCAGCTCGGCGGATTCCGGATCGGGGAGCTGGCCGCGGCGCTCGCCGCACTCAGCCCCGATGGCTCCGAACCGCTCGCCCCGCGCTTCCTCGGCGGCGCCGGCCGGTGGCGCGACTCGGGGATGGCGGGCTCGCCTGCGTCGCGCAATCCGCGCGCCCTGGTGCAGGCGCCACTCACCGACGTCGTCGAAGCGCTGATCGGCGAACTGCGGGCCTTCGATCCGCACGTCGTCATCACCTACGACGCCGCGGGCACCTACGGACATCCCGACCACCGGCGGGTGCACGAGGCGTGTGCCGCGGCGCTCGCACGCTACACCGGTGAGACCGGCCGGGCGGTCAAAGTCTACGAGTCGATCACGGCGGCCACCGCGCTGCGCGCCGGCCTGGCGGCGGCGGCCGATCGTGTCCCGGCGGGCTGGCGCTTGCCCGGTCCCGGGGAACTGCCCAGCTATCCCGACGACGAGATCACCGCGCAGATCGATGTCAGCGCGGTACGTGGCCGCAAGGTCGCGGCACTTGCCGCACACGCCACCCAGGTCACCGTTGCGCCGTCGGCAACCGAATACGCCCTGTCCAACAATATCGTGCAACCAATCGGCACCGTCGAGTACTACCGGCGCGTCGACGCGCCCGGGTCGGGGCGAGAGACCGATCTGTTCGAGGGAGTCCGATGAATCGCGCCCGTGGTGATATCGGGCTGCTGGTGCTGCTCTCCGTCGACGGTCTGGTGGTCGGGATCATGTCGGTCGCCTTCCTCAACCCCTACATCGGCATGGTTGCCGCGCCGGCCGGAATCCTGATCGCCGCCGTCGGGAACGCCACCCTCGTCTGGCTGGCATCGGCCTACGCCGGCCCACCGATGAACTGGTTGCCCGTCTTCGGTTGGGGACTGGTCGTCGTCCTGGGCCTGGGCGGTGGTCCGGGTGGCGATGTGCTCTTCCTGTCGGACTGGCGGGTGGCGGGCCTGGTCCTCGCCGGAATCGGCGCGCCGGCCGCGGTCGCGTGGTTCACCGGTACCCGTCGGCGGATCGACGCCGCCGCACGCCGCGGGATTGGTCCGGCCGACGGCGGTCGGTAGCGGCGGAGGCGCTTGGCGGGCCGCGTCTACTATCGGGAAGGTGAGTGACGAAATCCCTTCTGCGGCGGCGATGCGCCGGGCGCTGCGGCGCGCCCGTGACGGTGCGACCCTCAACGCCGACGAGGCCGCGGTCCTCCTGGCCGCCACCGGCGACGACTTGGCCGATCTGGCCGCTTCGGCGGCGCGGGTGCGCGACGCCGGGCTGGCCGCGGCCGGTCGTGATCGACAGATCGCCTACTCGCGCAAGGTGTTCATCCCGCTGACGCACCTGTGTCGGGACCGCTGCCACTACTGCACGTTCGTCACCGTGCCCGGCCGGCTCGAGGCGGCGGGCACGGGCATGTTCGCCGAGATCGACGAGGTGCTCGAGATCGCCCGGGCCGGGGCCGCGCTCGGCTGCAAAGAGGCGCTCTTCACCCTTGGGGACCGACCCGAGCAGCGATGGCCACAGGCCGCCGAATGGCTCGATGCGCGTGGCTACGATTCGACTCTGCAATACGTGCGAGCTGCGGCGATCCGCGTGCTGGAGGACACCGGCCTCCTGCCGCACCTGAACCCCGGCGTCATGTCTTGGGAGGAAATCGCACGCCTCAAACCCGTCGCACCGTCGATGGGCATGATGCTGGAAACCACCTCGCGCCGGCTCTTCACCGAGAAGGGGCAGCCGCACTACGGCAGCCCCGATAAGGATCCGGCGGTGCGCCTGGCGGTCCTGACCGACGCGGGACGGCTGTCGGTGCCGTTCACCACTGGGATTCTTGTCGGAATCGGTGAGACCCGCCTAGAACGCGCCGAATCCATCCTGGCGATTCGCGCCAGCCACAAGGCCTTTGGGCACATCCAGGAAGTCATCGTGCAGAACTTCCGGGCCAAGCCCGACACGGCGATGCGCGCGGTGCCCGACGCGGACCTGGCGCAGTATCGCGCCGCCATCGCCGTCACGCGTCTGATCATGGGCCCGGCCATGCGAGTGCAGGCACCGCCGAACCTGGTCAGCGCCGCCGAGTGTGCCGATTTGATCGCTGCCGGTATCGATGACTGGGGCGGGGTGTCTCCGCTGACCCCCGACCACGTCAACCCGGAACGACCGTGGCCCAACCTCGATGCCCTCGCCGATATCACCGCGGCGAGCGGCTTCACCCTGGTCGAGCGGCTCACCGCGCAACCGCCGTATGTCCTCGCCGGTTCGCCGTGGATCGACCCGCGGGTGGCCGGGCATGTGCGCGCGCTGGCCGATCCGGCGACCGGGTTGGCGGCGGCGGGCGCGATGCCCACGGGCCTGCCGTGGCAGGAACCCGACGAGGAATGGGCGTCGACCGGCCGCGTCGACCTGAACACCGAGATCGACGTTGGGGGCCGGCGCACGCAGACGCGCAGTGATCTGGGGTCGGCATTCGGCGATTGGGACACGGTACGCGGGCAGGTGCGCGCACTGGCCGACGCCGAGTCCGGTGCGCCGAGCCGGTTGTCTTCGGAGGTTGCGACTGCGCTGCGCCACGCCGAGTCCGACCCGGCGCGGTGCAGCGACGGCGACTACCTGGCGCTGGCGACTGCCGAGGGCGACGATCTGGAAGCGCTGGTGGCGCTGGCCGACTCAATCCGGGCCGATGTCGTCGGACCCGAGGTGACCTACGTGGTCAACCGGAACATCAACTTCACCAATATCTGCTACACCGGCTGCCGGTTCTGTGCGTTCGCCCAGCGCAAGGGGGACGCCGACGCGTTCACCCTGTCGGCACAGGAGGTGGCCGACCGTGCGTGGGAAGCACATGTCGCCGGCGCCACCGAGGTGTGCATGCAGGGCGGGATCGACCCAGAACTGCCGGTCACCGGCTACGCCGACCTCGTGCGCGCGGTCAAGGCGCGCGTGCCGTCGATGCACGTCCATGCTTTCAGTCCGATGGAAGTCGTCAACGGAGCGTCGCGCGGGGGCCAAACGGTGCGCGACTGGCTCGTCGCGTTGCGCGAGGCCGGCCTGGACACGATCCCCGGCACGGCGGCGGAAATCCTCGACGACGAGGTTCGCTGGGTCCTGACGAAGGGCAAGCTCCCGACCGCCACCTGGATTGACGTGATCACCACGGCGCACCAGGTAGGGCTGCGGTCCAGTTCGACGATGATGTACGGCCACGTCGATGCGCCGCGCCACTGGGTGGGCCACCTCAACATCCTGCGGTCAATCCAGGACGATACCGGAGGATTCACCGAGTTCGTGCCGCTGCCGTTTGTCCACCAGAGTTCGCCGTTATATCTGGCCGGCGCGTCGCGGCCGGGACCGACCCAGCGGGACAATCGGGCCGTGCACGCGCTGGCCCGCGTGATGCTGTACGGCCGGATCGACAACATCCAGACGAGCTGGGTCAAACTCGGCGTCGACGGTACGCGCGCAATGCTGAGCGGCGGGGCCAACGATCTCGGCGGCACATTGATGGAGGAGACCATCTCCCGGATGGCCGGCTCGATGCACGGTTCGGAGAAGACGGTCGCCGAACTGCACGACATCGCCTCGGGCATCGGCCGGACGGCCCGGCAGCGAACCACGGTCTACGGCCGGATCGACGCGGGAGAGGGTGACCTGCACCATCGGGGTGGCGCCCCGATTTCGCTGGCCATCGCCCATGACCGATAATCGGGGGGTCGAAGACTTCAGCCAATCCAGGCGCCGCGGCCCAGCCCTTGCCGTGTGCGCCGATGACCGTTTCCGGCCTCGTTGCCGGCGTTAAGGAGACTGTGGTGACCTACATCATCGCCGAGCCCTGTGTGGACGTCCTGGACCGGGCGTGTGTCGAGGAATGCCCGGTGGACTGTATCTACGAGGGTGGCCGGATGCTCTACATCCAGCCCGACGAATGCGTCGACTGTGGTGCGTGCGAGCCGGTGTGCCCGGTCGAGGCCATCTTCTACGAGGACGACGTCCCTGACGAGTGGGTGCCGTACACCGCGGCCAACGTCGACTTCTTCGACGACCTCGGGTCGCCCGGGGGGGCGAGCAAGGTCGGCAAAGTCGACTACGACCCGCCGTTCATCAAGGCGCTGCCGCCCATGGGCGAAGAAGCGTAGCTCTGGTGATCAGCCGCCGGGACCGGGTCAGTGCGTCGTTGCCGGACTTTCCCTGGGACACGATCGCGGGTGCCCGCGCCACCGCGGCGGCCCATCCGGACGGGCTGGTGGACCTATCGGTCGGAACGCCCGTCGACCAGGTCGACCCGCTGATCCGCGCCGCCCTCGATGCGGCCGCCGGGTTTCCCGGCTACCCGACGACTGCGGGCACCCCCGAGTTGCGTGCGGCCGCGGCGGCGGCCCTGGTCCGGAGGTACGGCGCCGTCGGTCTCGGCGACGATCAGGTCTTGCCGGTCATCGGGACGAAGGAGGCCATCGCCGGGCTCTGCACGCAACTCGGGCTGGGGGGCGGCGACGCGGTCGTCATCCCGAAGGTCGCCTATCCGACCTACGAGGTGAGTGCGATCCTCGCCGGTGCCGCTGTTGTGCGCGCCGATGATTCGGGTACCGCTGATCGACCCGACGCGGCGGTGGTGTTCCTCAACTCGCCGTCGAACCCGACCGGTGCGGTCATGGGCGTCGAGCAGATGCGCGCGGTGCTGGCATGGGCCCGCGACCGGGGTGCCGTCGTCGTCTCCGACGAGTGCTATCTCGGCTTGGGGTGGGAGGTGGAACCCGTCTCGGTTCTCGACCCCCGAGTCTGCGATGGCGACGTCACCGGGCTCATCGCGGTTCACTCCCTGTCCAAGATCTCCAATCTCGCCTCGTATCGCGCGGGGTTCTTCGCCGGTGACGCCGGTCTGATCGCGGAATTGCTCGCCGTGCGCAAGCATTCCGGTCTGATGGTCCCGTTCCCGATCCAGGCCGCGATGACCGCGGCGCTGAACGATGATCGGCATGTCGGCGAACAAGCGGACCGGTACCGGGCGCGCCGCGCGGTCCTCAAGCCGGCGGTGATCGAGGCGGGCCTGCGGGTCGACGATTCCGCGGCGGGCCTGTACCTGTGGGCGACGCGGGACGAGGATGCGCGGGTCACCCACCATTGGCTGGCGCAGCGCGGCATCCTGGCCGCGCCCGGCGACTTCTACGGGCCCGCGGGTGCGACGCATGTGCGGATCGCCCTGACCGCCTCCGACGAGCAGATCGCGCAGGCTGCGCGCCGCTTACGCGGATAGGTCTCCAGGATCTGCCGGAGGCGGGGGAGACGGCGATCTGGCGGGCGCCCTCAGTTGTGTTTGTGCAGCGCCTCGTTGAGGGCGATGCCGTCGCCCTTCCACGGCACCACCTCCACGACACCGGTGGTGCTGTTGCGGCGAAACAGGATGTTCGAGGCCCCGGCAAGGTCGCGTGCCTTGACCTCGGTGCCGTCCGGGCCGACGACCTTGGTGCCGGCGGTGATGTACAGGCCCGCCTCGATCACACAGTCGTCGCCGAGCGGGATACCGCAGCCCGAGTTCGCGCCGAGCAGGCAGCGCTTGCCCAGCGCGATGATTTCTTTGCCGCCACCGGACAGGGTGCCCATCGTCGAGGCTCCGCCGCCGATGTCGGATCCCTCGCCGACCACGACGCCGGCGGAGATCCGGCCCTCGACCATCGAGTTGCCGAGCGTGCCGGCGTTGAAGTTGACGAAGCCCTCATGCATCACGGTCGTGCCCTCGGCGAGATGGGCGCCGAGGCGGACGCGGGCGGCATCACCGATGCGCACCCCGGCGGGAATGACGTAATCGACCATGCGCGGGAACTTGTCGATGGAGTAGACGGTGACCGCGCCGCGTGCGCGGAGCCGGGCGCGGACCTGTTCGAACCCATCGACCCGGCAGGGGCCGAAATTGGTCCACACGACATTGCTCAGAATGCCGAACTGTCCGTCGAGGTTGAGCCCGTGTGGCGCGACCAGGCGGTGGCTCAGCAGGTGCAGGCGCAAGTAGACGTCGTAGGCGTCGACCGGGGGTGACGAGAGGTCGGCGATGGCGGTTCGGACCGCGATTGTCCGGACGCCGCGGTCGGCGTCGGAACCGATGAGTCGGGCAAGGTCGGCGGGAGTGTCCGCGTCGGCGAGCAGGGCGGTTCCCGAGGCCGGGGCGACGCCGATCTCGGGCTCGGGGAACCACGCGTCTAGGACGGTGTCGTCGTCGGTGAGGGTGGCGATTCCGGTTGCGAAAGCTCCGTGGTTGGTCACGGCCGGAATCCTACCCGCGGGCCGCTCGGTTGTGATTGGCTGCTACCGGTAGGAGGTAGGAAAATGACCACACCCGATCATCAGCCGAAAGCACCCGCGCCGACCGGTGCCGAGTTCCTTTTGGCAGCCGCCAGTCCCGAGTTCAACGCCCTGCGAACCACGCTGTATCGATTCATCTTTCCGATGACCGCATTCTTCGTCATCTGGTATGCGACCTATGCCCTGCTTGGCGCATTTGCGCACGACTTCATGGCCAAGCAGGTGTGGGGGAACATCAACGTCGGCCTCGTGCTGGGGCTCTTGCAGTTCGTCACCACGTTCGCCATCACCGGGCTCTACGTCCGCTTCGCCGATCGCAAGCTCGACCCGGCCGCCGAGATCGTCCGAAAGAACTTCGCCGACGGCGTCTACGACCACTCAGGAGACGTGCAGTGACCACCGACTTCGTCGCCGCTTCGGGCGTCGGCAACCCAATCGTCAACATCTCGATCTTCGTTGCCTTCGTGGCGATCACGCTCTTCGTGGTGATCCGCGTCAGCGGTAACAACAAGTCCGCATCGCAGTTCTTCACCGGTGGCAGCTCGTTCTCCGGACCGCAGAACGGCATCGCCATCGCCGGCGACTATCTTTCTGCGGCAAGCTTTCTCGGCATCGCGGGCGCCATCGCCCTGTACGGGTACGACGGCTTCCTATACTCGATCGGCTTCCTCGTCGCCTGGCTCGTGGCCCTGCTGCTGGTCGCCGAACTCTTGCGCAACACCGGCCGCTTCACCATGGCCGACGTCCTGAGCTTCCGGCTCCAGCAGCGTCCCGTCCGCACCGCCGCGGCGATCTCGACGCTCACCGTCTCGCTGTTCTATCTGCTCGCGCAGATGGCCGGGGCCGGTGGGCTCGTGGCGCTGCTCCTCGACATCTCATCGCGGACCGGCCAGTCGATCGTGATCGCGGTGGTCGGCGTGCTGATGATCATCTACGTCCTCATCGGCGGCATGAAGGGCACCACCTGGGTGCAGATCATCAAAGCCGTTCTCCTGATCACCGGCGCGGCCGTCATGACGATCATCGTGCTCGCCAAGGTGGGTCTGAACGTCTCGGACCTGATCGGCCAGGCGCAGTCCGCTATCGCCGGGTCGGCCGACAAGACAGTCGCCGCCCGCGACGTGATGGCACCCGGCGCCAAGTACGGCGCCACGATGATGACCAAGGTCGACTTCCTCTCGCTGGCGATCGCGCTCGTTCTCGGCACCGCGGGCCTGCCGCACGTGCTGATGCGCTTCTATACCGTCCCGACCGCCAAAGAGGCTCGCCGCTCCGTCGTGTGGGCCATCGTCCTGATCGGCGCCTTCTATGTGTTCACGCTGATCCTGGGCTACGGTGCGGCCGCTCTCGTCGGCCCGGACAAGATCCTCGCCGCCGCCGGCAAGGAGAATGCGGCGGCGCCGCTGCTGGCGCTGGAACTCGGCGGCACCGTGCTACTCGGCGTCATTTCCGCCGTCGCGTTTGCGACCATCCTGGCCGTGGTGGCCGGACTCGCGATCACGGCGTCGGCGTCGTTTGCGCATGATATCTACGCCAGCGTCATCAAGCGCGGGTACTGCAGCGGCGAGGAACAGGTCCGTGTCTCGCGCATCACCGTCGTCGTCCTCGGCATCCTCGGCATCATCCTGGGGATCCTGGCCAACGGCCAGAACATCGCGTTCTTGGTTGCGCTGGCCTTCGCCGTCGCGGCGTCGGCGAACCTGCCCACGATCCTGTACTCGTTGTACTGGCGCCGGTTCAACACCCGGGGCGCACTGTGGAGCATGTACGGCGGACTGGCGTCGTCGATCATCCTGATCGTGTTCTCCCCGGCGGTATCGGGAAGCAAGACCTCGATGATTCCCGGGGCGGATTTCCACTGGTTCCCGTTGCAGAATCCCGGTCTGGTGTCGATTCCGCTGGCGTTCCTGCTGGGGATCGTCGGCACGCTCACCTCGGCGGAGCGCGGCGATCCGGCACTCAACGCCGAAATGCAGGTCCGCTCGCTCACCGGGGTCGGTGCCGACGGCGCCATCGCGCACTAGCGGCCGCCGGAGCCTGCCGGCCCCGGTACGGTGAGCACCATGGTTCTGGACCTTCGCGCCGATCCCGCGGTGCTCACCGCAGCGCTCATCGACATTCCCAGCGAGTCGCACGACGAGTCGGCGATCGCCGACGCGGTGGAGGCGGCACTGCGCGAGCAGACCGCCGGATTCGAGGTCCGGCGGCACGGCAACCGGGTACTCGCCCGCACCGCGCTGGGGCGCGATCGGCGCGTGCTGCTGGCCGGTCACCTCGATACGGTGCCGATCGCCGGCAACGTGCCGCACCGGTGGGACTCCGGTGCGGGCGTCATCCACGGCTGCGGCAGCGTGGACATGAAATCGGGCGATGCGGTGTTCCTGCATCTCGCCGCCACGCTGACCGACCTGCGGCACGACGTGACCCTGGTCTTCTACGACTGTGAGGAGATCGCGGCGGAGTACAACGGGCTCGGCGTGATCGAGGCGGAGTTGCCGGACTGGCTGGACGCCGACGTCGCGATCTTGGGGGAGCCCACCGGCGGACTCATCGAAGCGGGCTGCCAGGGGACGCTGCGCGTCCGGGTGAGCGTCCACGGCGCGCGCGCACACACTGCGCGGTCCTGGATGGGGGACAATGCGATTCATCGGCTCGCCGGCCTGCTCGGCACCCTCGATGGGTACGTGCCGCGTCGTGTCGACATCGACGGGTGCGAATACCGCGAAGGGCTGCAGGCCGTCGCGGTGACCGGTGGTGTCGCCGGAAATGTCGTGCCCGATCGGGCGAGCGTCGACATCAACTTCCGCTTTGCTCCCGACCGCAGCACCGCGCAGGCGCTGGCCCATGTGCGCGAGGTGATCGACGGTGCGCCGGGCAGTACGGAGTTCGACGTCGAACTCACGGATTCGGCGGGCGGCGCACTACCGGGTCTGTCGCATCCGGCGGCGGCCGAACTCGTCGCCGCCGCCGACCACAAGTTCCGGGCCAAGTACGGCTGGACCGACGTGTCCCGGTTCGCGGCGCGCGGGACTCCGGCGGTCAACTTCGGACCCGGCGATCCCAGCCTCGCCCACCGTCGCGACGAGCATGTTCCCGTCGAACAGATCCACGCGGTGCACCGGGTGTTGCGTGGGTACCTGTCCGGAGCATCGGATGCGGGGGAATCGTTGTGACCGGCCGGGATTCAGGTGGGGAAGTGGCAGCGGGCAGATACATCGGCCCCACCTGGGTCTGTGCGGACCCGGCCGATCTGGCGCTCACCTCGGATCGCCGGCTGCTGAACCGGCGACCGCCCCGCACCACGGCGGAATTGAGCCAGCTCAAGATCGACGATTCCTGGCGCGTCCTGCGGATTCAATCGGAGTTCGTGTCCGGGTTCGATGCGCTCCTACACGTCGAGGACGCAGTGACCGTATTCGGGTCCGCCCGGACGCCGCTGGGCAGTGATGCGTACGAACTCGGCGTCGCGCTGGGCCGTGCTATCGGGGCGGCCGGCTACGCGGTTGTCACCGGTGGCGGTCCGGGCAGCATGGAATCGGTCAACCGCGGTGCCCGGCAAGCCGGTGCGCGCTCCATCGGGCTCGGCATCGAGCTGCCGTTCGAGCAGTCGCTCAACCCATTCATCGACATCGGCATCAACTTCCGCTACTTCTTCGTCCGAAAGACCATGTTCGTCAAGTATGCGCAGGCCTTCGTCTGTCTGCCCGGCGGATTCGGCACGCTGGACGAGTTGTTCGAGGCCCTGACCCTGGTGCAGACGCACAAAGTGACCCAGTTTCCGATCGTGCTGGTCGGCACCGACTTCTGGGGCGGGCTGGTGGAGTGGATCAGCACCAGGCTGGTCGGCGAAGGCATGATCGCCGCCACCGATGTCGGCCTGATCAGCGTCGTCGACACCCCGGATCAGGTGGTCGCCGTACTCGAGGCGTCACGAGCAGCGCGGGCCGACCCGTAGTGGCGGCGATCTGTGTCTATTGCGCGTCCGGGCCGGTGCCCCGCCGATTCCTTGACCTCGCGGCAGAACTGGGGTCGGCACTCGCCGCGGCCGGACACACGGTGGTCAGCGGCGGCGGCAACGTGTCGATGATGGGCTCGCTGGCCACGGCCGCCCGCGCCGCCGGCGGCACGACGGTGGGAATCATCCCCGGCCACCTCGTCGCCCGCGAGGCCGCCGACACCGACAGCGATGAGCTTGTCATCACCGATACCATGCGCGAGCGCAAACGCCTGATGGAGGCGCGGGCCGATGGCTTCATCACCCTGCCCGGCGGAATCGGGACACTTGAGGAGCTGTTCGAGACATGGACCGGCGGGTTCCTCGGCGAGCATGACAAGCCGGTGGTCTTGCTCGACGCGGATGGCTTCTACCAGCCGCTGTTGCGCTGGTTCGACAGTCTGCGCGACGACGGGTTCGTCGCCGCGGCGGCCATGGACCGGCTCCAGGTGACCGGATCGGTGGCCGATGCTGTGACACTCGTTACCCAACAGTAGGATCTTCCGGTAACTATCGACGAGGGAGGGGCGGCAATGGCGAACAGTGCTGCGTTCAAGAAGGTCAGGCTCTTCGATCTGGCCAAGGGGGTGGCGGACATGGTTCCGTCAGCACCGCTGATGCTGCGGCACGCGCCGGGACTGATCCACCGGCCGGCCGATGCCCGCAGGACCATCGGGAGTGTGTTCGCGCACCACGCCGGCAAACATCCGGAGCGGCCGTTCGTCCGCTTCGAGGGCGCCACCACCACCTACGGCCAGGCGAATGCCATCGTCAATCGCTACGCGAACCAGCTTGCCGCCGACGGGGTCGGAGTCGGCGATGTCGTGGGCATCCTCGGCAAGAATTCGCCGACACTGCTGTATCTGACGCTGGCGACGGTCAAGATCGGTGCGATCGCCGGGATGTTGAACTACAACCAGCACGGTGCGATCGCCGATCACTCGGTGAAGCTCCTCGGGGCGAAAGCCCTCGTCTACGATCCCGAGGTCACCGAGACCTTCGAGTCGATCTCCCCCGAACTGCTGCCCCCGCACACTTACGACTACGCCGCCTTCGACGCCGCCTGTGCGACCCGGCCGGCGACCAACCCGGCGGTCACCGAGACGTTGCCGGCGTCGACCAATGCCTTCTACATCTTCACCTCCGGCACCACCGGCCTGCCCAAGGCGAGTGTGATGAGCCACAACCGGTGGCTGGCCAACATGTCGGGCATCGGTGGCATGGCCGTGCGACTGCGCAGCTCGGACACGATGTACATTCCGCTGCCGCTCTACCACAACAACGCCTTGTCGGTATCGCTCGGCGCTGTGCTCGCCGCGGGCGCGTCGGTGGCGATCGCCAAGCAGTTCTCGGCGTCGCGCTTCTGGGACGACATCGTCCTGAACCGTGCGACGGCCTTCTGCTACATCGGCGAATTGTGTCGCTACCTGCTCGCCCAGCCGCCCAAGCCGACCGACCGCAGCCATGGCGTCCGCTTGGCCGTCGGCAACGGCATGCGCCCGGAGATCTGGGATGAATTCTCGTCGCGATTCGGCATCAAGCGCATCGTCGAGTTCTACGGCGCGAGCGAGCTGAACCTCGCATTCGTGAACGCGTTCACGGTCTCGAAGACGGCGGGCTTCTGTCCGCTGCCGTTCAAGGTCGTGGACTACGACCAGGAGACCGGCGAGCCGAAGCGCGATGCCGCCGGGCGGCTGCGGGCGAAGCGCAAAGGGGAGCCGGGACTGCTGATCGCCGAGATCAGCGACCGGGTGCCCCTGGATGGCTACACTGACCCCTCGGCGACCGAGAAGAAGATCATCCGCGACGGCTTCAAGAACGGCGACGCCTGGTTCAACTCCGGTGACTTGGTCCGCGAAGTGGGGTGGGGCCACATCGCGTTCGTCGACCGGCTCGGCGACACCTTCCGCTGGAAGGGCGAGAATGTGGCCACCACCGAGGTTGAGGGTGCCCTCGACGCCGATCCGAGCGTCGAACAGTCGGTCGTCTACGGTGTCGCGGTGTCCGGCTGCGACGGAAAGGCCGGGATGGCGGCCGTCACCCTGGCGGACGGCCGACAGTTCGACGGGCAGGCCCTGGCGGAGCGTCTCTACGAGACGCTGCCGCCCTACGCGGTGCCGCTGTTCGTGCGCATCGTCGGCGCGGTCGAGGCCACGTCGACTTTCAAGAACCGCAAGGTCGACCTGCGCGACGAGGCCTTCACCGAGATCGGGAATGACCCGCTGTATGTGCTGCGTGGGCGCGCCGAGGGGTTCGTCGCGGCCTACGACGGCTATGTGGCCGACGTCGCCGCAGCACAAGCCCCCCGCGGCTGAGCGGCGCGTGGCAGCGCACCCGGTAGCGTGGGTGCGGTGACAACGACCCCGACGACGCTGTGCGGGCGGCCGGTCGCGCATGATCGGGCGCTGGTCATGGCGATTGTCAACCGCACCCCGGACTCCTTCTACGATCGAGGCGCCAGTTTCGCCGACGACGCCGCCCGCCGCCGGGTCGAGCAGGTGGTCGCTGAAGGCGCCGACATCATCGACATCGGCGGGGTGAAGGCGGGGCCGGGTGAACTCGTCGATGCCGGTGCCGAGGCCGACCGGGTCGTGCCGTTCACCGCGTGGGTGCGCGCGGAATTCCCCGACATCGTGATCAGCATCGACACGTGGCGCGCCGCAGTCGCCGACGAGGCGTGCGAGGCGGGCGCCGACCTCATCAACGACACCTGGGCCGGAGCCGACCCGGAACTGATGGCGGTTGCGGCGCGCCGCGGCGCGGGACTGGTGTGCTCGCACACCGGTGGCGCGGCCCCGCGCACCCGGCCGCATCGGGTCCGCTACGGCGACGACCCAGACGCGGTCGTCGACGCCGTCGTCGAGGAGTTGTCGTCGGCGGCAGCGCGGGCCGCCGTGCACGGCGTCCGCGCCGACGGGATCATTATCGACCCGACGCATGACTTCGGAAAGAATACCCACCATGGTCTGGCCTTGCTGCGCCATCTCGACCGGCTCGTCGCGACCGGCCATCCGGTGCTGATGGCGTTGAGCAACAAGGACTTCATCGGCGAAACGCTGGGCGTGGACCTCGGCGATCGGCTCGACGGCACGCTGGCCGCCACCGCGCTGGCCGCCGAGCACGGCGCAGCGATCTTCCGTGCCCACGAGGTGGCGGCAACCAGGCGAGTCGTGGAGATGGTCGCCGCGATCACCGGTCGGCGAGCGCCGGTGCGCACGATCCGGGGTCTGGCGTGACCGGGGCGCTGCCCGCCGCCGTGCCGGGTCGGCCCATCGCCACCTGGGACCGGCCGGCCTGGACCGTCGCGGAGTTGGTCGCGGCCAAGGGTGGGCGCACCGTTGCGGTGGTGCTGCCCGCGCTCAACGAGGCCGACACCGTCGCCGGCGTCATCGAATCGATCATGCCGCTGGTCGGCGGTCTGGTCGACGATCTGGTCGTTCTCGATTCCGGGTCCACCGACGACACCGCCGGGGTGGCGCAGGCGGCCGGGGCCCGCGTGGTCAGCCGCGAGCAGGCACTGCCCCAGGTGCCGCCGGTCGACGGCAAGGGCGAGGTGCTCTGGCGGTCGATCGCCGCCACCACCGCCGACATCATCGTCTTCATCGATGCCGACCTGGTCTCGCCCGATCCCATGTTCGTGCCGAAGCTCGTCGGACCGATCCTGACCTGCGCCGGAGTTGAGCTGGTGAAGGGCTACTACCGGCGGCCGTGGCGCACCGCGGCACAGCACCTGGAGGATGGTGGCGGGCGCGTCACCGAACTGGTTGCGCGGCCCCTCCTCGCGGCGCTGCGGCCAGAGCTGTCGCACGTCGTCCAACCGCTGGGCGGCGAGTACGCCGGGACCCGGGCATTGTTGTCGTCGCTCCCGTTCGCACCCGGGTACGGCGTCGAAGTCGGGTTACTCATCGACACCCACGAGACGCGCGGCCCGGCGGCCATCGGGCAGGTCAACCTGGGGGTGCGGATGCACCGGCACCGACCACTCACCGAGTTGGGGGTGATGAGTCGCCAGATCGTCGGGACACTTCTGCGGCGCTGTGGAATCGATGACTCGTTGGCGCCGCTGGTGCAATTCGCGGCGGCCACAGACGGGTCGTTCGCCACCCAGGTCACCGAGGTCGTGCTCGCCGACCGGCCGCCGATGGCCTCGATTCGACGGGAGGACTGATCGACTGTGTGGATGATCGTGAGCTATGCGGCCGGCCTGATGCTGGTGGCCGGACTGCTGTTCGTCGTGGTGTGGTTCGTCTTCGGCCGGGGCGAGGATCTCACCGCCGCGGGCGACGACCTGACCGTCACCGAGTTGCCGCGCGCCGGGATCGCCGGGGACGATGTCCGCGGGGTGCGCTTCGCCCTCGTCTTCCGCGGATACAAGCAGTCCGAAGTCGATTGGACGCTGGAAAAGCTGGCTCGTGAGATCGACGAATTGCGGTCGGTTGCCGCCGCACTGCGCGAGCGGTCCGACTCGGGGGAGAGCGGTCCGGCGCCCAGGTCGGACGGCTGAGGGCCTGTGCAGTCACCGCCGGTGACCAGGTATGATGAAGCGGATCGAAAACTTGGAGGGAGTTGCACGATGGCGGCGATGAAGCCACGTACCGGAGATGGCCCGATGGAAGCAGCCAAGGAGGGCCGGGGGATCGTAGTGCGCATCCCGATCGAAGGTGGCGGACGCCTCGTGGTCGAGTTGACGCCCGATGAGGCGGCCGCGCTCGGCGAAGAGTTGCGCGGAGTGGCCGGCTGACGCCACCCCAGAAGCTCGTGGGTCCGGGCGCCGCACTCGACCAGGTGATGAGTGCGTTGCACTGTCCGGTGTGTGCGGCGTCGCTGGGCCGAATCGGGCCGCAGGCGCCCATTCTCGGTTGTGCGGCCGGGCACCGTTTCGATATCGCGCGGCAGGGCTATGTCTCCCTGCTCAGCGGACGGTCGACCGGCCGTTCATCCGATACCGCCGAGATGATCGCCGCGCGCCGTGCCGCGCTTGCGACCGCGCCATACCGGGCGCTGCGGACCGCCGTCGCCGAGGCCGTCGCGCAGGTGCTGCGAGGCAGTGCCGCGCCACTGATCGTCGACGCCGGCTGCGGCACCGGCGACTACCTGGCGACCTGTCTGGACGTCTATCCCGATGCCCGCGGGATCGGTCTGGACCTGTCGAAGTACGCGGCCCGGGCCACGGCGACGAGTCATCCGCGCGCGGGTGCGGTGGTGGCCGATCTGTGGCAGCCGTGGCCGCTGGCCGATGGCTGCGCCGATGTTGTCCTGGCGGTGTTCGCACCGCGTGGCTTCGAGGAGGCGCGACGTATCCTGCTACCCGGCGGACTGCTTGTCGCGGTGACTCCGCAGGCCGACCATCTGCGCGAACTGATCGAGCCGATGGGGATGCTGGGCGTGGCGCCGGGCAAGCGCGAACGACTAGCGGCCGAACTGGGGGAGGTGGGGTTCTCCACGATATCCACCAGCAGCGTGCAGCGCCGCGACGAGTGGGGTCGCGACGACCTTGTGAATGTGGTGGCCATGGGGCCGAGTGCGTTTCACACCGACGCCGCCCGGTTGCGCGATCGCGCCGAGAAGCTGTGTGACGCCGACGCCACCTGCGCGGTGACGCTGGCGGTGGACATCACTGTCGCGCTCTCCTAAGCGGCTGGCGGCCGCCTGCGTTAGGTTTAAGAGGTGAGAGCAGCGCCACACATCCTGGGAATCGTGCTCGCCGGCGGCGAGGGCAAGCGCCTGTTCCCCCTCACCGCGGATCGTGCGAAGCCCGCGGTTCCGTTCGGCGGGACGTACCGCCTGATCGACTTCGTGCTGTCCAACCTGGTCAACGGCGGCTGCGAACGGATCTGCGTGCTGACGCAGTACAAGTCGCATTCGCTCGACCGGCACATCGCCCAGACCTGGTGGTCGAGCGGCTTTCACGGCGAATACATCACCTCGGTGCCCGCGCAGCAGCGATTGGGCAAGCGCTGGTTTACCGGCAGCGCCGATGCGATCTTGCAGTCGCTGAACCTCGTTTACGATGAGGACCCCGACTACCTGGTCGTGTTCGGTGCCGATCACGTATATCGCATGGACCCGGCGCAGATGGTGGCGGCTCACATCGAGTCCGGCGCCGGGGCCACCGTCGCGGCGATCCGGGTACCGCGTGGCGAGGCATCGTCGCTGGGCTGCATCGACGCCGACGAATCGGGGCAGATCACCCGGTTTGTGGAGAAGCCCGCCGATCCGCCCGCCGTCGCCGACGACCCGGCGGTGACCCTGGCGTCGATGGGCAACTACGTGTTCACGACCGAGGCGCTCATCGAGGCGTTGCGGCGCGATTCCGCCGACGAGGACTCCCAGCACGATATGGGCGGCAATATCATCCCGGCGTTCGTCGAGCGGGGCGATGCGGCCGTCTACGACTTCCGCGACAACGACGTGCCCGGGGCGACCGACCGCGACCGCGGCTATTGGCGAGACGTCGGGACGATTGACGCCTTCTTCGACGCCCACATGGACCTGGTGTCCCCGAACCCGGTGTTCACCCTGTACAACCGCCGGTGGCCGATCCGGGGTGAGACGTCCAACCTGCCGCCGGCGAAGTTCATCGGCGGTGGTTCGGTGCAGAACTCAGTGGTCGGCGCCGGCTCCATCGTCAAGGCGACGGCGGTCAGTGGATCGGTGATCTCCACCGACGTGGTGATCGAGGCCGGCGCCGTCGTGCAGAACTGTGTGGTGATGCCGGGTGCACGAATCAATTCTGGTGCCGTGGTTCGCAATGCGATTCTCGATAAGAACGTGGTCGTCTCGGCGGAGGCGCAACTCGGCGTCGACCTCACGCGCGACCGGGAGCGCTACTCGGTGAGCGAAGGCGGCGTCGTCACGATCGGCAAGGGTGTCGTCGTCGGCTGAGACGGCGACAGGGCTGGCGACCGACTGCCGGATCGAAACGGGTTACGGCGACGTTTGCCACGACGGCGCAGCGATTGCGCGAATCCGGCGGATGGCGACGTCGACGAGGGCCGCCAATTCACTGTTGGGTAGCCGGTCCAGCGGCCACCACCGCAAGTCCAACGACTCGTCGCTGCACACGATGGTGGGCAACGAACCATCCGGTGTCGGTGGTGCCACTGCGGCGAAACGGACGTCGAGGTGGCGGGTGGGCACCCCGAGTGAACAGGTGATCGGGTGCGTGTGCAGGTGGACCGGCCCGGGTACCAGCTGCAGTGCGTCGATACCGGACTCCTCGACGGCCTCGCGCAGCGCGGCCGCCTCGATAGACGGATCGTCGGGCTCACAGTGGCCGCCCAGCTGCACCCATTTGCCGACCCGGGGATGCAGGGTGAGCAGCACATGCGAAACGGCGGCGTCGACGACGAGCGCCGAGGCGGTGATGTGCCCGGGCGCGTGGGCGCGCAAGCACCCGTCGGCGGCCGAGTCGAGGAACGCGAGGTAGGTGTGGCGCAGCCCGTCCTGCTCGGGATCGTCGAGGGCCCACGCGATCAATGCCGCCCGGGTCGTGGCATGCACGCTCACAGCTCCACCACCAGCCCGGCCGGCTCCGGCGGGGTTCGGGGCGGTGTGTTCGAACCGTCGTCGGGGCGGTCGGGCAGATAGCCGATGGCGATGGCGCCCAGCGGCTCCCAGTGCTCGGCGAGGCCCAGTTGTGCGCGTACGACGCCGGCCGCGAAAATCGTCGAACCGATCCAGCAGCTGCCGATGTCCCGCGCCGACAGCGCTACCAGCAGCAGCCCGACCGCCGCGCCGGATGCGACGGTGAACATGGTGTGCTCGGCGGCGTTGCGGCGCTCGTCGGGGTAGGTGTGGGCGCCGTCGGGAACCAGGAACGGGATCACGACTTCCGGTGCGTCATAGAGGATTTGGCCGCGACGGACACGGCTGTCGATGGATTCGGCGGTTTTGTCGTCCCCACGCAGGTCGGTGCGCCACGCCTGGGCCATGGCGTCGAGGAGAGCGACGCGGCGCGCCGGGTCGCGCAACCAGACAAACCGTACCGGGTGGGTGTGGTGTGGTGCGGGGGCGGTGAGGGCCTCGGCCAGGGCGGCCCGCATCAGGGTGGGCTCGACCGGCTCGGTGTCGAATGCGCGCACCGACCGGCGGGTCAGCACGGCCTCCCGGCGCCCCTGCGCGACGGCGAGATCGGTACCGAGCCGGAACAGGTCCTCCGTCGCCGGCCGGACCAGGTCGGCGGCGCAACTGCCGTCGTCGACCCCGGCCAGCCCGCGCACGAGGGCAGCGGCCACCCCGTCGAGTTTGCCCTTTACCAGGTCGGCGGCGGCGGCGATCTCGTCCGCCACGGCGATCTCGGTAACGATCAGCTCGTTGCCGTGCGCGTCGCGCCTGCCTTCGTAACTATGGCTGACCGGCCGGCCGGCCGACCCGATCGCCACATCGGTCTGTCCGATGCGCCACGCGCGGCCCATCGTGTCGGTGATGATGACTGCGACGTCGAACCCGGCCGCGGCGAATGCGGCTCGTGCCGTTGCGGCACTGCGGTCCGGGTCGCGCGGCAGCAGGGCCAGTTCGTCGGCGGCCACGTTTGATCCGTCCACGCCGGCGGCGGCCTGAATCAGGCCATAGGCGTTCTCGGTGATCAGGGTGCGGTTCTTGCGCGCCACGATGCGCACCGACTCCTCGTCGACGAGTCGTCGGCGCAGGGCGTCGCGCGCGGCCGGGTCGGCGGGCGCGGGCACCATCCGGCCCTCCGACTTGGAGAAGACCTTTGAGGTGATGACGACGACGTCGCCATCGCGCAGTTCGGCTGCGTCGAGGATGGCCGCGGCAACGTCCATCTCGGGCCCAAACTCCGGCAGCCCGGTGATCGGAATGATCTCGACCCGGCCGGGGGCGCGGTGGTCCATCACGCCGGTCCGGCGAGCGCAGGGGTGTCGACACCGACCAGGGCGCACGCGGCCCGGACCATTCGCGCGGTGGCCCGCGGGTCGCTCATCAGCAGCGGCGCGGTGCCGACGGCGATGCCGTCGATCGACGCGGAGTCACCGTCGGCGATGAGCCACCCATCGAGAAGGCCGGCGTTGCTGCGTGCCCCGTAGTGCTCGGCGATCGCCTCGGCAGTGGTCGCCACGCCGATTACCGATAGGCACTCGTCGGCCATCCCGCGTAGCGGCTTGTTGTCGATGACGGGGCTGATTCCCACGATCGGCGCCCGTGCCGTGCGCAGTGCGGCACGCATTCCATTGACTGACAGGATTGCCCCGATGCTGACGACCGGGTTGCTGGGTGCGAACAGGATCACGTCGGCGTCGGACACGGCTTGGGCGGCCTGCGCGGTCAGCGTCGCGTTGTTGCTTCCCACCTGGGCGAAGCCGGTTGTCGCTATCTGGGCGCGGTAGCGCACCCACCACTCCTGGAAATGGATGGCGCGCTGCGCGCCGTCGGGCGGGTCGACGACCACGTGGGTCTCGTGCCGTTCATCGGTGACGGGCAACAGCCGCACCCCCGGGTTCCACCGCCGACACAGTGCCGCCGTGACATCGGTCAACCGGTAGCCGGCCTCGAGCATCTGCGTGCGGATCAGGTGGGTGGCCAGATCGCGGTCGCCGAGGCCGAACCAGTCGGGGTCGGCGCCGTAGGCGGCGAGCTCTTCCTTCGCATGCCACGTCTCGTTCCGCCGCCCCCAGGCGCGTTCTTCGTCGATGCCGCCGCCGAGCGTATACATGCAGGTGTCGAGATCGGGGCAGATCCGAACGCCATGCATCCAGGCATCGTCGCCGACGTTGACGACGGCGCTGACGGTATGCTGCGGATCGTTATCCCGCGGTTCGTCGCGGGGTGGGGAAGTGGCATCGGGGAACGGGGAGCGGCCGAGCAACTCGCGCACTCCGAGTAGCAGGCGCGCGCCGCCGACGCCGCCGACGAGGACAGTGACCTTCACGAGGGTCCACTGTAGTGGGCACCGAATCGGGTGTGACCAATGCCAATCCCTTAACCCCGTGTCGAGGCGGTGGATCTCGAATCGAAAGTGATATAGGCGCGTTTTTGTGGTTCGGCTTGACCTGGACGATGGTCCGAGTGTCTAATCACATCAGTGTCATTTGCGGATTTGAATTATGGCATCAGCGGACGTGAATTGCCTTGAGGCACAGCACTTTCGACCATATGTTCGAATTCGACGGTTGGGATCGGCTACCGGAGGGCGGCGCCGAGCCGAACGGGACGCGACGACAAGCACATTCGGGCACGCGGCGGCCAGCGGTGGTGTGGCCGCCGGACCACAACGCTGAGGCGACAACGAGAAGGAGACGCAGAGATGGGAATTGAGAACCCGCTGGGCGACGACTCGTCTGTATACGGCATTCCGACGAGCACTGCCGGCACCGTTCGATCGGGTGCTCGAATGCACCTGTCGGTGGTGCCGGACGATTTCGACGCGCTGTTCGATGAACTGGAAGAGACTTGGCAGGAGCGGGCACTGTGTGCCCAGACCGACCCGGAGGCATTCTTTCCCGAGAAGGGCGGCTCCACCCGCGAGGCAAAGCGCATCTGCTCGGGCTGTGAAGTCAAGCCGGAATGCCTCGAGTACGCCCTGCACAAGGACGAGCGATTCGGGATCTGGGGCGGACTTTCTGAGCGCGAGCGCCGCCGTCTCAAACGCGGCATCATCTGACTACGGCCGGAACCCGGTTCCGCAGATCACAACGGTCCGTTCTCGACCGTTTCTTCATCGAGGCCGAGATAGGTCGCGATCTGTTCGATGAGGACCTCGCGCACCAGATCAGCGAGATCGTAGCGATCATTCGAGCGGATCTCCAGCGGGCGCCGGAAGATCACGATTTGAGCACGAGTCCAGTTGCCCGCGTTGTCGACTGCCGCCGGAATGAGTCGTGCCAGCGGGACCGCGCGATCGGCGGACACCTCCGCCGGCCACTGCACCGAGGTGGGATCGATCGGGAGCATGCGCGGAACGTCGTCGACGGCGATATTGAGGTCGCGCAATTGGTCGTGCCACTTTGCGTCGATCTCCGCGAGCGCGTCGATCACGACGTTGTCGAATTCATCGGCGCGCGACGTCCACGCCGGCACCGACTGTGGCAGCAACGGAGAACGCAGGCCGCGAGAGCGTCGGTCCCGGGCCCGCCGGGCACGCATGGATTCCGGTCGCACACCGATGAGTGTAGGTCGGGGGCGAAGCGGGCGCCCGCGCCCCGGTTCGGTGTGTCGTGCGCCCGGTCGCACACGGGGCGGCTAATCTGACACCGTGACCAATCACCGTCAGTGTTCGCGCCCGGCGTGTTCGCGCCCGTCCGTGGCGACGCTGACCTACGACTACGGCGGGTCGACAGCTGTGATCGGTCCGCTGGCGCGCGCCGCCGAACCCCACTCGTGGGACTTGTGCGCCCTGCACGCCGACCGGATCACGGTTCCGCGCGGCTGGGAGATTATGCGGAGTTCGAGCGGGTTCAGCGTGCCCAGCGAAGAGCAAGAGCTCACCGCGCTCGCCGAGGCGGTCCGCGAATCAGTGGCCGTCGGATCCGAACCGCTCGACGCGTTCGACGATCTTCCACCGCGCCGCCGCGGATCGGGCTCACTGGCCGTTCCCGGATCAGCGGGCGAATCCGCCTCGTCGGTGCGCCCGCGCCCGGGTCGGCGCGGGCACCTGCGGGTCCTTCCCGACGTCGACTGAGCCGCCCCGGTCCGCCGCCGAACGCGGATGGATACCCTAGAGGCATGCGCACCACAGGGGTGGACCTCGACGACCCGAGTAGTCTGCTCGACGCCGACGTCGACGGACTGCTTCATCTCGCCGCCCGTGCCGGCGCGCAGGTCCGTGCCACGGCCGAGACCGTTCGCGAGGGGGTCGCCGAGCCCCTCGCCACGCTGCGCCCGCGAAGCGTGATCATCGTGACCGGTGGATCGGTCGCCGCGGCCCAGTCCGCGCGATTCGTCATCGCCCATGCCGCGGCGCGGTTGGATGTGCCGCTGGTCGCGGCGTCGGCGTTGCCGGGCTGGATCGGTCCACTCGACGTGGTCGTCCTGGTCGGCGACGATGCCGGTGACCGTGCACTGGCCGATGCTGCGTCGCGTGCGACGCGACGCCACGCCGAGGTCGTCGTCGTAGCGCCGATCGAGGGTCCGCTGGCCAGCGCGCTGGCAGGGCGGGGCATCGACCTGTCGCCGCGGGTGGTCGTGCCCGAACAGTTCCGCTTCGCCGGGCACGTCGCCGCTTTGATCGCCGTGTGCCAGGGACTCGCGCAGGTTCGCTACGTCGCCGGCGATCTCGATCTGGACCTGCTCGCCGATGCGCTCGACGCTGAGGCTGCGCGTAACCATCCGTCGCACGACACCTATGGCGCGCCGGCCAAGGCGCTGGCCGAGAAGTTCGGTGGTGCGGCGCCGGTGTTCAGCGGCGACAGCCCGGCCGGTGACGCGCTTGCCGCGCGCACCGCGAGCACGCTGTTCGCCGTCGGCGGGGTGGTCAGCAGTGCCGTAGACCTGGCGTCGGCGCTGACGCGACTGCTGCGCGATCGTGGCGGCGCGCCGGTGGACACGGTCTTTCACGACCCGCAGATCGACGGTCCGTTGTCGCCGCGCGCCCAATTGTTCGTAGTCAGCACCCCCGCTCATCAGTGGCTGGCCCGTCGTCGCGTGGCGGCATTGCCCGGTGCCGAGGTGCTCGTCGGATCGGCTCCCAATGGACCGGTCGATCGGCAGGACGAACCGGCCGGGCCGCCCCCCGGGGACGAGGGCGCCGCCGGTCTGGTCTCGTACCTGGTCCTCGCCGCCCGGCTGGAAATGGCAGCGGTGTACGCCAACCTGTTGGGAGCGCGGTAGCAGTGCGCCTACTGGAAGGACTGGTGCGCCCATACGCCTGGGGGTCACGCACGGCCATCGCCACCATTCGCGGGCGGCGCACACCATCGGCGCACCCCGAGGCGGAACTGTGGTTCGGGGCTCACCCGGCCGGGCAGTCGCAGTGTCTGGCCGATGCCGATCACCCGGCGCGCAGTCTGCTGGCCGAGATCGAGGCCGATCCGCCAGCCGCACTCGGGCCGGCGGTGATCGACGAGTTCGGCGTTCGATTGCCCTACCTGCTGAAGGTGCTCGCTGCCGACGAGCCGCTCTCGCTGCAAGCACATCCGAGTGCCGAGCAGGCGGCCGAGGGCTTCACGCGGGAGAACGCGGCGGGCATCCGGATCGACTCGCCCGAACGGAACTACCGGGACCGGTGGCACAAACCCGAAGTGGTGCTCGCGATGACGCCGTTCGATGCGCTCGCCGGATTTCGTGATCCGGCGCGCACTGTTGACCTGCTGCGCGAACTGTCGTTGCCCGCGCTGGATCCGTACCTGGGCATGATCGCCGGGCAACCGGACTGTGACGGGTTGCGTGCTCTATTCACCACCTGGATCACCCTGCCCGAAGCCGTTCTCGCCAGCCTGGTGCCGGCCGTCATCGATGCGGCGGTGGCGGTGGCCGCCGGCGGAGAGTCGGAATTCGGCGCCGAACTGCGCACTCTGCTCGAACTCGGCGAGGCGTATCCGCGCGACCCCGGGGTCCTGGCCTCGCTGCTGCTCAACCGCATCCACCTGAACCCCGGCGAGGCGCTGTACCTCGCCGCCGGGAACCTGCACGCCTATCTGCGGGGCACGGCCGTCGAGGTCATGGCGAATTCCGACAACGTCTTGCGCGGCGGGCTGACACCGAAGCACATCGACGTTCCGGAATTGCTGCGCGTTCTGGACTTCACTCCCGTGTCGCCCGCGCAATTGTCGCCGACTGAGTCGGTCCTGGGGGCCGAACGAATCTACACCACGCCGGCCCCCGAGTTCCGGCTGTCGCGAGTCGACCTGGACGGCACCGGTATGCACCTTCCGGCGACCATCTCCTTCGACATGCCGGGGCCGCAAATATTGGCGGTGACTGCCGGCCGCATCGACGTGCGCGGCGGCGGCACGGTGGTCACCGCTGATTCCGGGCAGGCGGTGTGGCTGGCCGATGCCGACCCGGACGTGATCGTCGCGGCCGCATCGTCCAAGGCCACCTTCTACCGGGCCCGCGTACCGGGGTAGCCGGGCGCGAGCACCTCGACCAGCGTGCGCTCGGAGTCGGACGCGACGCCGACGAGTTCGAAGTGTGCGGTGCCGATCTGGACGTCGATCCGCGCCGGATCGGTGTGCGACCCGCAGATGCGGGCCCAGGGGGCCGCTGCGGGAGGAACCTCGGTCCGCGCCGCTGCCCGCAGCTGAACGCGCAGCGACTCGTCGTCGGATGACTCGTCGACGAGGTCGATGTCGACGAGGGCGGTCGGTGCCCCGGGATGGACGGCATCGAGCGCGAGAACACCCGGATCGTCGACGATGTCGAGCAGGCGGGCCCACCGCTGGGGTGCGCCGGTGTGCACGCTGATCGCGGCACCGCCGGCGATGCACCGCTGGATTAGCAGCCCGATGAGCTGGACGTCGCCGTCGATCGCGGTGGGCCGGTGGCCGACGGACGCAAGCGGCACGGTCACGGCGCGACCGGCCGCATCGGCGCCGACGAGCACACCGTCGTCACCGAGGGGAAAACGCCAGTCGCGCAATGCTTTCGGGTGGGCGGGCAGGCCCGGCAGCTGGGTGAGCCCGACCCCCCCGGCCGGGAGTCGGTCCCGCAATGCAGTGCCTTGACGGCCCTCGAGTGGGTCGATCGCGGCCGGTGCCGACCGCAGCGTGCGCCCGGCATCGGGGACTTCGGTCACCCCGAACAGGCCGTGGAGGACCGGGGCGGCGGCCGGCCCCGATAGCCGCAACAGTGTCGTCGTGGACACGGCGTGATCGGCGGCGGCGGTGCGCAGGGTCGCCGCGGTCGCCGCCGGGCGGAGCGCGAAGGTCCGCCACGTGGTGGGGCCGGCCGATACCCGGGAGGGCGACACCTCGGCGACCAGCCGGGCGCCGGACCCCAGCCGGGCGCCGGACCCCGACCGGTCGGCGGACAGGAGGCGGGGGCCGAGGACGTGGTCGGTGTACTCGGCGATGCCAGCGGCGGTCAGGATGGTCGGGCGGAGTCGGCGCGCGGCGAGTAGCGCAGCGAGGCGTCGGGTCAGGGTCGCCGCCGTGCGCAGCACCCCCACCGCGGCATCGCCACCGTCCGGCGGCCGCGGGTGCGATGCGGGTAGGCGCAGGATGACGACGACCCGCCTGGTGCTGGCGATCGGCAATGCGCCCAAGGTCGACCGATACGCGGCGGCCACGGGTCCGGCCCCGCAGTAGCGGTGCTCGGTGACCGCGAGGTCGACAATCGCCGGTAGGGGACACGACTGCCGAAACCCTTGCAGCACAGTGAGATCCACTACCGAATCTTCACCGATCACCGCGATCGGCCCGGTGGGTCCGTGGCGACGGGCCACGGGTCGAGCCGGTTCGAGTTGCACCGCGGTGACCGTGGTGTCGCCGGCCCAGCGGACGCCGACCGGCTGGGCGCCGGTCAGGTTTGGGTCCGCCCATCCGGGGATGTCGAAGGACCCCGGCGGAGTCAGGTCGGCGGCGACTCGATCGGTGTTGGTGCGAGTGGTGTTGGCTCGATTGGCGACAAATGAGAAGGGCACAGCGATTCCCCCGATTCGGTGCGTGTGCGCGATGAGGCCCCCCGGCCACGCGCAGGTGCGACGCTAACGCACGATTCCGGCGGGGGCGGCGCGTTCTGTCCAATTGGCCCCACCGACTGGGTGGTGCATGCGAAGGTGTGGTCGGTGCCGGTGTGTCACGCGGCCGATCCGGGGGGATCGGGCCGCGCCGGTGCCAGTCGGAGGGTGGGGACCGATGGTCAGACAGTTGACGACGCGCGCCCAGGTGAGCGGCTATCGCTTCCTGTTGCAGCGCGCCGAGCACGCCCTGGTGCGCCGGGACGCACGAATGCTGCATGATCCGATGCGGCTGCAACGCCAGTCGATCATGGTCGGCCTCGTCGTGGCGATTCTGGTCGCCGCGGGCGCCGGGGTGTACGGGCTGATCCGGCCGGTCGGCTCGGTCGCGGACGCGCCGATCGTCCTGAACCGCTCCGACGGTGGGCTCTACGTCGTCGTCGACCACACCGCGCACCCGGTGCTCAATCTTGCGTCGGCGCGGCTGATAGCGCAGACCCCGGCGGTACCGAAGGAGGTGTCGGCCGCGGCCCTGCGCGACCTGCCGAGGGGGCCGACCCTGGGGATCATCGGTGCACCCAACGCGCTGGGTGGGGGATCGTCGGCGACCTGGCGGGTGTGCGACGTCGCCACGGCCGACGGCGACGCGCCGGGCCGGACGGCGGTCATCATCGGGGATGACGGCGGCGCGGCGGAGTCCGGGGCGGGTGACCACGGCGGGCTCTTCGCCGTCGTCGACGGCCGGCAGTACTTGGTGTACCGGCTCGGTACGGGCAGCGAGGCCCGCACGGTGCGGGCTCGCGTCGACGCCGGCGACGCACCTGTTCGGCGTGCGCTACGGCTGGAGGGCGCCGTGCCCCGTCAACTGTCGGCGGGGCTGGTCAACGCCATCGAAGAGGTTGCGCCGCTGGCGATCCCCGTCATTCCCGCGGCCGGGCGGCCCGGAGCGCTGGGCTTGCCGGTGGGGGCGGTGTTCGCGGTGCGCGCGCTCGATGGCCGCGCCGAACACTACGTCGCCCTTGCCGACGGCGTACAGCCGGTCTCCGCGGTTGCCGCGGAAATACTGCGCCTGGCGGGTGATCCGTCGTCGACGAGTGTGCCGACGGTGTCACCCGCCCGTGCGGCGGCGGTGCCAATCGTGGCCGCGCTTGCCACCGCACACTTTCCGGCACGCATTCCGCGGCTGCTCACCGTTGCCGACGCCCCGGTGATCTGCCAGCGCTGGTATCGGCCGGCGGGCGCGCCGGCCGCCACCGTCGTGCTCCTGGGCGGTCACCGGATTCCGGGTGGGCGGCCGATCGTTCCGGTTGGCGCCGACGGTTCGGGGCCCGCCGTCGACGAGATCGTCATCGCGCCGGGAACCACCTATGACGTACGGGTCACCGGCATCGACCCACGGAGCCCGCGCCGTCATTCGCGGTTCATCGTCGGCGACACCGGGATCCGCTATTCGGTGGCCGACGATGTGACGGCGACCACCCTCGGACTGGGGGAGCCGGGGCTCGCGCCGTGGCCGATCCTGGGTCTTTTGCCCGCGGGCCCGGATTTGTCTCGTGCCCGGGCGCTCGTCGCGCACGGCGGATTCGAGCAGTAGTCCACCGTGCTGTCAGTCGTCGGCTCCCAGCAATGAGATAACCATCTGCTCCCACTGCTGCACGATTTCGTCACCGGTGAGTCCCTCGGCCTCGGTGAGGAAGCGGGCGGCATCGGCCTGCAGTGGTGCCTCGATCGCCAGGGCGGTGACCTCTGGGCGCGCGACGCCCAGTTCGGTGAGCAGCATGCGCACGTGGATGGTCGAGGTCATCATCACCGGCATGGTGAAGCGCTGGATCACATCGGGGGCGATCGCCTCGGCGAGAATGTCGCGGTGGGCGAGGGTGTGCTCGAGTCGAGCCCGGCCATAGGCGAGTAGGCGGGTGAGCGGCGGTCCCCCCGGACCCAATGGGGGTGGGCCGAAGAGGAACCCCTGCTGCAGGATTCGTTCATCGTGGTCGACCAGTGCCCGCATCAGCCCGGTGCGGCTGCCGAATCTCCGAAAGACGGTGCCCTTGCCCACCCCGGCCGCCCGGGCCACCTCGTCCATCGTGACCGCGGCCGCGCCATGCAGGGCGACCAGGCGGGCTGCCGCATCGAGCAGCTTGGCCCGGTTCTGGGCTGCGTCGGCGCGTTCATCGCGCTGCGCCAGCAGGTCGTTACCCACCAGCGGAAGCCCGCCGAATTCGCCACTGTCCACGTGATGAGGGTAGCCGGTGGGGCGGGCCGCCCGGACGACACGCCGAACAGGCCGGGACACGCCGATGGCTGGCGCTCCGGAAAGGCCGCGACCAGCGAGTTTCATGAATGTAATTCACAACTTCTAGTGTTGGCTGGCAATGTCAGACACAAGGTGTAGTGTTCAGGACACCTAAACGACATCGATGAGATTCGGAGCTGCTGATGGCTATCACCGTCTACACCAAGCCGGCTTGCGTGCAGTGCAATGCGACCTACAAGGCGCTCGACAAGGCCGGTGTGGAGTACGAAGTCATCGACATCGCCGACGACTCCGAGGCCCGCGACTACGTGATGGCGCTCGGCTACCTGCAGGCTCCCGTCGTCGTTGCTGGGGACGAGCACTGGTCGGGCTTTCGCCCCGACCGCATCAAGGCCCTGGTGGCCGCCGCCGCCACCGCCTGATCGAGTACGGAGCGGGTCGTGTCGCTGTCGATCGTCTACTTCTCATCGGTGTCGGAGAACACGCACCGATTTGTGGAGAAGTTGCGAGTGCCGGCGCCGGGAGCGTTGGCGAGCGGGCCGAATCTGGTGCCGGCGCGACGGATCCCGGTCCACCGTGAGTCGTCCCTGACTGTCGACGAGCCGTATGTGTTGATCACCCCGACCTACGGCGGAGGACGGAGCGAGACCGCGGTGGGCGGGGGCTACGTGCCCAAACAGGTTATTCGCTTCCTCAACGATCCGCATAACCGCTCACTGATCCGCGGGGTGATCGCCGCTGGCAACACCAACTTCGGCGAGGAGTACGGCATGGCAGGGGAGATCATCGCCGCGAAGTGCCGGGTGCCTTACCTCTATCGATTCGAACTCAGGGGTACCGCCGATGATGTGGAGCGCGTCCGCGTCGGCTTGGCCGAGTTCGCGTGTTCTACCGAGCGGACGCTCCCGTGTTCTACCGAGCAGCTGCTGGCGACCTAGTCGCCGGGCCAACTGCAATCCTCTATCCAGATCGCACCACCAGGAGTGTCTATCGTGTCGACCACTACCTCAGAAACCGCATCGGCCAGCCAGTCGGGTATCCACCCGGGTCCGGCGGGGCACGATCCGGGCGAGCTGGATTACCACGCGCTCAACGCGATGCTCAATCTGTACGACGCCGACGGGAAGATTCAGTTCGAGAAGGACCGGGAGGCCGCGAACCAGTACTTTCTGCAGCACGTCAACCAGAACACCGTCTTCTTCCACGACCTCGACGAGAAGCTGGACTACCTGGTCGCGGAGAACTACTACGAGCCCGAGGTGCTCGAACGCTACGGTCGCGATTTCGTGAAGGAGCTCTTTGGTTACGCGTACTCCAAGAAGTTCCGGTTCCCGACTTTCCTCGGGGCGTTCAAGTACTACACGAGCTATACGCTGAAGAC
>NZ_DIAX01000011.1:14330-23157 GCF_002414845.1 Gordonia sp. UBA5067 | reverse complement strand
GACAGATGGTGGCCCGTACCGCGACTGCGCAGGAGCGGGCGCAGCTGTGGCCCACGATCGTCAAGGTCTATCGCGGCTACGCGGGCTACCAGCGCAACACCGACCGCGAGATCCCGCTGCTGATCCTGGAGGGCTGAGGGTTTCCTACGCCGTGGTTGTCAGGTGGCTGCGCAGGTCGCGCTTGAGGAGCTTGCCAACCGGATTGCGGGGCAGCAGCGCCACGATCTCAAGGCTCTCGGGCAGCTTGTACGTCGCGATACGACGGTCGCGGAGGAAGTTGGTCAACTCCTCGAGAGTCAGCTCGGCGTCCGGATTCAGGGCGGCGACGACGTGTACCCGTTCGCCCATCATCTCGGAGGGGCGCCCGACCACGGCGACCTCGGCGATCGACGGGTGGTCACTGATCAGCGCCTCGATCTCGGCGGGTGCGATGTTCATCCCACCCCGAACGATGAGGTCCTTGGATCGGTCGACGTAGCGGAAGTATTCGTTGTGCTCGCCGGCGATCTCGAAGACTTCGCCGGTGCGCAGGAAGCCCTCGTCGTCGAACGGGCTGGCGAGTTGCTCGCCGTTGAGATAGCCGGCGAAGACCATCGGTCCGTCGATATGCAGTTCGCCGGGACGGCCGGGTTCGGTGATCTCCTCGCCGGTCTCCTGATCGATGAGTTTCGTCGTGATCCATCCGCTGACTCGCGAGGCCCACGTGATGCCGTCGGCCCCGTAGCGTGGGAAGTACTTGGCCCGGTTGTCGGGGTCCGGGAAGTCCTCGGGACTCGACAGCAACCCGATCCCCTCGTTCGAGCCGAAGAAATTGATGACGGCGATCCCCATGTCCTCCTGCCAGCCGCGTACGGTGACCGGCTGCAGCGGCGCTGATCCGGAGCCGACCCGGGTCAGACTCGACAGGTCGAGTTGTCCGCGGAGTTGCTCGTTGCGCAGCAGCATCAGGAGCAATGCCGGTGGTGCGACCGTGTAGGTGACCCGTTCAGTGGCGATCTGACCGAAGAAGGTCGGAGCATCGAACGGATGGTGCTGAACCAGCGTCGCGCCGGTGCGCAGCCAGGGGAGCAGTTTGCCGACGAAAGCCGCCATGTTGATCATTGGAAAGGGGTTGAGCAGGACATCGTCAGCGGTCAGTCGCGGGGCATCGACTCCGGCCCAGGCGAAAGACAACCAGTCGTAATGTGCGCGCGGGACCCCCTTGGGGGCGCTCTCGGTGCCCGAGGTCCAGCAGATGGTCATCGGATGATTCGGATCCGCCACGTACCCGTGCGCTTCGACTGCGGTGCGATCGGCATCGGTGGCCGGGGCCGACACCAGGTGGAGCACCCCGCCGACCGGCTTGGCCACCGGTGCGGCGGTCAATGTCGCCAGGGTGGTCAACCCGGGCAGTCGATCGGCAAACCCGGCGATGTCGGTGGCGGCCGGCCAGCCGGCGAAGTCGGGAACCGTCACCAGCATGCGAAAGTCGGCAGCGGTCCCCATCCCGACGATCTCGTGCTCGCGGTACTGCATTGCCAGCGGGGAGACGACGGCACCGATGCGCCAGGCAGCGAGGTAGAGCTCCACGAGTTCGACGCCGTTGGGCAGTTCCACGCCGATGACGTCGCCGGTCGTGATACCCGCCTCGAGCAGGCGGGCGGCGAGTGCGGTCACTTCGGAATCGAGCTCGCGCCAGGTCAGGCGGCGCGGCGCAGTACCGACCAGCGCCTCGTTATTGGCCGGGTCGACCAGGGCGACCGCATCGCCCCGTTCGGCGACCCGTGCGGTGAACAGTTGGTCCACCGTCTCATCGGTCCAGGCGCCCATCGCGCGGAATCGGTCGATCTTGTCGGGCGAATAGAGGCCGGCGGCAAAATCAAGCATGAGTACTACCTTCCAGAGAGCGGTGGTTGTCCAGCCGCGCGGCGGCCAGCTGATATTGCAAAGCGAGGTCGGTCACGATCTTCTCGACCGGGGTGATGGCGGTGACGGTGCCGAGTCCTTGCCCGGCGGCCCACAGATCTTTCCACCGGCGGACCGCGTCATCGCCCGCCTGATAGTTGCGGTCTCGGTGCGAGCCGTCGAGGGCATCGGGGTCCAGGCCGTTGGCCACCAGCGAAGGACGTAGCCAGGACGCCGGCGTGCCGGTGATCCCGGCGCTGACAATGAGATCGTCGATGTCACTGTCGACGACCATCTGCTTATAGTCGCCGACGGCAAGGCTTTCGGTTGCGGCCAGGAATCGGGTGCCCAGGTAAACCAGGTCGGCGCCGGCCGCGATGGCGCCGGCGATGCCAAAGCCGTCGCTGATGCCGCCGCCGATGATGAGCAGGCCGTCAAAGAATTCGCGGACCGCGGTGGTGAAGGCGAATGGGGACAGCGCGCCGGTGTGGCCGCCCGCACCGGCGGAGATGCACGCCAATCCGTCGGCGCCCGCGTCGGCGGCCTTACGGGCCATGGGTAGATCGGCGACGTCGGCGATGACTGCGCCGCCGTAGGCATGTACGGCGTCGAGTACCGGTTTGGGCGAGCCGAGCGCGGTGACCACCAGCGGGGGGCGGTAGCGCTGGACAAGTGCCAGGTCGTCGGCCAGCCGCGTATTGGTGCGGTGGGTGACCAGGTTGACCGCCCAGGGGAGCGTTTCGCCGTCGACGGTGAGTTCGTCGGTGATGGTCGCCAGCCAGCGGTCGAGTTCGTCGGCGGTTCGGCAGTTCTGGGTGGGGAAGGCGCCGATGATGCCGGCCCTCCCGGCGGCGATCACCAGTTCGGGGCCGGAGACAAGGAACATCGGGGCGGCGATGACGGGAAGTCGGAGCCGGTTGAGCAGATCGCGCATCAGTTCACCGTCACTGCGTCGGCCGCACGCTCGGCGGTGCGCCAGCGGCGCAGCTCCGAACCGGGTGCCCACGTCGAGTGGGTACCAGAGGAAACCCGTTCGGGTAGGCGAACCTGACAGATGGGGCCATCGGCGACGCGGGCCGCATCGAAGACGACCCCGTAAGAGGCGTCGTTGTTGAGGTCGGTCGTGATCGTCACCAGGTAGGCCTGCTCTTCGCTGGTGGCGCCGAGCTTCGGCGCCACACTCGTTTCACTGGCGAAGACCCCATCACCGAAGCAGTAATGCTCCTCGGCGCCGGTATGCAGGTCGTGGCGGACGAGGCCGTCGAACAGGAACCAGTTCGGCTTCCCGGTGGCCGCGTAGGCATAGCGGTAATCGGTGGTGGCGTAGTCGGCGTTCATCATGCCGAACTCGCTGATCGTGTCGGTCAGCGATTCCTCGCGAGTCGCGCCGGTCACCAGGTTGAAGCGCCACCGGTGCAGGCGCGTCTTCATCCGATTGAGCGCCAGGTAGCGGAACGGGCGTAGGGATGCGGGGATGCCGGCCTCATCGATCGGGGCGGGTTCGGGATCGTGCTGGAAGAATCCGTCGAGCACCACCTCGTCGCCGTCCTCAAAGGCATTGACGAAGTGCAGAACATAGGTGGGGTCGGCGTCGAACCAGCGGATCTGGGACGGTTCGCCGCGTCGGGGGAGGATTCCGAAGCGGGAGGGCAGGTCGTGCATCCGGGGCACATGCTGCCCGGCACGCAGGAGGTCGGCATCCCAGAACAGCGGGAAATCGTTGAAGATGACGTAGTTCTCGGTGTAGGCCATGTCGTGCGGTAGTCGCGGGCCCGGAAGTTCGACCGGGACGTAGTGCACGACGTCGTTGGCTGCGTCGACGACGCCGTAGTTCAGGTACGGCCACTGCTTGCCGTAGTTGAAGAACAGCAATTCGCCGGTCCGGTCATCGTTCTTCGGGTGTGCCGACACGCCGAGTTCGGCGGGAAAGCCGCCATTGAAGTCGGCTTTGCCGAGGGCTTGACCGGTCAGCGGATCGAGTCGATACAGGTCACCGCATTGGTAGTAGCTGGTCATGGCTTCGCCACGAAAGACGGTGACATCGGTGCTCGAGGAGTCTTTGAGGAATTGGCGGGCTCCGACGCCGTCGGTGCGCTCGGAGATGGCGGGGGATTCGGCGATTCCGGCCCACAGTGAATGGCCGGCCTGTTGCTCGGCGGCGAGCCCGTCAGTGCGGACGAAGCGGTTGCGATAGAAGGCCTTCCCGTCGCGGAAGCCGACCATGTGCACCATGCCGTCGCCGTCGAACGGGTGGTAGTGCTGGATCGGCAGGTGAAGGGGATTCTCGGTGTTGCGCAGGTAGACGCCGTCGAGATCGGCGGGAATCTGGCCCTGCACGACCTCGAGATCGTCGGCGTTCCACTCCGACTGCTGGGGGCGCCACGCACCGCTTCGATACGGGTGGTCGTCGTCGGCGGGAAGGGTGGAGATCATTCGCTCCACGATGTCCACGCTGGTCACCATGATTACTCCTTGTCCGCGGGCTGCGGGGCTAGTGGTTTGGGGTCGCCTGGGTCAGGCTCGGCTGGTCAGCCGTCGGCTGCGGCGCAGACCAGGGCGACGCAGGTGGCGGTGCTGCCGCCGAAGTTCACGGTTCCGAACGTCCGGGCGCCGTCGACCTGCATCTCGCCGGCGCGCCCCGACACCTGACTGGCTGCGTCGAGCAGCATGCGGATGCCGCTCGCGCCGACGGGGTGTCCGCCGCCGAGCAGGCCGCCGCTGGGGTTGATCGGGAGTCGGCCGCCCCGTTCGATGTCGCCGTCCTCGATCGCTCTCCACGATTGACCGGGCGCGGTGAGTCCGAGGTGGTCGATGGTGAGGTACTCGCTCATCGTGAAACAGTCGTGGATCTCTACGCCGTCGAGGTCGTCGAGGGTGACCTGGGCGCGGCCCAACGCGTCGGTGATGGTGGTGCGCAGGTGGGGTAGGAGGTAGCCGGAATCGTCGCGGGTCGCGAGTTTGCTGGCCAGCGACAGTCCGGCGGTGGCGTGGCCCCAACCGGTGACCTCCGCCCAGGGGCGTGCATCCGGGTGGGCCCGCCGATAGCGGTCGCTCACCAGCACGACGCCGGCGGCGCCGTCGGTGATCTGGCTGCAGTCCAGCCGCCGAAGCCGTCCTTCCACCAGCGGATTGTGTTCGTCGTCTGCCTCGAAGACCAGGTTGGTCCAGTCGCGGGTTTGTGCGTTGGGATTTGCCTTGGCATTGCCGAAGTTGACTTCGCCGATGCGGCGCAAGTGCGCCTCGTCGAGGCCGTATCGGTTGTCGTATTCCTGTGCGAGTTCGGCAAACATGTACGGCCACATGAACTTTGCGTTCTCGCCTTCGTGACCCGCCCAGGCCGCGGCGCCGAGGTACCGGGCCGCCTGATCGCCGGAGACTGTCTTCTCCAGTTCGACGCCGAGCACCAGGGCGATGTCGTAGTTGCCCGCTCGCAGATCGGCCATGGCCGCTAGCAGGGCGGTGCCACCGGAGGCGCAGGCGGCTTCGTGGCGGGTGGCGGGGATGCCCCACAAGTCGTCGCACACGGTGGCGGGCATTGCGCCCAGGTGGCCCTGTCCGGCGAACAGCTCACCGAAGGCGTTGCCGACGTGGATCACCTCGACGTCGGCGGCGGCGACCCCTGCGACTGCGCACGTGTTCGCAACTGCCTCGGCGGTCAAATCCGCGAAGTCGAGCCCTTCGCGCTGCAGGTTCCGTGCGAAGTCCGTCTGGTAACCGCCCAGCATCCAGGTGGAGGAGTTCATCGTGTCCAGGCCTCTTGTTGTCGGTGGGTGCGCTCGCGGATGATGTATGTCACTATAGCTAACAGAGTGACTCTGTCAACTACTGTCGCCGATTCCCGACATGACGCGCTGAGGAGCGACCCTGATGACCCGAACTACACCGCTGGCGCCGGCCGCACCGCGCGACGCGTGGATCTTCGACTACGTTCGCACGCCGCGCGGCAAGGCATCCCCAAAAGGAGGTCTGCACGAACACACTGCTACCGACCTGTTGATGCATCTGATGTCGGCGTTGAGCGGGCGCGGGCTGGACCCGGGAGTCGTTGCCGACGTCATCATCGGCTGTGCCTCCCAACTGAACGAGCAGGGTGCAAACCCCGCCCGCGTAGCGGCCCTGCGAGCCGGTTGGGGGCATCAGGTGCCGGGAATGATGGTGAACAGGTTCTGCGCCTCGGGTATCGACGCTGTCGCCACGGCCGCGGCACGGGTAAAGGCGGGCGACGCCGACCTCGTCGTCGCCGGTGGGGTCGAGACGGTTTCGCGGGTTCCCATCTTCTCCGACGGGGGCCCGCTGTGGACCGACCCGGAAACCATCACCGACGTCGGATCCATTCATATGGGGGTGGCCGCCGACCTCAATGCCACCCTGGACGGCTACGCCCGCGAGGACCTGGACGCCTACGGCGTGCGCTCGCAGCAGCGGGCCGCCCAGGCCTGGTCCGCCGGCCGTTTCGACAATGCGGTGATTCCGGTTCCGCGCGCCGGGGGCGAGGACATGGCTGCCGATGAATTGGTTCGCCCGTCGACGAATCTCGCGTCGCAGGCAGCCTTGGCCCCCGCCTTCGCCGACCTCGGTGCCGCCGGACAAGATGCCATCGCGCTGGGTGCGTTTCCCGAATTGGCCAGCATCGAGCACCTGCACACCGTGGGCACCGCACCCGCGATGGCCGACGGCGCGGCACTGCTCGTCGTCGGCACCCGCGAAGCGGGCGAACGCGCCGGCCTCACCCCCCGCGCGCGCATCGTGACATCGGTCGCGGTCGCCGGCCATCCGGTGCGAATGTTGACCGCCGGTCAGGATGCGGTTGAGCTGGCACTGGCCCGCAGTGGACTGTCGGCCGACGACGTCGCCTGTTTCGAGTTCGCCGAGGCCTTCGCCGCACTCTGCCTCCGTTTCGAGCGCGACCTGACGATCGACGCCGAGCACGGCGATGACCGGATGAATCCCAACGGCGGCACCTTGGCCATGGGCCATGCGTTCGGTGCGACCGGCACCATCATGATCGGCGGCTGTGTCGAGGAACTAGAGCGGCGCCAGGGACGCTGGGGTGTCGCCGCGGTCAGCGGCGCAGCCGGACTTGGCAGTGCCGTCGTCATCGAGCGATGAACGCCGGGAGCAGTTGCCGGCCGACGATAGGCTAACCCGCATGAAGCCACCCGTGGACGACGCGCCCAACGCGATTTCGCGGGGCCTCGGCGTCCTGGGCGATGAATGGTCGCTGCAGTTGTTGCGGGCCGCCCATCAGGGGGCGACCCGCTTCAGTCAGTTTCAGCAGCGGCTTCCGATTTCGGCTGCCAGCTTGGCCACTCGGCTTTCGCTGCTTTCCGATGAGGGGTTGTTCACCCGGCAGATCTATCAAGAACACCCGATTCGGGCCGAATACATCCTTAGCCCACGCGGGCGGGCGACATGGCCGATTCTGCTCTCGATCTGGGATTGGGAGCGAACCTGGGGGGACGAACGGACTGCGGAACTGCCGTTGATGCGGCATTCGGAGTGCGGCCACGAGTTTGCGCCCCGACTTGTCTGCGCCGGGTGTGATGAACCGGTCGAGTTGGGTCGAGTCCTTGCCGTTTGGGGACCGGCGGGTGGCTGGTCGCGGTCGCTTCCCGAGACCGGCACACGTCGGCGCTCGCGACCATCGCGGACCCCGGAGCAGTTCCCGGAGACTATGGCGGTCTTTGGGAACCGGTGGTCGTCGGTGGTCGTCGGAGCGGTATTTCAGGGTCTTCGTCACTACGCTGAGTTCGAGTCTGCGCTCACCATCCCGTCCAACGTGCTCTCCGAGCGACTGCGTGTTCTGGTGGAGCGAGGGTTCCTCGAGGTGGTCGACTCGGGGTCGGCCCGGGCGGAGTACCGCCTGACAGCGAAGGGGGCCGCCTTCTTTCCGGTGATTGCGTTGACATTGCTGTGGTCAGATCAGTGGTTCGCGGACCCCGGTGGCGCGGCGATGAGCTGGCAGCATGGCGATCACCCACTGGTGGCGCGGCTGGACTGCGATCACTGCGATACGGCGCTGACGGCGGCCGCGATCGATGTCGTACCACGGACCTGATCGACACCTGGTGAGCAACCTGTGCCGTGCCCGGGAAAGCAAAAGTCCCTTGACCTGGCTGATGCCTGATCAAGGGACTTTCTTCGTAGCGGGGACAGGATTTGAACCTGCGACCTCTGGGTTATGAGCCCAGCGAGCTACCGAGCTGCTCCACCCCGCGTCGGTAAACAGAACATTACCGGGGAGTCATGCGTGGGTGCAAATCGGTTCCCGGTGAGGGCAGTCACAATCGCCCCGGCGACCGGTTCCGCTGGTTCCCGACAATCGACCTGTGGGGAACTGGAGATTTCCCGAACCTGTGGATCTGTTGAGGACTATGTGCGTCCCCCGAATTTTGCAGGCATGGTGGACAGTGCACTCAATGGAGAGGACCATTCATGACCGACAAACCGGACGAATCCCCGGCCGAGGCCGGCACGCCGCCGCCCCCGCCCGCGTCACCCCCGCCGCCCGCATTGCCCACCGATCCAATCGCCGCGCCGCAGACGACGCCCCTCGCCGGTCACCAGCCTCCCCCGGTGGCCGCCGCGCCTAAGGGCAACTGGTGGCGCGAGCACCTGTGGACGACGGTGATCGGTGTTTCCTTGCTGACCGGCATCGTGGGTTTGGGTATCGGGTTCGCGATCGGCTTCTTCTGCACGTCCGGGTCCGACTCCGACGACTACGGGCCGGGCTATCACCACGGCAAGCGGTGGGATGACCGCGGCTCGCACCACCGCTGGAATGACGACCGATACGACGATTGGCGCGGACCCAGCGGCCGAGGCGGCGACTCGGGTCGTGGTGACTGGGACGATCGCGGGCCCCGCCGCGGCGACGAGATGCCGCCGTGGATGCGGGCACCCCGCCAGACGACGCCGGCGCCCGGTATGCCGACGCCCGGTA
>NZ_DIAX01000011.1:0-14147 GCF_002414845.1 Gordonia sp. UBA5067 | reverse complement strand
CGGTATGCCGACGCCCGGTATGCCAGCACCGGGCGCGCCCGGCCAGCCACAGGCGTAGGGCACCGGCAGAAACGTCGAGGGGCCGGGAGAAGATCTCCCGGCCCCTCGTCGACCCCTCGACTATCGGTGTGTGATCACCGAAGTTCAGCGCTGCTCTTGTCGAGCACCCGGCGCGCGATAATCAGCTGCTGGATCTGCTGGGTCCCCTCGAAGATGTCGAGGATCTTGGAGTCGCGGGCCCACTTCTCCAACAGCGTCCGCTCGGAGTAGCCGAAGGTCGATGCGAGTTCGATCGCCTTGTTGGTCACGTCGGTGACGGTCCGGCCGGCCTTGGCCTTCGACATCGACGCCTCCAGCGAGTTCGGCTGCTTGTTGTCAGCCATCCACGCGGCACGCATCGTCAGCAGGTAGGACTCCTCGAAGTCCGCCTCCATCCGGATGAACTCCGCCGCGGCGGCATGCTGATCCATCGCGGGACGGTCGTAGTCGATCTCAATTCCGTTCTCCTCGAGGATCTTGCGCAGCTCCTCCAGGGACGCCCGGGCGACGCCGACGGCCATCGCGGCCACCATCGGGCGGGTGTTGTCGAAGGTCTGCATGACCCCGCCGAAGCCCTTCTTGACGTCGACCTCGGGGGAACCCAGCAGGTTGCCCGCCGGGATGCGGCAGTCCTCGAAACGGATCACCGCGGTGTCCGACGCGCGGATGCCGAGCTTCTCCTCGAGCCGCACAACGGTGACACCGGGATGCTCGCGCGGAACGACGAACGACTTGATCGCGGCGCGTCCGAGGCTGCGGTCGACCGACGCCCAAACGACGATGTGCGTCGCCCGAGAACCGGCGGTGACGAAGATCTTCTCGCCATTGAGCACGTACTCGTCGCCGTCGAGGGTGGCGGTGGCGGTGACCGCGGCGGAGTCCGAGCCGAAGCTCGGCTCGGTGATGGCCATGGCGGCCCACACCTTGCCGAATCGTGCGAGTTGCTCGTCGGTCGCCACCGCAGCGATGGCGGCGTTACCCAGGCCCTGGTAGGGCAGGGTCAGCATCAGGCCGACGTCGCCGTAGGAGGCCTCCATCGAGTTGATGATCGACTGCATGTTGCCGCCGTTGACGACAGCGCCCTCGGGGCGCTCCTTCACCGCGTCACCGCGACCGCCGGCCGCACCCGCACCCGCTGCTCCCGCGGCTGCCAGCCCGTCGTAGAGGGCGGCGAGCGTGTCCAGCTCAACCGGGTATGCATGCTCGGCGAGGTCGTACTTGCGGGAAATCGGCCGGAACACCTCGAGGGCGGCTTGCCGCGCCTGGTCGATGTTCATGGCGAACTTCTTCGGGAGTTCGAGACTGATAGCCATGACTGTGCCTTCTCCTTGCCGGGTCGCCGCCCCTAGAGGACGACGATCCCCTCGCCGAGGCCGGCGCCGCGCAGGTCGCGGTACCAGCGCTCCACCGGATGCTCCTTGGTGAACCCGTGGCCGCCGAGCAACTGCACGCCGTCCAGGCCGATCTGCAGGCCCTTGTCGATCGTGAGCTTGCGGGCCAGCGCCGACTCGCGGGCGAAGGACAGGCCCTGCTCGGCGCGAGATGCACCGCGGAGGGTGACCAGCTTGAGGCCGTCGAGCTCGGTAGCCATCGTGGCGACCATGAAGGCGACCGCCTGGCGGTTGGAGATCGGCTCGCCGAACGCCTCGCGCTCGTTGACGTAAGGGATGACGTAGTCGAGCATCGCCTGGCCGGTGCCGACGGCGAGGGCCGCCCAGCCCAGCCGCGACAGGCGCACGACGTCGCGGTAAGCCGCAAAGGCCTCGTCGCCGCCGATGATCGCACTCGACGGCACGGCGACGTCCTGCAGCAGCAGTCGGCCCATGCCGGCCGCGCGTAGGCCCATGCCCGGATCGGCTTCGACGATAAGACCCTGGCTGTCGGATTCGACGATGAAAAGTGCCGGGCGGCCATCGATCTCGGCGCCGACGAGGAACAGTTCGGATGAGCCGGCGGCCGGGACGAACGACTTCACGCCGTTGAGGCGGTAGCCGCTGGGTACCCGGGTGGCCTTGGTGGACAGGCTGAACGCGTCGAACAGCGGCTTGGGCTCAGCGATGACGACCGCCGATTGCGGCACGTTCTCCCCGGCGAAGTCGGGCAGATAGGTCGACTGCTGCTCGTCGGTGCCGAAGTTGGTCAGTGTCGTCGCCACACCGCTGGGTGCCAGCAACGGCAGCGCCAGACCCATGTCGCCGTACGCCATCGCCTCGGCGACCAGCGCATTGGTGACGACTCCGCGCTCGGCGGCGGCGCCGTCGAACTCTTCGGGGACGTTGATCATCGTGATCCCGAGTTCAGCGGAGCGCTCGAGGATCTCCGCGGGGGCGGCCGCATTCGCGTCGGCCTCGTAGGCGGCGGGACGCAGGATCTCGGTGGCGAAGTCCTTGACCGTCTCGGCGATCATTTGCTGCTCGTCGTCCGGGTTCAGATTGAACAGACCCTTGTTGACGGTCGCCGGACGCTTGGGTTTGCCGTCGCCGCTGGCCTTGGCAAACGCGCGACTGGCGGCGCCGAGGGTCTGGAAACCGGTCTTGGTGCCCTGGTAGGCGACCCGGTTGACCGGATCGGCCAGGCCGTACTTCTGTGCGAAGTCCGAGCCGGTGAACGAGGTGAGAACACGCATGGCGGCGCCGATGGGCGAACGCTTGGTCTTGGTCTTGCCGACGGCGGAGGAGTCGCGGGGCTCAGTGGTGGTCATGAAACGCTGCTACCTGTCTCGATGGGACTGACGGACGGGTGACGTGACGTCGAATCCGGCCGTTAAGCGAGCTTCTTACTCACTAGTAAGTACTTACCTTACTCCACAGTAAGGAGAGTTGTCGAGACGGGCGGTAGGCTGTTTCGCATGAGCACCCCCGTCACTGCGCAGTCCGCGCGGGACTCGTCCGCGCCGCCGGGTGCGGTTCGGCGCCGACTGCCGGCGCTCGGGGTGGCCACCGGGGGGGCGGCGGTCCTCGGAGTCGCAGCACTCTGGTCCACCTCGAGCGTCACCAGCGGGCCGGGGACCTGCATCTTCCGGCGTCTGACGGGACTGCCGTGCCCGGGATGCGGACTGACGCGCAGTTTCGTCATGCTTGCGCACGGCGATGTGTCTTCGGCCTTCGCGTACAACCTGGTGGGTCCGGTGCTGTTCGTGATCCTGGGGCTTTCGATCGCGATTGCCCTCTGGGTCCTGGTGGCCGGGCGCGACGCCGCGTTGTCGCGCTGGAGTTCGACGGTGTTGGGCAAGCCCGGCCTGATCGTGGTGGTCGCGTGGCTCGCCTATGGCGTTGTGCGGATATTCTCCGCGGGGGCCGACCTGGGCTGGTTCCCGGTAATCACCTAGTACGACGCCGCCCCGATCGGCGACTCGCGCTATTTGGGTGCCAGGGCGGCCAGGGCCTCCTGTGCCGCGGCGAGTTCACGGCTCAGATCCTCCACTCGACGGACGGCCTCCTCCCGGGCGGCATCGAGTACCGCCGAAGCAGCGGCCACGGCGGTGTCGTCACCGAGTTCGCGCAGGGCGCCCTCGACCGAATCAGGTGTGACAGTGTGCGATTGGCCGGGTTTGCGGCCGCCATGGGTCACCGCCACCGACCACTGGTTGTCGGTCGATCCGAAGATCGTCACCGTGACCGATCGCGGTGGCTTTCCCGCCGGTTTCGGGGAGGACTTCGGTTTCGGGGAGGACTTCGGGGTGGCCGGCGTCTCGTTGGCCGGAGCCGTCTTGCCCGGCACCTCGTTGGCCGGCACCTCGTTGGCCGGAACGGCCTTTGCCGGAACCGAGTTCGCTGGCGTGGCCGTCCGCACTGATGCGATCGCCGACGGCGCCGTCCGTCGCGCCGTCGGTTTGGCGGTCAGCTCCCGTGTCATCCGGAGTTCGTCTGCCTCGTAGGGCAATTCGTCGTCGACGCCGCGAGGCCGGACGGTGACCGTCGAACCGGAAACCGAGACGACCCGCGCCGATGCGCCCGCGGCGAGGCCAAGGCTGGGCGTGCCCTCGCACAGGAACACCGTGGCGCGTTTGCCGTCGGCGACGGCGTTGGCGAGCGCGGTGAGGTCGGCGGGGGACAACGAGTCGGCGGCGCGGCGGCTGCGCGGTGGCATGAGGAGACCCTCCTGGTTGGCGAACTGTCCCGTCTACCTTCCCACCCGGCACCGACAGTGCCGAGCCGGGGGAGTGCCGAGCCGGGGGAGTGCAGACGATGTCGCCCGCTCACCTGCCGGCGAGGATCACCACTGCTGTTGGAGTTGGGACTCCCGGCCCAAGACGCGTGTCTGGGCGACGATGCCAGCGATGACGAGGACGAGGTAGATCGCGTACCACCACCAGTCGTGTCCGATTGTCGAGGTCACCGTCGAACGGGTGAAGTCCTCGAGTTCGATTGTCGAGGTCAGCAGCATCAGTCCGCCGACGGTCGCGGTCGCGCCACCGAGTGCGCCGAGCACCACCAGCAGGATCGCGGGCAGGTTCATGCTCACTGCCGCGACCGCCAACACGATCCCGACCACCACGCCGACGGTGATGATCACCCAGTTCCAGGTGACTCCGAACGCGGCCATAATCGCCGCCCCGACGGCGAAACCGATTGATGCCATCGCCAGGGTGACCGCCACCGCGTAGTACAGGTAGGCCAGGACCGAGAACAGCACGGCGACGAGGATGCCGACGATCCAGCCGAGCGCGGTCGAGAGAAACCCGTCGCCACTGAGCGCCGAGACGATGCCCGCGCCGAGATTGAGTCCGACGAACGCCCCCCACACGGCGATCACGATGCGCATCGCGACGACGCCGCGCAGGCAGAAGAGGAGGCCGATGGCGACGGCGAGGATTCCGATGACAATGCTGGACATACTGGTCACCGTAGTGGTTTCGCCGCGTATCGGCGCATGATGAAGGAATGTGGATCACCAGCTTTGGCCACTCCTGCTTCCTGGCCGACATCGACAACACGCGAATTCTCTTCGACCCGGGCAGCTTCTCGTCGGGGTTCGAGTCCCTGACCGGGCTCGACGCCATCTTGATCACCCATCAGCATCCCGATCATGTCGATACCGCACGGCTGCCCGCCCTCGTCGCTGCCAATCCCGGCGCCCAACGCTGGGCCGATCCGGCGACGGCGGCGATGTTGAACGCCGATCCCGGCCAGCCGCGGTGGGGTGACGGCCACGTCGGGCAGCGGTTCGAGGTCGGGCCGTTGACGGTGCGCACGACCGGCGGGCGGCATGCGGTTATCCACCCCGAGCTGCCGGTGATCGACAACATCGCCTACCTCGTCGGGACCGAGGATCGACCAGGCCGGCTATTGCACCCGGGCGATTCGTTCTACCTCCCCTTCACGACGGTCGAGGTGCTGGCGATCCCGGCGGCGGCGCCGTGGATGAAGCTGTCGGAGTCGGTTGACTATCTGCGGTCCGTTGAACCGGCGAAGGCGTTTCCGATCCATCAGGCGGTCCTGTCGTCGGCCGGGATGGCGGTCCACAACGCGCGACTGTCCGAAATGCGAAAGCCCGCAACCGAGTTCACCGTGATCGAGCCCGGTTCGACGGTCGAGCTGTAGCACCGATCCACCGTGGTTTCGCCAGTGCTACTTCGATCGGTGTGGCATGAGCGAAACCGTGGGGGATCAGCGGGCTAGACCAGCCTGCCCAGCACCTCGTCGTGCAGCACGCCGTTGGTGGCCACCGCACTGCCACCGCGGGGGCCGGGCTCGCCGTCGAGGTTGGTGAACCTGCCGCCCGCCTCACGCACGAGTACGTCGACGGCGGCGAGGTCCCACACCGACACCTCCGGCTCGGCGGCGATGTCGACAGCGCCTTCGGCGACCAGGCAGTAGTTCCAGAAGTCGCCGAAACCCCGGACGCGCCACACGTCGTCGGTGAGCCCCACGAACTGATCGCGCAGCCCGCGGCCGGCCCATCCGGACAAACTCGAGAACGCCAGGCTCGCGTCCGGCAATGACCGCACGGACGACACAGAGAGTCGGCGTGGAGCGGAGTCCCCTGGGCCAACGGCGAAAGCGCCCGCACCGGCCGACGCCCACCAGCGGCGGCCCAGCGCGGGCGCGGAGACCACACCGACGACGGGCACGCCATCGTCGATCAGCGCGATGAGCGTCGCCCACACCGGCACACCCCGAACGAAGTTCTTCGTGCCGTCGATCGGATCGATCACCCACTGCCGCCCACGGGTCAGCGCGGCTCCGCCGAACTCCTCGCCCATGATCGGATCGCCGGGAAGCACGGTGCCGATCCGTTCGCGCAGCATGCTCTCGCACGCAAGGTCGGCATCGGAGACGGGGGTCAGATCCGGCTTGGTGCTCACCGCGAGGTCGATGGCGCCGAATCTCGGCAGGGTGAGGGCGTCGGCGGCGTCGGCGAGTTCGAGGGCGGTGGCTAGGTCGGCCATGAGCAAATAGGGTAGCGGGCATGTGGACATTGCTTATCGCAGGCGTACTGGCAGCGACCGCCGTCGCCCTGATCATCGGCATGCGGGGCCGCAAGATGTCCGTGGCGAAACTGGCGTCCATGAGTGAGGGATCGCTCACCGTCACCGGCGCCAACCCGCGGCCCGAACAGGGCGACGCCAACAACGAGGCCTACCTGACGATCTCCGGGACGATCATGGGACCGGGCATCGCCCCGACGGAGGTGTACGGGACGTTCGCCCGCACCCTGACCCGGCCCTGGCCGCAGATCGGCCAGAATTTTGCGGTGCGCTACGACCCGCGCAAAGTCGAGTCGTCCTGGGTCCTGATCGACGGCGTCGAACCTGACGGGTTCACGCCGGCCGACGAGCGGGCTTAGGCCGCCCGAGTGGCTGTGCTCGGGGCGGTAGGCTGGTATCCCGTGCAGCCTGATGTAACCGCCGATCTGGATTCCCTCGACACAACGTTGACGACTGTCGAGAAGGTGCTCGACCTCGATGAGTTGCGCCGCCGGATCGACGAACTCGAGATGCAGGCGTCCGACCCGGACCTGTGGAACGACCAAGATCACGCGCAGAAGGTGACCAGCGAGTTGTCGCATGCGCAGGCCGAGCTTCGCCGGGTATCCGAACTGCGGCAGCGCCTGGACGACCTGCCGGTGCACTATGAGCTGGCCGACGCTGAAGAAGGGGACGACCGCGCCTCCGCCCTGGCCGATGCCGACACCGAGCGGGCCGCGCTGCGCACCGACATCGAGGCGATGGAAGTCAAGACGATGCTCGCCGGCGAATACGATCAGCGCGACGCGCTGGTCAACATCCGGGCCGGTGCCGGCGGCGTGGACGCCGCCGACTGGGCCCAGATGCTGATGCGGATGTACACGCGCTGGGCCGAGGCGCACGGGTACGGGGTGGAGGTCTACGACACCTCCTACGCCGAAGAAGCGGGGATCAAGAGCGCGACGTTCGCAGTGAAGGCGCCCTACATCTACGGCACTCTGTCGATCGAGCAGGGCACCCACCGACTGGTCCGGATCAGTCCGTTCGACAACCAGGGCCGCCGCCAGACCTCGTTCGCCGAGGTCGAGGTCCTGCCGGTGGTGGCGACGACCGACCACATCGACATCGACGAGAACGATCTGAAAGTCGACGTCTACCGCTCGTCGGGTCCGGGCGGTCAGTCGGTGAACACCACCGATTCGGCGGTCCGACTCACCCATATCCCGACCGGCATCGTCGTCACCTGCCAGAACGAGAAGAGTCAGCTGCAGAACAAGGCGTCGGCGATGCGGGTGCTGCAGGCCAAACTGCTCGAGCGCAAACGCGCCGAAGAGCGCGCGGAGATGGATGCGCTCAAGAGTGACGGCGGCTCGAGCTGGGGCAACCAGATGCGCTCCTACGTCCTGCATCCGTACCAGATGGTGAAGGATCTGCGGACTAACGTCGAGAACAACAACCCGGCGGCAGTCCTCGACGGTGACATCGACGAGTTCATCGAAGCCGGAATCCGGTGGCGGATGGCCGCCGGCGACACCAATGACAGCTGATCGGATGCAGCACGTCGCAGCACGCGCCCTCGAGCGCGTGTGGCACTGGCTCGGTGCCGCCGGGCTTCCGATCGCCCTGTGGATCATCGGGGGAATTCTGGTCGCCCAGTTCGCCGGCTGGACCCTGGCCCGGTTCGAGCACCAGGTCACCAGGACGGCGGGGGGCGGCGATGTCGTCGTGCTCGCCGAACGGGCCAAGCACCTGCGCGCGGTACTGCAGGTGGTGCGCTGGACGATTGTCTCCGCGATCGCCTTCATCGTCGGGATACGGGTGCTGGCGCTGCTCGGCGTTCCCGTGGCCGGGCTGGTCGGCCCGGGCGCGGTCGTCGGTGCCGCGGTAGGCTTCGGCGCTCAGCGCGTCGTCCAGGACCTGTTGGCCGGCTTCTTCATCGTCACCGAGAAGCAGTACGGCTACGGTGATCTGGTGCGACTGATCCTGCCCAGCGCGGTGGAGAAGGAAGGGCACGTCGAGGACATCTCGCTGCGCGTCACCCGGCTGCGGGCCACCGATGGCGAACTCATCACCGTGCCGAACGGGCAGATCGTGGCGGCGGTCAATCAGTCCCGCGACTGGGCGCGCGCCGTCGTCGACATCGACTTCGCCGCGAATACCGACCTCACGATCGTGGAGAATCACCTGGTCAAAGCTGGCGACGACTTTCATGCGGATGAGCGTTTCACCGCGCTGCTCCAGGATTCGCCGGCGCCGCTGGGGGTCGTTGCGATGGCGGACCACACCTACACCGTCCGCATTGTCGCCCGAACTGTCCCCGGCAGGCAGTTCGAGGTCAGCCGCGATCTGCGCGTATATCTGATCGAGGCCCTGCGCAAAGACGGGGTCAACGTGCAGTCGGGGTACAACCCCGATACCCCCGATGACGAGGAGTGACCGGTGAAGCGACGCTGGGTCCGCAGACATCTTGCGACGATCATTCTGTCGGTCTTGTTCGTTGTGCTGCTCGCGCTCTACCTCTACGCCAGCTCCGCCGACAGCGGTGAGCCCGGTTCGGGGACGCACCCGACCGTCACCGCCGCGGTGCTGGGACGACCATAGCCGCGGCGCGCCTGAGCGGCGCAGTCAAGTCCCGTCGCTACACTGGCATCTCGTGATCAAGCTGGAAAGTGTCACCAAGCAGTACAAGGCCTCTACGCGGCCTGCGCTGTCCAATGTGAGCCTGGAGGTCGCCAAGGGCGAGTTCGCCTTCCTGATCGGACCGTCGGGTTCGGGCAAGTCGACCTTCTTCCAGATGCTCCTCAAAGAGGACAAGCCCACGTCGGGCGACATCTGGGTCGGCGAGTTCCACGTCAACACGTTGCGGGCGCGTCAGGTGCCGAAGCTGCGGCAGTCCATCGGGTGCGTGTTCCAGGACTTCCGGCTGCTGCAGCAGAAGTCGGTCGCCGAGAACGTGGCGTTTGCGCTCGAGGTCATCGGCAAGCCCGCCGCAACCATCAACCAGATCGTTCCCGACGTCCTCGAGTACGTGGGGCTCGGCGGCAAAGCCGACCGCATGCCCAGCGAGTTGTCGGGCGGGGAGATGCAGCGCGTCGCGATCGCACGGGCCATCGTCAACCGGCCGCGGGTACTGCTGGCCGACGAGCCGACCGGCAACCTCGACCCGATCACCAGCCAGGAGATCGTCGAGGTTCTCGACCGGGTGAACCGCCGCGGTACCACCGTCGTCATGGCGACCCATGACCGGCAGATCGTCGACGCCATGCGACGGCGGGTGTTGGAATTCGACAACGGGCACCTGGTTCGCGACGACAAGCACGGCGTGTACGGCATCGGCTGACGCACGGCATTCGAGGAGAGCAGCAACATGCGCGCCAATTTCATCATCACCGAGGTTCTCAACGGCCTCCGCCGCAATGTCACGATGACCGTCGCGATGATCATCACCACGGCGATCACACTGGGCATGCTCGGTGCTGGCCTATTGGTCATGCAGATGGCGGGCAAGAGCCAGGAGATCTTCTTCAACCGGGTCGAGATGCAGATCTTCGTCAACGACGACGTGGCCCGGGCCGATCCGAACTGTGATCGGGCGCCGTGTTCGCAGTTGCGGGATGAGTTGAAGAACGAGCCGGGCGTGACCAACGTCACCTGGGTGAACCTCGACGACGCCTACAAGGCGGCGAAGGAGGCGTTCAAGAACACGCCCGAGATGGCCGACGCGGTGACCCCGGACACGATGCCGGCGTCGTTCCGGGTGAAGGTCAACGATCCCGACAAGTACGGCGCGGTGATCGACAAGTTCAAGGGTCGCCAGGACCTCGGCGTCGACGGTGTCCAGGACCAGCGCAAGCTGGTCAACCGCCTGTTCAGCGTGCTCAATGGCGCGCGCAACGCGGCATTCGTGCTGTCGTTGATCCTGGGGGTCGCGGCGGTCCTGCTGATCGCCAACACCGTCCAGATGGCGGCCTACACCAGGCGCACCGAGGTGTCGATCATGCGCTTGGTCGGCGCGACGCGGTGGTACACCCAGCTGCCATTTCTGATCGAGGCGGTTGTCGCCGCGGTGATCGGCACCGTGCTGGCCGTCGGCGGTCTGCTGATCGGCAAGAAGTTCTTCTTCGACGAGGCGCTCAACGATCTGTATGGGGTGAACATCCTGGCCCGCGTGACGACGTCGGACGTCTTCTTCGTCTCGCCGTGGCTGCTGCTGACCGGAATTGTGTTGGCCAGCGCGACGTCATATGTCACTCTGCGGTGGTACGTGCGCGAGTGAATCGATCGACCGCGCCCACCCGCGGGAAGGACAGGCAGTGAAAGAGAAGGGTCGCAAGGCAATCGCGACCAATCGCAAGGCGCGCCACAACTACACCATCCTAGATACCTACGAGGCCGGGGTGGCGCTCCTCGGTACCGAGGTGAAGAGCCTGCGGGACGGCAAGGCGTCGCTCGTGGACGCCTTCGCCACTATCGACGACGGCGAGGTGTGGTTGCGCGGGCTGCACATCGCCGAGTACGGCTCCGGATCGTGGACCAATCATGCCCCGCTACGCAACCGCAAACTGCTGCTGCATCGGCGCGAGATCGACAACCTTGTCGGCCGGATCCGCGACGGCAACCTCACGCTGGTGCCGTTGTCGCTGTACTTCAGCGAGGGTCGGGTGAAGGTCGAGTTGGCACTGGCCCGCGGTAAGCAGGCCCACGACAAGCGTCACGATTTGGCGAAGCGCACTGCACAGCGCGAGGTCGAGCGCGAGTTGGGCCGTCGCGTCAAAGGGATGTAGCAGCCGTGCGTCTGGCGCGCTGGTTGCCGGCGGTGGTGGCCGGACTGGCGGGGTGTACTGCGATTGCGCCGGCGCCACCCGTGCCACGGCCATATTGGGTCAGCGTGGCCCCGGACTGTTCACTGGACGCCGTGACCGCTGACGCGGACGGGCTCATTGCGGCCGGTCTGCGCGATGCGGGATATCGGCTCATCGTCGCAGCGTGCAATCACTCGCCGCACCGCGGGGCCGTGGCGGCGGCCCTACGTGAGCGTGGGGTGACCCTGACGGCAGCGCTACCTCCGCGTGCGGCCGAGGTGCGGGCTACCGGTGTGGAGGTGGCCGGCCTGCGGACCGAGCTCACGGCGGCGGTGATGGCGGTTTCGCCCTGGGTGGTGATGGGCCGGCCCGACTCTCTGCCAGCCGCGGTGCTGGCCATCCTTGCCAACCATGACGTGTTGGCGTTGGCTGGTGATTCTCGTGCGGCCTTCGGCGGCACCGTGCGCGAGGATTCCGAGGCGGTTGTGCGGTCGCGGGCGATCGGGACCAAGGGGCTGATCGTGTCGCTAACGAATCGGCGGCGGGATGCGGCGGCGATTGGCGTTCCGATAGCGCTACTTGGCCTGACCGGCACGATTCGAGGCGTGGACGCGTGGACTGGGCAGGAGGTCGTCTCGCGTGCTGGGTGGCTCGGCGGCACGGTCGGTGCGGGCGACACGATCCTGCTCGAGATTGTGTGACGCGATCGCCGATTCAGCGTTGCCCTGCGGGGCAATCCGTTGAACTTGTCAGACCGCGGCCGTAGTATGAACATACGTTCTAATTCGGGGGCGTCGTTCCAGTTGCCGGGGGGTGAATCCAATGGCTGTCACCAGCGCTGAGGACACGCCGGAAGTGGGGCCGGCATGGCCGGATTCAGCGAGGGCGCTTGCTCGCCTGATCGACGTCGCGACAGTCAAGCTGGCCGCCACATCACTCGGGTTGGCCTCCGATGGTGATGTCCTTGATGTCGTGACGACCATGGAGACGATGCGACGACGACTCGACGGTGTTCTCGCCGCGTTAGTGGTGGAAGTGTCCGATCGCGAGCTCTTTCGGGTGTCCGGCCATACGACGGTGAAGCGGTTCTATGCCCAGGAACTTCGGTTGGGAGCGGGGGAGGCGAAGCGTCGCCTGGAAGTGGCTGAATCGATCGCACCGATGATGGCGATGACCGGGCAGAAGTTGCCGCCCAAGCGCGAAGCTCTTGCCGACGCCGTCGCGCAGGGGAAGATCTCGGCCGAGCATATTCATGAGATTGAGGCCATCATGGCCGCAGTTCCGCACAGCGCCTCGGTTGAGGAGGTCGAGACTGCGGTAACAATCATGGCCGAGGCCGCGAAGGAAATGGCGCCAGCGGAGTTGCGGCCGGTGGGGCAGCGTCTGCTTGGCCATTTGGATCCGGATGGGGAGCTAAGCGATGACACCGATCGCCGTCGGCAACGCGGTGTCACGATCGGACGGCAGGATAGCCAACTGCTGAGCAAACTCTCCGGAGTATTGACTCCCGCGCTACGCGCCAAGATCGAAGTCATTTTGCATAGCTGGGCGGCCCCCGGAATTAACAACCCCGACGACGAGAAGCCGATTGCCGCACTCGCTGATGACGCAGGCACGGACGGACGGGAACAGCTTGCCGAGGCAGTCTCACGTGATACTCGCAGCCCAGCTCAGCGCAATCACGATGCGTTGGAGACGATGTGCGACTGGATCTTGGGTCATCAGGGCTTGGGTCGGCCGGATCGGATCCCGGCACAGTTGGTGATCACCATCGACGAGCATGATCTCGCGGCTCGTGCCGGTGCTTCGTTGACCAGTACCGGCACCCTGGTGCCGACCGTGGACCTGGTGGAATTAGCCGCTGACGCCGTGCCGTGGTTAGTAGTGTTTCAACACGCCAGCCGCGTAATCGTCGATTTCGCACGAGGACGGCGGATAGCGAGTTTCGCCCAGCGATTGGCCCTGTTCGGGAAAGATCGCGGCTGCACCAGGCCTGGTTGCACCGAACCGTTTAGCCGGACCCAGGCCCATCACGCTCAGCTGGACTTCGCCAAGGGAGGACTGACCAACCTCGCCGACCTCGGTTCGGCGTGCGGGCCGGACAATCGCAATGTCGGTACCGGGCCCGGGCAGTGGGATACCGCGATTATCGACGGTGGGCCTGATGCCGGGCGTACCGGATGGCGGCGCGCCGGCACTGGTAGACCCTTCCGCGCCAACCCGGTCCATCACCCGCAGGCGTTTCTCCACTCCGCGGATCCAGGCCCGCTGGGGGAAACCTCGCAGCTAGAGGCGCCGCAGCGTGACCGGGGCATAGAACTGCGCCGCTACATCGACTCCGAGCACCACGGCCAGTCGCCGCCCTCGTTGGTCGAGGCCGCGCTCCATGTCGTGCTGCAGTCAGTGGCCTAGCCCACCGTGGTGGGTTCGATGAGAAATGGGGATGATTTGTCGGTCCCTGATGGTTACAATGAAATGTCCACCGCATCTGTGGTGGATCCTTACTCGGGGCTGATCGGTTTCGACTCTGTGCGTCGAGTTGGGGGAAGCGTGTCGGTGCAGGCTAGAGACCACCGTTAAGCGTCGCAGCAACCAATTAAGCGCCGATTCCAATCAGCGCGACTACGCTCTCGCTGCCTAAGCACCGAGGCTAGTCTGTCGGCCCGGGTGGTGTTCCCACATCCGGATGCCGGCATCAGCTTGGGGACTTACCGACACCGCCGGTCGCGGGTGGGGTCGGGACATCACACAGCGACTGGGATTGTCCTCTCGGCTTGTTCGCGTGACCGGGAGATCCAAGTAACGACACAGCGGACTGCACACGGAGAAGCCCCAGTGAAGCGGCGGAGGACCCGGGTTCAATTCCCGGCAGCTCCACCTGTCTCTTATACACATCT
>NZ_DIAX01000049.1:982-11450 GCF_002414845.1 Gordonia sp. UBA5067 | reverse complement strand
GAGATCGAGAAGGCGCACCCGGAGATCTACAACTCACTGTTGCAGGTCCTCGAGGAGGGTCGTCTGACCGACGGTCAGGGTCGCACGGTCGACTTCAAGAACACCGTGCTGATCTTCACCTCGAACCTGGGGACGTCCGATATCTCCAAGGCCGTCGGAATGGGTTTCGCCAAGTCCAACGACGACAATTCGCAGTATGACCGGATGAAGCAGAAGGTCAACGACGAGCTGAAGAAGCACTTCCGTCCGGAGTTCCTCAACCGCATCGATGACGTCATCGTGTTCCACCAGTTGACGTCCGAGCAGATCGTCGAGATGGTCGACCTGATGATCGGCCGCGTCGAGAAGCAGTTGAAGGCCAAGGACATCGATCTGGAGCTGACCGACAAGGCTAAGCAGTTGCTCGCCAAGCGTGGCTTTGATCCGGTGCTGGGTGCGCGTCCGCTGCGTCGGACGATCCAGCGCGAGATCGAGGATCAGCTCTCGGAGAAGATCCTGTTCAACGACGTCAGCCCGGGGCAGATCGTCGTCGTCGACGTCGAGGGCTGGGACGGTGAGGGGGATGGCGATGGCGCCACGTTCACCTTCGTCGGCTCTGAGAAGCCTCGAGCCGTGCCCGACGCCCCAACGGAGCTGACCGAGGTCGGCGACGCCACCGGCGACGCGAGCTAAGCGCACCCGTCTGCGACCTTTCGGCCCGGTATCAAAAATTGATGCCGGGCCGGAGTCGTCGGTGGGTGATTGCGGGTGACCCCCGGGGCCTGTCACAAAGGGATTGCGAAAGGCTAACGACGGCAGTCCCGGCTGGAATCGGGGCGCATGATCTCCGTACCCTCAAGGTGTTACCAATGTGACTGTTGTGACTTGAGAGGTGTCCTATGGCGCTCCGAAAGGGTCCGAAGCGATCTGTGCTGTCGAGGCCGTCGATGGGTGCGGCGACTCTCGCCGCGGTGACTGTCGGCGCGGCGCTGGTGATCCCGCACCTCGTGACACCCGACCTCGTCGTCAAGTCCGTCGCCCAGCAGTCGAAGATCGATGCCGTCGTGCCGGGGATCGACCGCAAGGTCACCGTCGTTGTGTACTCGGCGTCGATGAACCGCCAGATTCCCGTTGTCGTCCTGAAGCCGAGGGACGAGAGCAAGCCGAGCCCGGTCCTGTACCTCCTCAACGGTGCCGGCGGCGGTGAGGACACCGCATCCTGGGCGGACAAGACTGACTACGAAGAGTTCTTCGCAACGAAGAACGTCTACGTCGCCACCCCGATCGGCGGCGCCTTCTCCTACTACACCGACTGGCAGCACGACGATCCCGTGTTGGGGCGGAACAAGTGGCAGACATTCTTGACCCGTGAACTGCCGCCCCTGCTCGACAAGCAGTTCGCGACGACCAAGGCAAACGCCGTCGCCGGGATCTCGATGGCGGGCACCTCGGTGCTGAACCTCGCCGTAGCCGCGCCCCGGCTGTACCGTGCGGTCGCCGCCTATAGCGGCTGCGCCCGCACATCCGACCCACTCGGCCAGGCATACATCCAGATGGTCGTCGGCGACCGGGGCCGGGGCAACGTGACCAACATGTGGGGGCCGGTCGGCGGGCCGGGCTGGATGGCCAATGACCCGTATCAGAACGCGCCACGGCTGCGCGGGACGAAGGTCTACATGACGACGGGCACCGGGATTCCCGGCCGCAACGACACGATGGGCGCCAAGCTGGTCCAGAACGATCCGGTGGCGCTGGTCAATCAGGTCGTCGTCGGCGGCTTGATCGAGAGCGCGGTCAATCTCTGTACCCAGCAGATGTCGCAACGACTGCACCAGCTACGCATCCCGGGGATGGTAATCACCAGGCCGACCGGGACCCACTCGTGGGGCTACTGGGAGGACGATCTCAAGCGGACCTGGCCGATGATCGCACGCGACCTCGGCGTCCGGCCGTAGGGTCAGGCGTCGACGCGGCGGTCGCGGCCTTTGAGCAACAGGCGAACGGTCAGTTCCATTCGGTTGGTCACATCGGTGGCCGATGCCCGTCGGGTCAGCCACTGCACCAGGTTAGACATCCAGACATCGGCGATCACGCGGGCGATGGCGAAATCCTCCTCGTCGGGCTCCCGGTCGGCCCCGACGATGGCGCCGGCAAACAGGCGGTCGATCGTAAAGGCGACATTGTCGACCTCGGCGGTCGCCGACGCGTCGGCGAACATGAATGCCCGGGTCATGGCTTCGGTGAGCAGCGGATCGCGCTGCATGGCTACGGTGATCATGTCCAAGACGGTCCGCAGGCGATCCACTCCGGAGGCGCCGGAGAGCTGTGAGCGGTCGACGCGGGCCTCGACCCGCTCGAACTCGCGGGACAGGGCGGTGACCAACAGGTGCACCTTCGACGGGAAGTAGCGGTACAGCGTCCCGACGGCTACATCGGCCTTCTCGGCGACGGTACGCATCTGAACGGCGTCGTAGCCGCCCTTGGACGCCAGTGCCAGCGTCGCGTCGAGGATGCGGCGACGACGTTCGCGCTGCGCGGTCGACCCGCCGGTTGCTCCCGACGCCGAGGTCTCGTCGACGGGCGGGGCGAAGTGCTCTTCGCTCGCCTCGGCGTTGGCAGTTGCGGTTCGCGCCATCGTCTCGTCGGTCCTTTCCCTTGCGGCTATCAGTTTATGAAGGCCACATGGCATATTAGAACAGGTTCTAGTTGCTCGTTTCAATTTCGACATGCAGGGGATACCGTGACAATCGCCACGTCAGCCGAACAAATCGCGGTCTGCGCCGCAATCGCCGACTGGGCGGCGGCTCGGGAGACAACCGCAATCGTCCGGGCCGAACTCGACAAACCCGGTGATGCGTGGCGCGGGCTGTGGCCCGAACTCGCGGAGCTCGGGGTGTTCGCGGCGGCGGCCGACGAGGGGCGCGACGGCCTCGGTGCCCCTTTCGCCGACGCGGCGGCCATGGTTGCCGAATGCGGTCGACGACTCGTGCCGGGCCCGATCATTGCGACCGTTGCCGCGGGCATCGCCCTGTCCCGAACGCCGGGCGAATCGGCCGGCTCGCTCACCTCGGAGATCCTCGCCGGGGCGCTGCCCGTCGTCGCGCCGGCCGATCATGTCCTGTTCGGGCGCGACGTCCCGCCGACAAATCCGGCTGGGCGAATCGAGCTCGGCATCGTGGGGGGCTGGGTGCCCGAGGCGGCGCTGCTGGTCAATCTCGTCCTCCCCGGACGCGGCACCCGGTGGTACCTGGTTCCACCGGCGGCCGCCACCGTCGATGCACAGGCCTGTGACGGAATTGACGGCACCATGTCGTACTCACGCATCGCGCTGAGTGGGGTCGATCTCGGTGCCGTCGTCGAACTGCCGCGTTCGGCGCGGGCCGCGGCGATCCTGTCCGCGGCCAATACGGCCTACCAGTCCGGCGTCGCACAGTGGTGCCTGGATACCGCCGTCGACTACGCGAAGGTGCGCACCCAGTTCGGCGCGGCGATCGGATCGTTCCAGGCGATCAAACACATCCTGGCCGACATGCTCTGCCGCAGCGAGCAGCTCAGTGCCGCGGCCTGGGATCAGGCGGGTGCGGTCGACGACCTCCTCGCCGGCCAGGCTGATGACCTGGACCTCGGAACGCAGGCCGGGCTGGCCACGCTCGTCGGCAATGCGCTCGTTGCGGAGCTGCCGCTGGCCAATGCCAAGGACTGCATCCAGGTTCTCGGCGGCATCGGCTTCACCTTCGAGCATGATGCCCAGCTCTACCTACGGTCGGCACTGTCTGCGCGATCCGCGCTGGCCGGCGGGCATTCGGATCGGGTGCAGCTCGGCCAGTCCGCGATCGACGGTCAGCGTCGACGGTTCTCCATCGACCTCTCCGAGGTGGAGGATCAGCGCGCCGGGGTGCGGGCGACCGTCGAACAGATCGCCGCCGCGGCCGACGATCAGCGCCGGGCCGAACTGGTCCAGACCGGCTACCTTGCCCCGCACTGGCCGGCGCCCTACGGACTCGGGGCCAACCCGGCCCTGCAACTGTTGATCGACGCCGAACTCGATGCCGCCGGTGTTCATCGGCCCGACCTCGTCATTGCCGGCTGGGCCATCCCGACGATCCTCGAGCACGGTACCGACGCGCAGCGCGAGCGGTTCGTCGCCCCGACATTGGCCGGGGAGATGATTTGGTGTCAGCTGTTCTCCGAGCCCGAAGCCGGCTCCGACCTGGCGTCGCTGCGCACCAAGGCGGTGCGCGGCACCGGACTCGACGGCGAGCCGGGGTGGCTTCTGACCGGGCAAAAGATCTGGACCTCGGCGGCTCACAACGCGCAGTGGGCGGTCTGCCTGGCACGCACCGATCCCGAGAAACCCAAGCACAAGGGCATCACCTATTTCGTGGTTGACATGGCCTCGGCTGGGATCGACATCCGCCCTCTGCGCGAGCTGACCGGGCGGGCCCTGTTCAACGAGGTGTTCCTCGACGGCGTGTTCGTGCCCGACGAGATGGTTGTCGGGGAGGTCGACAATGGGTGGCGACTCGCGCGCACGACGCTGGCCAACGAGCGTGTTGCCATGGGCGGCTCGAGCCTCGGCAAGGAGATGGACGCGTTGCTGCGGCAGGTAGCCGGGATGAACCGACCGTTGGCCGGCGGTGAGCTGGCCGAGTTGGGTGGGCTGGTCGCCGATGCGCACAACGGCCGCACGCTCGACGCGCGCGCCGTCCAGGCCCGGTTGTCGGGCCACGACCCGGGTGCGGCGTCGAGCGTGCGGAAGCTGATCGGTGTCACGCATCGACAGGGGGTCCCGGACTTCGCCGTGCGACTGCTCGGCGTCGACGGGATGGTCGCCAGTGAGGCCGCCGAGCTGTTCTTGCTCAACCGGTGCCTGTCGATCGCCGGCGGTACGACGCAGATCCTCAAGACCGCCGCTGCCGAACGAATTCTCGGTATGCCGCGCTAGTGGTGCGGAGAACTTCCCCGTGGTGACCAGTCGGGGGCAAATAGCCCTCGGCGCATCACCACGGGGAGATTCTCAGCAAGTCCGCGCAATCTCATGGACCGATTCCCGAAGAAATAGAACCTGTTCTAGTATTGGTGGCGTAAACCCACTACATTGGGTCGGAACAGGTTCCTATTTCAGGAGAGGCGACGTGGACTTCAGTCTTGACGCGGCAGCGGTCGCAGTGGCAGATGTGGCGCAGGAAGTGTTCACCAGGACGGCGTCGGATCCCACCGATCGGTTTACCGTCGCCGACGGGTTCGACACCGCGACCTGGCAGGCGATGGTGGCCGCCGGGCTCCTCGCGCTCCCACTGCCCGAAGCGGCCGGCGGCGACGACCTCGACGCCACGGCCCTGCTGCCGCTGTTGCGCCGGATGGGCAAGTCCGCGGCGGTCACCCCCGCCCTCGACACGCTTGCCGCGTCCCTCGCACTCGGCCGCCATGACCGGCAGGCCGAGCGCCTCGCGCCGGTGACGACGGGGGCCTGGCTGGCGATCGCCGCGCGGGAGCCGGGCGCCGCACTGCTCGACGAGCCTGCCGCCACTCTCGCCGCGGGCCGGCTGACCGCGACCAAGACTGGCGTCCTCTGTGCGCACGGGGCACATGCCTTCCTGGTTACCGCCCGCTGCGACGGCGCCGACGTGGTCGTCTGGGTACCCGCCGACACGGACGGGATCACGGTCGACCGGACCCCCACTTCGAGCGGATCGAGTGAATCGACTGTTCGGTTCACCGGGGTGGCTGTCGCCGAGGATGCCGTCTTGCCGGTCGGCCGCGATGAACTCCTGGCCTATTACCGGTTCGTGCTGAACGCCTACGCCGACGGGCTCGTCGACGGCGCCACCGCCATGACCGCCACCCACGTCAGCACCCGCCACCAGTTTGGTAAGCCGATCGCCCTGTTCCAGGCCGTCGGGCAGCAGTTGGCCGACATCTATGTGATCGGGCGGGCACTCAACCTCACCACCACCGCGGCGGCCTGGCGGCTGGCCAACGGCCTCGATGCCAGCGCTGACATCGCGATCGGCACCTACTGGGTCGCTGCGGAAGTTCCTGCGACGATGCGCACCATGACGCACCTGCACGGTGGCATCGGCGTTGACGTCACCTATCCGCTGCACCGCTACTTCTCCATCGCCAAGGACCTCGCCCGCCTCGTCGGCGGTTCGGCCACCCTCGACGAGCTCGCCGATGCCGGTGCGCGTAGCGCGCTGCAGCCGGCCGGCAAGCTGGAACCGGGCGAGGGCATGTTCATCGACCTCACCCCCGAACAGCGAGCACTCAAGAACGAAGTGCGCGAGTACTTCGAGAGCCTGGTCGACCCCGACGACGAGCAGACGCTGCTCACCGAACGCCACGGCGCGACGCTGCGCAAGGTGGTCAAGCAGATGGGCAGTGACGACCGGCTCGGCGTCGGCTGGCCGAAGGAGTTTGGCGGCAAGGGCTTCGGCGACATCGAACAGCAGATCTTCACCAACGAGGCCGTACGCGCGGATGTGCCGCTGCCAGCGGTGACCCTGCAGACGGTCGGGCCGACCCTGCAGGTCCACGGCACCGACGAGCAGAAGGCCAAGTTCCTGCCCGCGATCCTCGCGGGCGACGTCCACTTCGCCATCGGCTACACCGAGCCGGATGCCGGTACCGACCTCGCCTCGCTCACCACGACGGCGGTCCGCGAGGGCGACCACTATGTCGTCAACGGGCAGAAGATCTTCACCACCGGGGGCCACGACGCCGACTACGTCTGGTTGGCGGTCCGCACTGACCCGGATGCGCCGAAGCACAAGGGCATCTCGATCCTGATCGTCGATACCTCCGACCCCGGGTATACTTGGACGCCGATCATCACTGCCGACGGCGCCCACCACGTCAACGCCACCTACTACACCGACGTCAAGGTGCCGGTGTCGATGCGCGTCGGTGAGGAGGGTGGCGGCTGGAAGCTGATCACCACCCAGCTCAACCACGAGCGCGTCATGCTCGGCCCGGCCGGGCGCATCGAGGGCATCGCAGTGCGATTGCAGGCGTGGGCGGGCCGGACCGTGGTCGACGGGCAACTGGTCGCCGACCGGCCCGGCGTCCGTCGCGCCCTTGCCCAGATCGGCGCCTACGCGCGAATCAACGAACTACTCAACTGGCAGGTCGCCTCCACCGGCGAGGCCATTTCGATGGCCGATGCCGCCGCGACGAAGGTCTTCGCCACCGAGCGCATCCAGGTGATCATGCGACTGGCCGACGACATCCTGGGTCGCTACGGCGACTTCACCGATCCAGACACTGCCGAGTTGGTGGATTGGTTGGACGTGCAAGAGAAGCGCAACGTCGTCATCACCTTCGGGGGCGGCGTCAACGAAGTCATGCGGGACATGATCGCCACCGCCGGACTCGGCCTTCCCCGGGCACCGCGGTAGCAGGGAGGGCAGTATGAGCACTGGGACCGACGAGATCAGCGTCGATCAGGCCGATATCCTCGCTGCCGCGGGGAGGATTAAGGACGCGGGCGCCAGCGCCCCCAAGGCCGGGCGGGATCCGGTCAATTCGCCGATGATCCACAACTGGGTCGAGGCGATGGGCGACTCGAACCCGGTCTACCTCGACGAGCAGGCCGCGCGCGCGGCCGGATTCGACGGCATCGTCGCACCGCCGGCGATGGCGCAGGTGTGGACGATGCGCGGACTGCACGGTGTGCGCAGCGACGACGATCCGCTGGGGCGGGCCACCGAGCTGTTCGACGAGGCCGGCTATACCTCGGTCGTGGCCACCAACTGTGACTCGGTGTATCACCGCTATCTGCGGCCGGGCGACGAGGTCACGCTGTCGTCGGAACTGGTCGAAGTCGTCGGGCCGAAGCAGACTGCGCTGGGCGAAGGTTGGTTCTTCACCACCCACAACACCTGGCGGGTCGGCGACGACGTGGTCGCCGAGATGGACTTCCGGATCCTCAAATTCAAGCCGGGGACGGCCGCGACGAAGGCGCCGGCGCCCGGCACTCTCGATCCGGCCAAGCTGATCCGGCCGCAGGCGTCGGCGGATACGGCTTTCTTCTGGGATGGCATTGCTGCGCACGAACTGCGCATTCAGCAGCTTCCCGACGGTGTCGCGGGGACGCGGTCGGCCGCCGGGCTCCAGCATCCGCCGATCCCGGCGACGTGGACCACGCGTGACGAGAACGGTGTTTACGGCACCACCGACTATCTCGTCGCGTCGGGCAGGGGGACTGTCTACAGCTACGTCGTGCATCACGCGCCACGGGTGCCCGGCCGGCCACTGCCCTTCGTGGTGGCCCTCGTCGAGCTCGAGGAGGGCGTCCGCATGCTTGGCGAGTTGCGCGACGTCGATCCCGGCGAGGTGACGATCGGCATGCCGGTGCAGGTCGAGTTCCTCGACTTCCCCGCCGACGATCAGAGTCCAACCGGGTGGTCGAACTATGCCTGGGTCCCTGCCGATCGTGCCCAGAATTCCGCCGCTGGTGCCCAGAATTCCGCCGCTGATGCTCAGGGTTCCGCTGAGCGTGCCCAGGGTTCCCTGCCGCCGTTGACCATCGATGCGACGCCGACCTTCGTGGTGTCGAGCGCCTTGGCCACCCGCGACTTTCAGGACGTGCACCACGACCGGGATCTTGCCCGGCAGCGCGGGTCGAGGGATATTTTCGTCAACATCCTCACCGATACCGGTCTCGTCGAGCGGTTCGTCACCGATTGGGCCGGTCCGGGCGCTCGGATCACGTCGATCGCCCTGAAGCTCGGTGTGCCCTGGTACGCCTACGACGCGCTGACCTTCACCGGCGATGTCGTTGCTGTCGACGGCGATCAGGTCACCATTGCGGTGGTCGGCACCAACAGCTTGGGCAAACACGTCATCTCCACTGTCACCGCGACGCTGGCCACCGAAGGGAAGACGCGATGAGCCTGTCGGGCAAAGCCGCGATCGCCGGGATCGGGGCGACCGATTTCTCCAAGGACTCCGGCCGCAGCGAGTTGCGGCTGGCCGCCGAGGCGGTCACGGCCGCGATCGCCGACGCCGGGCTGACCCCCGCCGACGTCGACGGCCTGGTGACCTTCACGATGGACACCAACATGGAAGTCGCCGTCGCGCGCGCGACGGGGATGGGCGAGCTGACGTACTTCTCGCGCATCCACTACGGTGGCGGCGCCGCCTGCTCGACGGTGCAGCAGGCGGCCATGGCCGTTGCCACCGGCGTGTGCGATGTCGTGGTCGCCTACCGGGCGTTCAATGAGCGCTCGGGCAACCGATTCGGGCAGGTCAGCGCTGCGGTTGCGAACCAAGCCACCTCGTCGGGCACCGACAATGCCTTCTCTTACCCGCATGGGCTGTCGACGCCGGCGGCCTTCGTCGCCATGGTGGCCCAGCGCTACATGCATGAGTACGGGGCGACGAGCGAGGACTTCGGCCGGATCGCCGTCGTCGATCGCCGGCACGCCGCGAACAATCCGAAGGCGTTCTTCTATGGCAAGCCCATCACGCTCGAGGACCACCAGAACTCACGCTATATCGCCGAGCCGCTGCACCTGCTCGACTGCTGTCAAGAATCCGACGGCGGCGTCGCCCTGGTTATCGTGTCGGCGGAGCGGGCCAAGGATCTGCCGCACCCACCGGCCGTCATCGCCGGCGCCGCCTCGGGCAGCGGCACCGACCAATACATCATGACCAGCTATTACCGTGATGAGCTCGCCGGTCTGCCGGAGATGGGCCTCGTCGGACGGCAACTGTGGGAGCAGTCCGGGCTCACCCCCGAAGACATGGATGCGGCCATCCTTTACGACCACTTCACGCCGTACACGCTGATGCAACTCGAGGAGTTGGGGTTCTGCGGGCGGGGCGACGCCAAGGACTTCATCGCCGAGCCCGGTGCCCTGGAAGTCGGCGGCCGGTTGCCGCTCAACACCCACGGGGGCCAGTTGGGCGAGGCCTATATTCACGGCATGAACGGCATCGCAGAGGCGGTGCGGCAGGTGCGCGGAGCATCGGTCAACCAGGTGCCGGATCTGGCGAGGATCGTCGTCACCGCCGGCACCGGAGTGCCCACCAGCGGACTCGTCCTCACCGCTACCTAACCCACTGCCAGCCAACGAACCTCGACAAGGGAGTCACCACCATGAAGTTCAACCTCGCCGACGTCTTCGAAACGGTCGCCGACGCGGTCCCCGAGCGCGTCGTCCTCAGCTACGAGGGCAATCAGACCACTTACGCGGAGATGGACCGGCAAGCCAACCAGGTCGCACACTTCTTCGCGTCGAGGGGAATCGGTGCCGACGACAAGGTAGCGCTCTTCCTGAAGAACAGCCCCGAACACGTGCAGACGCTGATTGCGACCATCAAGTTGCGCGCCGTTCCGGTGAACGTGAACTACCGCTACACCGACGCCGAGCTCGAGTACATCTTTGACAACTCCGACGCGGCGGCCATCATCGTCGAACTGCCTGAGCATCAGGCCAGCGTCGCCCGGCTGTTGGCGAAGCTGCCGATGGTGCGCGCGGTCTTC
>NZ_DIAX01000049.1:0-843 GCF_002414845.1 Gordonia sp. UBA5067 | reverse complement strand
GGTGCGCGCGGTCTTCGTCGTCGGCGCCATCACCGATGAGCTGCGCGACGCGGCGGCGGCGCTCGACGGACGCACAGTGACGCTCGCGTCATTCGACGAGGTCGGCCAGTACTCGGCGGAGCGGAACTTCGAACCGCGCACCGGCGACGAGTTGTACCTCCTCTACACCGGTGGCACGACTGGCTATCCGAAGGGCGTCATGTGGCGTCACGACGACTTCTTCCGCAAGCCGATTTCGGGCGGGAACCCGTACGGTGACCCGCGCCAGGACTACGCGGAGATCGCGTCGGCGGTCAAGGACTTTCCATCCCTGGCGTTCCTGCTTGCCGCACCGCTCATGCACGGCGCTGCGTCGTATTCGTTGTTCACGTTCCTCTCCCTGGGGGGGCGACTGATCCTCGAGCGCGACTTCGACGCGAAGCAGATTGTGCGCAACATCGAGCGCGACCAGACGCAGATCATCCTCATCGTCGGCGACGCCATGGGATTGCCGCTGGTCGAGGAGATGGAGAAGCAGAAGGACGATGTCGACATGTCGTCGTTGTTCTCGATCGCTTCGGGTGGCGCCATTTGGAGCCAACATGTGCGTGACCGTTTGGTGGCGGTCAAGGAGGGGCTGCTGCTGCGGGACAACTTCGGCGCGTCGGAGTCGGGCAATGACGGCGAGATCACGATGGACGACGGCGGCAACCTCAAGGTGCCGCCGAGCGATCGCATGATCGTCGTCGACGAGCGCAACGAGCGGATCACCACTCCCGGCGAGGTCGGGTATATCGCGCGGATCGGTAACATCCCGCTCGGCTACTACAAGGACGAGGAGAAGACCGCGCGCACCATCGGCAG